>NZ_JBNCKV010000019.1:0-140243 GCF_049841695.1 Micromonospora sp. DT178
TACTACGTTACCCGGTGGTTTCCGCCGTGTCAAACCGCTTCGTAGCGATCCGCACCACTTCAATCCCATTTCCGGGCGCCACACGACATCGGCTTCCGCCGTTGTCGATCGTGACTTCCGGCAGGCCGGCCGCCGCGGTCTCCCACGAGCTCGCCCGGTTCCCTACCGGCGATGAACCATACCCGGTCGGTTCCGCCTCGCCAAATCCGCCTCGCGGCGGATCCGGGGCACCGCCCGGTCCGGGCACCGGTGAGTGCAACACACCGGACCCGAAGCTCATTCCCGCGCCCGGCCTCCGGTGGCTTCGCCCCGGTTCGTCCGTTCCGCGCTGGCAGAGAGAAAGTTACGCCCCCGGCGGATCGATCGTCAAATCCGCCGGGGGCGTCCCGCGTCACGTCGGGCGACGTACGGCTAACCGCGCAGCTCGACCCCGGCGAACGACCGCTTGCCGCGGCGCAGCACCAGGTACCGGCCGTGCAGCAGGTCGCCGGGGTCCACAGTGGCGTCGGTCTCGGTCACCCGGCTGTTGTTCACGTAGGCGCCGCCCTCGGCGATCACCCGGCGCGCCTCCTTGAGGCTGGGGACCAGCCCGGAGTCGCGCAGCAACCCGGCGACGTCGGGCAGCTCGTCGACGTGGACCAGGCCGGCCTCGGCCAGCGCGGCCCGCAGCGTCGCCGGTGCCAGCTCGTCCAGCGAGCCGCGGCCGAAGAGCGCCTGGCTCGCGGCCACCACCTGCGCCATCTCCCGCTCGCCGTGCACCAGCGTGGTCAGCTCCTCGGCCAGCGCCCGCTGCGCCGCCCGGGCCGCCGGCCGCTCGGCGGTCTCCTTCTCCAGCGCCTCCAGCTCCTCCCGGAAGCGGAAGCTGAAGTACCGCAGGTAGCGACTCACGTCCCGGTCGTCGACGTTGACCCAGAACTGGTAGAACGCGTAAGGGCTGGTCATCTCGGGGTCGAGCCAGATCGCGCCGCCCTCGGTCTTGCCGAACTTCGTGCCGTCGGACTTCGTCACCAGCGGCGTGGTGAACGCCTGCACCGGCCCGGCGCCGCGCCGGCGGATGTAGTCGACGCCGGCGGTGATGTTGCCCCACTGGTCCGAGCCGCCGAACTGGAGCTGGCAGCCGTGCCGGCGGTGCAGCTCGAAGAAGTCGTTCGCCTGGAGCAGCTGGTAGCTGAACTCGGTGAAGCTGATGCCGCTCTCCAGCCGCGCCCTCACCACCTCCCGGGCCAGCATCTTGTTGACCGGGAAGTGCTTGCCGACGTCGCGGAGGAACTCGACCACCGACATCTCGCCGGTCCAGTCCAGGTTGTTGACCAGGTGCGCCGCGTTCTCCCCCTCGTACGAGACGAAGGGGGCGAGCTGGTCGCGGATCCGGGCCACCCAGCCGGCGACCACCTCGGGCGGGTTGAGGCTCCGCTCGGCGCTCTCCTTCGGGTCGCCGATCTGGCCGGTGGCGCCGCCGACGAGCAGCAGCGGCCGGTGCCCGGCGAGCTGGAGCCGACGTGCCGTGGCGACCTGCATGAGATGGCCGACGTGCAGGCTCGGCGCGGTCGGGTCGAAGCCCACGTAGTAGGCGGCGGAGCCGCCGTCGAGCAACGCACGCAGCTCGTCGAGGCCGGTGGAGTCCTGGATCAGGCCCCGCCACCGCAGGTCGTCGGTCAGGGAGTCCCGCCCCGGCGGCGGGGGGATGCTGTCGGTCACGGTCACCGATTGTCCCCCATGACCGGGGGCGGAACGTACCGGGTTTGCCCGGCGGACGTCGGCGTAGGCTGGCGGCGCCGTGATCGAGGGAGGGAACGCCGTGGACATGCCGGATCTGACGGGCGGCTTCGTCGCCCTGCTCGGCCTCAAGCTCGACGAGGTCGACGGCGACCGGGTGGTGATCCGTTGGCAGGTCCGCCCGGAGCTGCACCAACCGTTCGGCATCCAGCACGGCGGCGTGTACTGCTCGGTGGTCGAGACGGCCGCCAGCATCGGCGGGTCGCTGTGGCTGGGCGAGCGCGGACGCGTCGTCGGCGTGTCGAACCAGACCGACTTCCTGCGCGCCGTCCGCGACGGCGAGCTGACCGCCGTGGGCACGCCCGTGCACCGGGGGCGCAGCCAGCAGCTCTGGCAGGTGGAGATCACCGACGCCGACGCCCGGCTCGTGGCCCGCGGCCAGGTCCGGCTGCAGAACCTCTACCCGGCCTGACCGGTCAGCCGGCCTGACCGGTCAGCTTCGGGCCTCGTCCAGCACAACCTCGGCCTCGTCGGACGTCGGCTCGGCCTGCCGGCGCAGTCGGACCCCGGCGATGGCGCGGTGGTCGATGCGGGTCACCTCCAGCTCCCATCCGTCCACGACGACGCTCTCCCCCGCCACGGTGGGGATGTGGCCGAGGCAGGCGAGCACGAGACCCGCGATGGTGGTGTAGTCGCCGCCGGGGCGGCCGGGCAGCTCGACGCCCAGATCGATGAGGTCGTGCACGGGGAAGGTGCCGGGGAGCAGCAGGGTGCCGTCGGGCTCGGTGCGCACGGAGCGCACGTCCCGGTCGGTCTCGTCGTAGATCTCCCCGACGATCTCCTCGAGGATGTCCTCCAGGGTGACGATGCCGTCGACGGCGCCCCGCTCGTCCACCACCAGGGCGATGTGCTGGCGTTCGGCCTTGAACTGCCGCAGCGCGTCCACCACCGGCAGGGAGTCCGGCAGCAGCATCGGCGGGCGGGCGCACTCGTCGACCGGCCGGTCTTCGGGGACGCCGACGAGGTCACGCAGGTGGATCACGCCGACCGCGTCGTCGAGGCCGCCGTGCCGGACCACCGGCGCCCGGGAGTGGCCGGTGGCGGCCAGCAGCAGCCGCGCGGCCTCCGCCGTGGTGCCGCTGTCGAGCGTGAAGACCTGCAACCGGGGTACGAGCACCGCCCGCAGCTGCCGGTCGGCGATCTCGACGGCGCCGGCGATGATGGTCCGCTGCTCCTTGGTGAAGCCGTGGTTGCCGGCGACGATGTCCCGCAGCTCGTCGGGGCCGATCTCGTCGGGCTCGTGCTTCGGGTTGAGCCCGACCAGGCGTACCACCAGGTCGCTGGTGGCGCCGAGGGCCCAGACGGCCGGCCGGGTCACGGAGGCCAGCAGGTCGAGCGGGCGGGCGACCAGCAGCGCCCACCGCTCCGCGGCCTGCATGGCGATCCGCTTCGGGGCCAGCTCGCCGAAGACCAGGGTGACGAAGGTCAACGCGAGGGTGACCACCACGATCGCGACGGTCTCGGCGGCGCCGCCGAGCGCGCTGAGGAGCGGCACGAGGGGCTTGGCCAGCGACACCGCCGCCGCGGCTGACGCCAGGAAGCCGGCGAGGGTGATCCCGATCTGGATGGTGGCCAGGAAGCGGTTCGGGTCCTTGGCGAGGCGGGCCAGCACCCGGCCGGCCCGGCTGGTGCGTTCCAGCCGCTGGATCTGGCTGTCCCGCAGCGAGACCAGTGCCATCTCGCTGCCGGCGAAGACCGCGTTGAGGATGACCAGGACACCGACCAGGGCCAGTTGGGTCCAGATGCTCTGCACGCCCGGCTCTCCTCACGCGGGAAAGGTGCCCGCCGGCACGACGGGCACCGCCGGCCGATGGTCACGGCCGGCGTAGGCCAGTCTGTGCCCACCGGGCCGACCGGCGAATCCTCATCCGGTGCCCGATGTGATCAGGCCCGTCGGGCGACCGGCGGGGCGGGCAGGTCGAGGACGTACGAGCGGCCCTCGGGGCGGAAGCCGAGCCGGTGGTAGTACGGGGCGACCATGCCGGGCGGGGTGATCACCCGGTGGAAGCCGCGGTCGGTGAAGAGGCTGCTGCGCCGGTAGACGAACTCGCCGGGGGTGAAGTCCCGGAACCGTCGGGTCACGTAGTCGAGGTCGACCTGCGCCACGCCGTCGGCCTCGGCGTGCGACAGCACCACGCCGACCACCTCGTCGGCGCGTACGACCAGGAACGCCGAACGCTCGGCGGCGGTGCCGGGGGGCCAGCGGAAGCCGGGGTTGAACCGGGCGATGTCGGCGGCGTGCACACTCAGCGTGTGGGCCAGGAACTGGTCGTCGACCCCGACCTCGACCACCTGGTAGGTGGCCTCGTCGTGGCGGGTGGCGAGCATGGTCCGCAGGTACCAGACGTTGATCACCGCGAGCACGACGTTCAGCCCGACCATGGGCCAGACCTGCACGGCGGCGTTGTAACCGATCAGGATCAGGCAGCCGACCAGGTTCAGGGCACGCAGCCGGAGGATGCGCGTCTGCAGCAGCGACCAGACCAGCAGCGCGGAGCCGGTCCAGCCGATCAGTTCCAGCCAGTTCACCCCGCGAGAGTAGTGCTCGCGCGGACGCGGTGACCCGGCGGGCGGCGGCGGGTCAGTCGCCGGCGAGCTCCAGCACCCATTCCTCCACCTCGGTGCCCCGGCCGTTGGCGTACCCCTTGTCCTCGCCGGTGACGACGAAGCCGCACTTGCGCAGCACGGCGAGCGAGGCGCGGTTGTCCTTGGCGGCGCGGGCGTGCACGGGCCGCTGGGGCAGCTCGCGCAGCAGCGCGGCGAGCGCCGCCGTGGCGTGCCCCCGGCCCCAGCGTCGCGGGTCGATCCAGTAGCTGACCTCGGTCTGCTCGCCGACGGGGAAGGCCACGACGTGGCCGACGACCTCGCCGTCGACGACCACCGTGCGGGGGACGATCCGCTCGTCGGCGCGCACGCGCCGCCAGTGGGCGTCGAACCGCTCCCGGTCGGCCGGGTCCTCCGGCCCGAACGCGGCCATCCAGTTGGCCTCCGCGTCCTGCTCGTGGGCGAAGAAGAGGGGCAGGTCGTCGTCGCGCACGGGACGCAGGTGCAGCTCGGCGGTCACGGGCCCGAGGATAGGACCCACCACCGACAATCGGATCGCGGGTCGGGTGCGCATGATCCGGTCGCACGCCGCCGGCGGTGCGCCGACAATGGCGGGATGGGACGAACGGCACGGAGCGCGCGGGTGGTCGGGACGAGCGCCACCGGCGCGGCGGCGGCGGGCGCGCGGGCGGCGGGGGCGGCGTCGGTCGGGGCGCTGGCCGTGGGGGCGCTGGCCTGCGGTGCCGCCGCCGTCGGCGCGCTCGCGATCGGGCGACTGGCGATCCGCCGGGCGGTAATCCGCGAGCTGCGCATCGGCAGGCTGGAGGTCGATGAGCTGGTGGTGCGCGGCCGGCCGGTCGGCGACGGATGACGGACAGCGTCCACAGCGGCGCGGGCCGGACGGATCAGCCGGCGGGCGGGGCGCCCACCGGGTAGCCGTAGAGGTCGAGCAGCCGGCCCCGGGCCGCGTGCAGCCGGTCCACCACGACGCTCATGAAGCGGGTGGTCAACTGCCGGCCGAGCGCGTCGTCGGACTCCATCAGCCGGCGCACCCCCTCGGCGGTGAACTCCACCGCCGTGCTGCGCTGCGCGGCCACCGCCCCGAACTGCCAGCGGTACGGCGGGAACAGCCACGACCAGCCCAGCACCCCGCCCGCGCCGATCGTCTCGATCTCCACGTCGCCCCGGCCGGGCACCGCGAAGTCGAGCGCGACCCGGCCGGTGCGGACCAGCCAGAAGCGCTCCGCCGGCCCGTCGGCCCGGAACAGCCGGTGCCCGGGGTGCCAGACCACCGGCCGGGCGTGCCCGGCGAGCCGGGGCAGCCACGGCTCGGGCAGCCCGGCGAGGAACGGATGCGCGCGCAGTACGTCCAGGGTGGTCATGCGGTGCCCCTCTCGTCGAACCGGGCCGGCGGTGGCCGGATACCTGCGACGGGTCGTGCCGGCTCCCATCGCACCGCACGCCGGCCGTGGGCGGCAGGGCCGTTGGTCCCGGGTCGCGCGGGCGGAACTCCTCTGGCCGGTGCCGCCCGTCGGGACGAGGGTGGGATCGGGACGGTGCGCCGCGACGGCGCCGGCAGGGCGGAGGGTGATGTGGGACGGTCCGGAGAACGGCGGCCGCGGGGGCGTACCGGTGCCCGCTGACACCTCGACCAGGCCGGCGGCCGGGCTCAGCTCGGCGGAGGCCGCCGCCCGACTGCGCGCGGACGGGCCGAACGCGGCGGTCGCGCCGGCCCGCCGCCACCTGGGCGGCCGCGTCCTGCACCAGCTCAGCGACCCGCTGGTGGCGTTGCTGCTGGCCGCCGCCGTGGTCACCGCCGTGCTACGCGACTACCCGGACACCGCGGTGATCGTGCTGGTGGTGCTGGTGAACACCGCCATCGGCGTCGTGCAGGAGGTCCGCGCCGACCGGGCGATCGCCGCGTTGGACCAGCTCGCCGCGCCCACCGCCCGGGTCGTCCGGGACGGCCGGGACGTCGTCCTGCCCGCTGCCGATCTCGTCCGTGGCGACCTGGTGCGGGTCGAGGCCGGCGACGTGGTCCCGGCCGACCTGCTGCTCGCCGAGGCGGCCCGACTGAGCGTCGACGAGTCGGCGCTGACCGGGGAGTCGGTGCCGGTGACCCGGGCGGTGGGCGGGGAGGCCAGCGCGGGGACCGTGGTCACCACCGGGCGGGCCACCGGCACGGTGGTACGGACGGGCGCCGCGAGCGCGCTCGGCCGGATCACCGCCCTGGTGGCGTCCACCCGGCCCACCGCCACCCCGTTGCAGCGCCGCCTCGCCGGGCTCGGTCGGATGCTCGGCTTCGCCGCGGTGGTGCTCTCGGGGCTGGTCTTCGTCATCGGCGTCGTCGGCGGGCGGCCGGTGGTCGACATGGCGGTCACCGCGGTGAGCCTCGTGGTGGCGGCGGTGCCCGAGTCGCTGCCGGCGGTCGTCACCCTCGCCCTCGCCCTCGGCGCCCGCCGGATGGCCGGGGCGCGGGCCATCCCGCGCCGGCTGCACGCGGTCGAGACGCTCGGCTCCGTCACCGTCATCGCCTCGGACAAGACGGGCACCCTCACCGAGGGCCGGATGGCGGTGCAGCACGCCGTCACCGGCGACGGTTCCCGCTACGGCGTCACCGGCAGCGGTTACGCGCCGCACGGCGCGGTGCACCGGCGGGGCGAGCCGGTGGCCGTACCGGACGACCTGCGCCGCCTGGCGCGCGCCGGGCTGCTCTGCAACGACGCGACCCTGGCCCCGCCCACCGACGAACGGCCGGAGTGGGCCGCCGTCGGCGACCCGTTGGAGGCGGCGCTGGTCGCCTTCGCTGCCCGGTGCGGTCTCGACCCGGAGCGCACCCGCGCGGCGTGGCCGCGGGTCGCGGAGCACCCCTTCGACCAGGAGCTGCGCCGGATGACCACCGTGCACCGCTCCTGCGACCGCCGGTACCTGGTGGTGTGCAAGGGCGCGCCCGAGAACGTGCTGGCCGCGCCGCTGGTCGACGCCTCCGCCGAGGAGATCGGGGAGCTGACCGCCGCCGCGCACCGGCTGGCCGCCGAGGGGCTGCGGGTGCTGGCCATCGCGTCCGCCGTGGTGGACGTCCCGCCGGCCGATCCCGCCCGGCCGGTCGGGTTGCGGCCCGTGGGGCTGGTCGCCGTCGGCGACCCGCTGCGCGCGGGCGCGGCCGACATCGCGGGCAGCTTCGACGACGCCGGGGTCCGGCTGGTGCTGATCACCGGCGACCACCCGGCGACCGCCGCGGCGATCGGCGGCCAGCTGGGGCTCTGGCGTGAGGGCGACCCGGTGGTACGCGGGGACGACGGCGACCCGGCGCGGGCGCACCCGCAGGCGCGGGTGTTCGCGCGTACCCAGCCGGAACAGAAGCTCGACATCATCGCCGGGTTGCAGTCGCGGGGGCACGTGGTGGCGATGACCGGCGACGGGGTGAACGACGCCCCGGCGCTGCGCCGCGCCGACATCGGAGTGGCGATGGGCGGCGGCACGGAGGTCGCCCGGCAGGCGGCCGACCTGGTGCTCGTCGACGACGACCTCTCCACGGTGGCCGCCGCGATCGGCGAGGGCCGCCGCATCTACGACAACATCCGGCGGTTCCTGCGGTACGCGCTCTCGGGCGGGGTCGCCGAGATCGCCGTGATGCTGCTCGGTCCGTTGTTCGGGCTGGCCGTACCGCTGCTGCCGGCGCAGATCCTCTGGGTGAACCTGCTCACCCACGGCGTGCCGGGGGTGGCGCTGGGCGCGGAGCCGGCGGAGCCGGGCACGCTGCGCCGGGCGCCCCGCTCCCCGTCGGAGTCGGTGCTCGGGGCCGGCCTGGGCCGGGACGTGCTGGTCACCGGCGGGCTGATCGCCGCCGTGGTGCTCGGTGCCGGCGTGCTGGCCGCGCAATGGGACCGGCCCTGGCAGTCGGTGGTCTTCGTGGTGCTCGGCCTGGCCCAGCTCGGGGTGGCGCTCGCGGTCCGCGCGCCGCGACTGCGCGGTGCCCGGCACGGCAACCGGGCGCTGCCGGTCGCGGTGGCGGTCTCCGCGCTGCTCCAGGTCGCCGGGGTGCTGCTGCCCCCGCTGCGGGAGCTGCTCGGCACGCAGCCGCTCGGCGTGGCGGAGCTGCTGGCCTGCGCCGCCGTCAGCGTGCTGCCCGGGCTGGTGCTGCGACTGGCCCGCCGGCCGGGCGGCGGCGCTCCGGGGGATGTTGCCCCGGCGGACACCACCGTGGGGGACGCTGTGCCCCGGGACGCGGCCCCGCCGGACGGCACCGCGGCGGACGCCGCCCTGCCGGTGCCGGACGCTGCGGCCGGGGTCGGTCGGAGCGGGCGGGGCGCACCTGGGGCGGACGGCCCGGTCGGTGACCGTCGGTCTGCGATTCGGGACCAAGGTCCCGCTGGTCGGGACGACCGCCTCTGACCGGTAGCGTGCGGATGGAGCAGGCTGAAGGTGGACGAAGGAGGAGTCGATGACCATCAACACCGGTGCCCCCGTCGTGGTGGGTGTGGACGGCTCGGCCGCCGCACTCGACGCGGTCCGGGTGGCGGCGCGGGAGGCGGCGCAGCGACAGCGCCCGCTGCGGGTCGTGCATGCCTTCATCTGGCCCCTGACGCGCGCCCCGCTCGGTGCCGCCGAGGGCGCGCCGGCCGGTGCCGGCCTGCGCAACCAGGCCGAGCGGTACGTCGCCGAGGCGATTGCCGAGGCCGACAAGACCGCCCCGGACGTGCCGGTGACCGGCGTGGTGGTCGACGGCGCGGCGACCCCCGTCCTGCTCGGGGAGTCCCGGGACGCCGCCCTGCTGGTGCTGGGCCATCGGGGCCTCGGCGGTTTCGCCGGGCTGCTGCTCGGCTCCGTCACCGTGCAGGTCTCCGCCCACGCGCAGGTCCCCGTCCTCGTGGTGCGCGGCGAGCAGCGCGCCGACGGCCCGGTCGTGGTGGGCGTCGACGGCTCCGAGTGTTCGCTCGAGGCCGTCGCGTTCGCCTTCGAGGAGGCGAGCCGCCGGGGTGCCCCGCTGGTCGCGGTGCAGGCCTGGCTCTACCCCACCCCGGTCGGCCCGGGCGACGTCCTGCCGCTGGTGTACGACCTGGACGCCTTCGCCGCGGACGAGGAGCGCGCCCTCGCGGAGGCCGTCGCCGGCTTCGCTGAGCGCTACCCCGACGTGCCGGCGCAGCACCGGCTGGTCCGGGGCTCCCCGGGCGGCGTGCTGGTCGAGGAGTCGAAGAAGGCCCAGCTGGTGGTCGTGGGGGCGCGCGGCCGGGGCGCGCTGGGCGGGCTGCTGCTCGGCTCGGTCAGCCACGCGGTGCTGCACCACGCGCACTGCCCGCTGGTGATCGTGCGGCACCCGAAGGGGGCCGACGCGTCCTGACCCGGTCACCGCACCGCGACGCCGTCGCATCGGCCGCTCCCCCGGCCGGCGCGACGGCGTCGACGCAAATGCCGGCGGGTCGGCGGTGCCGCGTCGACAATGGCCTGATCGATCTCTGGGAGGGCTGATGAACCGACCCGTGGTGGTGGGTGTGGACGGATCGCCGGCGAGCCTGCTGGCGGCGGAGCACGCCGCGCGGGCCGCCGTGCTGCGGTCCCGCCCCCTGCACCTGGTGCACGGCTACCTGCACCCGCTCGGTTACGGCGTGCCGCTCAACCCGTACGACGTGGGGTTGCCGGCGCCGACCGAGGAGGCGCAGAAGATGTTGGAACGCACGGCCGCCGACCTCGCCGGGCGCTGCCCGGGGCTGACCGTCGAGGTGCGCCAGGTGGCGGGCGGGCCGGGTGCGACGCTGGTCGAGGAGTCCCGGCGGGCCGAGCTGGTGGTGGTGGGCAGCCGGGGGCTGGGCGGCTTTGCCGGGCTGCTGCTCGGCTCGGTCGGCACGCAGGTGGCCGCCCACGCGCACTGCCCGGTGCTGGTGGTGCGCCCCGCCGAGGAGCCGATCCCGGTCGCCGGGCCGGTGCTGGTCGGGGTCGACGGGTCGGAGCCCGCCGAGCTGGCGGTCGGGTACGCGGCCGACGAGGCGGCCCGCCGTGGCGACGGGCTGGTGCTGGTGCACGTCCAGCCGCCGGACGGGGACCGTCCGACGGCGGACGAGGTGACGGAGACGCAGGCCGCCGCGCACGCGGGCTCCGCCGAGCTGCTGGCCACCGCCGCGGCGGCCGTCCGGGGCAGCCACCCGGGGCTGGCCGTCGAGGGGCGGCTGCTCCGGGCACCGAAGGCCGAGCAGGCGCTCGTCGAGGCCAGCGGGGACGCGGCGCTGGTGGTGGTCGGCTCCCGGGGCCGGGGCGGGTTCGCCGGGCTGCTGCTCGGCTCGGTCAGCCAGGCCCTCGTGCAGCACGCGCACTGCCCGGTGCTGGTGGCCCGCCCGTACGGTCACGCGCGCTGACGTGCCCCGACCCGCCGGCCCCCGGGCGGGGTCGGCGGGTCGGCGGCGGTGAGGATGCCCCCGTCTGGCACACCGCTCCCGGCGAGGCGGGGACAGGGTCTCGCCGTTGGGTCAGTGGTCCCGACCCCCGAGGAGCTCGTCGAAGCTGGTGGTGAGCGCGAAGGGGTCGGCGGGGCCGGTGGACGGCGGTCGCCGGTGGACCTGCTCGGCCAGCTCGCTGCCGGCGCGGACGATCCGCGCCCGCAGCGCACCGTCGGCGGCGCCGGCGGACCAGTCCTCCGGGGCGGCGAAGACCGCGGTGGGGACCACGACCGACCGCAGGTGGGCGAACATCGGCCGGACGGCGTGCTCCAGCGCCAGCGAGTGCCGGGCCGTTCCGCCGGTGGCGCCGGCCAGCACCGGCCGGTCCGCGAGCGCGCCGGATCCGACCAGGTCGAAGAACGACTTGAACAGCCCGTTGTACGAGGCGTGGAAGATCGGCGTGACGGCGATCAGCCCGTCCGCGCCGGTGACCGTGTCGAGCACCTCCCGCAGCGCGGGCGACGGGAAGCCGGTCAGCAGGTGGTTGACGATGTCGTGGGCGTGCTCGCGCAGCTCGACGGGGCGAACGTCGACGTCGTCGCCGCGCCGGGCCAGCTCGTCGCGGGTGGCCGCGGCGAGCTGGTCGGCCAGCAGCCGGGTCGAGGAGGGCCGCCCCAGCCCGGCCGACACCACGGCGAGGGTGCGGCGGGTCATCGGCCGGCCTCCGCCCCGGCCCGGTCGGCACCGTCCCGGGCGGCGTCGCGCAGGGACGCGTGGGTGGGTGCGGCGGGCACGTGCGCCGGGCGCAGCGACTCGAACTCCTTGCGCAGCACGGGTACGACCTCCTCGCCGAGCAGGTCGAGCTGCTCCAGCACGGTCTTCAGGGGCAGGCCGGCGTGGTCCATGAGGAACAGCTGGCGCTGGTAGTCGCCGACGTAGTCGCGGAAGCCCAGCGTGCGGTCGATGACCTGCTGCGGGCTGCCCACGGTCAGCGGGGTCTGCGCGGTGAACTCCTCCAGCGACGGGCCGTGCCCGTAGACCGGGGCGTTGTCGAAGTAGGGCCGGAACTCCCGCACCGCGTCCTGCGAGTTGCGCCGCATGAACACCTGCCCGCCGAGGCCTACGATGGCCTGGTCGGCGGAGCCGTGCCCGTAGTGCTCGAAGCGCTGCCGGTAGAGCCCGACCATCCGCTGCGTGTGCTCCTTGGGCCAGAAGATGTGGTTGGCGAAGAAGCCGTCGCCGTAGTAGGCGGCCTGCTCGGCGATCTCGGGGCTGCGGATCGAGCCGTGCCAGACGAACGGCGGCACGCCGTCGAGCGGGCGCGGCGTCGACGTGAACGACTGCAGGGGCGTGCGGAAGCGGCCCTTCCAGTCGACCACGTCCTCGCGCCAGAGCCGGTGCAGCAGGTCGTAGTTCTCGATGGCGAGGGGGATGCCGTTGCGGATGTCCTGGCCGAACCACGGGTAGACCGGCCCGGTGTTGCCGCGTCCCATCATCAGGTCCACCCGGCCGTCGGCGAGGTGCTGGAGCATCGCGTAGTCCTCGGCGATCTTCACCGGGTCGTTGGTGGTGATCAGCGTGGTGGAGGTGGAGAGCAGCAGGCGCTCGGTGCGGGCCGCGATGAAGCCCAGCATGGTGGTCGGCGACGACGGCACGAACGGCGGGTTGTGGTGCTCGCCGGTGGCGAAGACGTCCAGGCCGACCTCCTCGGCCTTGAGCGCGATGGTGACCATCGCCTTGATCCGCTCATGCTCGGTCGGCTCGCGACCGGTGGTCGGGTCGGCCGTGACGTCGCCGACGGTGAAGACTCCGAACTGCATGACCAGCTCCTCGCGTTGTCCCGGCCGGGGCCGCTGCGGCTCCCGGACGCACCGCACAACATATTTGACGAGTCAACTATTCCGTCGCCGGAGGCGCCGCCGGTGGGCGCCGTCACGCCCGTCACGCGTCCGCGTCGATCGCGCGGCGGGCGCCCCCGGGCAGGTCAGCGGCTACGCGGCACGTGCCGGCGGTAGGCGCTCACGGTCGGGTCGCCGGCGATCCAGAACCGCCACGGCACGTCGTGCGCCCCGGTCACGCCCACCCGGGGCCCGGCGGCGACCGCGTCCGCGGGCACCGGGGCGTCGGCCGGGCGCAGGCGGACGGGGCCGTCGCCGAGCAGCCAGCGGCCGTAGGCGCTGCGGTCGATGCCCAGCGCCGCGCAGAGCCGGGCGGGCCCGCGCGCGAGATCGACGTCCCGGCGTACGGCGGGGCGCCTGGCCCGGGCCGCCTCGACGCCGTCGACCACCTCGCCGGCGCGCAGCAGCACCGCCGAGGCCTCCCCGTCGGGCCCGGTGACGACGTTCATGCACCAGTGCATGCCGTAGGTGAAGTAGACGTAGGCGTGCCCCGCCGGCCCGAACATGACGGCGTTGCGCGGGGTGCGGCCCCGGTGCGCGTGCGACGCGGGGTCGCCGGCCGTCCCGGCGTACGCCTCGACCTCGGTGATCCGGACGGTGACGTCGCCGGCGGTGAGCCGGCAGCCGAGCAGGCCCCGGGCGGCCGGCACCACCGGGCCGGCGAGCAGGTCGGCCAGCCCCGCCAGGTCGGCGGGGCGGCGGTCGGAGTACGCCACCACGGCAACGACCCTATCCGCCGGCCCGCCAGGTCGCCGGCCGGCGACCAACTCTTCAACAATTCGTTGACAATGAACCGTTGATGTGGTGGAGTGCGGGCATGACCGACTCCTTCACCGCCCCCGACGCCGGCGCGTCCCGGGCACACCGCACCTACGCCGCGCTGCACCGGATCACCGAGCGGCACGCCGGCACCGAGGCGCGCCGCCGCCGGCACACCAACCCCTACATGCCGGACGCCTACGAGGCGGTCGCGCTGGTCACCGCCCTGGCCGCCGGCGGAGCCGAGGTGGAGCCCGACGAGGAGCCGGTCGACGACGCGGACCTCGGCGCGGCGCTCACCCTCGTGCCACACCTGCGCGCCGAGATCGACGCGATGGAGGCGGGGCTGTTCACGCTGGCCCGCAGCCGCGGACTGACCTGGCAGCAGATCGCGTACGGGCTCGGGCTGGGCAGCGCGCAGGCCGCCAAGCAGCGCTTCGAACGGCTCTCCGCCCGCACCGCCACCACCGAATGACGCCGCGAATGGACGAGACTGGGCGCGGGATCGGTGTCGAGGAGGACGCGATGACGCGCGAGGAGATGCTGGCGTACTGCCTGGGGAAGCCGGGGGCCTGGCTGGACCAGCCGTGGGAGGGCGACGAGGTGGTGAAGGTCGGCAGCCGGATCTTCGCCTTCCTCGGCTCCGCCGGCGGCGACGAGCCGACCGTCGGGGTGAAGTGCGGCCCGAGCCGGGAGGTGGCCGACGAGTGGCTGCACCGGCACCCGGGCGACGCGCGGCCGTCGCCGTACATCGGGCGGGCCGGCTGGAACACGCTGCGCCTGGCCGGCGGGATCGACGAGGAGGAGCTGATCGAGGCGGTCGACGGGTCGTACGACGCGGTGGTGGCGAAGCTGCCCAAGCGGGAGCGCCCGGCGGGCTGAACCCCGCGCGACGCCGGCGGCGCCGCGCGGGGTCCGCGACTCAGCGGGGCACGACCCGCTCGGCGGCCCACTCCCGCCAGCCGGCGAGCTTGTCGGCGGCGGTGGCGAGCTGGTCGGCGACCGGCCCGGGACCGGTCGAGCCGGGCGTGATCCGGGCGGCGAGCGCCGAGCGGACCGAGAGCACGTCGCGCACCGACGGGTCGAGGTGCTCGCTGACCGCCGCGAGGTCGTCGTCGCTGACCTCGTCGAGGGCGCAGTCGCGGGCCACGCAGAGCGCCACCAGCTTCCCGGTGATCTCGTGCGCGTCGCGGAACGGCACGTTGCGGCGCACCAGCCAGTCGGCGACCTCGGTGGCGAGGGAGAAACCGACCGGCGCGGCGGCGACGAGGCGGTCGGCGCGTACGGTCATCGTGGAGATCATCCCGGCGAGCGCCGGCAGCAGCAGCTCCAGGGTGTCGACCGCGTCGAAGGCCGGCTCCTTGTCCTCCTGCATGTCCCGGTCGTAGCTCATCGGCAGGCCCTTGAGCATGGTGAGCACGCTCATCAGCCCGCCGACGAGCCGGCCGGACTTGCCCCGGGCCAGCTCGGCGATGTCCGCGTTCTTCTTCTGCGGCATGATCGACGAACCGGTGGCGAACGCGTCGTCCAGCTCCACCCAGCCGAACTCCTGCGAGGTCCAGAGCACCACCTCCTCGCCGAGGCGGGACAGGTGCACCCCGATCATCGCGGTGACGAACAGGAACTCGGCGACGAAGTCCCGGTCGGCGACCGCGTCCATCGAGTTGGCGAAGGACGTGCGGAAGCCCAGCTCCTTGGAGACGGCCACCGGGTCCAGCGGCAGGCCGGAGCCGGCGAGCGCGCCCGCGCCGAGCGGACTGATCGCCGTGCGGTGGTCCCAGTCGCTCAGCCGCTCCAGGTCGCGCAGCAGCGGCTGCACGTGGGCCAGCAGCCAGTGCCCGAACGTGACCGGCTGGGCGTGCTGCAGGTGCGTCATGCCGGGCGCGGCGGTCTCCACGTGCCGCTCGGCCTGCTCGACCAGGGCCTCGGCCAGCTCGACCAGCCGACCGGCCACGCCCCGGGCGTGGTCGCGCAGGTAGAGCCGCAGGTCGGTGGCGACCTGGTCGTTGCGGGACCGGCCGGCGCGCAGCTTGCCACCGAGGCTGCCGAGCCGCTCCAGCAGGCCGCGCTCCAGGGCGGTGTGCACGTCCTCGTCGTCGACCGTGGGACGGAACTGCCCGGAGGCGCAGGCGGCCTCCAGGTCGTCGAGGGCGGCGAGGATCCGGCCCAGTTCCTCCGGGTCGAGCAGGCCGGCCCCCGCGAGCACCCGGGCGTGCGCCCGGGACGCCGCGATGTCGTACGGGGCCAGCCGCCAGTCGAACTGCACGCTCACCGACAGTCGGGCCAGGGCCTCGGCGGGGCCACCGGCGAAGCGGCCGCCCCAGAGGCTCGTGCGGTTGGTGGCGGCACTGTTCTCGGTCAGGCTCTTGTCGTCCACGCCGCCCATTGTGGTGCCCATGGTCAGCAGCCTCCCAGCCGGGCGTCCCGCGCGGCGGCCATCTTGCTGGGCAGGCCCCAGAGCTGCACGAAGCCCTTCGCCAGGGACTGGTCGAAGGTGTCCCCCGTGTCGTAGGTGGCCATGCCGAAGTCGTACAGGCTGGCCTCGGAGCGGCGTCCGGTGACGGTGGCCCGGCCGCCGTGCAGGGTCAGCCGCACCTCGCCGGTGACGTGCCGCTGCGCGTCGTCGATGAACGCGTCCAGCGAGCGCTTCAGCGGCGAGAACCAGAGGCCGTCGTAGACCAGCTCGCCCCAGCGCTGGTCGACGCCGCGCTTGAACCGGGCCAGGTCCCGCTCCACGGTCACCGCCTCCAGCTCCTGGTGGGCGGTGATCAGCGCGATCGCGCCGGGCGCCTCGTACACCTCGCGGCTCTTGATGCCGACGAGGCGGTCCTCGACCATGTCGAGCCGGCCGACGCCCTGGGCGCCGGCGCGCCGGTTGAGTTCCAGGATCGCCTGGTACGGGGTGACGGTCTCGCCGTCGATCGCCACCGGGACGCCGGCGTCGAAGGTGATCACGACCTCGTCGGCGTCGCGCTCCTGCGTCGGGTCGGAGGTGTACGAGTAGAGGTCCTCGACCGGGCCGTTCCAGATGTCCTCCAGGAAGCCCGTCTCGACGGCGCGGCCCCACAGGTTCTGGTCGATGGAGTACGGGGACTTCGCCGACACGTCGATCGGCAGCCCCTTCTCCTCGGCGAAGGCGATCGCCTTGTCCCGGGTCCAGGCGTAGTCCCGGGCCGGCGCGACGATCTTGAGGTCGGGGGCGAGCGCGCCGAGGCCGACCTCGAAGCGGACCTGGTCGTTGCCCTTGCCGGTGCAGCCGTGCGACACGATGGTGCCGCCGTGCCGGCGGGCCGCGGCCACCAGGTGCTTGACGATCAGCGGCCGGGACAGCGCGGACACCAGCGGGTAGCGGTCCATGTAGAGCGCGTTGGCGCGCACGGCCGGCAGGCAGTACTCGGCGGCGAACTCGTCGCGCGCGTCGACCACCTCGGACTCCACGGCGCCGCAGTCGAGGGCGCGCTGGCGGATCGCGTCGAGGTCCTCGCCGCCCTGCCCGACGTCGACCGCCACCGCGATCACCTCGGCGCCGGTCCGGTCGGCCAGGTACGGGATGGCGACGGAGGTGTCGAGCCCTCCGGAGTAGGCGAGTACGACCCGCTCGGTCATGGCGTGGGGTTCCCTTCGACGTTCTCTTCGCGGCGGGCCCAGCCGGCGAGCTTGTCGCCGAGCGCGGCCCCGCCGACGGCCTCGCGGGCCACGACGAGGATGGTGTCGTCGCCGGCGATGGTGCCGACGATCTCGGGCAGGCCCGCCCGGTCCAACGCGCTGGCCAGGTATTGGGCTGCGCCCGGCGGGGTGCGCAGTACGGCGATGTTGCCGCTGGCGTCGACCCCGTTGAGCAGCTCGCGCAGCAGCCGGACCAGCCGGGCCGGCGCCGCCTCGGCGTCGCGCAGCGGCCGGTGGCCGTCCTCGGGGATGTGGTAGACGGCCCGCCCGTCGCCGCCGCGCGCGGTGACCGCGCCCAGTTCCTTCAGGTCCCGGGAGAGGGTGGCCTGGGTGACCTGGATCCCGTCGCCGGAGAGCAGGTCGGCCAGCTCGGTCTGCGAGTGGATCGCCTTGGCGCGGATCAGCTCGACGATGCGGGCGTGCCGGGCGGCGCGGGTCAGCGGGGCGGTCATGGTGTCTCCCTGGTCGCGGCGAGGCCCGGCGCCGCCGCGTCCGGGGCGGCGGGCGCGGCCCCGAGGAGGAACGTCAGCAGCGCCTTCTGGGCGTGCAGCCGATTCTCCGCCTGGTCGAACACGACGCTGCGCGGGCCGTCGAGCACCTCGTCGGTGATCTCCTCGCCCCGGTGCGCGGGCAGGCAGTGCAGCACGACGGCGTCGGCCGCGGCGTGGGCGAGCAGCGCGGCGTTGACCTGGTACGGCAGGAACGGGGTGATCCGGTCCAGCCCGTCGTCCTCCTGCCCCATCGAGGTCCAGGTGTCCGTGGCGACCACGTCGGCGCCGGCCACCGCCGCGACCGGGTCGGTCAGCGCCCGCACCGAACCCCCGGTGCCGGCGGCGATCTTCGCGGCCCGGGCGACCACCTCCGGGTCGGGGCCGAAGCCGGTCGGCCCGGCGACCCGGACGTGCATGCCGGCGGTCGCCCCGGCGAGCAGGTACGAGTGGGCGAGGTTGTTCGCCGCGTCGCCGACGTAGGCCAGCGTCCGCCCGGCGGTGCCGCCGCAGTGCTCGCGGACGGTGAGCAGGTCGGCCAGGAGCTGGCAGGGATGGAAGCCGTCGGTGAGCGCGTTGACCACCGGCACGCTGGCGCCGTCGGCCACCTCGGCGATCCGGTCGTCGCCGTGGGTACGCAGCACGATCGCCGCGACGTAGCGGGACAGCACCCGGCCGGCGTCGGCCAGGGTCTCGCCCCGCCCGAAGTGGGTGACCTGGGTGTCCACCACGAGGGGGTGCCCACCCAGCTCGGCGATGCCGACGTCGAACGAGAACCGCGTACGCAGGCTCTGCTTGTCGAACAGCACCGCCACCGACCGGGGCCCGGCCAGCGGCCGGTGACCGAACCGGTCGGCCTTCATCCGCGCCGCGAGGTCGAGCACGGCCGACTGCTCGGCGGGGCTCAGGTCGTCGTCCCGCAGGAAGTGCCGGATCACGCCCCCGCCTCCGTCGTGCTCGGCATCGCCACGGCGGGCGCGGCGGGCGTAGGCCCGGTGGGCGGCGTGGACGCGGTGGGCGTAGGCGCGGTGGGCGGCGTGGGCGCGTGGGACGGCGTGGACGCGGTAGGCGGCGTCGAGATCTTGGTAGATTCCGGCCCCTCCAGGGGCCATTTCCTACCAAGATCCGGCGCGGAGCCGGAGCCGGAACCGGAACCGGGGGCGCGGGTGGCGGTGGTCGGGACGGAGCCGGCGGCGGCCGGGGAGGCCGCGTCGAGGGCGGCGGGGAGGGCGGCCAGGAAGTCGTCGGCCTGGGCGGCGGTGAGGATCAGCGGCGGGGCGAGCCGTACCACGCCGGGCTGCACGGGGTTGACCAGGAAGCCGGCCTCCCGCAGCGCCTCGGCGAGCACCTTCGCGACGGGCGCGGACAGCACCACACCGAGCAGCAGGCCCGCGCCGCGTACGCCGTCGACCAGCGGGTGGCCCAGCGCCTCGATCCCCCGGCGCAGCCGCTCGCCGACCCGCTTGACGTGGTCGAGCAGCCCCTCGCTGGCGATGGTCGACACCACCGCGAGGGCGGCGGCGCAACTCACCGGGTTGCCGCCGAAGGTGGTGCCGTGCGAACCAGGGGCGAGCAGCTCGGCGGCGCGGCCGAAGGCCAGGCAGGCGCCGATGGGCAGCCCGCCGCCGAGCCCTTTGGCCAGGGTCACCACGTCGGGCTCGATCCCCTCGGCCTGGTGCGCGAACCAGTGCCCGGTACGCCCGACACCGGTCTGCACCTCGTCGAGCACCAGCAGCGCGCCGTGCCGGGCGGTGATCCGGCGCGCGGCGGCCAGGTAGCCGGCCGGCGGGACCACCACGCCGTTCTCCCCCTGCACCGGCTCAAGGATCACCATCGCGGTGGCGTCGGTGACCGCCGCCTCCAGGGCCGCCACGTCGCCGTAGTCGACGTGGGTCACCTCGCCGGGCAGCGGGCGGAACGGGTCGGCCTTGGCCGGCTGGCCGGTGAGGGCGAGCGCGCCCATCGTCCGGCCGTGGAAGCCGCCCCGGGTGGCGACCACGTGCGAGCGGCCGGTGAGCCGGGAGAGCTTGAACGCCGCCTCGTTGGCCTCCGCGCCCGAGTTGGCGAAGAAGACCCGCCCCGGCCGCCCGGCCAGGGCCAGCAGCAGCTCGGCGAGGGCCACCGGCGGCTCGGCGACGTAGAGGTTGGAGACGTGCCCCAGGGTGGCGACCTGCTTCGACACGGCGGCCACCACGGCCGGGTGGGCGTGGCCGAGGGCGTTGACCGCGATGCCGCCGACGAGGTCGACGTACTCCCGGCCGGCGTCGTCGACCACGACGGCGCCGGAGCCGGCGACGAGGGCGAGCGGTGGCGTGCCGTAGTTGTCCATCATGGACTGTGCCCAGCGCTCGACGAGCGTGCTCATGACTGCACAGAACCTTCCTCGTTCGCGACTGCGGGGCTTGGTCGCTCCGCTCCCGCACTCCTCGCGCTCACGACACCCTCTTCGTTCGCGACTGCGGGGCTTGGTCGCTCCGCTCCCGCACTCCTCGCGCTCACGACCATGGTTCCGAATCCTTCCGAGGTGAAGACCTCCAGCAGCGTGGAGTGGGCGACCCGGCCGTCGACGACGTGCGCGGCCGGCACGCCCTGCCGCACCGCCCGCAGGCACGCCTCCATCTTGGGAACCATGCCGCTGGACAGCGACGGCAGCAGCGCCGCCAACTCGTCGACGGTGATCTCGCTGATCAGGCTGTCGGTGTCGGGCCAGTCGGCGTAGAGACCCGGCACGTCGGTGAGGACGACCAGCTTGCGGGCGTCGAGGGCGACGGCCAGCGCGGCGGCGGCGGTGTCGGCGTTCAGGTTGTGCAGCACCCCGTCGGCGTCGGGCGCCACGGTGGAGATCACCGGGATGCGGCCGGCCCCGATCAGGTCGGTGACCGCCGAGACGTCGACCGACTCCACGTCGCCGACCTGCCCGACGTCGACCGGTTCCCCGTCCACGTACGCGGGCCGCCGCACGGCGGTGAACAGCCCGGCGTCCTCACCGGAGAGGCCCACCGCGAACGGGCCGTGGGCGTTGATCAGGCCGACCAGTTCCCGGCCGACCTGGCCGACCAGGACCATCCGGACCACGTCCATCGCCTCCGGCGTGGTGACCCGCAGGCCGCCCCGGAACTCGCTGGCGATGCCCAGCCGGCCGAGCATGGCGGAGATCTGCGGGCCGCCCCCGTGCACCACGACCGGCCGGAGACCGGCGTAGCGCAGGAAGACCATGTCGGCGGCGAAGGCGCGCTGGAGCTCGGGGTCGACCATGGCGTTGCCGCCGTACTTGACCACGACGGTCGAGCCGGAGAAGCGGGCCAGCCAGGGCAGCGCCTCGATCAGCGTGGCCGCCTTGACCTGGGCGCGGGTGAGGTCGGTGGAGAGGTTCATGTCGAGTAGGCCGAGTTCTCGTGCACGTACGCGTGGGACAGGTCGTTGGTCCAGATCGTGGCCTCGGCGGCACCGGCGTGCAGGTCGATCCGGATGGTGACGTCCCGGCCGGTCAGGTCGACCTTCGACCGGTCCTCGGCGGCGGCGCCGGAGCGGCACACCCAGACGCCGTTGACGGCGACGTCGACCGCGTCGGGCTCGAACGCGGCGGCGGTGGTGCCGACGGCGGCGAGGATCCGTCCCCAGTTCGGGTCGTTGCCGAACAGCGCGGTCTTGACCAGGTTGTTGCGGGCCACCGACCGCCCCACCTCGACCGCGTCGTCCTCGCTCGCCGCGCCGACCACGTCGATGGCGATCTGCTTGGTGGCGCCCTCGGCGTCGGCGATGAGCTGCTGGGCCAGGTCGTGGGCGGCGGCGGTGACCGCGGCCGTCAGCTCGGCCTGGGTCGGGGCGATGCCGCTCGCGCCGCTGGCCAGCAGCAGCACCGTGTCGTTGGTCGACATGCAACCGTCGGAGTCGATCCGGTCGAAGGTGACCCGGCACGCCTCCCGCAGGGCGGCGTCGAGGGCCTCGGGCCCGGCCACCGCGTCCGTGGTCAGCACGCAGAGCATGGTGGCCATCGCCGGGGCGAGCATGCCGGCGCCCTTCGCCATGCCGCCGACGGCCCAGCCGCTGCCCCGGGCCACCGCGGTCTTGGGCCGGGTGTCCGTGGTCATGATGGCCTCGGCGGCCGCCGCGCCGCCGTCGCGCGACAGCCGGCGGATCGCCGAGCGTACGCCGGGGAGCAGCTTCTGCATCGGCAGCCGCTCGCCGATCAGCCCCGTCGAGCAGACCGCCACGTCGGCGGCGCCCAGCATCAGCCGGGCACTGGCCCCGGTGAGCGCGGCGGCGGTGTGCTCGGCCGTGGCGTGGGTGTCCTGGAAGCCGGCCGGGCCCGTGCAGGCGTTGGCGCCGCCGGAGTTGAGCACCACGGCGCGGGCGACGCCGCCGCGTACCACCTGCTGGGTCCAGAGCACCGGCGCGGCCTTGACCCGGTTGGCGGTGAACACGCCGGCGACACCGGCGTCCGGGCCGTCGTTGACTACCAGCGCGACGTCGCTCGCGCCGCTGGTCTTGAGCCCGGCGGCCACCCCGGCCGCCCGGAACCCCCGCGGAGTCGTGACACTCACGGCGCTACTCCTTCGTTCGCGACTGCGGGGCTCCGCTGCGCCGCACTCCTCGCGCTCACAGCGCTACTCCTTCGTTCGCGACTGCGGGGCTCCGCTGCGCTGCACTCCTCGCGCTCACGGTGCCACGCCCCATACGGACAGGCCCGTCGTCTCCGGCAGGCCGCACATCAGGTTGGCGTTCTGCACGGCCTGGCCGGCGGCGCCCTTGCCGAGGTTGTCCAGCGCGCTCAGCACGATCATGCGGCGGGAGTCGACGTCGACCGTGGCCTGCAGGTGGCAGGAGTTGGAGCCGAGGGTGGCGGCGGTGTGCGGCCAGGCCCCCTCCGGCAGGACGTGCACGAAGGGCGCGTCCGCGTACGCCTCGGCGAGCACCGCCCGCGGGTCGACGCCCCGGGCCGGCACGGCGGTCACCGTGGCGAGGATGCCCCGGGGCATCGGCGCGAGCACCGGCGTCAGCGACAGGCCGGTCGCGCCGGTGGCCTGCTTGATCTCCGGGACGTGCTGGTGGGTGCCCACGCGGTAGGGCGACAGGTCCCCCATCACCTCGCTGCCGAGCAGGTGCGGCTTGGCCGCCTTGCCGGCGCCGGAGGTGCCGGAGGCCGCGACGACCACCACGTCGGCCGGGGAGGCGGCGCCGGCGGCGATCAGCGGGGCGAGGGCCAGGATGATCGCGGCGGCGTAGCAGCCGGTGTTGGCGACCCGGGTGGCGCCGGCGATCAGCTCCCGCTGGCCGGGCAGCTCGGGCAGGCCGTAGATCCACGGCCCGGCGTGCGTGCCGCCGTAGTAGTTGGCCCAGGCGTACGGGTCGGCGAGGCGGTGGTCGGCGCCCAGGTCGACCACGCGCACCTCGGGCGGGAGCTGCGCCGCCAGGGCAGCCGACTGACCGTGCGGCAGTGCCAGGAAGACCAGGTCCGCGTCGGCCAGCGTCGCCGCGTCCGTCTCGCCGAGGACCATGTCCAGGCCGGCGAGCTGCGGGTGTACGACGTCGAGCCGGTGCCCCGCCTGGCTGTGCGCGGTGGCGGCGACCAGGTCGAACTCCGGGTGCCCGGCGACCAGGCGGATCAGCTCGCCGCCTGCGTAGCCGCTTGCCCCGGCGACCGCGACTCGGATACCCATCCCCACCTCCGCATGACTATGCAGAGGAGGCTAGCAAGCGACAACGCCTCCCTGCAAGTTCATACAGCCGACTGCATGAGGATGAGGCAGCGCCTCGTTCTTCCACCACCGATCGACCCGGTCACCACCCGCGGGAGCCGGGCAACCCGGGACCGGGGAACGACGAGGGCCCCTCCCGCGCCGGCGGAAGGGGCCCTCGTCGTCGATCAGGCGCCGCGCAGGGTGGCGCCGAAGCGTTCCGTGGCGCGGGCGACCGCCGCGTCCCGGGCGGCCACCGCCTCCTCCACGGTCAGCGTCCGGTCCGGGGCCCGGAAGGTGAGCTTGTACGCCAGCGACCTGCGCCCCGCCCCGAGCTGCTCCGAGGCGTACACGTCGAACAGGCGCACCCCCTCCAGCAGCCCGCCGGCGCCCTCGACGAGGGCCTGCTGCACCTGCGCCGCGGGCACCGAGGAGTCGACGACCAGCGCCACGTCGATCAGCGCCGGAGGGAAGCCCGAGACGACCGGCGCGGACGCCACCGGGGCGGCCGGCAGCGCGTCCAGGTCGAGTTCCATGGCGCTGGTGCGCCGGGGCAGCTCCAGCGCCGCCACGACCGCCGGGTGCAGCTCGCCGGCGTGCCCGACCACCCTGCCGTCGACCAGCAGCTCGGCGCAGCGGCCGGGATGCCAGGGGGCGTGCGCGGCGGCCCGGACCTCGATCCGGTCCGCCGGGACGTCGGCGGCGGCCAGCACGTCCCGGCCGGCCTCCACGGCGTCGGCCCAGCCGGCCGGGCGGCCAGCGCCCCACCAGCCGGCCGGCTCGACGTCGCCGGTCAGGACGACGGCGACGTGCCGGGGCTGGTCGGGTACCACCGCGTCGGCGGCGGCGAACTCCTCGTCGGTGGGTCGCCGGTCCACGCCCATCGCCGGCGGACGGCCGGCGTCGGGACGCGGGTGGAACACCGCGCCGATCTCGTAGAGGGCGAGGTCGCGCTGGCCCCGGCCGAGGTTGCGCTTCACGATGCCGAGCAGCGGGCCGAGCAGCGTGGTGCGCAGCAGCGGCTCCTCCTCCGACAGCGGGTTGGCCAGCCGTACCGCCCGCCGACGCGGGTCGTCGGCGGGCAGGCCGAGCTGGTCGGCCAGCCCGGGGGCGACGAACGGGTGCGCGAGCACCTCCACGTACCCACGCTCGGCGAGCGACCGGGCCACGGCGCGGCGGCGGCGCTGCTGCCAGGTCAGGCCGCGGCCGGGCGGCGCGGTCGGCAGCACGGACGGCACCCGGTCGTACCCGTCGAGGCGGACCACCTCCTCGACCAGGTCGGCCGGGTCGGTCAGGTCGGGCCGCCAGCTCGGCGGGGTGACGCTGAGCGCGCCGCCGGTGCCGGCGGCCACGCCGACCTCGCCCGGGTCCTCGACCAGCCGGTCGGCGCCCCGGGCGACCGTGCAGCCGACCTGCTCCAGCAGGGCGGCCACCCGCGCCGGCGGGTAGCTCACGCCGATCCGCCGGGTCGGCAGGTCGGCCGGCAGGACCACCGGGGTACGCGGCCGGACGTGGTCGATGTCGAGGATCTCGTCACCGGCCGCGCCACCGGCGTGCTCGGTGAGCAGCCGGACCGCCCGCGCGACGGCCACCAGCGGCAGGGCCGGGTCGACGCCCCGCTCCCACCGCTTCGCCGCCTCGCTGAACAGCTTGTGCCGGCGGGCGGTACGCCCGACCATCACCGGGTCCCAGTGGGCGGCCTCGAAGAGCACGTTCGTGGTCCCGGCGACGACTTCGCTGGTCTCGCCACCCATCACGGCGGCCAGCGAGATCGGGCCGGTGTCGTCGCAGATCACCATGTCCTCGGGCGCGAGGGCCCGGGTGACCCCGTCGAGCGTGGTGAGCTTCTCCCCCGCCTCGGCGCGGCGCACCACCAGCGGCCCGGCGATCCGGTCGGCGTCGAAGGCGTGCATCGGCTGGCCCAGTTCGAGCATCACGTAGTTGGTGATGTCGACCGGCAGCGAGATGCTGCGGATGCCGGCGACGGTGAGCCGCCGCTGCATCCAGTCCGGGGTCGGCGCCGTCGGGTCGACGCCGCGCACGAGGCGGGCGGCGAACCGGTCGCAGCCGACGGTGTCGCGCACCTCGACCGGGTACGCCGGCGTGTCGGTGCCGCCGGGCGCGGGCGCCAGGCCCGGGTCGCGGAACGGCACGCCGAGGGCGTGCGACAGCTCCCGGGCCAGGCCGCGGACGCTCATCGCGTACCCCCGGTCGGGGGTGATCTCCAAATCGACCACGACGTCGTCGAGGCCGACGACGGGCCGCGCGTCGTCGCCCGGCTTGGCCGGGGTGTCCCCGGGCAGCACGATGATGCCGTCGTGGTCGTCACCCAGGCCCAGCTCCCGCGCGGAGCAGATCATGCCGTTGGAGTTGCGCCCGTACGTCTTGCGCGCGCCGATGGCGAAGCCGCCGGGCAGCACGCCGCCGGGCAGGATCACCACGACCCGGTCGCCGGGGGCGAAGTTGCGCGCCCCACAGACGATCTCCTGCGGCTCGCCGGTGCCGTTGGCGTCGCCGACGTCGACGCGGCAGAACCGGATCGGCTTCTTGAAGCCGGTCAGCTCCTCGATCTCGCGGACCTCACCGACGACCAGCGCACCGGTGACGGTCTCCCGCAGGTCCACCACGGACTCGACCTCGATGCCGAGGCCGACCAGGGCCTGCTCCAGGTCGCCGGTGGGCAGGTCGGCGGGGAGGTCGACGTACTCCCGCAGCCAACTGACAGAAACTCGCATGACTCAGACCACCGTCTCCGTAACTCGTACCCGCATCGCCTACGCCCCGGCCCCGAACGCGCGGGTGAACCGCACGTCGCCCTCGGCCATGTCCCGCATGTCGCTGACCCCGTGCCGGAACATCACCGTCCGGTCGATCCCCATGCCGAACGCGAATCCCGAGTAGACCTCGGGGTCGATGCCGCAGGCGCGCAGCACCCGCGGGTTGACCATGCCGCAACCGCCCCACTCGACCCAGCGCGGGCCGTCGCGGTGTTCGGGGAACCAGACGTCGAACTCGGCGGACGGCTCGGTGAATGGGAAGTAGTGCGGCCGGAAGCGGGTCTTCGCGCCCTCGCCGAACATCGCCCGGGCGAAGTGGTCCAGGGTGCCGCGCAGGTGCGCCATGGTGATGCCCCGGTCGACGACGAGGCCCTCCACCTGGTGGAAGACCGGCGCGTGGGTGGCGTCCAGCTCGTCGGTGCGGTAGACCCGGCCGGGCACGATCACGTAGATCGGCGGCTTGCGGGTCAGCATGGTGCGCGCCTGCACCGGCGAGGTGTGGGTACGCAGGACGAGCCCGGAGCCCGCCGCCTCGGCGGAGCCGTCGGCGGGGGCGACGTGGAAGGTGTCCATCAGGCCGCGCGCCGGGTGGTCCGCGGGGATGTTCAGGGCGTCGAAGTTGGTCCATTCCAGCTCGACCTCGGGCCCCTCGGCCACCTCGTAGCCCATGCCGACGAACAGGTCGCTGATCTGCTCCATCAGGGTGCTGATCGGGTGCCGGGCGCCCCGGGGCCGCCGGTCGTGGGGCAGCGTCACGTCGACGCGCTCCTCCACCAGCACCCGTTGCGCCTGCTCCCGGTCCAGGACCTCCTGGCGGGCCGCGTACGCGGCGTCGATGGCGCGGCGGGCCTCGTTGACCCGCTTGCCGGCGTCGGACTTCGCGGCCGGCGGCAGCGCGCCGATCTCGCGGCGGGCCAGCGAGACCGGGGACCGGTCGCCGAGGTGCGCCGGGCGCAGCGCGGTCAGCGCGTCCGGGTCACCGGCCTCGGCGAACGCCTTCTCGGCGGCGGCGACGGCCTCGGCCAGGGCGGCCGGGTCGAGCAGGGCGACCTGCTTCGGGTCGTACGGATCGTTGCGGTAGCTCATGGCGTACGGGCACTCCCTCACGGCGGCGCCAGCCCTCACGGGCGGCGAAGCGAGTCTACGGACGCGCGGCTGTGCCGCAGCCCGCCGGTGGGAGTTGTGCGGAGAGCAGGTCAGGCCCGCCGCCCGCCGACACCGGCGGGCTGGCTAAACGAACGCCGTGGCGCGTTCATGGGCGGACGCTCTCCCCTGCGGTCTGTGCCTCGGGCGGCCGGGTCACGGCCGCCGCTGTGCTCTCGCCGAAGCGTACAGGCAGACGGCGGCGGCCGCAGCCAGGTTCAGGCTCTCGGCGCGCCCGTGCAGGGGCACCCGGACCCGGGCGTCGGCGGCGGCGGTGAGCGCCTCGGGCAGGCCGTGCGCCTCCGAGCCGAACAGCCAGGCGGTGGGGGCGGCGAGCCGCCCGTCGTCGGCGAGGTCGTCGAGGTCGTCCTCGCCGTAGCCGGTGGTGGCGAGGACGGTGAGCCCGGCGGTGCGCAGCGCCGCGACGACGTCCACCGGGTCGGGCGCGCGGACCACGTCGACGTGGAAGAGGCTGCCGGCCGACGCCCGCACGCACTTGCCGTTGTACGGGTCGACGGCCTCGCCGGCGAAGACCACCGCACCGGCGCCCGCGGCGTCGGCGGTGCGCAGCACGGTGCCGGCGTTGCCCGGGTCACGGATCTCGGCGAGCACGGCCACCAGGCGGGGCCCGTCGGCCAGGGCCCGCTCCAGCGGCACGTCGAGGTGGCGGCAGACGGCGACGAGGCCCTGCGGGGCGACCGTCTCGGCAAGCGCGGCGAGCGCCTCGTCGGTCGCCTCGGAGACGGGCACGTCGGCGCGGGCCGCGACGGCGGCCAGGTCGGCGTGCCGGTCCAGGGCGGCGGGCGTACCGAAGAGTTCGGTGACCACCCCCGGGCGGGCCAGGGCCTCGCGGACCGCCTGCGGCCCTTCGGCCAGGAAGCGGCCGGCGGCCTCGCGGTCCCGGCGGCGCTGCAACCGGCGGGCGGCGACCACCCTGGGGGTACGCGGGGTGAAGGGGCCGGAGACAGCGTCGAGGCGTCTCCCGCGCGATGGTGACTGCATGGGAGACGCCTCGATCTGCTGGTGCGCGGGGATCAGGCGGCCTGGGCCGCCGCGCCGCCGGTGCCCTCGGCCGCGACCGCGGCCCGGGCCAGCTCGACGATCGCCGCGAAGGCGGCGGCGTCGTTGACGGCCAGGTCGGCCAGGATCTTGCGGTCGACCTCGATGCCGGCCAGGCGCAGGCCCTGGATCAGGCGGTTGTAGGTCATCCCGTTGGCGCGGGCGCCCGCGTTGATCCGCTGGATCCACAGCTGCCGGAAGTCGCCCTTGCGGTCGCGACGGTCCCGGTAGGCGTACTGCATCGAGTGCAGCACCTGCTCCTTGGCCTTGCGGTAGAGGCGGGAGCGCTGACCGCGGTAGCCGCTCGCGGTCTCCAGCAGGGTACGACGCTTCTTCTGGGCGTTCACAGCCCGCTTGACGCGTGCCATCTCAACTCCTAATTACGTAAGGTGGCGCGCGTCAGCGGCCGAGCAGCTTCTTGATGCGCTTGACATCGGCCTTGGCCAGCACCACGGTGCCGGTCAGCCGACGGGTCTGGGTGGAGGGCTTCTTCTCCAGGTTGTGCCGGAGGCCGGCCTGCTGGGCAACGATCTTGCCCTTGCCGGTCACCTTGACCCGCTTGCCCATTCCCGTGTGGCTCTTCATCTTCGGCATGTGGAACGTCTCTCCCCTGTTACTCGCCGCTGTTGTCGGCGACGGTGCCGGTGTCACCGGCCGCTGCGGGCTCGTCGGCCGGGGCGCCCTCGGCGTCCCGCTCCCTGGGCCCGCCCCGGGTGGCCGTGGCGGCGACCGCGGCGGCCTTGGTGGCGCGGTGCGGCGCGAGCACCATGATCATGTTTCGACCGTCCTGCTTCGGAGCGGCCTCGACGTACCCCAGCTCCGAGATCTCCGACTCGAGCCGGCGCAGGAGCCGGTAACCCAGCTCCGGACGGCTCTGCTCGCGACCGCGGAACATGATCGTCACCTTGACCTTGTCGCCCGCCTTGAGGAACCGCACCACGTGACCCTTCTTGGTCTCGTAGTCGTGCGGGTCGATCTTCGGCCGGAGCTTCATCTCCTTGATGACGGTCTGCTGCTGGTTACGCCGCGCTTCGCGCGCCTTCAGTGCGCTCTCGTACTTGAACTTGCCGAAGTCCATGAGCTTGCACACCGGCGGGCGCGCCATCGGCGCAACCTCGACCAGGTCCAGGTCGACGTCCGCGGCCAGCTGAAGGGCGCGCTCCAGCGGGACGATGCCCACCTGCTCGCCCTCGGGGCCGACCAGTCGGACCTCACGTGCCCGGATCTGCTCGTTCACGCGTGGTTCGACGCTGATGGGGCCTCCTCGAGTCGGAATCTCTACGTGGCCGACCCTCGCGGCTCCCGGGTGGGAGCCGACTGGAAAGCAGAAGGCCCCGGCGCATGCCAGGGCCCGCTCGACCGGTCGGCACGATCACATGATCGCGCATCCGGTGCCGGGACGTGCCCGGAACCGGTGACCGGACCCGGCCACCGTGGTGGCGACTCGGGTGGGAGCAGGCGCTCCTCTTTCAAGGCCGCACGCGTGGGCGCGATGCGCACACACGAAGACAGCCTGGTCGACTTCGTAACACTACACCCTCGCCCGGACACCCTCCCAACCGGGCACCCGGGTCAGCGGCCGGTGACGCCCTCGGTGAGCCGGGCCTGGTGCGCCTGGTGCAGCCGGCGCAGGGCGCGGACCCCCTCGACGGCCCGCTCCTTGTCGGCGGCCTGCAGGGCGACCATCGGCAGCAGGTCGTCGTCGTGCAGCTCCAGGCTCGCCCAGGGCGCGCCCCGGTCGAAGCGGACCCCCCGGACGACCTCCCACGGCAGCTCGTACGAGCCGACGACATTGCGCACGCGCACCCCCGACGCGTTCGCGTCGACCCGGGGCCGGGTGAAGATCAGCAAGGCGAGCGCGCCGAGGACGCCGAGCCCGACCATCGCGATCTGGTCGCCCCGCTGGAAGCTGCCGTAGCCGTTGCCCGTCGCGCCGCTCAGCGAGGTGGCCAGCAGGCTGAACACCACGAACAGCACGGCCGCGCAGGCCCAGCAGACCACTCGGATACGGCGCGGGCGGAGGTGGACGGACTCGATTTCGCTCACCCCACCAGTCTGCCACCCGATGCGGGCCGTTCCGGCGCCGCCACACGTTCCGGCCCTGCCCGGCGCCCCTCAGTCCTCCTCGGCCTCCAGTTCGCCCATCCGCCGCAGGCGGGGCAGGTCGCGGACGGTGATCCGGCGGTAGTCCGTGTCGACCAGGCCCTCCGTGCGCAGTTCGCGCAGGGCCTTCTGGATGGAGGTCTCGGCGGCGCCGCAGATGCTGGCGAGCTCGGGCTGGGTGAGCCGCACGTCGATGACGACGCCGTCGCGAACCTGGCGGCCGTGGGTGCGGCAGAGCTCGGCGATCACCCGGGCGACCCTGATCATCACCGGGTAGGAGGTGAAGTCGATGCGTCGCCGGTTGGACCAGCGCAGCCGATCCGACACCATCGCCGCCAGCTCCAGCGCGGCGTCCGGGTGCTCCTTGAGGAACGTCTTGAACCGGTCGGGCTGGATGACCCGGTAGGTCGCCGGCCCGCAGGTGGTGACGCTCGCCGAACGAGGTCGGTCGTTGAGCGCCGACATCTCGCCCACGAGGTCACCGCCGACGCGCATGGCCAGCAGCGCGGCGCGCCCGTCCGGGAGGGTCGCGGTGACCTTCGTCAACCCCTCCTCGAGCAGCACCAGGTGCGACTCCCGTACGCCCTCGTGAATGACGATCTGCCCGGGCGGCACCCGCCGGCGCACGCCCAGCTCCAGCAGGGCGACACGCACCGCGGGGCCGAGTCGTTGCAGGAACGTGCCGTACGGCCAGGTGGCGTCGGACAGTTCGGCTGGTCGTCGCATCAGCGGTCTCATCCTCCTCGGCCAGCGACAGCCGTCGAAGCGTAGCCGGCCCTGCGCGTAGCGCGACGCCCGCAGCCGAAGGGCGGCGGCGACGGCGAGCTGGACGATCACGAACGCCAGCAGGACGCCCGGCGGCCAGCCGACCGCGAGCAGCAACTCCATCAGCCCGATCCTCATGCGAACAGGACACCGGTCGACCGCGTGCCGGACCCCCGAACAGGAAGGGAAGACGCCCCGCCGACAGTTCCGGGCGATGCCGTACTTCTACGGGGTTCCGCAGGGCCCGCCCCGGTTCGATGTCCCCTGCGGTGCCCGCCTGTGGGGCGGGTCGGGCGATGAAGGGCGGCACGACGATGCGACATCCCGAGCGGCGACTGTTGATCTCCGTGGACATGGAGCGGTACAGCCGGCGCACCAACCTCCAGCAGTACGAGGCGCAGAAGCACTTCCGGGAACTGCTGCACGAGGCCGCCGGCGACGTCGGCCTCGACCGGGTCGCCTGGACGACGCAGCAGGCCGGCGACGGCGAGCTGGCGATCCTTCCCCGGGACGTGGCCGAGTCCCGCGTCATCGGCCGCTTCGTACCGGAGCTGAACAGGCGGCTGCGCAGCTACAACAGCAGCCGGGTGCCGGCCGCCCGGATCCGCCTGCGGGTCGCCGTCCACCAGGGACTCGTCCACCTCGACGGGGCCAACGGCTTCCCCGGCAACGCCGTCGTCTTCGTCTGCCGGCTGTGCGAGGCGGACCCCGTGAAGCGGGCCCTGGCGGCCTTCCCCGACGCTGGGGTGGCGCTGGTCGTGTCGGCGGAGATCTACCGCGACGTCGTCACCGAGTACCCGGAGGAGATGCGCCCCGAGCGGTTCCGGCGGGTCGAGGTGGCCCACCCGGACAAGGGGTTCCGGGAGGACGCCTGGCTCTGCGTCGTGGACGAGGACCTGTCCGCCCCGCCGGCACCGGAGGACGCCGGCACGCCTCTCCCGGCACCCGCCCCGGCGACGACGCCGCCCGCACCGGCAGGCGTGGCGCCGGGTGGGGACCACCGGGGCGAGCCGCCGGAGTCGGCGGCGCCCCGGACGCCGCCCGGCACGGGCGACATCCGGACGGGTGACGTCCGGGTGGACGGCCAGAACGCGATCGGGCACGGCGCCACGGCGATCGGTTCCGTCGGACGCGATCTGAACTTCGGTGGCGGACGGAAGGGCCGGGCACGGTGACCGCACCCCACTTCCCGTACCCGCCCGTCGTCGACGACGGCGTCGGCGACCCGGACGGGCCCCGGGACGCCCCCGGTGACGACGGGTACGACCGTCTCACGGAAGGCCCGGCGGCGGGCCCGGACCAGGGTCCACCGGACGGGCGGACGGACCCGGCGGACCCGGCGGCGGGAACCGAGTCGCCGGACGGCGGCGAGGCGGACGAGCCGGACGAGCCGGAGGAGCCGCTCGACTCGGGGGATGTCATCCGCCGACTGGCCGACCTGCTCGGCGGCTCCACGATCGGTCTCGGCGACGTACGCGTACGGGGCCAGAACGCCACCGGTCACGGCGCCGTCGCGATCGGCACCGTCAACGTGACCACCGCGGGAACCGACGGCACGGGGCGGATCTGGTACGAGAGCCTGAGCGGCAACGAGGTCCGGGAACTCGCGGAGGGGTACGCGCCGGCGCCGAGTGACCAGCAGCTCGACCGGCACCTCAAGCGCCGGCACCTGGTGTGCCTGTCCGGTCCGTCCTCGAGCGGCCGGTTCACCTCCGCCGTCCTCGCCACCGCCCGCAGGCACGGGCTCGACCGCGCCTGCGTCCTCGGCGCGGAACAGCCCGCCGACCTGCTCGGGTCGAGCAAACGGTTGCCCGCCGGACGCGGGTACGTGCTCCGGCTCGCGGACACCGCGGCGAACGCCGTCGACGGGTTCACCCTCGTGGCCCTCGCGGCGCGGGCCGAGGCGACCGGCATGACGCTGATCCTGGTCGGTGACTTCTCCCGGCGCGGTCAGGATCTCGCCGGCCACGTGGTGGAGCACCGGGTGCCGTCGGCCGTGGAGGTGTTCCGGGCGCGGCTGCGCCAGCAGTTGACCGGACTGTGCGTCGGCTGGTGCCCGGACGGATGCGACGGCACCTGCGTGGAACGGTACGTCGACGACGCATGCGTCACCCATCCGCTGCTCTCGGCCTACCTCGCCGGCGAGCCCCGTCCGGACGAGGTGGTGCCCGTGGTGGAGCTGATCGCCCGGACGGTTCCGCACGGTCCCGCCCTGACCGAGAGGTTGGAGCAGCTGCTCCCCCGCCAGTTGCGCGAGCGCGCGACGCAGATCCTCGACGCCGGCCGACCCGACGGCCCGGACGGCGTCGACGGCTGGGCGGCCGACCAGGCCCGCGCCTTCCGGCTGGCCTGCGCCGTACTGGCCGGGCAGCCGGTGACGGAGATCCATCAGGCGGCCCGCCGGCTGGCCGGGGCCGACCCCACCGGGATCACGCCCACCGGCCCCCGTCTGCGCGGCCCGGAAGTCGACACGCTCCTCGGGTCGACGCTGCGCCAGGCCGTCGTCGTGATCGGTGACGAACGCGCCACGGGGGGCCGGCGGATCGAGTTCGCCGCCGGCAGCGAGCAGCTCCGTTCGACGTTGCTCGAGGTCGCCTGGACGGACTGGTGGCTACCCGGACAGCTGCTCGGCTGGCTGGCGGACCTGGTCCGGTCCGACGTGCCGGGGATCCGGCAGGCCGCCGCGGGCGCCATCGGCTGGTCGGCCGGGCGGGACGTGCGGGCAGCCCTGGAGACGGTCGGCGACCTGGCCCGGGAACGGCGCGCGGGCGTCCGGCAGGCCGCCGCCATCGCGCTGGTCGCGATGGCGATGCAACCCGGCCTGCGACAGCGCGTGCGGACCGAACTCGACCAGTGGGCCGCCGGGCCGGCGGCGCACCTGCGGGACACCGTCGCGCGGGCGTACGGCCTCGGACTGGCCCGCCTCTGGCCCGACGCCGCCCTCATGCAACTGCGCCTGGTGGCGCAGGCCCGCATGCAGCGGCGGAACAACTCCGTGGTCCGGGGCCTGGTCGAGGTCTACCGGAACGGCCACGCCGCCACGCTCGTGCCGGAACTGGTCGACTGGACCGCCTCCGACGACCCGGAGGTGCGGCTGCACGCGGCGCGGACGCTGCGCGTGCTCGCCGACCGCTGGGCGGAGCCGCCCAGGGAACACTGGCCGGAGCTGCTGGATCTCGTCCGGCGGCGGATCGTCGGGCCGGGCGACGTGGCCGCGCTCTGGGCCGTGGCGCTGGGCATGCCGCAGACGGCCTACCGGTCGTGGCGGACGCTCGGCTTCTGGCTCAACCGGGCGGACGGAAATCCCGAGGTCGCGTCCCAGTGTCTGGCCCTGCTCCGGCACGTGATCGCCGGCCGGCCGCCGCTGCGGCACCGCCTCGACCACCAGATCCGCCACGTCTGGCGGCCCATCATGCCGCGCAACGACCTGCTCGACGCCGTACACGCACTCATCGACGAGGACCTGTCATGACGACTCACCCCACCGGGCCGCCCACCACGGCAGCGTTCGTACCGCCTCAGCCGGAGCGTCGCCGCTGGTGGCACGCCTTCTTCCCGCCGGTCGAACCGGTTACTCTGCCCGCTCCCCCGGCGCCCCAGGTCCCCGACACGGTGACGTTCCGCCACGACGTGCCGCAGCCGATCCTGGTCCCGGCGAGGGGCGACGCCTTCGACTTCCGGCTGCACGCCGTCTACACCTGGACCGCGCAGAACATGTCCTACGAGGAGCTGCGGCTGCGGGCCGAGCGGTATCTCGCCTGGGCGGGTGGCGTCGTCCGGGAGCGGGCGGTGGATCTGGCCCGTCAGTACGAGCCGCACCGCTCGCACGACCTGGAGCGGGCGCTCAACGACCGGCTGGTCGGTCAGCGCTGGCCGCGGGAGGGTTCCCAGCCCTACTTCCGGGTGCAGGTGCGGGTCAGCCCGGACGAACGGGTGCGGGAGCGGCTGCGGCCGTACTGGGAGGAGCGGATCAAGCTCGAGTGCGACCACGAGCTGCAGAAGATCAGGGCCCAGCAGGCCGACGAGCTGACCCGCCGGTGGTGCGCCGTGCTGCAGAGCCTGGAGGACGATCCGGTGACCGCGCACGCGGCCCGGCTGACCGGTGAACAGTTCGCCGAGGTCTTCCGCCGGTACGTGGAGGAGCGTCGGGAGACGGTGCCGGACCTGGTGCAGCTGCTGCGGGAGGCCGTGCGGGGGCACGGCGATCTCGGCATGGGGCCGTCGGAGTACACCGAGGCGTGGGACGCGGCGATCCGGACGTACGAACGACGGCACGGGCTCTCCGAGCGGGCGAACTGACCGACGGGCCGGTCCTGCGTACCGCCGGATCACGGCGCCTACCCCGGCGTCGCTGATCCGGCGGTCGCGGCGGGAGCCCCCGGACCGGCGGCGGTGGGCGTCGCGGCGTCGCGCGGACCCCGCCGGCCGCGCCCACGGCCGGCGACCAGAGCGGCCGCCAGGGTGAGCAGCGCTCCGGCGAGCACCGGAAGCCGCAGGCCGGGGCCGCCCGGCAGCAGCGCGTCCAGCAGCAGGGCGCCGCCCAACTGGCCGGCGACGAGGGCGAGCCCGGTGCGCAGCACGCCGACCGCCGGGACGCCGACCAGCAGGGCGGCCACGATGACGACGCCGAGCAGGCCGCCGGTGTAGAGGTACCAGTCGTTTGGCCAGGTCGGGCCCGGCCCGGTGAGGGCGCCGGCCAGCACCGCGACCAGCAGCACGACGGGCGTGGCCGTGGCGAAGTTGACCACCATCCCGGCGGCGGCCGAGCTGGCGGCGGAGACCCGCGCGTTCAGCGCGGACTGGAGCGCGACGCCCAGCCCGCCGGCCACGGCGAGCAGGACCAGGCCGAGGGCGAGGTCGCCGACGGGCTGACCGAGCTGGGCCAGCGTCACGGCGGTCACGCCGAGCAGCGCCCCGGCCACCCGTGGCCGGGTGAGCGCCAGCCGCCCCACCGGCGCCAGCCCGGCCCGGTCGACCGCCAGCCCGCCAAGGCTGCCCCCGGCGACCTGGGCGATGGTGAAGATCGCCACCCCGAGCACCGGCACGATGTACGCGCCGGCCAGCACGATGCCCGCGCCGCCGAGCCCGCCCAGGTACGCCCACCAGGGCAGCCCTGCCCGGCGCAGCGCGGCCAGGCCGGTGCGCGCCGACGGCAGCGCCAGGACTCCGAGGCCGACCAGCAGCGCCCCGCCGAGGTTGTTGACCACCGCCCCCAGGGTCGCGTTGCCGGCCCGCTCGCCGAGCTCGGCGTTGATCGCGCCCTGGGCCGCCGAGGCGACGCCGGCGAGGGTGACCAGGGTCAGCGCCGCCCACGGCGGCAGGCCCGACGCGGTGGGCGGGCGCCCCGGCACCGTCCCCGGCGTGGCCGGGCGTCTCACAGCCGGCAGGCGTGGATGTTGGTGACCAGGATCGCGCGGGCGCCGAGCTCGTACAGCTCGTCCATGATCCGGTGCACGTCGTCGCGGAGCACCATCGCCTGCACCGCCACCCAGCCCTCGCGGTGCAGCGGGGAGACGGTCGGCGACTCGATGCCCGGGGTCAGCGAACTGGCCCGGTCCAGCAGGCCGGCCGGCACGTCGTAGGCGAGCATCACGTAGCGGCGGGCGACCAGCACCCCGTGCAGCCGGCGCAGCAGCTGCGCGGCCTGCGGGTGGGTCGGGGCGTCGGCGCGGCGGACCAGCACCGCCGAAGAGCGCAGCAGCGGCTCGCCGAAGACCACCAGGCCGGCCTGGCGCAGCGTGGCGCCCGTCTCCACCACGTCGGCGACCACGTCGGCGACGCCGAGCCGGACGGCGTTCTCCACCGCGCCGTCGAGGCGGATCACCTCGGCCTTGAGCCCGAGCTCCGCGAGGTGCCGCTCCACGAGCCCCGGGTACGCGGTGGCGATCCGGTGCCCGCCCAGCTCCCGCACCGAGGCGATGTCGTCGGGGCGGGCGGCGAAGCGGAAGGTGGCCCGGCCGAAGGCGAGGTCAACGACCTCCTCGGCGGGGGCCCCGGAGTCGATCAGCAGGTCCCGGCCGGTGATGCCCAGGTCCAGGTCGCCGGAGCCGACGTAGGTGGCGATGTCCTTCGGGCGCAGGTAGAAGAATTCGACGTCGTTGGCCTCGTCCCGGCAGACCAGGTCCTTCGGGTCGGTGCGCTGGCGGTAGCCCGCCTCGCGCAGCATCTGGGCGGCCGGCTCGGCCAGGGTGCCCTTGTTCGGGATGGCGACACGCAGCATGACGGAGTGCTCCTTCGATCGAAACTGATCAACGACGGGGCGCACTCACAGATGTCGGTAGACGTCCTTCAGGTCGAGACCGCTGGCCAGCATCAGCACCTGGACCTGGTAGAGCAGCTGGGAGATCTCCTCGGCGGTGCGTTCCGGCCCCTCGTGCTCGGCGGCCATCCACGACTCGGCCGCCTCCTCGACGACCTTCTTGCCGATGAAGTGCACGCCCTTCTCGAGCGCGGCGACCGTGCCCGAGCCGGGGGTGCCCGCGGCGGCCTTGGCCTGCAGCTCGGCGAACAACTCCTCGAACGTCTTCACGCCGCGATTCTTCCAGCCGCCCCGACGGCCCCGACGCGCCGGGTCAGGCCCCGCTCACCGACCGGGAACGCCCGCACGACGGGTGCGGCCCCGCGCCGGGAACGGGTCAGCCGCCGAAGCCGACCCGGTGGCCGTTGCTGGCGAGGGCGCGGATGGCCAGGGCGGCGTCGAGGGCGGCGACGGTGGCCGCCCAGCCCTTGTCCTCCGCCGAGCCGGGCAGCCCGGCCCGGTCGCGGGCCTGCGCGAGGGTGTCGACGGTGAGGACGCCGTGCGCGACGGGCTTGCCCTCGTCCAGCGCCACCCGGGTCAGCCCGTCGGTGACGGAGCGGCAGACGTAGTCGAAGTGGGCGGTGGCGCCGCGGACCACCACGCCGAGCGCGACCACGACGTCGCAGCGCCGCGCGAGGGCCTGGGCCACCACGGGCAGCTCGACCGAGCCGGCCACCCGGACGGTGACCGCCCGGGCGCCGCACGCCTCGGCGGCCGCGACCGCCCGGTCGAGCATGTGGTCGGTCAGCTCGCCGTGCCAGCGCGCGGCGACCACGCCGACGGTCATCCCGGCGGCGTCCACCGCCGTCACGCCCGGTTCACCGAAACCCGCCATGTCTACGCTCCGATCTCGTCGCCGAGGACCGGCCGGCCCATCGGGGCCTCGGTCACCTCGTCCAGCTCGTCCAGCAGGTGTCCCATCCGGTCCCGCTTGGTGCGCAGGTAGCGCACGTTCTCCGGGTGTGGGCGCACCGGCAGCCCCTCGCGGCCGGTGACGGTCAGCCCGTAGCCCTCCAGGCCGGCGCGCTTGGCCGGGTTGTTGGTGAGCAGCCGCATCGAGCGCACCCCGATGTCGTAGAGGATCTGCGCGCCGGTGCCGTAGTCGCGGGCGTCGGCCGGCAGGCCCAGGTCGAGGTTGGCGTCGATAGTGTCGCGGCCCTGGTCCTGGAGCTGGTACGCCTGGAGCTTGTGCAGCAGCCCGATGCCGCGCCCCTCGTGGCCGCGTACGTAGAGCACCACGCCCCGACCCTCCCGGGCGACCCGGTCCAGGGCGGCGTCGAGCTGCGGGCCGCAGTCGCAGCGCACCGAGCCGAACACGTCCCCGGTGAGGCACTCGGAGTGCACCCGCACCAGCACGTCGTGCCCGTCGCCGATCTCACCCGCGACCAGGGCGACGTGCTCGGCCGAGTCGTGCTCGCTGCGGTAGCCCAGGGCGCGGAACACGCCGTGCCGGGTGGGCATCCGGGCGTCGGCGACCCGCTCGACCTGCTTCTCGGTCCGCCGCCGGTACGCGACCAGGTCGGCGATGGTGATCAGGGTCAGGGAGTGCTCGGCGCAGAACTTCTCCAGGTCCGGCACCCGCATCATGGTGCCGTCGTCGTTGACCAGCTCGCAGAGCACGCCGGCGGGACGCAGCCCGGCCAGCCGGGTCAGGTCGACCGCGGCCTCCGTGTGGCCGGGCCGGCGCAGCACGCCGCCCTCGCGGGCCCGCAGCGGCACCACGTGCCCGGGGCGGGCCAGGTCGGCCGGGCCGGTGCCGGGGTCGGCGAGCAGCCGGATGGTGTGCGCCCGGTCGGCGGCGGAGATGCCGGTGCTGACGCCCTCCCGGGCGTCCACGGTCACCGTGTAGGCGGTGCCGCGCCGGTCCTGGTTGGTGTGGTGCTGCGGCGGCAGGTCCAGCCGGTCGCACTCGCTCTCGGTCAGCGGCGCGCAGATGTAGCCGGACGTGTGGCGCACCATGAAGGCGAGCAGCTCCGGCGTCGCCAGCTCGGCGGCGAAGATCAGGTCGCCCTCGTTCTCCCGGTCGGCGTCGTCGACCACGACGACGGGCCGGCCGGCGGCGACGTCCGCCACCGCCTGCTCGATGCTGCCAAAGGTGCTCATGCCGGCACTCCGCTTCGCTCCGTGCCGACATGAGGCACCACCGCACTGAGCCTGATGATTCGCTCACTTCGCTCGCTCATGCCGGCACTCCGCTTCGCTCCGTGCCGACATGAGGCACCACCGCACTGAGCCTGATGATTCGCTCACTTCGCTCACTCATGCCACGGCCTCCGAGTAGGTCGACGGGATCGGTGCGGGCGCCGGGCGGGCGGCCCGCGAGGTGCGCCACCAGGCGACCAGGCCCCAGGCGCAGAAGGCGCCGTAGACGAGGTACATGGCGGCCGAGGGGTAGAAACCGCCCCGCAGCAGCAGCGGCACGCCGACCGCGTCGACGGCGATCCAGATGAGCCAGAAGTCCACCCAGCCGCGGGCCATGCCGTAGGTGGCGAGCAGGCTGCCGGTGAGGATCCAGGCGTCCGGCAGGGGCCCCCAGGAGCCGAGGGCGGCGAGCAGCGGGTACGCCGCGGCGGTGCCGATCACGGCCGCGAGCAGCAGGCCGAGCCGTTCCCGGCCGGTGGCCCAGCGGGGCGCCACCGCCGTCCGGTCGCCGTCGACGCCCCGGCGGCGGTGCTGCGACCAGCGCCACCAGCCGTAGACGCTGACCGAGAAGAAGAAGACCTGCCGGCCCGCCTGCCCGTAGAGGTCGTGCGCCTGCGGGGTGGCGAAGACACCGCCCAGGAAGACGGTGAACAGCAACGCGTTGCCGATCATGCCGACGGGCCAGGCCCAGACCAGCCGGCGCAGGCCGAACACCGCCGACGCCAGCCCGAAGCCGTTGCCGACGATCTCGCGGACCAGCACCGGCGAGCCGGCGATGCCGACCTGCGCGTCGAGCAACCACCCGAGCGGGCCCATCAGGCCACCCCACCCGGTGCGGCGGCACCCGGCAGGGTGACCGGCAGCCCGCCGGGCGGGCCGGCGTCCGGGAGGGCGGGATCGGCCAGCCGGGCGCCGAGCAGCCGCTCGACGTACTTGGCGAGCACGTCCACCTCGAGGTTGACCGGGTCGCCGACGCGCCGGGCGCCGAGGGTGGTCAGCTTCAGCGTGGTCGGGATCAGGCCGACCGCGAACCAGTCCGGGCCGACCTCGGCGACGGTCAGCGAGACGCCGTCGACCGTGATCGAGCCCTTCTCCACCACGTACCGCGCCAGGGCGGCGGGCAGCCGGAACCGGACGGTCTCCCACTGCGCGGCCGGCTCACGGGCGACGACCTCGCCGACGCCGTCGACGTGCCCCTGCACGAGGTGTCCGCCGAGGCGGCTGTTCAGCGCGGCGGCCCGCTCCAGGTTGACCGGGTCGCCGGCCCGCAGCGCGCCCAGTGCGGAGCGGCGCAGCGTCTCCCCCATCACGTCCGCGGTGAAGGTCCCGTTCTCGACGTCGACCACGGTCAGGCAGACGCCGTTGACCGCGATCGAGTCGCCGTGCCGGGCGTCCGAGGTGACCAGCGGGCCGCGGACCGCGACCAGCGCCGAGTCACCCGCCGTCTCCGTGATCCGGACGACCTCACCCAACTCCTCGACGATGCCGGTGAACATGTCAGCCCTCCCTCTTCCGGGGCAGCGCGGTGATCCGCAGGTCGGGTCCGACCTGCGTAACGTCGACGTACTCCAGGTCGATGGCCTCGGCGATGGTGTTCACACCGGCGTCGACCAGGGCGGTCGGGCCGGCGCCGAGCAGCCGGGGCGCGACGTAGCCGACGATCTTGTCGACCAGGCCGGCGGCCAGGAAGGCCCCGGCCAGCTTCGGGCCGCCCTCCAGCAGCGCGGCGCGGACCCCGCGCTGGTGCAGCGCGGCGAGCAGCGCCGGCAGGTCGACCCGGCCGTCGGGCCCGGTGCCGACCTCCGCCGCGGTGGCGATCCACGTGCGCGCCGCGCCGTCGCGGACCCGGGCGTCGGCCGGCGTACGCCCGTCGGTGTCCACCACGACCCGCAGCGGCTGCCGGATGGCGAGCGTGCCGTCGCGCAGGTTGCGGGCGGTGAGCCGGGGGTCGTCGGCGAGGACCGTGCCCACCCCGGCGAGCACCGCGTCGACGGTGCCGCGCAGCGCGTGCACGTCCATCCGGGCGGCCTCGGAGGTGATCCACATGCTGGTGCCGTCGGCCGCCGCCGACCGGCCGTCCAGCGTCGCGGCGAACTTCCAGATCACGTACGGCCAGCCCCGGCGCATCGAGGTGAGCCAGGCGACGTTGCCGGCCTCCGCCTCGCACGCGCGTACCCCCGTGTCGACCTGGATCCCGGCGGCGCGCAGCGTGGCGGCGCCTCCGGTGGCGAGCGGGTTGGGGTCGGGCACGGCGATGACGACCCGGGCGACGCCGGCGCGCACCAGCGCGCTGCTGCAGGGGCCGGTGCGGCCGGTGTGGTCGCAGGGTTCCAGGGTGACCACGGCGGTGCCGCCGCGGGCCCGCTCCCCCGCCTGGGCGAGCGCGACGATCTCGGCGTGCGGCCCTCCGGCGTAGGCGTGGAACCCCTCGCCGACCACCTGCCCGTCGGCGTCGAGCAGCACGCAGCCGACCACCGGGTTGGGGCTGGTCGTGCCGAGACCGCGCGCGGCGAGTTCCACCGCGCGACGCATCGCCTCGTCGACGGAGACGCCGGCCATGCCCTGCCCTCTCACTCGCCGGTCGACGCGCGGGCGGTCACGGGAGGCAACGGCATGGGGCCGCGAGCGTGCGGCGGCGGAGATCCGGGTACGGCGGGGCCGCCCCGGGGGGCGCGCACGGCACGCTGAACTCAGCGGCCGGGCAGGGCCCGTCCGTCCCGCGCGCTGTCTCCCATCCGGACTGTCTGGGGGCGGGGTTTCCCGCTCCCAACCGTCGGCCCCGGATTCTCACCAGGTCCACCGGGCGGCACGAGGCCGACCGGGTCGCGGGCTTACCACGGTCACACCGTGGATCACCGCCGGTTCGGAATTACACCGAGTCCCGCCAGCGCGTGGTGGGTACACGGGAAGTGTTACACGCCGGACGGGGGGTCGCGCCACCCGGGCGTGGTACTTCACAGCAACAGCGCACGAATCAGGTGACCCCGCGCCGGCGGTCCACCGCCACGTACGAGCCGGGTTGGCTCTTGGCCACTGTCTTCATCTCGGAGGCGACCGCGATCGCCTCCAGCGGGTCGGTGAACCGCTTGCCGGAGTCGGAGAGGGACACGCCGATCGAGAGGGTGACCAGGGCCGCCCGCCGGATGTTGCCCCGGCGGTCCTTCAGCTCCACGTAGCCGCGCGCGGCGTCGACCGGGTCGTAGAGCGAGTCGGCGGCCTTCTCGAAGTCGGCGGAGACCCGGGAGGTGAGCGGCCGGACCTGCTCCGGGGCGCAGACGATGACGAAGTCGTCCCCGCCGACGTGCCCCAGGAAGGCCGGCGGCAGCCCGACCGAGACCACCGCCCGGTGCAGGCTGCGGGCCAGGGCCGAGATGAAGTCGTCGCCGCGGACGAAGCCGTACCGGTCGTTGACGCTCTTGAACCGGTCGATGTCGATGTAGCCGACGGCGTAGTCGACCCCGCTGCGGACGCGGTCGGAGATCTCCCGGCGGATCCGGCTGTTGCCGGGCAGCCCGGTCAGCGGCGAGACCTCGCGGAACTCCTTGTTGCGGCGCAGCGTGGAGCTGACCCGGGCGACCAGTTCGGCGGTGTCGAAGGGCTTGACCAGGTAGTCGTCGGCGCCGGCGCTGAGCCCGTGCACCTTGTCGACCGTCATGCCCTTGGCGGTCAGCATGATCACCGGCAGGGCGGAGGTCATCGGGTCGGCGCGCAGCCGCCGGGTCAGCTCCAGCCCGTCGATGCGCGGCATCATCAGGTCGACCACCGCCAGGTCGGGGCGCTGGCGCTCGATCACCTCGAGCGCCTCCTGCCCGTCGCTGGCGTGGATCACCTCGAAGCCGTGCAGCCGGAGGTTGAACGCGACGAAACGCGCGATGTCCTCGTCGTCGTCGACGACGAGGATGACGTCCGGGCGGTCCCCGGCCGGTTCCACGTCAGGCCCCGGGGGCGGCGCGCTCCGCGAGTGCCCGCAGCTTCCGGACGGCCTCGGCGGGGTCGTCGGCGCCGTAGACGGCGGTGCCGGCGACGAACGCGTCGGCACCCGCCTCGGAGGCCTGGGCGATGGTGTCGGCGGCGATGCCGCCGTCGACCTCGATGCGCAGTTCGAGGTGGCCGGCGTCGACGTGCCGGCGGGCCGTACGCACCTTGTCCAGCAGCTGCGGGATGAACCGCTGCCCGCCGAAACCGGCCTTGATGGTCATGATCAGCAGCGTGTCGAAGCTCGGCAGCAGCTCCAGGTACGGCTCGATCGGGGTGTCCCGGTCGATCGCCAGCCCGGCCTTGGCCCCCGCCGAGCGCAGGTCCTTGGCCAGGGCCACCGGGTCGTCGCACGCCTCGGCGTGGAAGGTGACGTTGTACGCCCCGGCGTCGGCGTAACCGGGCGCCCAGCGGCGCGGGTCCTCGATCATCAGGTGCACGTCGAAGGGCAGCTCGGTGGCGGCCCGCAGGCTCTGCACCACGGGCAGCCCGATGGTCAGGTTGGGCACGAAGTGGTTGTCCATGACATCCACGTGCAGCCAGTCCGCGGCGTTCTCGACGGCGCGGACCTCCTCGGCGAGGCGGGCGAAATCGGCGGCGAGGATGCTGGGCGCGACGATCGGCGGCGGTACGGTCACGGGGCCAGTGTACGAACGCGGCCGACGACCACCCGCAGCGCGCCACCAACCGGGACACCCGGTGACCCGACGGTGACCAGTGGTGCAGAATTGGTCCTCCCGGGTCGGCGAAACCGGACGAAGGGCCATCCGCGACTGGCCGGACGACGGAAACGCGGCAAGACTCCATCAGGGACGGTGACGCCCTCGCGGTGGCCCGGCGGCGGTCGACGCGTCAGCTCCCGGAAAGGGCGGACGATGCGACGGTGGCTCGCGGCGCTGGCGCTGGCCGGCACGCTGACGGTCCTGCTGTCCGGCTGCGTACGACCGGGCGGCTCCGACGGCGACCTCACCGACGACTGGCCGGCGCTGCGGGCGCCGCAGCTGTTCGTGCCGGCCACGGACGCCTGCCTGCCCCGGATCACCGCCGTCGTGCAGGCCCGCACCTACGAGGCGGTGGACTGCTCCCGCAACCACCTGGCCGAGACCGTGCACGTGGGCAGGTTCGCCGGCCCGGCCGCCGACGGCGACCGGCCCGAACCGGGATCCGCGACCCTGCGTCCCGCCCGCGCCGAGTGCGACCAGCGCGCCCGCGAGGTGCTCGGCGGCGACTGGCACGCCGCCCGCATCACGCTCACCGTCGCGCTGCCCTCCGCGCCCGCGTGGCGCGGGGGCGCCCGCTGGTTCCGCTGCGACCTGAGCGAGACCGGCAGCATCGACAACACCCGGCCGGTGAACCGCACGGGCAGCCTGCGGGGCGCGATGATCGGCGACTCCCCGCTGCTGCACCGCTGCTTCGACCCCAAGCTGATCGGCGACAACCTGAACTACATGGCACCGGTGCTGTGCACCGAGCCGCACCGCGCCGAGTTCGTCGGCGTCTACCTGGAGCGGGACGTCACCTGGGCCGAGTTCGGCCGGTCCCACCGGCAGGCGCACACGCGCTGCATGGCGCTCATCGCCGCCTTCGCCGAGGTGCCCAACAACAGCGACCTGCCGTACCGGGCGGGCTCGATCTTCTATCCCCCGTCGCAGCGGGAGTGGCAGGAGGGCGACCGGGGGGTGCGGTGTTTCCTGTGGAGCGACGACCGGAAGCTGACCCGCTCCATGCGGGGCGCCGGCCCGCAAGGGTTGCCCGCGAGCTGAGCGAGGGTGCCGTATGCTGCCGCACCGTGGCGTGTCCGGCCGCCTCCGCGCCGGCGGGACCGCCGCGCTGGCCGCCGCCGGGTGCGGCCCACGAACCGCGGGAGGTCGGGATGCGACGGTGGTGGACGGCGGCCACGGTGGGCGCGGTGGCGGCCCTGGCGCTCGCCGGTTGCGGCACCCCGGCCGGCACCGACCGTGACCTGACCGACGACTGGCCGGCGCCCGCCGCGCCGCAGGCGTTCGTGCCCGCCGCGGGGGTCTGCCACGCCGGCGTGCAGGACGTCGGCTACCTCACCGCCTACCACCCCGTCGACTGCGCAACGTCACACCGCACGGAGACCGTGCACGTCGGCACGCTGACCGGGGCGGGGGCCGACCGGGTCACGCCCCCGCCGGCCGGCTCGGCCGGCATGCGCGCCGCCCGCGCCGAGTGCGACGCGAAGGTCAACCAGTTGGTCGGCGGCGACTGGCGGTCCGGCCGGCTCGGGCTGAGCGTGGTGCTGCCGTCGCCGCAGGCGTGGGGCGGGGGCGCCCGCTGGTTCCGCTGCGACCTGAGCGAACAGACCAGCCTCGACGAGGCCGCCGCGAAGGCCCGCACGGGCAGCCTGAAGGGCGCGCTGAGCGGCGCCGCCCCGCTCGCCCACCGCTGCTTCAACCCGAAGACGCGGGCCGACGAGGTGCGGGAGATGGTGCCGGTGGCCTGCACCAGCAAGCACCGCGCCGAGTTCGTCGGCGTGTGGCAGGCCCCCGACACCAGCTACGACGACTTCAGCCGGGACACCCGGAAGGTGCACCGGGCGTGCCGGACGCTGATCGCGAAGTACGCCAGGGTGCCGGACAACGGCGACCTGCAGTACCGGGCCGGCTCGATCTACTACCACCCGTTCGAGCGGGAGTGGCGCAACGGCAACCGGGGCGTGCAGTGCTTCCTGTGGGTCAGCGACCGCAACCTCACCAGGTCGGTGAAGGGCGCCGGCACGAGGGGCCTGCCGGTCACCTGAGGCCCGGGGCGGCCACCGCGGATGGCCGCCCCGACCCCTGCCGCGCCTAGCTGGCCTGGAGCGTCACGTCGTCGATGACGAAGCTGGTCTGCAACGAGGCGTCCTCCGTGCCGGTGAACTTCAGCGTCACCGTCTGTCCCGCGTACCCGGCCACGTTGAACGACCGCTGCGTGTAGCCCGCCGCCGCGTTCAGGTTCGAGTACGTCGCCAGGGTGGCCGTCCCCACCTGCACCACCAACCGGTCGTACGCGGTGCTCGTCGTCGTCTCCGCCGTGTCGACGTGCAGCCAGAACGACAGCGTGTAGCTCGCACAGCCCGCCGGGATCGTCACCGACTGCGACAGCGTCTCGGTCCGCGACGAGCCGTACCCCAGCAGCCACGCCTTGTACGAACCCGTCCGCGCCGGCTGGCGGGTGTCGTTCGTGATGACACCCGACGAGGCGGTCCACGGCGACGACCCGCTCTCGAACCCACCGTTGCCGATCACCTGCCCACCGGCGCAACCGCCACCCCCACCGACGGTCAGGGTGTAGCTGGCCGAGCGCGAGACGCCGCCGGAGCCCGCGCCGGTGACCGTGAGGGTGTACGTGCCCACCGGGGCCGAGGCCGACGCGCTGACCGTCATGGTGGCGGAGCCGCCGGAGGTGACCGACGACGGGCTGAAGGAAACGGTGACGCCCGCCGGGGCGCCGGTCGCCGACAGGCTGACCGTCTGGGCGGTGCCGCCGGTGGTGGCCGTGGCGACCGTCGCCGTGGTGGACGCGCCCCGCTGCACCGAACCCGACGTCGGGCTCACCGCGACCGAGAAGTCGTTGGTCCCCGTGCCCACGGCGAGCTGCCAGAGGGCGTACGCGATCCCGTCGGCGCTGCGGTTGAGCACCGTGGCGCTGACGTTCGAGGTGGTGTCGCAGGACCGGTGGTAGCACGGGTCGTACGCCGAGCCGGACGTGCCGCCCCACTTGGCGGCCTGCGCCGAGGTCTTCCGGGCGCTGGCGCCGGCAGCGTACCCGGAGGTCGGGATGCCGGCCTGCTGGAACGAGTAGTCGTCGGAGCGTCCCTGGCCCTCGACGTTCTCCTCGGGCTGGATGTTCAGCGAGTCCCAGTACGCCTTCAGCGGGGCGGCGGTGGTGGAGGTGATCCGGTTGATGAAGTAGCCGCCGTTGGTGGAGCCCACCATGTCGAAGTTGTAGTAGCCCTTGACGTATCCCCGCTGGGTGGCGCTGAGGGAACGCACGTAGAAGTCCGAGCCGTTGAGGCCCTGCTCCTCGTCGGTCCACCAGGCGAACCGGACCCGCTTGGTCATCGTCGGGTTCTGCCGGGCCAGCACCAGCGCGTTCTCCAGCAGCGCGGCCGAGCCGGTGGCGTTGTCGTTGATGCCCGGGCCGGCGGAGACGCCGTCGAGGTGCGCGCCGAACATGACGACCTGGTCGGCGGGGCCGCCCGGCCACTCGGCGATCAGGTTGTTCGACCGGTAGGTGCAGTCGGTGCAGACCTGCTCGGTCACCGTGTACCCGGCGGCCTGGAGCTTCGTCTTGACGTACGCGACGGAGGCCGTGTAGCCGGCGGAGCCGGCCCGCCGGTTGCCGCCGTTCTGGGTGGCGATGGTCTGGAACTGCGTCAGGTGGGCCTGGACGTCGGCGATCGCGATGTCCGGCGCGGCCAGGGCCTGCGCGGCGGGCGCGAGCACGCCGGCGGCCGGGGCCGCCGACGCCAGCGCGGCGGTCGGCGCCGCCATGCCGCCGGTGACGACGGCGAGCGCGAGGCCGGCGGTCAGGATTCTTCGTTTCATGGACGCTCCTCGATAGGTGGCCGCCTGATGATGCCACCGTGGAGCGCGATCGTGGAAGCAGACGAAAGGGCGGGGCTTCCCGCCGCGCCCGCGTACCGGCGACGGACCGACGGGCGTGGTGTCGTACCGGTGGGCAATCATGTGTCGACGCCCGACGGAGGGGGGAGGACCGATGATCGGCACCTTGTGGACCGTCGCCCTGGACACCCGTGACCTCGCCGGCCTGGCAAGGTTCTACCAGGAGCTGGCCGGGTGGCGGCAGATCCATGCCGAGGACGACTGGATCACGATGACCACCGACGACGGCTGGCGGGTGGCGGCCCAGCTCGCGCCGGACCACGTGGCACCGCGGTGGCCGGATCCCGCCCGCCCCCAGCAGGCCCATCTCGACCTGCGGGTGCCCGACCTGGCGGCGGCCACCGCCCGGGCGCAGGAGCTGGGCGCGACGCTGCTGCGTCGCAACGAGCGGTGGCACACCCTGGCCGACCCCGCCGGGCACCCGTTCGACCTGTGCCTCAACGCCGACGACCCGCGCACCACGCTGGCGGGCGTGATGCTGGACTGCCCCGACGCCAGGGCGCTCAGCGTGTTCTACGCGGAACTGCTCGGCAAGCCGGTGACCTACGAGGGCGACGGCATGGCGATGATCGGCGAGGACGGCGCCCAACCGGTGCTGTTCCAGCAGGTGGCCGACTACTCGCCGCCGCGCTGGCCCGACCCCGCCCACCCGCAGCAGATCCACCTCGACGTGCGGGTCGACGACGTGGCGGCGGCCGAGCCGGCGGCGCTCGCGCTCGGCGCCACCCGCCTGCCCGGCGAGGGGGACAACTGGCGGGTGTACGCCGATCCCGCCGGCAAACCCTTCTGCTTCGTCTGGGACCTCGACCGGGGGTGACGGGTGCCCTTCAGGTCCCGACGGTCACCGTACGCGGACCACGGCCGCGGCACGCCCGGTGAGCGTGCCGCGGCCGTGGTCCTCCGCGTCGCGGCCGTGGTCCTCCGCGTCGCGGCCGGACGAGCCCGTGGGAACCCCCGCTCAGGTGCGGCGGAGCATCGCGAGGAACATCGCGTCGGTGCCGTGCCGGTGCGGCCACAGCTGCACCGTCGGCCCGTCGCCGAGGCCGGGCATGCCCGCCGGCAGCAGCGGCCGGGCGTCGACGAAGTCGACCGGCACGCCGGAGCGGCGGGCCGCCTCGGTCACCGTCACGTGCGTCTCCACGGTGTGCGGGGAGCACGTCACGTAGGCGACCAGCCCACCCGGGCGGGTCGCGCGCAGCGCCGCGGCCAGCAGCTCGCGCTGCAACCGGGTCAGCGGCGGCAGGTCCGAGGGCTGGCGCCGCCAGCGGGACTCCGGGCGACGGCGCAGCGACCCCAGCCCCGTGCAGGGTGCGTCGACGAGGACCCGGTCGAAGTGCGCCTCCGGCAGCTTCGGGTCCGCGCCGACGGTGCGGCCGTCGGTGTGCAGCACGGTCACCGGCAGGCCGCGGGTGGCCTGTTCGACCAGCCGGGCCCGGTGCTCGGAGACCTCGACCGCGGTCAGCCGCGCGTCCCGCTGGGCAGCCAGAGCGCCGAGCAGGCCGGACTTGCCGCCCGGGCCGGCGCACAGGTCCAGCCAGCGCCCGTCCGGGCCGTCGAGCGGGGCCACCGCCAGGGCGTTGGCCACCAGCTGGGAGCCCTCGTCCTGCACGTGGGCACGCCCCTGCGCGAGCGCCGGCAGGTCGCCGGGCGCGCCACCGGAGAGATAGACCGCGTACGGGGAGAAGGCCCCAGGTGCGCCGCCGGCCTCGTCGGCCAGCTCCGCCGGATCGGCCAGCCCGGGCCGGGCGCACAGGTGCACCGGCGGGCGCTCGTTGTCCTCGATGAGCAGCCGGGTCGTCTCGCCGAGGTCGCCGCCGAGCGCCTCGGCGAAGGCCCGCACGATCCACTGCGGATGGCTGTACGCCAGGGCCAGGTGCCCGACCGGGTCGCTCTCCGCCGACGGGGCCAACTTGGCCACCCAGGCGTCGGCGTCGCGGCCGGCGACCTCGCGCAGCACCGCGTTGGCGAAGCCCGTCGCGCCGGGGCCGACCGCCCGGACCAGGTCGACGGTCGAGGAGACCGCGGCGTGCGCCGGCACCCGCGTGTGCAGCAGCTGGTACGCCCCGAGCCGCAGCGCGTCGCGCACCGGCGGGTCGATGCGCTGCACGTCCCGCCCGGCGGCGTCACTGAGGATCGCGTCGAGGGTGCCGAGGTGGCGCAGCGTGCCGTAGGTCAGTTCGGTGGCGAAGGCGGCGTCGCGGCCGACCAGCCCCGCGTCGCGCAGGAGTGACGGGAGCACCAGGTTGGCGTACGCGTCGTCCCGGTGCACCGCCGCGACCGCCTCGTAGGCCACCTGGCGGGGCAGGTCCACCGTCGGGCGGGCCGGGGGGCGCCGGCCGCCGTCGCGGCGGTCACCGCCGGCCCGGGCACCCCACTGACCGCCCCGCGCCGGCCGCTCGCCGCGCTGGCCGCCCGCGGGACGCTGCTCGCGCCCGCCGGAGCGCTCACCGCCGAAACGCCCGCTGTCGGAGCGCTCACCGCGTCGTTCGCCGTCGGAGCGCTCACCGCGCCGTTCGCCGGAGAGACGGTCGCCCGAGGGCCCTTCCGAAGTGCCCGTCACGCGACTTCCTCCCCCGCGGCGACCCGGACGCCCCGCGCCCAGTCGGTCGCCGGCATCGCCCGCTTGCCCGCCGCCCGGACCTCGCCGAGCCGCACCGGGGTGGTGGCCGTGCCGGCCAGCACCCGGGACTTCTCCACCAGCAGCTCGCCCGGCTTCAACTCCGGACCGTCGGGCACCGGGGTGACCGGGCCCAGCTTGACGCGCTCGCCCCGGAACGTCGTCCAGGGGCCGGGCGCCGGGGTGCAGGCGCGGATCCGCCGGTCCACCGCGAAGGCGGGGTCGGACCAGCGCACCCGGGCGTCCTCCACGGTCAGCTTCGGCGCCAGCGACACCCCGTCGGCGGGCTGCGGCTCGGCCCGGGCCGTGCCGTCGTCGATCGCGTCGAGGACGGCCACCAGCAGGCCGGCACCGGAGTGGGCCAGCCGCTCCAGCAGGTCGCCGGACGTGTCGGTCGGACGGATCTCGTCGGTCAGCGTGCCGTAGACCGGACCGGTGTCCAGCCCCTCCTCCAGTTGGAACACGCTCGCCCCGGTCAGCTCGTCGCCGTGCAGCACGGCGTGCTGCACCGGCGCGGCCCCACGCCAGGCCGGCAGCAGCGAGAAGTGCAGGTTGATCCAGCCGTGGCGGGGGATCTCCAGGGCGGCCGGCGGCACCAGCGCGCCGTACGCGACCACGGGGACGCAGTCGGGGGCCAGCTCACGCAGCCGGTCCTGGAACTCCGGCTCACGCGGCCGGGCGGGGGTGAGCACCTCGATCCCGTGCTCGTCGGCCCACGCCCCCACCGGGGAGCGGACCAGCCCGCGACCGCGCCCCGCGGGGGCGTCCGGCCGGGTGACCACGGCGAGGAGTTCGTGACGGGAGGCCGCCACGGCGGCCAGGGCGGGAACGGCGACGGCCGGCGTACCGGCGAAGATCACGCGCACCGGCTCACCGACCCAGGCCGAAGGGGCTGCCGGAGGCGTGCGGGTTGAGCTTGACCGTCGGCGGGGTGGCCGGGTCGTACCACTCCGCCTGGCGGATCGCCTTCATCGCCTCCTTGCGCCCGGCCGGGTCCAGCCGGTCCACGAAGAGCACCCCGTCGAGGTGGTCGGTCTCGTGCTGCACGCAGCGCGCCATCAGACCGGTGCCGACGATCTGCATCGGGTCGCCGTAGCCGTTGAAGCCCTTGGCGATCACGTTCTGCCGGCGCTTGGTGTCGAAGTAGAGGCCGGGGATGGACAGGCAGCCCTCGGGACCATCCTGCTCCTCGGCGTCGGGGAACTCCAGCACCGGGTTGACCAGGTGGCCGACCACGTCGTCGACGTCGAAGGTGAACACCCGCAGGCCCACACCGAGCTGCGGCGCGGCGAGGCCGGCGCCGTTCTGCTCACGCATCGTGTCGGTCAGGTCGGCGACGAGCTTGCGCAGCTCGACGTCGAAGTCGACCACCGGATCGGCCGGCGTGCGCAGCACCGGATCCCCGAACAGACGGATGGGCTGGACGGTCACTCGGCATGGCTCCTTCGGCGGGCGGACTGGTGCCGTACCAGTCTACGGAGTGCCGTCGGCCGCCCCGGCCGGCGTGCCGCGAAGCGGCGCGGACCGTTGCGTGTCGATGGTCACGGGGAGGCTCTCGTAGCCGCGCAGGACCAGCCGGGACCGGTGCCGCGGCGGGGCGGCCAGGGCGAGCCCGGGCAGTCGGCGCAGCAGCAGCGGGAAGGCGACCTGCGCCTCCAGCCGGGCCAGGCCGGCCCCGAGGCAGTAGTGCGGACCGGCGCCGAAGGACAGCGGATGGCTCTGGGCCCGCCACGGGTCGAAGCGTTCCGGCTCGGGGTAGCGCCGGGGATCCCGGTTGGCCGCGGCGAGCAGCAGCAGGACCCAGCCGTCGGCGGGCACCTCGACGCCGCCCACGGTGACCGCCGCACTGCTCAGCCGGGTGGTGAGCTGCACCGGCGGGTCGTAGCGGAGCAGTTCCTCGACGTACGCCGGGGCGAGCTGCGGATGCCCGCGCAACGCGTCGGCCGCGCGCGGGTGCGCCAGCAGCACGGCCAGGCCGTTGCCGAGCAGGTTGGTGGTCGTCTCGAAGCCGGCGACCAGCAGCACCACCAGGTTGGCCAGCAGCTCGTCGCCGGAGAGCCGCTCGCCGTCGGCGTCGTGCACCTGCACCAGCGCGGTGGTCAGGTCGTCGGCCGGCGTACGCCGGCGGGCCGCGACCAGCTCGGCGAAGTAGTCGCGCAGCTCGATCGCGCCCCGGTCGGCCACGGCCAGCTCGTCCGGCGTGATCACCGGCTCCAGCACCCCGGTCAGGTCGGCCGCCCAGCGCCGGAACAGCGGCCGGTCCGCCGCCGGCACGCCGAGCAACGCGCAGATCACCCCGACCGGCAGCGGGTACGCGAACTCCGCCAGGAAGTCGACGGGCTCGCCGCCGGCGCCCCGCTCCGCCATGGCGTCGGCCAGCTCCTCGGCCTGGGCCGCCACCACGTCCCGCATAGCGGCGATCCGGCGGGGGGTGAAGGCGCCCGCCGCCAGCCGGCGCATCCGGCTGTGGTCGGGCGGGTTGGTGCGCAGCATCGACCGGGAGATCGACGCGATGGCGGGGCTGCCCCGCCAGCCCGGCATGAACCGGTCGCGCAGCGCGTCGTCGAGCACCCCGATCCGGGGGTCACGCAGCAGCTCGTCGGCCTCGGCGTAGCCGGTGACCGCGTACATCGCCGGACCGGCCTGCACCACCGGCCCGAGGGCGCGCAGCCGCTCGTACGTCGGGTAGGGGTCGATCCGCCCTCCCGGCGACATGAGCAGCGCGACGGCGTCGGCGGCGTCCATGGTCAGCCTCCCGTCCGTGGCCGGGAGACCTCATCATGCCCCGGACGGCGACATCCGGCTGCCCCGCCGGGGCGGGTGGCGTACCGGCCCACCGGGGACCGGCGGCGGCGCTCCCGCGCCCGGGCGGCACGGGGGCGCGCTCGGCTCAGACGCCGGTGCCCGGCTCCCCGGCCAGGACCGCGTCGCCGCCGAGCAGGGCGTGCTCGGGCAGCGGCAGCTCGATCTTGTGGGCGGCCTCCCAGTCGTGGATCAGGCCGGGCCGGACCTGGGCGGCGAAGTAGTCGACCGCGCTCATCCCGCCGACCACCGGCTCGTCCACCTCGGCGACGAGCTGGGCCGGCACCAGGCGGAAGCCGTTCTGCAGGGCCGCGCTGAGGCGGCGGTGCCCGTCGACGACGAAGAAGTACTCGCCGGTGTAGCCGATCCGCAGGGGCTCCAGTGCCTCGTCGCCGGCGGCGGCCACCTCGCCGACGAACTCCGAGTCCCACAGGTCGCGCAGGTGGGCGATGTCCTCGGTCGGGTAGACGCGGGCCGGGTCGAGCAGCAGCAGCGGCGGCGCGTCGCGCAGCACGTCCGCGCACAGCCGGCCCTCGTACGCGTCGATGATGTGCTCGATGACCTCGGAGGCCGAGGCGCGGGTGGTGTCGCAGATCAGGTCGTAGTTGCGCAACCGGGCCTTGTCCACCCCGTAACGGACGATGAACCGGCCCCGCTCGCTCTCGCTGCGCTCGCGCAGCTTGGCCTTGGCCTCCGCCATGGAGGCGTAGCTCTCGGCCGGGCCGGAGGGGCGGGCGAGCACCCGTCGGGCCGCCTCGCCCGGCTCGGTGATCATGTGCACCTTGAGCGCGTCCGTGAAGAAGTGCCAGGCCAGCCGGGAGTCCATGACGAGCCGCTCGCCCGAGGCCGCGATGTCCCGCTGGAGCTGGTCGACGTAGCCGTCGACGGCCTGGTCCAGCTCCGCGTGCAGGTTGAGCTGGAGCGCCGTCATCTGCCGCTCCTGCGCCATCTGGCGGTAGAGGTCGCCGACGCTGACCCGGCGCAGGCCGAGCCGCTCGGCGATGACCACGGAGACGGTGCTCTTGCCGCTACCGAGGTCACCATTGAAGACGATCGACTGACGAACGGTCACGACTGGTCCACCCCTGATCACCGGCTGTTTGGAATCATCGACACCGCGCCGAAACCGACGCGCTCCCGCCATCGTCGCGCGATCCTGCGACGACCCCGGCTCGGCGCGTCCGGCGCCGCGCCGCGACCTGGAGCCGTCGTACGCCCGGGCATGACGGGCGATGCTATCACCCGCGTGTCGACACACCGCCGGACACGGCGTGCGACGAGGGGCCAGGTCGGGCGGCGGGAGCGGCGCGGGACCGGCCGGACCGCCGGTCAGAAGAGGGCCAGCGGGTCGACCTGGAGGCGGACCGGCTCGGCGGCCTTGCGGGCGGTACGCACCCCCGCCGCCGAGTGCAGCGCGTCGGCCAGCGCGCCGGCCCGGGCCCGGGGGACCCGGACCAGCATCCGCTCCCGTTCCCCGTCGGCCGGCACCGGCCCGAGCAGCTCGGCCTCCGCCGGCAGCCGGGCCTCGGCCAGCAGGTCGGCCACCGCGGCCGGCAGGCCGGTGACGCTGGCCATCCGTACCGCCGGCGGGAAGCCCAGTTCCCGCCGTTCGGCCAGCTCGCGGGCGGCGAACCAGCCGGCGTCCCAGCGCAGCAGCGCCTGCACGGGGGCGAGGGCCCCGTCGGCGACCACCACCACCCGGCCACCGGCGGAGGCGGGACGGGCCAGCGCGGCGGCCGCCAGCCAGCGGCGCAGCGCCTCCTCCCCCGCCCGCAGGTCGGCCCGGGTGAGCAGGGCCCACGAGTCGAGCAGCAGCACCGCCCCGAAGCCGCCCTCGGCGACCGGCTCGGCGCCGGGCGTGGCGATGACCAGGCCGGCGCCACCCGGGACCGCGGCCAGCACCTCCTCCCGCCCGGAGGTGCGCACCGGCACGCCGGGGAAGGCCCGGCCCAGCTCCTCGGCGGTGCGCCGGGCGCCGGTGACGGAGGCGCGCAGCCGCCGCCCGCCGCACTCCGGGCAGGCGTACGCGGCGGCGACCCGCCCGCACCAGCGGCAGGCCGGGGTGCCCTCGGCGGAGGGCAGCGCGAGCGGGCCGGCGCAGTGCGGGCACCGGGCCGGGGTGCGGCACTCGGCGCAGGCCACCGAGGGCAGGTAGCCGCGGCGGGGCACCTGGACCAGCACCGGCAGGTCCGCCCGCAGCGATTCCCGGGCGGTGGTCCAGGCCAGGCTGGGCAGCCGGGCGGTGGCCGCCCCGGGGTCCCGGGCCAGCTGCGGGTCGTCGCCGGTGGGCGCGATCGCCGGCATCCGGGCCCGGACGGTCGCCCGGTCGGCCACCACCTCGCGGGCCCACCCGGTCTCCACCAGCAGCTGCGCCTCGGCGGTGCGGGTGTACCCGCCCACCAGCGCTGCGGCGTCGCCGAGCTGGGCGCGGGTGAGCAGCACCTCGCGGGCGTGCGGATAGGGAGCCCGGGGCTCGGCGTGCAGGTCGTCGCCGTCGTCCCAGATCGCCACCAGCCCGAGCCGGGCGACCGGGGCGAACATCGCGGCCCTGGTGCCGACCACCACCGCCGCGTCGCCGCGCCGGGCGGCGAGGAACGCCCGGTAGCGCCGGGCGGGACCGAGCGCGGCGGAGAGGCAGACGTGCCGCCCCGGGCCCAGGGCGGCGTGCAGGGCGGCGTCGAGACGGTCCAGGTCGCGGTTGTCGGCGACGACCACCACCGCGCCCCGGCCGCCGGCCACGGTGGCGGCGACGGCCTCGGCGTACCGGGCGGGCCAGTCCTCCCCCGGCAGCGCCGACCAGACCGCCCGGGGGGCCCGCCCGTCGGCGAGCGCCCGCAGCAGGGCCGGCCCGGCCGGATAGTCCCGCCACGGGTCGGGACCCACGTCGGGGACGGCGGGACCCGCGCCGGGAACGGCGGGACCCGCGCCGGGAACGGCAGAGTCCACGCCGGGAACGCCGGAGTCCACGCCGGGGACGGCAGAGTCCACGCCGGGAACGCCGGAGTCCGCGCCGGGGACGGCGGGACCCGCGCCGGGGACGGCGGGGTCCACGTCGGGGGCGGCGGCGCGGGCGCGGACGTCCTTCTCCACCCGGGCGTGCCGGGGCGGAACGGCGAGGCGGAGCACGTCGGCGAGGCTGCCGGCGTAGCGGTCCGCGACCGCCCGGGCCAGCCGGGCGACCTCCGGCGCGAGCACCGGCTCGGGCGAGACGACCTTCTCCAGGTACGCCAGCCGGCCGGTGTGCCCGGAGTCGTCGGCCCGCTCCAGCAACCAGCCGTCGACGAGCTGCCCCGCGAAGCGGACCTTCACGCGAACGCCGGGGACGGCGTCGGCGTCCAGCTCGGCCGGGACGAGGTAGTCGAACGGGCGGTCCAGGTGGGCCAGGGGGACGTCGACGCAGACACGAGCGACCGGCGACCCGTCCGCGGGTCGCCGGTCGCTGCGCCTGGTGCCGGTCAGGCTCCCGCGGCCGACTTGAGGTCGGCGGCCCGGTCGGTGCTCTCCCAGGTCAGGTCCGGCAGCTCCCGGCCGAAGTGGCCGTAGGCGGCGGTCTGCTGGTAGATCGGGCGGAGCAGGTTGAGGTCCCGGATGATGGCGGCCGGGCGCAGATCGAAGACCTCGGAGACGGCCTTCTCGATCGAGGCGACCGGCACGGTCTCGGTGCCGAACGTCTCGACGAAGAGGCTGACCGGGTGGGCCTTGCCGATCGCGTACGCGACCTGCACCTCGCACCGCTCGGCCAGGCCGGCGGCGACCACGTTCTTGGCCACCCAGCGCGTCGCGTACGCCGCCGAGCGGTCCACCTTCGACGGGTCCTTGCCGGAGAACGCGCCGCCGCCGTGCCGGGCGTAGCCGCCGTAGGTGTCGACGATGATCTTGCGACCGGTGAGGCCGGCGTCGCCCATCGGCCCGCCGATCTCGAACCGGCCGGTCGGGTTCACCAGCAGCCGGTAGCCCTCGGTGTCCAGCCCGAGGCTCTCCAGCTCCGGGGCGATGACGTGCTCGCGCACGTCGGGGGTGAGCAGCGAGTCCAGCGAGATGTCCGCGGCGTGCTGGCTGGAGACGACCACCGTGTTGAGCCGGACGGGGCGCAGCCCCTCGTACTCGATCGTGACCTGGGTCTTGCCGTCGGGGCGCAGGTACGGGATCGTGCCGTCCTTGCGGACCTGGGAGAGCCGCCGGGCCAGCCGGTGCGCCAGGGCGATCGGCAGCGGCATCAGCTCCGGCGTCTCGGAGCAGGCGAAGCCGAACATCATGCCCTGGTCGCCGGCGCCCTGCGCGTCCAGCGCGCTCTCCGACGCCCCGGTACGCAGCTCGAAAGCGTTGTCGACGCCCTGCGCGATGTCCTCCGACTGCGCGCCGATGGAGACGCTGACGCCGCAGGAGGCGCCGTCGAAGCCCTTCTTCGACGAGTCGTAGCCGATGTCGAGGATGGTCCGGCGGACGATCGTGGGGATGTCGGCGTACGCCTTGGTGGTCACCTCGCCCGCGATGTGCACCTGACCGGTGGTGATCAGGGTCTCCACCGCGACGCGACTGCGCGGGTCCTCGGTGAGCAGGGCGTCGAGGATGCCGTCGCTGATCTGGTCGGCGATCTTGTCCGGGTGGCCTTCCGTGACCGATTCGGAAGTGAAGAGGCGGCGTGTCACGGCACTCCTAAATTGTGGAAGTCGTTCCGCGGCAGTTTAATCATCCGCGTCAGAGCCTGGCCCCTTCGGTCGTGCCCGGTTCCAGCCGTCAGGAACGGCCGGGCAACCGGGCCACCACGAGATCCCAGACGCCGTCGGCGAGATCCTCCTTGGACCGTTCGGGCATTCGGCTGACCGAACCGTCCGCGCCGATGACGGTCGCCGCGTTGGTCTCGGCGCCGAAGACCTTGTCGTGCCCGACCTCGTTGATCACGACGAGGTCGGCCCGCTTGCGGGCGAGCTTGGCCCGGCCGTTGGCCTCGGCGTCGCCCGTCTCCGCGGCGAACACCACCAGCACCTGCTCCGGGCGACGACGCCGGCCCAGCTCGGCAGCGATGTCCGGGTTGGTGACGAGCTCGATGGTGGGCGCGCTGACGTCGTCCGACTTCTTGATTTTGCCAGGCGCGTAGGTCGCGGGACGGAAATCGGCCGGAGCCGCCGCCATCACCACCGCGTCGGCGTCGGCCGCCGCCGCCAGCGTGGCGTCGCGCAACTCGCCCGTGGTGCCGACCCGGACCAGGTCGACGCCGGCGGGGTCGGGCAGCGAGACGTTGGCCGAGATCAGCGTGACGCGGGCGCCCCGGGCCACCGCGCAGCGGGCGAAGGCGTAGCCCTGCTTGCCCGAGGAGCGGTTGCCCAGGAAGCGGACCGGGTCGAGGGGCTCACGGGTGCCGCCGGCGGTCACCACCACGTGCCGCCCGGTCAGGTCGGCGGGCGCCCCGACGCCCCGGGCGAGGGCCCGGCGGGCGACGGCGAAGATCTCCGCCGGGTCGGGCAGCCGGCCCTTGCCGGTGTCGGCGCCGGTGAGCCGGCCGACGGCGGGCTCGACGACGCGCACGCCCCGGGAGCGCAACGTCGCGACGTTGGCGACGGTGGCCGGGTGCTCCCACATCTCGGTGTGCATGGCCGGCGCCAGCACCACCGGGCAGCGGGCAGTCAGCAGCGTGTTGGTGAGCAGGTCGTCGGCGAGGCCGTGGGCGGCCTTGGCCAGCAGGTCGGCGGTGGCCGGCGCGACCACCACCAGGTCGGCCTGCTGACCGAGCCGGACGTGCGGCACCTCGTGCACGTCCGACCAGACGTCGTCGGCGACGGGCTGGCCGGAGAGCGCGGCCCAGGTCGGGGCCCCGACGAAGCGCAACGCCGACGCGGTCGGCACGACCCGGACCTGGTGGCCCGACTCGGTGAAGAGCCGCAGCAGCTCGCACGCCTTGTAGGCGGCGATGCCACCGCCGACCCCGAGGACGATCCGGGGGGACATCGACGCGGGGCGGATTACGGCTGGTCGGTCGGCTCGGCGGTGAGCAGGCCCGCGTTGATCTCGCGCATGGCGATGGAGAGGGGCTTCTCCTGCGGCGTGGTCTCGACCAGCGGGCCGACGTATTCCAGCAGACCCTCACCGAGCTGGCTGTAGTAGGCGTTGACCTGGCGCGCGCGCTTGGCGGCGAAGATCACCAGCGCGTACTTCGAGGTCGTCTTCTCGAGGAGCTCGTCGATCGGCGGGTTGGTGATGCCTTCGGGGTTTGCGATGGATCCCACGAATTAACCTCTGCGTCTATCGCACCGCGTGGCGGTGCTGGCGGTCAACCGCGCGTGTGCGGTGGCGCCGGAGCCAGGAAAGAAGAACCGGACAAGCCTACCAGCTCGTCGACGACCCGCCCGGTGAGGTCGTGCGCGAGGGTGTGTTCGAACGCGGCCGGTGTGGCCTGCGGGGGGAGGTTCCCCGGCGGGTGCAGCAGCACCAGCCGGGCGTCGGGCAGCACCGCCCGGACCAGCAGCGCGCCGGCCAGGTCGAGGCCGATCAGCACCGGCTGACCGGCGGCGAGCCGGGAGCGCAACGGTTCGAGGGGGGTGCCGCGCCGGTGGGGCCCGGCCCGGCTCCACTCCAGCAGCTCCCCGGCGGCGACCATCCGGTCGAACTCGGCGGGGGTCAGGAAGAGCCGGTCGACGCCGTCCAGCTCGCTCTCCCGGCGGGATCGCGTGGTGGCCGGCACCGGAACCCACACGGACGGAGAACGCGCCCGGACGCGCTCGACGACACTCTCCGTGCCGGAGCCCGAAGGCCCCGTCAGGACAGTGAGCCGAGCCGCCGGGCGCGCCTCGTCATCCGTGCTCACTGCTTGTTTCTACACGCAGCCAGGCTCAGTTGGCGGCGAACTCTCCAAGCAGTGCCTTGCGCTGCTGCTCGCCGAGGCCACGCAGGCGACGGCTGTCGGCGATCTTGAGCTTCTCCATGATCTGGGTGGCCCGGATCTTGCCGATACCCGGCATCGCCTGCAGCACGGCGGAGACCTTGAGCTTGCCGACGACGTCGTCGGACTCGGCACGCTCGAGGACGGCTCCGAGGGTGGTCTTGCCCTGCTTGAGCTGCTCCTTCAGCTCAGCACGGGCCTTGCGGATCTCCGCGGCCTTCTCCAGCGCGGCAGCGCGCTGTTCGGGGGTCAGTGACGGGAGCGGCACCAGTTCTCCTCAGGTCCCTATCGCGACGGGCGGGACGCACCGCCGCATCTGTGAAACGTGGTGTCGCTGTGAACCAAGGGGTCCATGGTTCCCAGCGCGGGGAAAACTAGCGGTCGACGGCGCATTCGGCAACGTGGACGCGCGATGATCTTTACAAAGGTGACCGAGCCGTCAGTCAGTCACCAGCGGCGAGGGCGGCCCGGCAGCCGCTCAGGGCACGGTCGGCGGCGGCCCGCAGCGCGTCCGGATCCGGGCCCGCGCCCAGCACCTCCCGGGAGTACGAGGGCAGCACCGCGGGCAGCGCGGAGCCGAAGACGACGCGCAGATCGGCCGCGGTGGCGCCCTGCGCCCCGAGGCCCGGGGCGAGCAGCGGACCGTTCACGGCGGAGAGGTCATGACCGGTGTCACCGATGGTCGCGCCGACCACCAGCCCGACGCTGCCGAGCGGCTGCGCACCCGCATTGAGCTGGGAAATCTCGTCGATGACGGCCTGCGCGACGGTGCGTCCGTCGGCGGTGCGCGCGCGCTGCACGGCGGCGCCCTCGGGGTTGGAGGTGAGCGCCAGCACGAAGACCCCGCCGCCGTGCTCGGCGGCCAGTTCGAACATCGGCGCGAGCGCGCCGACACCGAGGTACGGGCTCGCGGTCACCGCGTCCACATGGACCGGGCTGGATGGATCGAGGTACGCCGAGGCGTACGCGGCGACGGTCGAGCCGATGTCGCCGCGCTTGACGTCCAGCAGAACGAGCGAGCCGGCATCGCGCAACTGTCGGATAGTTGACTCAAGAATCGCGATACCTTTCGAGCCGAACCGCTCGAAAAAGGCCGACTGCGGCTTGATCACCGCGACCCGGTCACCGAGGGCTTCCGTGACCGTCCGGGCGAACCGGTCAAGCCCTCGGAGATCGTCATCGAGCCCCCAGCGGGCCAGCAGCCCCGGGTGCGGGTCGATGCCGACGCAGAGCGGACCCCGCTCGGTGACGGCCCGGTGCAGGCGGGCGCCGAAGCTCTCCATCCGGTTCTCTCCCTCTCCTCGGCACCCGGGGCGTCCGCCGCCGGGGGCACGCTCCTGTCGCGGGCGGCGCGCGCCGCCCGCGTACTCCCGCCGGACCGTGACCGGCGGCTCAGCCGGCCCGCACCGCGGCGGCGACCCCGGCGGCGATCCGGGCCACGTCGGCGTCGTCGGTGACGTACGGCGGCATGGTGTAGACCAGGTCGCGGAACGGCCGCAGCCAGACCCCCTCGGCGACCGCCGCGGCGGTGGCGGCCGGCAGGTCCACCTCGTGGTCCAGCTGGACCACGCCGATCGCGCCGAGCACCCGCACGTCGGCCACCCCCGGCGCGCCGCGCAACGGCTCCAGGCCGGCCCGCAGGCCCGCCTGCACCCGTGCCACCTGCCCCGCCCAGTCCCCGGCCCGCAGCAGGCCGAGAGAGGCGTTGGCGACCGCACAGGCCAGCGGGTTGCCCATGAACGTCGGGCCGTGCGCCAGCACCCCGCCGGCGGAGATGCCCCGGGCGACCTCCGCGGTGCAGAGCGTGGCGGCCAGCGTCAGGTACCCGCCGGTGAGCGCCTTGCCCACGCACATCACGTCGGGCGCCACCCCGGCGTGCTCGGCGGCGAACATCGCGCCCGTGCGGCCGAAGCCGGTGGCGATCTCGTCGAAGATCAGCAGCACCCCGTGCGCCCGGGTCACCTCGCGCAGCACCCGCAGGTAGTGCGGGTGGTGGAAGCGCATGCCGCCGGCGCCCTGGACCACCGGCTCCACGACGACCGCGGCCAGCTCGTGGGCGTGCCGCTCGACCGCCTCGACCAGGGCCGCCTCGTAGGCCGGATCGGGCGGGGTGTCGAAGCCGCCGGGCGGCACGGGGGCGAATACCTGCCGGGGCAGCACGTCGCCCCAGAGGTGGTGCATGCCGCCCTCCGGGTCGCAGACGCTCATCGGGTGGAACGTGTCGCCGTGGTAGCCGCCCCGCCAGGTGCCCAGCCGGCGGCGCTCCGGCCGGCCGGTGGCCCGCTGGTACTGCAGGCACATCTTGATCGCCACCTCGACGCCGACCGAGCCGGAGTCGGCCAGGAAGACGTGCTCCAGCCCGTCCGGGGCCAGCTCGACCAGGGTGGCCGCCAGGCGGACCGCCGGGGCGTGGGTGAGCCCGCCGAACATCACGTGGCTCATCCGGCCGAGCTGGTCGGTCACCGCCGCGTCGAGCACCGGGTGCCGGTAGCCGTGGATCGCCGCCCACCACGACGACATCCCGTCGACCAGCTCCCGGCCGTCGGCCAGCCGCAGCCGTACGCCCGACGCGCCCTCCACCACGTGGGGCGCGCTCGCCGGCGGCAGGGCCGCGTACGGGTGCCACACGTGCGCCCGGTCGGCGGCCAGGATCTCCTCGGGGGTCACCCGCCCGTCCCCGTGGCGCGGACGGCGGCGCGGACCAGGGCCGGGCCGCGGTAGATGAAGCCGGTGTAGAGCTGCACCAGGACGGCGCCGGCGTCGAACATCCGGGCCGCCGCGTCCGGGTCCACGACGCCCCCGACGCCGATCACCGGCAGCCGGCCGCCGGCCTCCCGGTGCACGAAGGCGACCACCTCGCGGGCGCGGTCGGCGAGCGGGCGACCCGACAGGCCGCCGGTCTCCGCGCCGCGCGCCCGGTCGGCCGGGGCGAGGCCGTCGCGGGCCAGCGTGGTGTTCGTGGCGATCACCCCGGCGGCGCCCCGGGCCAGGCAGACCTCCAGCAGTTCGGCGATCGCCGGCTCGATGAGGTCCGGGGCGATCTTCACCAGCACCGGCTTCTCCCCCACCAGCGCCGCCAGGATGGCGTCCAGGTGCGCCCGGTCCTGCAGGGAGCGCAGCCCCGGGGTGTTCGGCGAGGAGACGTTGACCGCGAAGTAGTCACCGTGCCCGCGCAGCGCGCGGTACGAGGCGAGGTAGTCCTCCACCGCCTCGTCCAGCGGGGTCACCTTGGACTTGCCCAGCGAGATGCCCAGCGGCACCCCGATCGGGCGGGGCAGCGCCGCGAGCCGGGCCGCGAGGGCCTCGGCGCCGGCGTTGTTGAAGCCCATCCGGTTCACCACGGCCTCGCTGTCGCGCAGCCGGAACAGCCGCGGCCGGGGGTTGCCCGGCTGCGGGTGCGCGGTGACCGTGCCGACCTCGACGAAGCCGAAGCCCAGCGCCGGCCAGGCCGGCAGCGCCACGCCGTCCTTGTCCATCCCGGCGGCGAGCCCGACCGGGTTGGGGAACTCGACGCCGAACACCGTGCGCGGCGCGCGGACGGCGTAGCGGGCCCGCAGCACGGCCAGCGCCGCCGGCCGCCCGGACAGCTCCGCCAGCCGGCGCAGCGTCCACTCGTGCGCGGCCTCGGCGTCCCCGCCGCCGATCCGGAACAGCCCGGGCCGCACGATCCGCTCGAACATCACCGCGCGCTCGCCGGGGCGGTCACTCGGCGGCCCGCAGGGCGGCGTGCAGCTCCTGGAGCGGACGGACCTGCATGTCGCCCCGGATCCGCGCCTCGATGCCCATCACCGCCGCCGCCGCGCCCGGCACCGTGGTGATGCACGGGATGTCCGCCGTGACGGCGGCGCTGCGGATCTCGTAGCCGTCCGAGCGGGCGCTCGCGCCCGAGCCCTGCGGAGTGTTGATCACCAGCGCCACGTCGCCGCCGAGGATCAGCGACACCGCGTCCTCGCCCCCGCCGGACTCGTAGTGCTTGCGGATCTGCTCGCAGGCGATGCCGTGCCGGCGCAGCACCTCCGCCGTGCCGGTGGTGGCGACGATCTCGAACCCGAGGTCGGCCAGGCGCTTGATCGGGAAGATCATGCCGCGCTTGTCCCGGTTGGCGACCGAGACGAAGATCTTCCCGGCGGTCGGCAGCGAGCCGTACGCGGCCGACTGCGACTTGGCGAAGGCGTGCCCGAAGGCGGTGTCGATGCCCATCACCTCGCCCGTGGACTTCATCTCCGGGCCGAGCAGCGAGTCCACGCCCTTGCCGGTGGGGGTGCGGAACCGCTTGAACGGCAGCACCGCCTCCTTGACCGCGATCGGGGCGCCGGCCGGCAGCGAGCCGCCGTCCCCGGTCGCCGGGAGCAGCCCCTCGGCGCGCAGCTCGGCGATGGTGGCGCCCAGCGCGATCCGGGCCGCCGCCTTCGCCAGCGGCACCGCCGTCGCCTTGGAGACGAAGGGCACCGTCCGGGACGCGCGGGGGTTCGCCTCCAGCACGTAGAGCATGTCGTCCTTCAGCGCGTACTGCACGTTGAGCAGGCCCCGCACGCCCACGCCCCGGGCGATCGCCTCGGTGTAGCGGCGCACCTGGGCCACGTGCGAGCCCGCCAGGGTGATCGGCGGCAGCGCGCAGGACGAGTCGCCGGAGTGGATGCCGGCCTCCTCGATGTGCTCCATCACCCCGCCGAGGTAGACCTCGCCGTCGGCGTCGCAGAGCGCGTCCACGTCGATCTCGATGGCGTCGTCGAGGAAGCGGTCCACCAGCACCGGGTGGTCCGGCGAGATCTCGGTGGCCCGCCCGATGTAGTCACGCAGCGTGGCGTCGTCGTAGACGATCTCCATGCCCCGCCCGCCCAGCACGTACGACGGCCGGACCAGCACCGGGTAGCCGATCTCGTCGGCGATCGCCTTCGCCTCGTCGTACGAGGTGGCCATGCCGTGCGCCGGCGCGCGCAGCCCGGCCCGGGCCAGCACCGCCCCGAACGCGCCCCGCTCCTCGGCCAGGTGGATCGACTCCGGGGAGGTGCCGACGACCGGCACGCCCGCGTCCTTCAGCCGCTGCGCCAGGCCCAGCGGGGTCTGCCCCCCGAGCTGGACGATCACCCCGACCACACCCGGCCCGCCGGCCGCCCGGCCGGACGAGTCCTCGGCGTGCCAGACCTCCAGCACGTCCTCGAAGGTGAGCGGCTCGAAGTAGAGCCGGTCGGCGGTGTCGTAGTCGGTGGAGACGGTCTCCGGGTTGCAGTTGACCATCACGGTCTCGTAGCCGGAGCCCGCCGCCCCGCCGAGCGGCGCGCTTCGCAACGCCTGTACCGCGTGCACGCACGAGTAGTCGAACTCGATGCCCTGACCGATCCGGTTCGGCCCGGAACCCAGGATCATCACCTTCGGCCGGGCCGACGGCACGACCTCCGTCTCCTGGTCGTACGTCGAGTAGTGGTAGGGCGTGGTCGCCTCGAACTCGGCGGCGCAGGTGTCCACCGTCTTGTAGACCGGGCGGACGTCGAGGCGGTGCCGCAGCGTCCGTACGCCGTCCTCGGCGGCCAGCTCCGGGCGCAGCGCGGCCAGCTGCCGGTCCGACAGGCCGGCCCGCTTGGCCCGGCGCAGCAGCTCGCCGTCGAGCACCGGGGCGTCCACGATCTCGGCGCGCAGCTCGACGAGGGCGGCGATCTGGTCCAGGAACCAGGGATCGATCCCGCCGGACGCGGCGGTGACCTCGGCGATCGACGCGCCCAGGCGCAGCGCCCGCTCGACGGTGTAGAGCCGGCCGTCGTGCGGCATCCGCAGCGCGTCGAGGGTGTTCTCCTTCGTCGCGCCGGCCGGGTCGGGCAGCGTCCAGAAGCCGCCCGCCTTCGTCTCCAGCGACCGCATCGCCTTGTTCAGCGCCTCGCTGAAGTTGCGGCCCAGGCTCATCGCCTCGCCGACGGACTTCATGGTGGTGGTCAGCTCCGGGTCGGCGCCCGGGAACTTCTCGAACGCGAACCGGGGGATCTTCACCACCACGTAGTCCAGGGTCGGCTCGAACGCCGCCGGGGTCTTCAGGGTGATGTCGTTGGGGATCTCGTCGAGGGTGTAGCCGATGGCCAGCTTCGCGGCGATCTTCGCGATCGGGAAGCCGGTGGCCTTGGAGGCCAGCGCCGACGACCGGGACACCCGGGGGTTCATCTCGATCACCACGATCCGGCCGTCGGCCGGGTTGACGGCGAACTGGATGTTGCAGCCGCCGGTGTCCACCCCGACCTCGCGCAGCACCGCGATGCCGAGGTCGCGCAGCCGCTGGTACTCACGGTCGGTGAGCGTCATGGCCGGGGCGACGGTGACGCTGTCGCCGGTGTGCACGCCCATCGGGTCGACGTTCTCGATCGAGCAGACCACCACGACGTTGTCGTGCCGGTCGCGCATCAGTTCGAGCTCGTACTCCTTCCAGCCGAGCACGCTCTCCTCGATGAGCACCTCGTGCACCGGGCTGGCGGCCAGCCCGTCACCGGCGATGCGGGCCAGGTCCTCCGGGGTGTGCGCCATGCCGGAGCCGAGGCCGCCCATGGTGAACGACGGCCGGATCACCACCGGCAGGCCCAGCTCGGCGACCGTGGCCTCGACCTCCGCCATCGAGTGGCAGACCCGGGAGCGGGGCACCAGGCCCGCCGGGTCGTCGAGCCCCAGGCGTACGCCGGCCTTGGCGACGATGTCCTTGAACAGCTGCCGGTCCTCGCCGCGGTTGATCGCCTCGATGTTGGCGCCGATCAGCTCCACGCCGTACTTCTCCAGCACGCCCGCCCCGTGCAGGGCGACGGCCGTGTTCAGCGCGGTCTGCCCGCCGAGGGTGGGCAGGATCGCGTCGGGACGCTCCTTGGCGATCACCAGCTCGACGAACTCCGGGGTGATCGGCTCGACGTACGTGGCGTCGGCGAACTCGGGGTCCGTCATGATCGTCGCCGGGTTCGAGTTGACCAGGCTGACCCGGATCCCCTCGCTGCGCAGCACCCGGCAGGCCTGGGTGCCGGAGTAGTCGAACTCGCAGGCCTGCCCGATCACGATCGGCCCGGAGCCGATCACCAGGATGTGCTTGAGATCGGTCCGCTTAGGCATGTGTGCGCCCCTCGCTCTGGGTCCGGCCCTCGATGAGCTCGGCGAAGCGGTCGAAGAGGTAGTCCGCGTCGTGCGGACCGGCCGCCGCCTCCGGGTGGTACTGGACGGTGAAGGCGGGCACGTCCTTCGCCCGCAGCCCCTCGACCACGTTGTCATTGAGGCAGACGTGACTGACCTGGACGCCACCGAACTCGGTCTCGATCACCGCATCGGGTACGACCGCGCCGTGACCCGCGCCGGGGACCTCGACCGCGAAGCCGTGGTTGTGGCTGGTCACCTCGACCTTGCCGGTGACCCGGTCGAGCACCGGCTGGTTGATCCCCCGGTGGCCGTAGCCGAGCTTGTAGGTGCCGAAGCCCAGGGCCCGGCCGAGGATCTGGCTGCCGAAGCAGATGCCGAACAGCGGCACCCTGCGGCGCAGCACCTCCCGCGCCAGGGCCACCGGCCCGTCGGCGGTGGCCGGGTCGCCCGGGCCGGGCGAGAAGAAGACCGCGTCCGCGCCGGTGGCGAGCAGGTCGTCGATCGTGGAGCCGGCCGGGAGCACGTGCGTGGTGACCCCGCGGGCGGCGAGCCGGCGCGGGACGTTGCGCTTGATGCCCAGGTCCAGCGCGGCGACCGTGAACCGGTGCTCGCCGGAGGCCGCCACCACGTACGGCTTGGCCGTGGTGACCTCGGCGGACAGGTCCGCGCCGACCATCTCCGGGGCCTGCCGCACCCGGGCCAGCAGCGCCCGGGGGTCGGTCTCGACGCTGGAGATGCCGACCCGCATCGCGCCGCGCTCGCGCAGGTGCCGGGTCAGCGCCCGGGTGTCGACGCCGCTGATGCCGACGACGCCCTCGGCGGCCAGCCGTTCCTCCAGCCCGCCGGTGGCCCGCCAGTTGGAGCCGATGCGGGCCGGGTCGCGGACCACGTAGCCCGCGACCCAGATCCGGCCCGACTCGTCGTCCTCGCCGTTGACGCCGGTGTTGCCGATGTGCGGGGCGGTCTGCACCACCACCTGACGGTGGTAGGACGGGTCGGTCAGCGTCTCCTGGTAGCCGGTCATGCCGGTGTTGAAGACGGCCTCGCCGAAGGTCTCCCCGACGCTGCCGTACGCCTCGCCGTGGAACGTCCGCCCGTCCTCCAGGACGAGGATCGCCGATTGTCTGCGGGTCATGCTGCGTCTCCTTCGATCCGGACTGCGGGGCTCCGCTCCGCTGCACTCCTCGCTCGGATCACTTGAGGGCCTTTCCGTCCAGGACCGTCGGCTCGCCGCGCAGGAAGGTCGCCACGATGCGACCCGGCAGCGTCATGCGGGCGTACGGGGTGTTGCGGCTACGGCTGGCCAGCTCCGCCGGCTCGATGGTGCGGCGGGCGGCGGGGTCGACCAGGGTCAGGTTCGCCGGCACGCCGGGTGCCGGGTCGAGGCCGTGCCCCTCCAGCCCGGCGATCCGGGCCGGGGTGCGCGACATCCGCTCGGCGATCAGGTCCCACTGCGGGCCGAGCACGTCGAGGGCGATCGACAGCGCCGTCTCCAGGCCGAGCATGCCCGGCCGGGCGTACGCCCACTCGCACTCCTTGTCCTCCACCGCGTGCGGCGCGTGGTCGGTGGCGACGATGTCGATCACGCCCTCCACCAGGGCCGCCCGCAGCGCGGCGATGTCGGCCGCGGTGCGCAGCGGCGGGTTGACCTTGTAGACCGGGTCGTAGGTCTCGGCCCGGGAGTCGGTGAGCAGCAGGTGGTGCGGGGTGACCTCGGCGGTGACCCGGACGCCCCTGGCCTTGGCCTGGCGCAGCACCTCCACGCTGCCGGCGGTGGAGACGTGGCACACGTGCAGGCGGCTGCCGACGTGCTCGGCGAGCAGCACGTCCCGGGCGATGATCGCCTCCTCGGCGACCGCCGGCCAGCCGGTCAGGCCGAGCCGGGTCGAGACCTCGCCCTCGTGCATCTGCGCGCCCTCGGTGAGCCGGGGCTCCTCGGCGTGCTGGGCGATGATCCCGTCGAACGCCTTCACGTACTCCAGCGCCCGGCGCATCAGCCTCGGGTCGGCGACGCAGTGCCCGTCGTCGGAGAAGATCCGCACCCGGGCCGCCGAGTCGGCCATCGCGCCCAGCTCGGCGAGGTGCTCGCCGGCCAGGCCGACGGTGACCGCCCCGATCGGCTGCACGTCCACCAGCCCGGCCTCCCGGCCCAGCCGCCAGACCTGCTCGACCACGCCGGCGGTGTCGGCCACCGGCGAGGTGTTGGCCATCGCGCAGACCGCGGTGTAGCCGCCGAGCGCCGCCGCCCGGGACCCGGACTCGACGGTCTCGGCGTCCTCCCGGCCGGGCTCGCGCAGGTGGGTGTGCAGGTCGACCAGGCCGGGCAGGGCGACCAGCCCGGTGCCGTCGACGACGGTCGCCTCCGGCGCGTCCAGTCCGGCGCCGACGGCCGCGACGACGCCGTCGCGGATCAGCACGTCGGTCGGCGCGGCGCCGACGACGCTGACGTTGGAGATCAGGTACGAGCTCACCGGTTGTTCCCCCCGAGCAGCAGGTAGAGGACGGCCATCCGCACGGAGACCCCGTTGGCGACCTGTTCGACGATGGTGGAGCGGGGCGAGTCGGCGACCTCCGGCGTGATCTCCATCCCCCGGTTCATCGGTCCGGGGTGCATGACGATCGCGTGCTCGGGCAGCCGGCGCATCCGCGGGCCGTCCAGGCCGTAGCGGCGGGCGTACTCGCGGGCGGACGGGAAGTAGGAGGCGTTCATCCGCTCGCGCTGCACCCGCAGCATCATCACCACGTCCGACTGCGGCAGCACCGCGTCGAGGTCGTAGGAGACGTCGGTGCCGGGCGCGAGGGCCTGCGCGATGTGGACGGGGATCAGCGTCGGCGGCCCGACCAGGGTCACCTTGGCGCCGAGCGTGGACAACAGCAGGACGTTGGAGCGGGCCACCCGGCTGTGCAGGACGTCCCCGACCACCGCGACCGACAGGCCGGCCAGCCGCCCCAGCCGGGAGCGCATCGTGTACGCGTCGAGCAGCGCCTGGGTCGGGTGCTCGTGGGTGCCGTCGCCGGCGTTGACCACCGAGCCGTCGACCCAGTCGGCGAGCCGGTGCGGGGCGCCGGAGGCGGGGTGCCGGACGACCACGGCGTCGGCCCCCATCGCCTGGAGGGTCAGCGCGGTGTCCTTCAGGCTCTCACCCTTGGTGACGCTGGAGCCCTTGGCCGAAAAGTTGATCACATCGGCGCTGAGCCGCTTCGCCGCTGCCTCGAAGGAGATCCGGGTCCGGGTGGAGTCCTCGTAGAAGAGGTTCACCACGGTGCGCCCGCGCAGCGCGGGCAGCTTCTTGACCTCCCGGCCGGCGACGGTGGCCATCTCGGCGGCCGTGTCCAGGATCTCGGTGGCGGTGGCGGCGTCCAGGTCGGCGCCCGAGAGCAGGTGCCGGATCATGAGGGGGCACCCCCGTACAACCTGACCTCGTCGGTGCCGTCGGTCTCCGCGAGGGTGACCTTCACGCTCTCCGCGAGGGACGTCGGGATGTTCTTGCCGACGTAGTCGGCGCGAATCGGCAGCTCGCGGTGGCCGCGGTCGACCAGGACGGCGAGCTGGACGGACGCCGGCCGGCCGACGTCGTTGAGCGCGTCGAGCGCGGCCCGCACCGTGCGGCCGGAGAAGAGCACGTCGTCGACGAGCACGACCCGCTTGCCGTCGATGCCGCCGGGCGGCACCTGGGTCGGCCCGACCGCGCGGGTGGCGTGCCGGCGCAGGTCGTCGCGGTAGAGGGTGATGTCGAGCACGCCCACCGGGACGGTCACGTCCTCGAAGGTGCTGATCCGGGCGGCGAGCCGCCTCGCGAGGGGGGTGCCCCGGGTGGGGATGCCCAGCAGCACCGTGTTCTCGGCGCCCTGGGTCTTCTCCAGGATCTGGTGGGCGATGCGGTCGACCACGCGCTGGACGTCGGCGCTGGCGAGGATCACCTTCACCGAGGGTTGTCGCGGCGGCGGCGACTGGGCAGCAGGTGGGTAGGCCACGGCGGACCTCCTTCCCCGCCTCACGGGACGGGTCGTTAAAGGACGTCGGATGCCGGTACCGGGACGCGAGCGGCCCGGACCGGGGCTTCCCGCCACGTTACCAGTGGTCACCGCACTGGCCGCCGCCGGCCACTGACCCCCTGGTCAGCCCGGCGAAATGGGGACAACTCCCCCGGTGATCCCAACGGTAAGGTCACGACCACTTGACCAGTTGTGCCAATCCCCGTACCGTCACGCTCCGTAGCGATCGCTGGGAGAACCCCGAGCAGCACTGGGAGTGTTTAATGCCCTCTGAATACGCCAAGTCTCTGGGCGCCCGCCTGCGCTCCATCCGCCAGCAGCAGGGCCTGTCCCTGCAGGGCGTGGAGGAGAAGTCGAACGGGCGGTGGAAGGCGGTGGTGGTCGGCTCCTACGAGCGCGGTGACCGCGCCGTCACGGTGTCGCGCCTGGCCGAGCTGGCCGACTTCTACCGCGTTCCCGTCTCGGAGCTGCTGCCCGACGGCAGCGGGGTTCGCCACGAGCCCACCAGCAAGATCGTCCTCGACCTGGAGCGGCTGTACGACGAGGCCTCCGAGGACCTGGCCTACGTCGCCCGGTACGCGCGTGCCATCCAGCAGCAGCGCGGTGACTACAACGGCCGCGTGCTCTCCATCCGCGCCGACGACCTGCGCGCGCTCGCGATCGTGTACGACGCCTCGCCGTCCGGCCTGATCGAGCGGCTCACCGAGCACGGTGTGCTGGTCGCCGACCCGCGGGCGTTCTTCGCCAGCTGACCCGACCGCGAGGAAGGGCCCGTGCCGGACGGCACGGGCCCTTCTCGTCGTCGTACGGTCGTTCGTGTCGCGTCCCCCGCCCGCCGTCACCCGCCGGGTGTGACGCACGTCGGCTGTGACGTGCGCCGCGTCAGCGGGTGGCGTACTCGGCGATGCGGCCGAGGATGCCGTTGAGGAACCGCGGCGAGTCGTCGGTCGACATCTGCCGGGCCAGCTCGACGGCCTCGCTGATGGCCACCGCGTCGTCGATCTCGTCGACGTAGAGCAGCTCGTAGACCGCGATCCGGGCGAGGTTGCGGTCGACCGCCGGCATCCGGTCCAGCGTCCACCCCTCGGCGTAGCTGGCGATCACCTCGTCGATCCGGTCGAGGTGGGCGGCGACCCCCTCGACGAGGCTCACCGCGTATCCCAGGTGCTCGGGCCGGGGCTTCTCGATCCGCTCGATGTAGCCGGCGAGCACCTCGACCGGCGGACGGTCCCGTAGGTCGGCCTCGAAGAGCACGTCCAGTGCCCGCTTGCGCGCCTTGCGACGCGCAGGCATCTGCTGCTTGGGACCCTCGGCCATCAGGCGCGGCCGAGGTAACGGCCGTCGCGGGTGTCGACCTTGATCTTCTCGCCGGTGGTGATGAAGAGCGGCACCTGGACCGTCGCGTCGGTCTCGACGGTGGCCGGCTTGTTGCCGCCGGTCGACCGGTCGCCCTGCAGGCCCGGCTCGGTGTAGGTGACCTCCAGCACGACGCTGGTCGGAAGCTCGATGTAGAGCGGGACACCCTCGTGGGTGGCCACGGTCGCCTCGGCCTCGGGCAGCAGGTAGTTCGCCGCCTCGCCGACGGTGGCACCCGGCACGTTGATCTGGTCGAACGTCTCCAGATCCATGAAGACGTAGTCCTCGCCGTCCGCGTACAGGTACTGCATGGTGCGCTTGTCCACGGTCGCGGTCTCGACCTTGGTGCCCGCGTTGAAGGTCTTGTCGACCACCTTGCCGGACAGCACGTTCTTCAGGGTGGTACGCACGAACGCACCACCCTTACCGGGCTTGACGTGCTGGAACTCGACGACGGCCCAGAGTTCTCCGTCGAGGTTGAGTACCAGGCCGTTCTTCAGGTCGTTGGTGGTGGCCATTTCCTGCCTTGATCATCAATTGGCGGACAGACCTGGCAAGTCTACTAGTTGCGCCGAACGCCGCTGCCCGCCGCTTCCCGCCACCCTCCTGCCACCCTTTCCGCCGCACTCCCGCCGCCCGCCTGCGGCGCTTTCCGGCACCCTCCCCTGCCTGCCTGCCAGCCCGCCCGCGACCTTTCCGGCATCCTCCTGCCGCCCGCGACACTTACCGCCGCCTCCCACCGCTCTCCGCCGCCGCTCCGGGTGCTCCCGCCGGTCCCGCCACGTCACCCACCGGTCCCACCACGCCGCCCCACCGGCCCCAGCCCACGTCGCCCCACCGGCCCGGCCACCTCGCCCCGCTGGCCCCGGCCACCTCGCCCCGCCGCCGATCCGGCAACGTCGCGGGATTGCCGGCAACAAGGCGTGCCGACATATCACCCTCCGTGAGCCGAGGCTTCCCCGCCGGGAACTTCCTGCGCTCCCGTTTGCTCTGCACCTGCGGACGCACCAGTTACGCATGGTCACCTTCCCGTCCTCGACGAGGATTCGCCGCCGACAAGAAACCCCAGCTCAACAGGCTGGTGCGAATCCGGATGCAGAGCAAAGCGCCCGGAGGGCAGCGAGCGAGCACCGCGCGGACGGTGACCCACAGTAACGAGGGGAGATGTTACTCACCGTCACAGCATCCGAAGCGCGGCGTCGGCGCGCATCTCGCCGACTCGCGTGCGACAGGCGCGGGCGGCGGGCGGCGGGCGGCGGGACGGTCACGGGTCGGTGGCGGGGTGACGGCCTCAGCGATGCAGGGCGGCCAGATGGTGCAGGGCCAAGCGGTAGCCGTCGACGCCGAGGCCGCAAATCACCCCGGTCGCCACCGCCGACACCACGGAGTGGTGCCGGAACTCCTCGCGGGCGTGGATGTTGGAGATGTGCACCTCGACCAGCGGCCCGCGCAGCATGGCGCTGGCGTCCCGGACCGCGTACGAGTAGTGCGACCACGCGGCGGGGTTGAGGACCACGGCGGCGCCCTCGTCGGCGGCGGCGTGCAGCCAGCCCAGCAGCTCGTGCTCGGCGTCGGTCTGCCGCACCGTCACGTCGAGGCCGAGCTCCCGCCCGGTCGACTCGCAGAGCGTCACCAGATCCGCGTAGGTGGTCGCCCCGTAGACGTCCGGCTGTCGGGTGCCGAGCCGGCCGAGGTTCGGGCCGTTCAGCACGTGGACCTTCACGCGGCCACCTCGCGGTAGGCCGCCTCCAGCAGCTCGTCGTCGGGGCCCTCGAGGATCGCCGGCCGGGCCAGCCCGTCCAGCACGACGAAACGCAGCTGGCTGCCCCGGGTCTTCTTGTCCACCCGCATCGCGGCGAGCAGTCCGGGCCAGGCCTGGGCGGGATAGCTGGTCGGCAGCCCGAGCGCCGCCATGGCCGTCCGGTGCCGTTCCGCGGTGGGGGCGTCCAGCCGCCCGGCCAGCCGCGCCAACTCACCGGCGTAGACGACGCCGACGGACACCGCGTGGCCGTGCCGCCAGCGGTAGCCCTCCGCCTTCTCGATCGCGTGGGCCAGGGTGTGGCCGTAGTTGAGCACCTCCCGCACGCCCGACTCGCGCAGGTCGCCCGAGACCACGTCGGACTTCACCCGGATCGCCCGCTCGATCAGCTCGCGGGTCACCGGGCCGGTCGGGTCGGTGACCGCCGCCCGGTCCCGCTCCACCAGGTCGAGGATCACCGGGTCGGCGATGAAGCCGCACTTGACCACCTCGGCCAGGCCGGCGGCGAGGTCGGCCTGCGGGAGGCTGTCCAGCGTCGCCAGGTCAGCGAGGACGCCGACCGGTGGATGGAACGCCCCGACCAGGTTCTTGCCGGCGCCGGTGTTGATCCCGGTCTTGCCGCCCACCGCCGCGTCGACCATGCCCAGCAGCGAGGTCGCCACCGGCACCCAGCGCACCCCGCGCAGCCAGCAGGCCGCGACGAAGCCGGCCAGGTCGGTCACCGCGCCGCCGCCGACGCCCACGACCGCGTCGGTACGGGTGAAACCCGCCTCGCCCAGCCGGTCCCAGCAGGTCGCCGCGACGTCGATGCGCTTGCCCGCCTCGGCGTCCGGCACCTCGATCAGCAGCGGCGCGACGCCGGCGGCGCGCAGCCGCCCGCCGATCGCGTCGGCCAACTCCCTGAGCGGGTGCGCGTGCAGCACCGCCACCCGGGTCGCGTCCGGCAGCAGCCCGGGTAGCGCGTCGAGCAGGTCGCGTCCCACCAGCACGTCGTACGGGCGCTCGCCGCCGACCGGGATCCGGGTCACCTCGTCCATCGCCGGCAGCCTAGTCCAGCCGCCCGGTCCCGGGCGGGAACTGTCCACTTCGTGGCCATCCGCTCGCGCCGGCCCGCCGTCCTTGCGGTCGCCCGCTTCATCCTCGTGGCTCCCTGAGGCGGCACGGGCCGGTCACGTCGGCGGAGGGTTCACCCGGGCACCCGTACGGCCCAGGCGGCCATCCGGCGGGCGTGCTCGGCGACCTCGTCGCGCAGGGCGTCGGGACGCAGCACGGTGAACGGGTAGCCCAGCCCGGCGAGCAGCTGGGCCATCCCGCCCAGGCTCTCCGCGCGGGCGCGCAGCAGCACGCCGTCGGCGGTCGCGCTCAGCTCGGCCACGCTCGGCGGGAGGCGGCGTCGGGCGGCGGCCAGGTCGGTCTCCAGCAGCACCTCGACGTCGTGGGCGTACGGCACACGGGCCAGCGCGCGGGTCACCCGGGCCACCGGGTCGAAGCCGTCGGGGACGGTGAAGGTCTCCTCCCCCGACTCCACCTCCCCGATCCGGTCCAGCCGGAACGTGCGTACCTCCCCGCGCAGGTGGTCGTGACCGGTGACGTACCACCGGCCGGCGTGGAAGACCAGGCCGTACGGGTCGAGTTCGCGGCGGGTCGCCGCGCCGGAGAAGGAACGGTGGTCCAGCCGTACCCGGCGCCGGTGCCGGGCCGCGTCGGCGAGGGTGAGCAGCGTCGCGGTCGCCGGCCGGGCCCCCGGGACCGCGCGGCGCAGGGTGAAGTCGAGGTGCTCCTGCACTGCGGCGAGGCGGTCACTGAGCGTGGGCGGCAGCACCCGGCGGATCTTCGCCAGCGCGGTCGCGGTCGCGGGCTCCTCGGTGCCCAGCCCGAGCCGCTCGGCGGCGACCAGACCGAGCAGCACGGCGACGGCCTCGTCGTCGGTGAGCATCAGCGGCGGCAGCTTGTAGCCGGGGCGCAGCCGGTAGCCGCCGTGGCGGCCCCGCTCGGCGGTCACCGGGACGCCCAGCTCCGCCAGGGTCGCGGCGTAGCGGCGCACCGTGCGCCCGTCCACCCCCAGCCGGCGGGCCAGTTCCGCCCCGGTGAGCCGGTGATGGCTCTGGAGCAGTTCGAGCATGCCGAGCACCCTGGCGGCGGGATGTGCCACGGGCCACTCCTGTAAAGCGGGCGGAAAGCGTCCGGATTCGATCGTACGGTGGTCCCGGACGACGAGAGAGGGAGGTCGCGGATGGCGACGTTCGTGCTGGTACCGGGTTTCTGGCTGGGCGGTTGGGCGTGGCGCGAGGTGACCGCCGCGCTGCGCGACCGGGGCCACGAGGTCCACCCGGTGACGCTGACCGGGGTGGCCGAGCGCGCCCACCTCGCCGGCCCGGAGGTGGGCCTGGAGACGCACACCACCGACATCGTCCGGTTGATCGAGGTGGAGGAACTGCACGACGTGGTGCTGGTCGGGCACTCCGGCGGCGGGCTGCCGGTGACCCAGGCGGCGGACCGCGTCGGAGAGCGGATCGCCCGGGTGGTCTACGTGGAGAGCGGGCCGATGCCGGACGGCATGTCGCAGTTCGACAGCAACCCGCCGGAGGAGCAGGAGCGGCTGCGCGCCGAGATCGGCGACGGGCACCTGCTGCCACCGCCCGCGTTCGATCCGGCGGAGGACCCGGAGAACCTGGCCGGGCTGGATTCCGCCGCGCTCGCGCTGCTGCGCCGGCGCGCCACCGCCCACCCGCTGCGCGCCGCCACCGATCCGGTGCGCCGCACCGGCGGGCACGCGGTGCCGACCGCCCTGGTCGCCAGCACCTTCCCGCTCGAGGTGGTCGAGGGCATGATCGCGCAGGGCCACCCGTTCTTCGCCGGGCTGGCCGGCGGCCAACTGCACGCGCTGCCCACCGGGCACTGGCCGATGCTCAGCGAGCCGGAGGGCCTGGCCGACGTGCTCGACCGCATCGCCCGCGACTGACGGCCACCGGCGCTCCGCCACAGGCGGCATGCGGGATGCGGGCGGCCGGACCGGGCACGTGTCCCGGTCCAGCGCCGCAGCGGAAGCGCGGCGGCTCAGCCCCTGGGGAGCGCGGCGGCTCAGCGCTTCAGGAACGCGGCGGCTCAGCCCCTGGGGAGCGCGGCGGCTCAGCTCTTGAGGAGTGCGGCGATCTCGGCGGCGATCTCCGCCGGGGACCGCCCGTCGGTGACGACCGTCGCGGTGGCCACCTCGGCGTAGAGGGGGCGGCGCTGGTCCAGCAGGTATTTCAGCGTCGCCCGGGGGTTGATCGCCAGCAGTGGGCGGCCCATGCCGAGCCCGACCCGCTTCACCGCGTCGGACAGCTCGACGGAGAGGTAGACCACGGGGTGCCCGACCAGGGCCGCGCGGTTCTCCTCGGCGAGGACCGCGCCGCCGCCGAGGGCGAGCACGCCCTCGCACGAGGCCAGCCCCGCCGCCACCGCCGCCCGTTCGAGGGTACGGAAGTGGTCCTCGCCCTCGTCGATGAAGATCTCGGGGATCGGCTTGCCGGCCAGCCGGACGATGTCCAGGTCGGTGTCGCGGAACTCCACGCCGAGCAGCTCCGCCAATGCCAGCCCGACCGTGGTCTTGCCGGAGCCGGGCGCCCCGACCAGCACGCAGACCGGCGCCATCAGCGGCACCGCCGGCCGGTTGCGCGCTTCGCCCGTCGATCCGCCGCGCGCCCCGCGCTCACCGGATCACCAGGGCGTCGAGGTAGCCGGCCAGGTTGCGGCGGATCTCGGCGACCGAGTCGCCGCCGAACTTCTCGGTGGCGGCCTCCGCCAGCACCAGCGCCACCATCGCCTCGGCGACGACGGCGGCGGCGGGCACGGCGCAGACGTCCGAGCGCTGGTTGATCGCGGTGGCCGGCTCGCCGGTGGTGACGTCCACCGTCGCCAGGGCCCGGTTCAGCGACGAGATCGGCTTCATCGCGGCCTTCACGCGCAGCGGCTCGCCGGTGGTGATGCCGCCCTCCAGCCCGCCGGCCCGGTCGGTGACCCGGCGTACGCCGGTGGCGGTGGGGATGATCTCGTCGTGCGCCTCGGAGCCACGGGAGCGCGCCTGCTGCCAGCCGTCGCCGATCTCCACGCCCTTGATGGCCTGGATCGACATCAGGGCGGTCGCGAGCCGGGCGTCGAGCTTGCGGTCCCACTGCACGTGGCTGCCCAGGCCCGGCGGCACCCCGTACGCCAGCACCTCGACCACGCCACCCAGGGTGTCGGCGGCCTTCTTCGCGGCGTCGACCTCGGCGACCATCCGGGCGCTGGCCTCCGGGTCGAGGCAGCGCAGCGGGTCGGCGTCGATGCGGGCGGCGTCGGCGGGCGTGGGGCGCAGCCCCGGCTTGGCGGCGACCGGGCCCAGCTCCACCACGTGCGAGACGATCTCGATGCCGAGGGCCTGCCGGAGCAGCGCCTTGGCGACCGTGCCGACGGCGACGCGGGCGGCGGTCTCCCGCGCGCTGGCCCGTTCCAGGATCGGCCGGGCGTCGGTGTGGCCGTACTTCTGCATGCCGGCCAGGTCGGCGTGGCCCGGGCGGGGGCGGGTCAGCGGCGCGTTGCGGGCCTGGCTGGCGAGCTCCTCCGCGTCGACGGGATCGGCCGCCATGACCGTGCGCCACTTGGGCCACTCGGAGTTGCCGACGCGGATCGCGACCGGGCTGCCGAGGGTCACCCCGTGCCGGAGCCCGCCGATGATCTCGACCTCGTCCTGCTCGAACGACATCCGCGCGCCCCGGCCGTAGCCGAGCCGCCGCCGGGCCAGCTCACCGGCGATCTCCCCGGTGGTCACCTCGACGCCGGCGGGCACGCCCTCCAGCATCGCGACGAGGGCGGGACCGTGCGATTCCCCTGCAGTCAACCAGCGCAACACAGCGGTCAGTCTGTCACGCCCGGTGCCCGCCGCCGTGCGGTGCCCGCCACGTCCCGCCCTGCGGACGCGGCGGGCACCGGCGCGACCGCCGGGTGGCCCGCCGCCCGGGCACACCCGCCGGTAGGACCCGCGCGCCCCGGGGCCGGGCCAGGCCGCACGCGGGAGGCGATCCCGGGGCGGCGCGGGGTGACTCGTACCGGCCTCAGCTCCATCTGCTCCGGGCCTGTCACCTCCGATAGCGCTGTGCCACTGCCGCGAAGGCGGCCTTGGGCTCCCATTCCATGTCGGGGTAGGTCTGCCCACGGCGCCCTTCGAGGAGTTTGACGATGCCCAGGCCGGCCCGGTCCAGGTCGTCCCTGGGGTCGCCGTCCGGGCGGTGCGGGTAGCCAGGCAGGGCGAACAGGAACACGAAGGCGCTGTCCACGCCCTCGGTCTCGAAGATCTCCAGGAGTTCGCTCAGATAGGTGGCCTGGCCGGCCTCGTCACGCTCGTATACGCCGTTCAGCCGTACCGGGGCCCTGGTCTCCGGGTCGTGCTCGACCACTTCCAGCACTCGCCCACCGCGGTCTCCCGCGCCGCGGTAGGCCGCGGTGCCGAATCCGGTGATGGCGAGCGGCTTCGGTCCCTGGGCCAGGATGCGCACCGCGTCCCGGAACTGGTCGGCGACCTCGGCCGAGCGGATCAGCTCGAACGTCACGATGTCGAAGGGAGTCCAGTCGACCTGCTCGAACTGGATGGATGCGTAGGTGAGCCTGCCCTGGAAGCGGTCGCGGACCGTGGCCACGGCGTCGCGGAGGAATGCGTTGATGCGCACGCCGAGTTCGCGGATGGCTTCGGCCCGCCGTTCGGGTTGTCTCATCAGCCGCTCGACCCGGTCCTCGGGGCTCTCGCCGGGCAGGAACCCGCGGTTCATCACGCTCAGCTCGACCCCTGCGACGAACACGACTGCGGCCCCCTGCTGCCGGAGCCGTTCCGCTCGCTCGGCGCAGTCGCGGAAGAGCGTGAGGATCTGCTGCGGATCCAGCTCCAGCGGATAGGGCGAGAACCAGACCTCCAGGCCGAGTTCGGCGGCGGCACCGGCGGCCAGTTCCAGTCGATCCGGGTCGCCGCCGATGATCTGGACCGCGTTGCAGTGCAGGTCGTCGCGGATGATGGCGAGCTCGCGCCGGACCACCGCAAGGTCGAAGTGCTCGCGGGACGTCTGGCCGTGCACGACGAATCCGGTGTCGTAGGTCATTCCTCTTGCGCGCATGGTGGCGTCCTCCCTGTCGGTCCCGGTCGGGTCGAGCCTGGCAGGAAAGGTGCGCGCACGCAAGTTTACTTACGCGCAACTTTGCGCGTACGCAGCCCTGCGTGGGACGCTGACACCGTGACGACACCACCACCAGGGCTGCGGGAGCGGAAGAAGCAGGCCACGCGCGAGGCGCTACGCGAGGCGGCCCTGCGCCTGGCCGTGCAGCACGGACCGGACCAGGTGCGGGTCGAGGACATCGCCGAGGCGGCCGGAGTCTCGCCGCGCACCTACAACAACTACTTCGCCAGCCGCGAGCAGGCGATCGTCTCCGCTGTCACCGCGGACCGGGAGGCGCGCATCGCGGCGGCGGTCACGGCCCGGCCCGCAGGAACGCGCCTGGCCGACGCCGTCACCGAAGCAGTGGTCGAGCAGTACGCGAACACCGGCGAGCACGAATACCAGGCGCTGCTGCTGATCACCACCCGGACCGCGCTGCGCGACGCGTTCCTCGACACCACCACCGGCATCGAGCCCCCTCTCACGGCAGCGATCGCCGAACGCCTGGGTGACGCCGGAGCGCACACAGCCCGCGTTCTCGCGGCGAGCGTGGCCGCGGCGGTTCGCATCGCACTGGAAGGCTGGCTCCAGCCGGCCGGGAACGCAGGAGCCGCCGAGGGCTTCGCCGCCGGAGGACTGGTCGTGCCCTCCGGCTCACTGCCCGACCAGCTCCGCGCGGCGCTGGCCCCGCTCGCGCCCGCGTTCGACGCCGCCGAGCGCCGCACCCGGCCCTGAACGCGCGCTCAGATGCCCCGGCCGCGCTTGTGCAGGGTACGCAGCACCGCGTCGGCGCGGAGCATCCGCCCGGCCACGGCGAGGGCCAGGTACGCCCTCGGCTCGCGCGGGTTGCGCCGGATGGTGTGCCGGGCCCAGCGCATCGCGCCCCGCCGGTCGCCGGACGCGGCACGGGCGAAGGCGATCTGCCCGGTGACCCGCGCCTCGCCGGCAGGCTGGGTGCCGAACTCGGGGTAGCGCTCCAGCAGCCACTGCAACGCCTCGGAGATGGTGTCCCAGCGCTGCGCGAAGTAGGACCGCTTGTGCCAGCGCACCAGCACGTACGGCGTGCGCAGGTTGACCAGCGGCGCGCTGCGGGCGGCCCGGAGCAGGAACTCGTAGTCCTCCGCGTAGCTGCCCGGGATCTCCTCGTCGACCAGCCCGAACCCGTCGCGCAGCGCGGCGGCGCGGATCAGGAAGGTCGACGGGTGCAGCTCCGTCATCCGGTCCCGCAGCAGGTCGGCCAGGGTGACCGAGTCCTTCGGCAGCGCCCGGTCGACGGTGTGCCCGTCGTAGCTGACCCGGATGCCGCAGCTGACGAACTCCGCGTCGGGGTGGGCGGCGAGCGCCTCGACCTGGGCGCGCAGCTTGCCGGGCAGCCACTCGTCGTCGTCGTCGCAGAACGCGACGAGCTCGCCGGTGGCGGCCAGGACGCCGGAGTTGCGGGCGCCGGCCAGGCCGGGGGCGCGCCCGTTGCGGATCACCCGGACCAGCCGGTCCGGGCGGGACAGCTCGGCCAGCGAGGCGTCCGGCTCGGACTGGTCGTAGACCACCACCACCTCGATCGGGCCGGGGTGGTCCTGGTCGAGAATGGCGCGCACGGCGGCCCGGAGCAGCTCCGGGCGGTCCCGGGTGGGGACCACCGCGCTCACGCTCGGGTGTTCGGTCATCGCCGCTCTCCGTTCCGGCCGGGCCGTGCCCACGGCCGCCACCTCGTCCGCTGCCGTCGTCCGGTCGACGCGGCCACCAGGTCCTCCACGATCCGTCCCACCTGCTCGACCGCCGCGCGGCGCGCCCGGGACGCGTCCGGGTCGGCCGCGACGGCGAACCGCGACGGGTCGGCGAGGCCGGCGGTCAGCGCCTCGAACAGCGCCTCCCGGGTCTCGGCGAGCGCCACCATGCCGGCCGCGCCCAGGCGGCGGGCGAACAACTGCTGGTGGTCGTCGACGTGTTCGCCCCGGGTCGGGTCCCGTGGGACGACGATCGGCAGGTGACCGTGCCGGCGGGCCTCCAGGATGGTGGCCGGGCCGCCGTGGCAGACCACGAGGTCGGCCTCGGCCATCGCGGTCTGCAGCTCGTCGTGGCCGAGGAAGGGCATCGCCCCGGGCACCCCGGGGGCCCGGGTGTGTCCGTGCTGGACGGTCAGCCCGACGTCCTCGGCGACGGCGGGGTGCCACTCCTCCAGCCAGCCGACCAGGCGGTCGAACGGATGCTTGTCGGTGCCGACGGCGACCAGCAGCCGGGCCCGGACGAGGTCGCCGGGGTCGCGCGGCCGGGGCACCCGGTTGGCGCCCGCCGGCCGGGGGCGGCCGGGGGCGACGCGGTGCGCGGGGGCGGTTCCGGTGCTCTCGGCGCTCACAACAGGGTCCCCACGACGGTGGCCTCCGGGTACTGCCGGCGCTGCTCGTCCCACTGCACGAGCATCGCGGAGAGGAACGGCCGGCAGAGCCGGGCGGTCAGGGTCGGGGTGTCGATGCGGTCGTACACCTCGATGTAGACGGTCGGTACGCGCCGGAGCCGGGCCAGCACCACGAACGGGACGGCCACCCCGGCGCCGGTGGTCACCACTGCGGCGACCCGGCGCGACCGCAGCACCCGCCAGGCGAGTACGGCGTTGCGCAGCAGGTTCGGCACGTTGCGGGTGGTCGGGTGGTGCGCCGGGACGAGCTCCTCGCCGGCCAGCAGCGAGAGCGCCTCGGGTGTGTCGAAGGTGACCCAGCACCGCCGCCAGCGTTCGTACCACGGGCGAAGGGCGAGCAGTTGGGCCAGGTGGCCGCCGCTGGAGCCCACCAGGAGCAGGACTCCGGGCTCGCCGGCATCCTCGGTTGTCGTTTCCACGCGACTCCCCACAAGTTCGCTTGGACGTTCGGTGGTCGCCACGCGACAGCAGATCACACGTCCCCCGCCTGGTGAAATAGGGCGACCGGGCGACAAGTCGATCTCCGCGGATGGCGGATCGGGTGCGCCGCACCGACCATCGGTATCGAGATCGTCACGACCTGGAGCTTCTTCGTCACTATCCGGAGTCGACGACGGACCGTCGGCTCCGGCGATTTCGGCGGATCAGCCGCTATGTCGTTTCTCGACGACGTCCAGCAGGGCGGGATGCAGCGCGGCGTTCCAGCCCGCGCCGGCGTCGGCGAGGCGCCAGGTGCGCAGCCACATCTCCAGCAGGTAGGCGTCGGCCACCAGCCGCCGGGCCGCCGGTGCGAGCCCGAGGTCGGCGCCGTACCGGTCGAGGTGGGCGTCGACGGCCCGCGCCGCCGCCGCGGCGGGCTCGCCCCGCAGCACCAAGGCCCGCTGGAACGCGTCGTGCGCCAGGTCGAAGCCGAGCGGCACGTCCGGCCCGCTGTGCTCCCAGTCCCAGGCGACGAGGCGGCCGGCGTGCACGCCGAGGTTCCAGGGCACCCAGTCGCCGTGCCAGTGCCCGAACTCGACGGCCGTGTCGCCGTGCCGGCCGGTCAGGGCGGCGACGGCGGCGACCGCCCGGGCCCCGTCCGGCGTGCCGGCGGCGGCGCGTGCGGCCTCGGCGGCGAGCCGGGCCAGGAACGCCGACCCGGCCACGGCGCGCGGTGGGGCCGGCGGGCGGCCCCGGCGGGCCACGGCCAGCAGCGCCGCGATCCGCGGCGGTTCGCCGGCCGACACCCCCCGCACGGCCGGTGGCAGCGGCTCGACCAGCGCGACCACCTGCCCGGCGGCCGTCGTCTCGGCGAGCAGCCGGGGCGCCGCCGGATGGTCGGGCACGCCGGTCACCGCCGGCAGCTCGCGCAGGGCCGCCGCCTCTGCGGTCACCAACGCCCGGGTGGCCCCGTTCCAGCCGATCTTCGCGTAGCCGAGGGCCCGGCCGTCCGCGCCGAACAGTTGCAGGGTGGGCTTGTGGTTCGGGTCCGGCGGGCGGACCCCGCAGGCCGCGTAGACCGACGGCGCGCCGAGCGCGGCGCCCAACCGCCCGGCCAGCAGCGCCTCGTCGGCCGCGACCCGCTCGGGCAGCGACACCGTCAGCCGGGGGAACCGGGCCAGGTCGACCGCGCCGACCCGCGCCAGCACGCCGAGCCCGGCCCGCACCGCCCGCACCTTCGGCGGACGCAGCGCGTTGTACGCCAGCAGCGAGGCGGCCGTGGCCCGGGGTGCGCCGAGCGGCAGCAGGAACCGGGCCCGGGTGAGCGACGGGACGACCGCGTACCGGGCGACGGCCCGGTACCCGGGCGGCGGCGGGGCGTCCACGGTCAGGGCGATCCGCTCGTCGCCGAACACGGCCCGGGTGACCCAGCCCAGCCCGTCGGTACGCGAACGGGGGTCGGCGGCGGTGGCCGGCGCCGTCACGGGGCCCGGTCCGGCCAGTCGAGCTCCAGCCCCAACCGCTGCCGCAACGCGTCGTTGTACGGGCGGTAGTACTCGGTCAGCTCGGCGCGCACGGCCGGCTCCAGCGGCGCCGAGCGGCGGTCGTTGTAGACCTTGAAGTCGGGCAGGTCGTGCGGGGGCAGGCCGAGGAAGTCCAGCGTCCGACGGTAGGTCGACCGGGCGTCGCGGTAGAGGTCCTCGCTGGGCAGGAAGAGGATCTGCTCCCGGTCGAACCGCTCCAGCCACGGCTCCAGGTGCTCCAGGTAGCGGCCCCGGGCCCGGTAGGTGTACCAGTCGTACGGCTCGCTGAAGTACTCCGGCTCCGCGATCAGCCGCTCCCGCTCCCCCGCCGTGCGCTCCTGCTCGGCGGCCAGCGCGGCGGCGAAGTCGAGCGGCTCGATGCCGTGCGTGCGCCGCTCCTTCCAGTGCGAGTACGCCCGCTCCACCGGGTCGCGCAGCAGCACGATCAGCCGCACCGACGGCATCAGCGCCGCGACCCGCTGCGCCGCGAGGGGGTGGAACATGTACAGCGGCGCCGCCTCGCCGACGCGCACCGGCCCACCGTGCCGCTTCTCCAGCGCCTCCCGGTGGCGCTGCGTCGGGAAGTGCGAGCGGTACCAGGCCTCGCCGCGGCGCCAGTGCTCCTCGAAGTAGTGCGAGGACTTGGTGTTCCAGGCCGGAAAGAGCCGGGGCACCAGCGGGTGCTGGATCAGGTAGTTCCACAGCGAGGTGGTGCCGCCCCGCTTCGTGCCGATGATGAGGAAGTCCGGCAGCGGTCGCCGGTCGCTGGTCCGCACCCCGTAGTCGACGAGTGACTCCCGCACCCGCTCCGTCACCTGGGTCGGTACGAGCTGCTTCACCCGGTCTCGGATGGACGGCACGACACACCTCACCTGCCCTTCGATTCCTCCGGGGCGCGCCCGGTGGCGGCCGGGGCCGCCTCCTGCCGCCCACGGACCTGCACCATGGTCACCCGGATGCGGTGCCGCACCCGGGGCAACGTCAACAAGCCGACGCAGCCGGCGGCCAGCACGCCCAGGGCCACGGCCAGGCCGCCGATCCCCCGGCCGCCGGCCAGCACCCCGACCGCCGCGGCGGCCCCGACCCCGGCGACGGTGGCCGCCCCGGCCCGCAGCATCGCCGCGTCGACCAGCGGCTGGCCGACCACGACCCGGGCGCAGACGACCGCCGTGACGTTCTCGGTGGCGATGCCGAGCGCCCAGGCCAGCGCCGCCCCGGTCGCGCCGTGCGCCGGGATCAGCCAGAGGCCGAGGGAGACGGTGACGAGCAGCCCGGCCAGCGTGGCGGCCAGGTGCAGCCCGCTGCGCCCGCCCATCAGCAGCAGGCTCTGCACGTTGCCGACGCCGGTGTTGACCAGCATGGCCAGCGCGAGCACGGTCATCGCGGTGGCGCCGGCGGTGAACTCGGGCCCGAAGAGTTGGAGGAAGGCCAGCCCGAAGACGGCCAGCAGCAGGTAGACCGGCCAGGACAGCACCAGCCCCCACGTGGTCAACTGCCGGTGCACGGCCGCCGCCGCGGCCCGGTCCCCGCGCCCGAGCAGCCGGGACAACTGCGGCGACACCGCCACCCGCAGCCCCTGCATGGCCAGCTGGCCGGCGAGGATGTAGCGCCCGACGGCGCCGAACACGCCGGCGTCGGCCGGCCCGGCGAGCACCGACGTGAGCAGCACGCCCACCCACATGTTGCCGGCGTCGATGGCGGCCGACGCCGCCCGGGGCAGCGCGAAGCGCCAGAACGCCGACCAGTCGCCCGCGGCGGGCCGCAGCGCCGCGCCCCGGCCGACGCCGAGCGGGCCGGCCACCAGCGTCAGGCAGGCCAGCAGGGCGAGCGCCGCCGGCACCAGCCAGCCGGTCATGCCGGCCAGCAGGCCCCCGCCGGCCAGGGCCGCCGCGCCGACCAGCACGGGCCGGGCCACCGGCAGCAGGAAGAACTGCACCCCGACGTACGCCCGGATCGGGCGCGCGCAGCGCAGCGCGGCGAGCAGCAGCGTCATCGCCACCACCACCGGCACCGCGGCGAAGCTCGCCGTCAGCAGGGCCGCGCCGTCGACGCCGGAGCCGCCGAGCAGGCGCGGGGCGAGCGCGTCGGCGGCGAGCACCCCGCCCACGGCGACGGCTACCGCGACCAGCAGCGGCGGGAGCAGCGCCACCGGGAGCACCCGGGCGGCGTCGCCGCGCGCGCCGAGGCGCCGGCGGGGCAGCGCCCACATCAGCCCGGTCTCCGCGCCGAGGGTGCACACGGCGGTGGCGACGGTGACCACCCCGATCGCGGCGAAGAACGCCCCGGAGCCGACCGTGCCGTAGCCGCGGGTGATGACGACCGCGAGCAGGAAGCCGAAGAGTCCGCTGGTGGCCGCGCCGATCAGCCCGGCGACGCCGCTGCGGACGCTGCGGCGGGTCTCCGTGTCGTCGCCGGACGCCCGGGCGGTCCCACCGGGCACGGCGGGGCCGCCCGGAATCGCCCCGGCCCGGTTCGCCCCGTCCGGGGCCGGCCCATCTGGCACGGCGGCCGGGGCCGGTCCGTTCGGTGCGGAGGCCGGGTGGGGACCGGAGGGCGGGTGGGTGGCGGCGGTCATGCGGGTACCGCTTCCGGGCGCGGGAGACGGGGGCGGTACGGGCGGGCGGCGGTCTCCCGCTCGGTGAGCGCCATCGCGAAGGCGACCGCGAAGAAGGCGACCGCGAGGTTCTGGTTGGCCATGCCGTAGAAGGGGATCTGCACCAGGCAGACCACCGGCACCACGGCCAGCCACTGCCCGGCGGCGGACGTGGCCCGGGCGCAGATCAGCGCGGCGACCACGAACCACGCGAGGAAGCACAGCAGCGCGGGGACGCCGTGGCTGAACAGCACCATCCACAGCTGCCCCTGGGTGCCGATCGGCGCCTCGGCGCTGACGGTGTCGACGTTCACCGGCGCGCCGTAGCCGAGCCAGGGCGACTCCCGTACCCGTCGGATCACCTCCACGTAGAGGGAGAGCCGGTCGGTGTTGGTGTCGCTGGACTCGACCCGGTTGCCGATCAGCTCGGTGACCGGGATGAACAGGGTGACGAGGCCACCGGTGACCACCACCCCGACGATCGACGCGGCCACCCGGACGTTGCCGCGCAGTGCGGCCCGGAGGCCGAGCACCGCCAGCCCGGCGCCGAGGCTGAGGAACATCGCCCGGTTGAGCGTGAGGAAGGCAGGCGCCAACGACAGCGGCAGCGACGCCAGCAGCGCCCAGCGCAGCACGCCGCGCCGGCGCAGCATGGTGAAGGCCACGACGCAGGGCAGCGTCATCGCATACGCGCTGCCGTAGTTGTTGGTGTACGCGAACGGCGCGGCCGGCCGGTAGATCGGGTTCAACGACCGGGCGCTGTACTCCGCGGTGGTGAGGTGGACCATGTCCTGGATGAACGGGGTGTTGGCCACCCCGCCCGGGAGCAGCACCTCCACCGGGGTGGTCAGCGCGAACCGGGGTGCCAGCACGCCCAGCCAGCCCAACGCGACCAGCCCGAACCAGAAGGCGCAGAGCGGAACGAGGACCGCGACCTGGTCGGGGCGTTCCCGGGTGACCGCGTAGACGTAGACGCCCACCACGAGGGCGGTGAGGTAGAAGGCGAGCCGCAGGGCGAACGTCAGCACCGAGGCCGGCGTCTGCAACTGGGTGGCGCTGACCACCACGACGGCCAGGAACAGCAGCCAGATCCCGGCGGCCGGGGGCAACGGCACCCGGCCCCGGATGAACAGCAGCGCGAACAGCAGCGCCCCGAGCAGGGGCCACCCGAGGTAGAACGCGCCGGCCAGCCACCACACGGGCACCATGCCGAACATCAACGCCAGCGGCCAGAGCGGCAACCGTGGCGGGGGCGGCGGCTGCGGCAGCGACGCGGCGGCGCCCGGGCCGCCGCCCGGCTCCGTCGTCGCCGGCGCGCGGGTGACCGGCACGGATCAGCCCCGGCCGCTGCGCGTCAACACGAAGCCGAGCGGGGTGACCCCGGCGGCGCGCAGCCGCTCCACGAGGCGGCGCAGGTCGCCCTGCCGGGTCCGGTCCTGTTCGACCACCACGACCGCCGTGCCCTGCCGGGCGACGGCGACCCCGCGCTCGTCGGACTCGGCCGGCGGGGCGTTGAACAGCACCAGGCTGTGGTCGGCGCCCTGCCGCCAGGTGCCGAACCGGACGCTGCCCGCGCCCACGGTCACCGGGTCGGTGCTCGCCACCTTGCCGTTCCCGCCGGTCGCCGTCGAGGTGACCCGGGGCAGGGTCAGCGTGGCGTCCGGGTCGGTGGACGGGCGGGCGCCGATCGGGTGCGGCGACGGCCGTCGGGCCGCGGCCGGCTCCGGGGTGCCGCCGCTCTTGCCGTCCGTCGTCGAGCCGGCCGGCCGGGGCTTCGGGACGAGCGGGCGGGACGGGTCCGCCGTGGCGGGCAGCCGTTCCCGGTCGGCGAGCACGTTGGTGCGCAGCCGTTCGGCGCGCCCGCTGTCGTCGGCGACGAAGACCTCCCGGCCGACGGCCGCCAGCGCCACCGCCAGCCCGGCGGTGATGGCCGTGGGGTCCTCCTCGCGGGCGGTCAGCAGCGACACCCGCGCGGGCTGGCGCACCCGCTCGGCGATGGCCATCGCCACGTACCGGATGTCGGCGTCGACCGCCTCCTTGCCGCCGCGCCACCGGCGGCTGCGGACCGTGCCGAGCAGCGGCAGCCCGATGGCGTCCCGGCCGTCGTCGACCGACCGGATCCGCCGGTCCATCGACTCCCAGGCGTACGCGAGCACCACGCCGAGCAGCGTCCCGCCGAGCAGGCCGGCGAGCAGGTAGAGCGGGCGGTTGCCGGCGGAGGAGGCCAGGGCCCGCTCGGCGGTCTGGGTGACCCAGCCGGGGTTGACGTCGACCGCGGCGATCTCGGTGCGCGCGGCGTTGAGCTGGGTGAGCTGGTTGTTGATCCCGGTCAGCTCGGTCACCGCGGCGTCGACGGCGCCCTCCCGGGCGTTGTTGACGCGCTTCTGCAGGGCGGCCTGCTGGGCGGCGACCTTGGCGATGCTCTCGTCGTACGAGCGCAGCATCTCCTCGCGCTGCTTCTCGTACATCGTGCGGCGCACGTCGAGGTAGGCCTGGGCGGCGAGGTTGACGCCCTCGACCGCCTGCTCGGCGGTGGGGGCCTGGTAGACGAAGCGCAGGATCTGCCCGCCGGTGGGCACCTCGACCTCCAGCGCGTCGCGTACCTCGCGCGGGTCCAGGTCCCCCGAGTCGGCCAGCCGCTGCACCACGTCGGTGCCCGTGGCGATGCCGCTCTCCACGTTCATGTTCACCGCGCGGTCGGCGTTGGCGCCGCTGGGCGTGAACGCGTCGGTGACGACGGGGCGGACCGCCACGACCGCGCTGGCGCTCACGGCGGCCGGTACGAGCACCACGTAGCCGAGCGCGGCGAGCAGGCCGATCGCGGCGACGGCCCCGACCAGACGGATCCGGTGCAGCGGGACGCGCAGCAGGTCGGTCAGCGTGACGGTGCGGCCCGGTGTGCCGCCACCGCCGGCGGGGACGTCCGTGGGCCAGGTACCGGGGGAAGCGTCAGTCATGGAACTTCTTCACCGTCTGTTGTGGATTTCCAGCGACCACGACCCGCGGCGGCACGTCCGTACGGACCACCGTGGCGGCGCCCACGACACTGTCCCGGCCGATCCGCACGCCCTTCATCACCAGGGCGTGCGCCCCGATCCACACATTGTCCTCGATCGTGATCGGGGCGCGGGTGGCCGGGACGGGCGGGTCGTGCCGCTGTTCGGGAGGCAGGTTGTGGAAGTCGTTGTCCAGCAGCTCGCAGTCCGAGAGCAGGCACCGGTCGCCGATCGTGACCGACGTCCAGGTGCCGATCCAGGTGGCGTTCAACAGGCAGTCGGCGCCGACGCGCACCTCGCCGGGGCCGGCGAAGCGGACCAGCTTGTTGATCCGGGTGCGGTCACCGATGCTCACCCGTACGCCCCGGCGCAACCGGATCCGGCCGCGGATCTCCACGCCCCGACCCAGCGTCAGCCGGGGATAGCGCAGCGTGTACCAGCCGCGCTTGACCGCGAAGACGACCCGCACCGCGAGCCCTCTGCGGTTGCCACCCGCGCCGACCAACGACCCTCCCCACGTCGTGCGGGCCGGCGACGGCTGATCCGTCGCCGGCCCAACGTGAACAATCTACCGATGTTCCGTTACGAACAGTCGACCGTCACTGCACGGAGAAGAAGGTCGACGGCGTTGACCACGTCACGCCGGCGGCCGCCGGGACCACCGTCGCCGCCGTTCCGTCGACCGCCGGGGCGGCCGTCGGGTCGAACGGCACGCTGCGCAGCGTGCCGTCGGTGGCACCGTACACGACCCGGCCGGCGACCCAGGCCATGCCCCGCACGGCCGACCAGGTGACCCCGGTGGTGGGCAGGGTGAACTCGGTGGCGCCGAGGTAGTTGCCGTCGATCTCGAAGTAGCGGTAGTAGAGACCGTTGGCGCCCGTGCGGGTGTAGTAGAGGCGGCCGTCGAGGTAGAAGGCGCCGGTCATCAGCGCCGGGTTGAACCAGTCGTTGTAGCCGGACGCCTCCCACGGCGCGCCGATCGCGCCGCCGTTGAACAGCGAGATGTCGATCCGGCTGCCGGTGGGGGTGCCGGCGACGGTGTGCGACCAGTAGATCCGGTCGGCCACCCGCCAGGTCGCGCCGGCCGCCGTGTAGTTGGGCTGGCTGACCGTGGTCGGGGTGCCCAGGCTGGCGCCGTCGAACGGCACCTTGGCCAGTTCGCCCGCGCCGGTGCCGACGTAGAGGTTGCCGGTGGCGGCGGTCGGCGCGTTCTTCGGGGTGATGGTGCGCCCGCCGGTCAGCGGGAACATCCCGAGCCGGCCGTGGTACTCGTTGCCCATGCCGTCGGAGTTGTGGCCGAAGTAGAGGCCGTCGCTGCCGCGCCAGAGCACCGGCACCGAGGAGCCCCAGTTGCTGGTGCCGGCCGGCATCGACGCGCTGCCGCTGCGGCGGGGGTTCCAGTTGACCGGCATGCCGGTGGCCGGGGTGACCGCGGCGATGCCGAGCCGGTCGATCGCGCCGTTGCCGGCGACGTCGCTGGCGTTCGGGTTGTTCAGCCAGCGGAAGTGCCCGCCGAGGTAGATGACGTTGTCGGCCACCTCGACCGAGGTGATGGTGTCGTTGCCGGTGTAGTCGACCCAGGTGCCCAGCTGCCCAGTGCCCCGGGCCGCCGTCTCGAAGCGCACCAGCGCGTCGCAGTACGCGGCCGGCCAGCCCGCGCCGCCGTTGGTGCCGACGACGAACCAGCTGCCGTCGCCACCGAACTTGACGTCCTGCACGTAGTGCACGAAGGTCGCCGGCGCCGCGCACGGCGGCACGAACTTCTCCGTGCTCCAGTCGAGCACGGTCGGGGTGCCCGAGAGGTCGACAAGCGCCATCTGGTTGCGCGGCAGGTCGTTGAGGAACATGAAGTTGCCGCCGACGGCCAGGGTGCCGCCGTCCGGGGAGACGTCGAGCGTCCAGACGTACGAGGTGGTCTGGTGGCGCCCGACGGTGGCGTTGACGTTGAACGTCGGGTCGATCACGCCGGTCGTGGCGTTGAGCCGGCCGAGGCCGGCGTGCGCGGTGCCGTTGAGCCAGTTGAACGCCCCGGCCACGTAGAGCCAGTTGCCGTGCAGCGCCAGGTCGCGGACGGTGCCGCCGTCGGAGCGGCCGACCCAGCTGTCGACGATCGCGCCCGTGGTGGGGTTGAGCGCCACCAGGTTCTTGCGGGAGACGCCGTTGACGGTCTTGAAGGTGCCGCCGACGATCACCGTGCCGCCGGGCCCGGCGACCAGCGTGTTGACCGCCCCGTCCAGCACCGGCAGGAAGCTGGTCGAGATCGTGCCGGTGGCCCGGTCGTACGCGAAGAGGTAGCGCTGGGTGGTCCACGCCGCGCTGGCGGTCTGCCGGATCTGGGTGAAGCTGCCGCCGACGAACACGGTGGAGCCGACCTGCGCGAAGGCGCGGGTCTCGCCGTCCCTGGCGTGCGGTGTGGCGTCGGCCGGATTCGCCGAGACCAGGGTCGCCGGTTCGGGCGCCGGCACCACGGCGGCGGAAGTCCCGGTGGGGACGGCCAGCACGGCGGCTGCGGTCACGAGTGCGACCACCGCCGCCCGGGTGCGGAGTCCGGCGGATCGCCGAGAGAGCGGGATGTCGGGCACGCTACGCCTCCATGTCGGGAGAGAACCCGCGTAGCGTGCCTGGTCGACCCAGCCTGGCGATATCCGCCGATTGGGCGGTCACTGCATCAGCAACATGACACCGCACACAGCAAGTCGGATGTCCGACTCGCCCGTATCACTTGGGGTAAAAGTGTGAACGCGCGGTGTCAGCGAGCGCCCCCGGTGGGCTGCCGCAGGTAGCTGTCGCGGCCGGCGCGGGCGAACCCCGCCACCGACGAGGCGTCGTGGTTCATGGTCATGTCACAGGTGCTCGACCGGCGGGTCATCCCCGGGGAGTTGAAGTAGATCGCCGCCTTGATCTTCGGGTGCGCCTTCAGCGCCGCCGGGAACTCCTCGAACCAACGCCGCTTGGCGTCCGGGTCGGCCGCGTCGAAGTTGGTGCCGAACTCGGCGAGCATCCGTGGCTTGCCGACCCCGACGCGGTGCTCGTCCAGCCAGCGGTAGAAGCCGCCGATGGTGGTGGCCGGGCTCTTCCAGACCTTGCTGCCGTTGCAGACGTGGAAGTTGTACGGGTCGTAGCCCACCCAGTCGACGTACCGGTCACCGGGGTAGAGACCGGTGTAGCGGTCGTAGTGACCCGACCAGCCCATCATCGTCCAGACCCAGACCGCGTTGTCGGCGCCCGCCGCGGCGAACCGGTCGTGCACGTGCCGCCAGGCGCGGACGAAGTCGGCGTCACTGCCCTTGGCCGGCTCGTCCTCCGGCTCGTGGTCGAAGCCCATGAACACCGGCACGCCGGTGTCGCGGATCCGGCCGGCGACCGCGTCGATGGTGGCGTCGTACCGGCCACTGTAGACGTCCTGCCAGGTCAGCACCGTGCCGGAGGAGAAGATCCGCGACTCCCAGGCGAAGAACATCAGCCGCCCCTCGCGCATCTGCTGCCGCTGGTAGGCGTCGGGGAAGGCGCCGTTGCTGCCGGCGTTGGAGAAGTCGTGGTAGCGGTGCACGATGTCGAACTTCCGCCCGACCTGCGCCTCCACCTCGGCGACCGCCGCGCCGTGGTCCCAGCCGTCGCCGGCGCTCGACGGGGAGTACATGCCCCACCAGGCGCCGCAGGAGGGCACCAGCCTGCTCGACACCTCGCCGCACCGGTCCGTACCGGTCGAAGGGCTCGCCGACGGGCTCGGGGTGGCGCGGGTGGGGCTGGCGCTGGGCGTCGGCCGCGGCGCGGGGCTCGGCGCGACCGTCCGGCTCGGCGACGGCGCGGCGCTGGTCACCGCCGGCGTGGGCCGGGTGCCGACGTCGTAGCGGATCTCCAGGCGCGGACGCAGGTCGGGATTGTGGTTCTCCGTCGACGCCCAGTAGATCCTGGTCTCCAGGCCCGTCTGCTCCAGCGAGACCGTCCAGGCGCCGTTGCCCTTCACCAGGGCCGAGACGTCCCACTCGTTGAAGCCCTTCGCCACGCCGGAGACGGTGTCGAGCACCGCCCCGGGCAGCATCGGCGTCGGCCGTGCCGCGCGGGCGTCCACCGCGGAGGCGTGCGCGGTCACCGTCGCCGGGAACTCCTGCCACGCGTGCATCCGCAGCGTGGCCCGCACGTTGACCGCCGTCGCCGGCAGGGTGGTCACCGCGAACTGGACGACCGCCTCCCGGCCGCCCCGCGGGTTGCCGTCGCAGCGGACCGCGCAGGTCGCCAGCGTCGTCTTCGCCCCGTTGTCGCCGTCCTGCGGCACCATGGTCGCCGTGGTGTCCGCAGTCGCCCGGATCGACAGGTCGTCGGCGGCCAGCAGCGGCATCGTGGTGGCCACGATCCCGGCCACCACGGTGGCGCCGGCCACGCCGAGGACGAGGGCCTTGCGTCGTGGGCCGGCGTGCCGGGGGATGCGGTGCAGTCCGTGCCTGCTCAAGGAGTACTCCCTGTGTGTCGGACGGTGACGGTCAGCAGCGTAACCACGGCCACGGCGTGACGTGGGGACGACAGTCGGACCTAAGCGCGTCTTAACCGTCGCCTAAGGATGCCCTGGATGACCACAGGGGACACTCCCGCCCCGGAGCCGTAGGTCAGGCGGCGCGGGCGGCGGCCAGCGCGGCGGCCATCGCGGCCCGGGGCGCGGCGACGCCGGTGAAGTGCTCGAACTGGCCCACCGCCTGGGCCAGGAGCAGGTCGATCCCGGAGACGATCCGGCAGCCGGCATCCTGGGCCGACGCCGCCAACGGCGTCGGCCACGGGTCGTAGAGCGCGTCGAAGTACACCGCGCCGGGCCGCCAGGCGGCCGGCCCGGCGAGCGGATCGGCGACCCCCTTCGGCACGGTCGCGACCACCACGTCCGCGTCGAGGCGTCTCACGGCGTCGTCCCAGGCCGCCGCGCGCATCTCCACGTCGACGGCGCGGGCCACCGGGCGCAGTTCCTCGGCCGCCGCCGGGCGGCGGGCCACCACGGTCACCGCAGCGGCGCCGAGCCGCCCCGCCGCCGCCACCGCAGCCCGGGCCGTGCCGCCCGCCCCCAGCACGGTCACCGTCGCGCCCGGGCGCACCCCGGCGTCGGCGAGCACCTCGACCATGCCGACCACGTCGGTGTTGTCGGCGTACCAGGAGCCGTCCGGGCGGTGTACCAGCGTGTTGGCGGCGCCGACGGCAGCGGCGAGCGGCGAGACCTCGGCGGCCACCGCGAGCGCCGCCTCCTTGCCGGGCATGGTCACCGACAGCCCGGCCCACTCCGGGCCGAGGCCGGCGACCACGTCCGGCAGCTCCGCCGCCGCGCACTCGATCCGGGTGTACGACCACCCGGCCAGCCCCGCCGCCGCGTAGCCGGCGTTGTGGATCACCGGGGAGAGGGAGTGCGCGATCGGCTTGCCGAGCACCCCCGCCCGCCGTGCGTCCGTCATCAGATGATCCCGGCCTCCTTGGCCTTGGCCTCGTTCTTCAGGTGTTCCTCGTAGGTCTCGGCGAACTCGGAGTGCCCCTCCTTGTCGATCGCCACGAAGAAGAGCCACTTGCCGACCGGCGGGTCCATCGCACCCTCCATGGCCTGCTTGCCCGGGTTGTTGATCGGGGTGGGCACCAGGCCCCTCAGCTTGCGGTTGTACGGGTTCTTCGGGTTGTCCAGGTCGGCGGCCGTCATCTGCCCGGACGTCTTGGTCTTCTGCCCGGTCAGCTCCAGGTAGTAGTTGACCGTGACGTCCATCTCCAGGCAGTTGCACTGGAAGTCGCCGAACACCCGGTTGTAGGCGACGCGGGCGACCTTGCCCAGGTCGTCCTTGTTCCCCGCCTCGGCCTGCGCCAGCGACGCGACGATCAGCGCCTCGTACGGGCTGATGCCGCCGCGCTCCTTCTGCACCCGGTCGGCGAACTGCATCTCCTGGGTCACGCTGAGGAAGTTCTCGACCATCAGCTCGATGATGCTCTCGGCGGTCGCCTTCGGCGGGATCTCGTAGGTGTCCGGGTAGAGGAAGCCCTCGATCGACGGCTTGACCTTCTTGTTGTCGCTGCGCTTGAACCACCAGTCCGGCACGCCCCGCGCGATCGGGTCCTTCGCCGCCGCCTCGAAGTCCTTCACCGGGATCTTGGTCTTCTCGGAGAGCAGCTTGTAGACGTTCTTCGCCGTCCGGCCCTCCGGGATGGTGACCCCGTTGACGATCCGGTTCTTCAGGTCGAGCATCGCGGTGACGGCGCTCTCGCCGCTCATCTGCTTGCGCAGCTTGTACGTGCCCGGCTGGATGTTCTTGCTGCGGGCGTTCGCCTCGGCGGCCTCGATGAACGCCTTGGCGCTCTTCACCACGCCGGCGGTGACCAGCGCGTCGGCCATGTCGGCGATCAGCGCGCCCTGCTTGATCTCGACCGTCACCTCGCCGGTGCCCGTGCCGTCGTAGTCGGGGGTGACGAAGTAGCTCTGAACGCGGTCGAAGCCGTAGAAGGCGCCGCCGCCGATCGTGCCCAGCAGAACGAAGGCGAGCAGCAGCGCAAGGACCGTCTTGCCCCGCCCACCGCCGCCGGAGCCGCCCTTGCGCTTGCGCACCGCACCGCGCCGGTGCTTGCCCTTCTCACCCCGGTCCTGCTCGTCGAACCCGAGGTCAAGATCGTCCATCATCGCGTCCGCCTCCGCTGCGCGTCCAGCCAGCTCTGCAGAATCTCCACCGCGGCAGCCTGGTCGACCACCGCCCGTTGCCGTTTACCTCGGACACCACGCTCGGCAAGCCTACGAGACGCCACGACCGTGGACATCCTCTCGTCGGTGAGCGCCACCGGAACGGGCGCTATTACATCGGCCAGTCGGTCAGCGTACGCCTTCACGTGTACGGCGGCGGGACCGTGCTTGCCGGCGAGATTGACCGGAAGGCCGACGACGACCTCCACCGCCTCGTGCTCGACCACCAGCGCCCCGAGCGCGGCGATGTCGGCCGGCACCGCGTCCGGCGCGGCCGTGAGGTCGCGGGCGAGGGTCACCAGCGGGGTGGCCAGCACGCCGTGCGGGTCCGAGCGGGAGATCCCCACCCGCACCTGCCCGACGTCCACCCCGAGCCGGACTCCCCGGGACAACTCACTCACGGCCGGTGACTCCCTCGAAATGGCGAACCAGGGCGGACCGCGCGGGTCCGCCCTGGCCGCTGCCAGCGCGCATCACGCCTCGGCGATCGCCTTCTCGACCGTGAGCAGCAACTTCGGCGCCTCGGCGGCCGGCAGGCCACCGCCCTGGGCCAGGTCGGGACTGCCCCCGCCGCGCCCGGAGAAGGCCGCCTTGACCAGGTCGGAGGCGGCCAGGCCCCGGCTGCGCGCGGCCGGGTTCACCGCGACGACCAGCGACGCCTTGCCGTTGGCCCGGGCCGCCACCGCGACGACCGCCGGCCGCGCCGGGTCGATCTTGCCCCGGATCTCCTGGGCGAGGGTCCGCACGTCGTTGCCGGCCGCGCCCTCCGGCGCCTCGGTGCCCACGTACGCGACGCCCCGCACGTCCTTCGCCTGCGCGGCGAGCGCCGACGCGCCGCCGAGCACCAGCTGGGCCCGCAGCTTCTCCAGCTCCTTCTCGGCGTCGCGCAGCTGCGTCACGGTCTGCTCGACCCGGTCGGCGACCTGGTCGTTGGGCACCCGGTACAGCTCGGCGAGGCGGGACACCAGCAGGTGCTCCCGGGCCAGGAAGTTGAAGGCGTCCATGCCGACCAGCGCCTCGACCCGGCGCACCCCGGAGCCGATCGACGACTCGGAGAGGATCTTGACCAGGCCGAGCTGGCCGGAACGGGAGACGTGGGTGCCGCCGCACAGCTCCCGGGCGTAGTCGCCGACCTCGACGACCCGCACCTCCTCGCCGTACTTCTCGCCGAACAGCGCCATCGCGCCGATCCGCCGCGCCTCGTCCAGCGAGGTGATGAAGGCGTGCACCTCCAGGTCGGCGAGGAGCACCTCGTTGACCTGCTGCTCCACGTCGCGCAGCACGCTCGGCGCCACGCCCGTCGGGGTGTTGAAGTCGAACCGCAGCCGGCCCGGCGCGTTCAGCGAACCAGCCTGGGTGGCGGACTCGCCGAGGAAGTTGCGCATCGTCTGGTGCACCAGGTGCGTCGCGGTGTGCGACCGGGAGATGGCCCGCCGGCGGGTGGTGTCGATCTCGGCGTAGCCGGTCTCCCCCGCCCGCACCTCGCCCCGCAGCACCCGGGCCCGGTGCACGATCAGCCCGGGCACCGGCTGCTGCACGTCGAGCACCTCGACCTGGCCGCCACCGACCGTGATCATGCCGAGGTCGGGCTGCTGCCCGCCGCCCTCGGCGTAGAACGGGGTGGCGTCGAGCACCAGCTCGATCGTGTCGCCCTCGACCGCCGCCTGGCGGGGGCCGTCGACGCCGAGCACCGCCCGCACCGTCGACTCCCGGGACACCTCGCCGTAGCCGGTGAACCGCACCGGGCCGCCCGAGTCGAGCACCGACCGGTACGCCGACAGGTCGGTGTGCCCGGTCTTGCGCGCCTGGGCGTCGGCCTTGGCGCGGGCCCGCTGGTCGGCCATCAGCCGGCGGAAGCCCTCGGCGTCGACCGCCAGGCCCTGCTCGGCCGCGATCTCCAGGGTCAGGTCGATCGGGAAGCCGTACGTGTCGTGCAGCTGGAACGCCTTCTCGCCCGACAGCGCCTGCTTCCCGGCGGTGCGGGTCTCGGCGATCGCCGTGTCCAGGATCGTGGTGCCGGCCCGCAGGGTGGACAGGAAGGCGTCCTCCTCCGCGTACGCGTAGTCGGCGATCCGGTCGAAGTCGGCGGCCAGCTCGGGGTACGACGGGGCCATGCAGTCCCGGGCCACCGGCAGCAGCTCGGGCAGCGCCCGCTCCTGCCAGCCCAGCAGCCGCACCGACCGGATCGCCCGGCGCATGATGCGGCGCAGCACGTAGCCGCGCCCCTCGTTGCTGGGGGTGACGCCGTCGCCGATCAGCATCAGCGCGGTGCGCACGTGGTCGGCGATGACGCGCAGCCGCACGTCGTCCGGGTGCGACTCGCTGGCGACCTGGCCGGAGTGCGCGCCGTAGCGCTTGCCGGTCAGCTCGGCGGCCTTGTCGAGGATCGGCCGGACCTCGTCGATCTCGTAGAGGTTGTCGACGCCCTGGAGGATGGAGGCCATCCGCTCCAGGCCCATGCCGGTGTCGATGTTCTTCGCCGGCAGGTCACCGAGGATCGGGTAGTCCTCCTTGCCGGTGCCCGGGCCGCGCTCGAACTGCATGAAGACGAGGTTCCAGAACTCCATGTAGCGGTCCTCGTCGACCGCCGGGCCGCCCTCGCGGCCGTACTCCGGGCCCCGGTCGTAGAACAGCTCGGAGCACGGGCCGCACGGGCCGGGGATGCCCATCGACCAGAAGTTGTCCGCCTTGCCCCGGCGCACGATCCGTTCGGCCGGCACGCCGACCGAACGCCAGATCTCGAACGCCTCGTCGTCGTCGAGGTAGACCGTCGGCCAGATCCGCTCCGGGTCGAGGCCGAAACCGCCCTGCTCCTGGGACTTGGTGACCAGGTCCCAGGCGAGCGGGATCGCCCCGTCCTTGAAGTAGTCACCGAAGGAGAAGTTGCCGTTCATCTGGAAGAACGTGCCGTGCCGGCTGGTCTTGCCGACCTCGTCGATGTCGGGCGTGCGGATGCACTTCTGCACGCTGACCGCCCGCCGGTACGGCGGGGTCTGCTGCCCCAGGAAGTAGGGGACGAACTGCACCATGCCGGCGTTGACGAACAGCAGGTTCGGGTCGCTGATGGCGGGCAGCGGAGCGGACGGCACCACGGTGTGGCCGTTCGCCTCGAAGTGGGCGAGGTACCGCCGCTTGATCTCCGCCGTCTTCATCGCTGGTGTTCCTCCGGAAAGATCTCTCGGTCGCCGAGGCGCGGGTCCTCCCGCAGCTCGGCGAACTGGTCGTCGAACGCCTCGCCCTGGGCGAACGCCTCGTGGATCTCCTGCTCGCGCTCGGCCATCGCGATCCGGACGTCCTCCACGAAGCTACGCAGCGACTCCGCCAGCCCGCCAGCGGATTCGGTCACCGTGCTGGCGATGCCGGCCGGGGTGTACGCCTGCGCGGTGCGGGTGGCCTTGCGGACCACCACCACGCCCACGGCCAACCCGATGCCGAGCCAGAACAACCGCCTCATCTCCGAGCTCCTCCTGGTCGTGGCGGGTCAGCGGTTGCCGCGCTTGGCGGCCCGCCGCTGCTGCTTGATGGTGTCGCGCACCTCGCGCTCGGTCTCGGCGTGCCGCCGGGCGGAGGCGGCCTTGCGTACGCCGTAGCCGAACGCGGCCACCTTGACCAACGGGTTGGCGGCGGCGGCGGAGACGACGGTCGCCAGGTTCGCGACGTTGGCGGTGACGTTCTGCGCGTGGCTGGTCATGGTGTCGACCTTGGCGAGCTGGAGGTTGACCCCGTCGAGGGAGGTCTGCACCTGCTCCAGGGCGGTGTTGACGTTCTTCACGGTGGTGTTCACGTCGCCGAGCAGCGGCGCGGTCCGGTCGTTGAGGTCGTTGATCATCCGGGTGGTGGCGTCCACGGTGTGCCGCAGCCGCAGGATGGGCAGCGTCAGGATCAACACCAGCATCGCGAACGCGATCGCCGCGATCAGCGCCGCGACCTCGAAAAAGCCCACGCCTGTCCTCCTCAAGCAGAGTTCCGGGAACCCGACGCCCCCGGAACGCGCGACCGTCCTGCCCACACCGCCGTCCGGCACCCGCGAGGGGCCGGCGGGAGCTGGCGGTCCGCCAGCCCCAGACCCTACCGTCCGTGATGGAAACCGGCTCAGGACGGTGAGGGTGTCGGTGTCGCGAGCGGATCCTCGCTGACCGTCGGGAAGGGATCCTCGCCGGTGAGTGACGGGTCGGTGGTGGGCTGGGGCCGGGTCCGCTCGTCGTCGATCGCGTTGCGGACCTTCACCGACACCAACGAGCCGGAGCACTGCTCCGCAGCGGTCGCCGGGTCGGGCGACGGCACGACCGCCGGTTCCCCGTCCACCGGGGGCGGCACGCAGGCGGGCTCGCGCACCCACAGGTCGAGGGTCAGCTCGTCCCGGCGCCAGCACGTGTAGCTCCCCTTCGCCGGTTGCTCGGGGCAACGGCTCACCTTCCACGGCCGCCAACCGTCGTCGGCCAGCGCCCGCTCGTAGACCTGTGCCGTCTCCGCCGGCGACCGCTCGGACGTGGCCGTGCGTTCGCGCAGCCGGCAGTCGAGCAGGCACCACCGGCTGCCACTGACGTCGTCGACGGTCTGCACCGCCGCCCAACCCGGCACGTCCAGCTCGTCGAGGGTGTCGAAGACCGGATCGCGGCTGAGCGTACGGATGCCGAAGTAGAGCGGGATCGCGCCGAGCAGCACCACGCTGACCAGGGCGAGGATGCCCATCCGCAGCCGCCGCCGCTCACGCATCCGGCGACGCAGCTCGGACCGTGCGCCGCGCAGCCCGCCGGGGCCGGCCGCGTCGTCGTCCGGCGACTCCGGCTCCGCTGGCCGGCGCAGCGCCGCGCCGTCGGCCGGCTCGGCGGGCGGTACGACCGCCGCGGCGGCCCGCGCCACCACCGGCTCGCCCGCGGCACCCGGCGGCGGCACGGGCGCGACGCCGGACGGCTCCGGCCGCCCCGGCTCGCGGTGTGGCGGGATCGCCCGGCCGGCGGCGCGGTCCTCGGGCCCGGGGCGGGGCGCCGGGGCGGCCGCCCGGGCCACCCCGGGCGGACCGACGGGGCCGGGTCGGGGGCCGTCGCCGGACGTCGGCTCGGGCCGGTCCCGACCGCCGGCCGGCGGTCGGACGGCACCGGAACTCGCGCCGGGCCGGGCCGGGCCCGACGGAGTGGCGGCCGGACGGACCGGGCCGGACGAGGTCTGTCCGGCCCCGCCCGGTGCGGACGGGTTCGCCCCCGGACCGGCGAGGCCCGACGGCGCCTCGGGGCCGTGCGGGCCGGGCCCGGGGCGGCGCGGACCGGGCGGCGCGCTCGGGCTCGCGGCGGCTGGGGACGACCCGGCCGCGGACGGCCCGGCCGCGGTGCCGGGTGACGGCGCGACGGACCGCGCGGGACCGGCCGGGCCGGCGTCGGGACGCGCGGCACCCCGCGCCGGACCCGCGAGGCCAGGGTCGGGACGCGCGGCACCCCGCGCGGGACCCGCCAGGCCAGGGTCGGGACGCGCCGGACCCGCCAGGCCGGGGTCGGGACGCGCCGGACCCGCCAGGCCGGGGTCGGGACGCGCTGGACCCGCAAGGCCAGGGTCGGGACGCGCGGCACCCCGCGCGGGACCGGCCGGGCCGGGATCGGGACGCGCGGCGCCCCGCGCGGGACTCGCCAGGCCAGGGTCAGGATGCGCGGCACCCCGCACGGGACCCGCCAGGCCAGGATCGGGACGCGCGGGACCCGCCAGGCCGGCGTCCGGACGCGCGGCACCCCGCGCGGGACCCGCCAGGCCAGGGTCGGGACGCGCGGGACCCGCCAGGCCGGGGTCGGGACGCGCGGCACCCCGCGCGGGTCCGGCCGGGGTGGGGTCGGGGCGGGTCGGGTCGGGATGGGCCCGGCCGGCTGGGGTCGGGGCGCCGGGCGGCGGCGGTGGCCCCGCCGGCGTGGGGCGGGCGGCGCCCCTGGCCGGCGGCCCGGGATGGGGGGTGTCGGCGGGTCGGGGCGGCTCGGCGACGGGTCGGACCCGGCCCGCCGACCGCCCAGGTTCGGTGGCGTCGGTGGGTCGCGGCGGCTGCGCGCCGGGCCGCGCCCGGCCCACGGGGATGTCGCCGGTCCCGGCGCCGTGCTGCCCCGGCCCGGGCGGCGCCGGCGACGGAGCGCCCGGAGCGGGCGGCGCCGACCGCTTGATCGTCGGCAGGGCGGGATCGGTGTGGTGGGCACGGCCGGCCTGCCGCAGCCAGTCGGCCGGGCGCTCCGGTCGGCCGGCCCGGGAGTCACCGGGCTGGCGTCGCCGCCCCGCTTCCCCGTCGGCCGGGCGCGGCGCGTGCGGCGGGTTCTCCGTCTCGTCCGGGACGGCGGGGCGGCCCGGGGTCGGGACCACCCCGTCGTCCCCACGGTGCGCGGGGGGCTGACCGCCGACCGCAGCGCGTCCGGCCCGGCTGGAGGTCTCGTCGTCGCCGGCCGCACGCCGGCCCCGACCCGTGACCTCGACGTCGTCGGGTGCGGCGCGTCGGCCGCGGGGGGCGGGGTCGTGGGGCGGCTGCACCCCGACGCCGGGAGGCGCGGCGGGCGCACCGGGCACGGGTGGGGCGTTTCCGGAGCGCGGTACCGGCGGAGCGTTTCCGGAGCCGGGCACCGGCGGGGCGTTGCCCGAGCCGGGCACCGGCGGGGCGTTGCCCGAGCGGGGTACCGGCGGCACGTCTTCCTCGGCGGCGCGGCGTCGGCCGGTCGGCCCACCGGGGCGTCGACCCCGGTCGGCCCCGTCGCCGTCCGGCACCGGCGGGGCTGCCGTCGGCACGGGTCCGGTGCCGTCCGTCGGGACGGGCACGCCGGCGCCGACGTGGCTCCGCCGCATCCGGCCGGACCGGGGGTCACGTGCGTCGGCCGGGGCGCCACGCAGCTCACCGGTCGGCGGACCGGCTGGCGGCTGGGGGGCACCGGGGTCCGGGACGCCGACCCGGGCGGCGCCCACGGCACCGCCGGGCCGCCCGGCGGCACCCGGTGGCGGCGTACCGCCCGGCACCGCCGCCCGGCCGTCGGGGCGGTGCCCGGGCACCGCCCCGGCCGGGTGCGGCGCGTCGGAGTGCGGGGGCACCGGCGCACCCGGACGCGGTCCGGTCGGCGCGCCGGCGTGGGTGCGCGGGGACGTGCCGGGCGGCGGCCCGGCGGTGGGGCCGGCGGCCGGACCGGGCTGCGGCCCGGTCCGCGGGTCGGCCTGCGGAGCTGCCGGGAAGCCGGCCTGCGGATGCGGCGGGGGAACCGGCTGCGGGCCGGCCGGTGCGCCGGCCGGAGGAGCCGCCTGCGGGCCCGTCGCGGTGCCGGCGGGCGGGCCCGCCGGCGGACCGGCCTGCGGACCCGTCGGGGCGCCCGGAACGGGGCGCGGCCGTCGGTCCGGGCCGTCCGGACCGGGTTGCGGACGACCGGCCGCCGGGGGTCGACGGACGGGCTGGTGCGGAGGGACGGCCCCGGGGGCGGCGGGCCCGGCCGGCCGGGGTGGTTCCGGCGCACCGGGCCAGGGTCCGTCCACCGGGCGCGAGCGCGGAGGCTCGGCCTCGCCGCGGCGTACCGGGGGCGCGGCGGCCGGACCGGGGCCGCGGTGGGGCGGCGGCCCGGCAGGGCCGGGAGCCGTCGGGTCACCCGGACGCGGGCCGGGAGGCGAGGCGGGCTCCAGCCCGTCCGGCCCCAGCTCGGTGCGCTGCTGCTTGGCCGAGCGCAGGTCGTCGATCCAGCCGAACTCCTCGCCGCTGATCGGCTCCTCGGGCTCGGCCTCGGCCTTGCCCCGCCCCCAGCGGCGACCCTTGGCGCGGGACTCGCGCCGCTCTTCGGGGCCGTCCTCCGGTCGCTCCGAACCACGCGATTTCACTACTGACCCTCCCCGGCGGTGTCACTGCCGCCCTCTCGCGCCGCGTCGGCGCCGCCCGTGTCCGTCTGTCGGCGGCCGTTGTCCGCCGAACCGCTCCCGACCGCCGCCGCCGAGGGCGCGGCCGGAGCGGGCAGCCCCCGGACGATACGGCGCAGCAACGGCAGCCGGGTGGCGACCGAGCGCTCGGCGCCGTGCTGGCTGGGCCGGTAGTAGTCGGTGCCGGCGAGATCGTCGGGGGCGTACTGCTGGGTGACCACGCCGCGCTGGTCGTCGTGGGGATAGCGGTAACCGGTCCCGTGCCCCAGGCCCTTCGCGCCCGAGTAGTGCGCGTCGCGCAGCCCGCGCGGCACCGGCCCACCCCGGCCGGCCCGCACGTCGGCGATGGCCGCGCCGATCGCGGTGGTCGCCGAGTTGGACTTCGGCGCGGTGGCCAGGTGGATCACCGCCTGGGCGAGGTTGAGCTGCGCCTCGGGCAGCCCGACGTACTCCACGGCGTGGGCGGCGGCGGTGGCCACGCTCAGCGCGGTCGGGTCGGCCATGCCGACGTCCTCGCTGGCGAAGATGACCAGGCGACGGGCGATGAACCGGGCGTCCTCGCCGGCGACCAGCATCCGGGCCAGCCAGTGCAGCGCGGCGTCCACGTCGGAGCCGCGCATGCTCTTGATGAAGGCGCTGGTCACGTCGTAGTGGGCGTCGCCGGCCCGGTCGTAGCGCACGGCCGCCACGTCGACCGCCTGCTCGGCGGTGGCGAGGTCGATCCGCCCGGCGCCGAGGGCCGTGGCGGAGGCCGCCGCCGCCTCCAGCGCCGTCAGCGCCTTGCGTACGTCGCCGGCCGCGAGGCGTACGAGATGGTCCTCGGCCTCGGCCTCGAGGGTGAGCGCGCCGCCGAGGCCACGCTCGTCGGCGACCGCGCGGCGCAGCAGGTCGCGCACCGCCGCGTCGTCCAGCGGCTGGAGGGTGAGCAGCACGCACCGCGACAACAGGGGCGAGATGACCGAGAAGTACGGGTTCTCGGTGGTCGCCGCGAGCAGCGTGACCGTGCGGTCCTCGACGGCGGCGAGCAGCGAATCCTGCTGGGTCTTGCTGAACCGGTGCACCTCGTCGATGAAGAGCACGGTCTGCGGGCCGCCGGAACGGCGCTGGCGGCGGGCGGTCTCGATCACCGCGCGCACGTCCTTGACCCCGGCGGTGAGGGCCGACATGGCGACGAACCGGCGGTCCGTGGCCCGCGCCACCAGGTGCGCGATGGTCGTCTTGCCGCTGCCGGGCGGGCCCCAGAGGATGACCGACATCGGCGCCGTGGCCGAGACGAGCTGGCGCAGCGGGGCACCCGGCGCGAGCAGGTGGTCCTGCCCGACCAGCTCGTCGATGCTGCGCGGGCGCATCCGGACGGGCAGCGGCGAGTCCTCCCCCACCGCCGTGAACCCGTCCACACCGACGGAACCCGCGGGCGTGGGGGGCGCTCCGGCGGGTTCACCGAGGGAGAAGAGGGCGTCGGACTCCATCACGGGAACAGTACCGGGCCCGGCCCACGGCGCCGGAAGCACGCCGTGGGACCGGGCCCGCGATGATCGATTGCGGTCAGCCGCGGCCGGGGCGCCGGCCCCGGTACCACCGGCCGCCACCGCCGCCGCCACCGCCGCGCGGGCCCCGGCCGACCCCGGCCAGGTAGAGGGAGAGCAGCAGCAGGCCGATCAGCACGAGGGTGTTCCAGTTGAACAGGTCGGGAGCACCGAAGTTGGTGTCCAGCAGGTCGATGAGCAGGGCGAAGCCGAAAACGACCGCCGCGAGAATGGCGAGCATGGCGTTCCTCCGGTGGGGGTTCCCAGTGGGTCGGCGCGGGATGTACCCAATCGGTCCGCTCGCCAATCTCCACCGTGGAGCGGCACGGTCTCCGGGCAGGTTTTGCCGGCGGCCGGACGCCGGGTCCGCCGGCAGGAGGCCGGAGCGCGTCCTAGGCTTGCTGACATGATCATCGCCGACCAGGTCCTGGAGGGGCGGGACGCCATCCTGGCGGCCGCCGGTCACCACCCGTACGCCCGGCACGCGCTCACCCGCGGCGAGGTGCCGCGCGGCTGGCGGCGCGGCACCTCGGTGGGCTGGCTGCTGCCGGCGGAGCATGGCCCGCGCGGCGGCGCGATCGGCGCCCCCGGGCCGGCGGTCGAGCTCTTCGCCGACCTGGTCGCGCGGGACGCGCTGCGGCCCGGCCAGTGGTTGCACCTGCCGCGGCTCGACCCGGCGGCGCTGCCCGGCCGGCTGGCCGTGGCCCGGCACGACGAGTGGGACTTCCTCTGGACCACCGTCGCGCCGCCGCGCCAGCCCGACGAGGAGCGGGTGGTCCGGCTCACCGCAGCCGACCACCCGGCGCTGACCTCCCTCATCGACGAGGCGTTCCCGACCACCACCTCCCGCCCGGGCGACCCGCGGATCGTCGACTGGTACGGCATCCGCGACGGCGACCGGCTCGTCGCCTGCGGCGCCGACCGCAGCCGGGGAGACATCGGCTTCCTCGCCGGACTGACCGTCGCCCCCGACCTGCGGGGGCGGGGACTGGGCGCGGCGCTGACCGCCGCGATGACCCGGGCCCTGCTCGCCCGCCACGACACCGTCGCGCTCGGCGTCTACAGCGTCAACGTCGGGGCGATCCGGCTCTACCGGCGGCTCGGCTTCACCGGCGCCCTGGCCCGCAGCTCGGTGCACCTGGCCTGAGTGCCCGGCGCTGTCAGGTGCCCTGCGTCGGGGCGGAGGCGGGCGCCGCCACCGCGTCGGGGACCGGACCCGACCCGGTACGGGCGCCCGGGACCGCATCGCTGGCCGGGACCGGACCAACACCCGGGACCGGACCAGCACCCGGGACCGCCTCGGTGGCCGGGGCGCGGTGGCGGGCCCGCCAGGCCGGCAGGTAGAGCGGCGCGGCGAGGGCCAGCACCACGGCGCCGACCAGCATCGCGGCGCTGACGCTGACCGTGTCGGCGAGCGCGGTCAGCACGATGGCGCCGACCGCGAACCCGGGTTGGCCCATCATCGAGTTCAGCGAGATCACGCTGGTCCGGTAGGGGCCGTCGACCTGCCGGTGCAGCAGCCCCATGTGCAGCGGGTTGGACGCCCCGTGCACGGTGTAGCAGGCGAGGTAGGCGACCAGCACCCCGACCGGCCCGGCCAGCAGGCCCATCCCGACGATGGTCGCGCCCTGCACGATCCGCAGCAGGGCGGCGCTCGGCGCGGCGCCCAGCCACCGCAGCAGCAGCGGGGTGAGCGCCGCGCCGGCCGCCCCGGCGAGCCAGGCCGCCGAGCTGGCGGGCCCCAGCAGCGCCGCCGCCCGGTCCGGGTCGCCGACCACCTCGGCCAGCCGGACCGGCAGGAGCGACTCGAAGGTGACCATTCCGAAGCCCCAGAACAACTCCACGCAGACCAGGGCCAGCAGCACCCGGGACCGGCGCAGCAGCCCGAACGCCTGCCCGACCATCCGGGGCGCCTCGGCGACCGACGCCCGCAGCGCGCCGGCGCCGCTGCCCGGGCGGACCTCGACCAGCAGCACCAACAGGGCGACCAGGGCCGCCGCCTGGAGCGCGATCGCGACCAGCACCGGCACGGTCAGCGCGCTGATGGGCCCGATCGGCCCCAGCGCGACCAGGCCGCCGCCGAGCAGGGCGCCCGCGGCCATGGCGACGCCGACGACGGTGCCGGCGTGGCCGAGGCCCGGTTCGTACTCGGCGTCCGGGTCGGCGGCGAGCGTGGCGTCGACGTACCAGGACTCCATCGGGCCGCTGTCGAGCGCCCGGAATACCCCCTGCAACGCCCAGACCAGGAAGAACAGCGCGAACGAGTCGGCCACGGCGAAGAGCGCGAGCGAGCCGAGGTTGACCAGCCAGGCCACCACCAGCACCGGGCGGCGCCCGAGGGCGTCGGCGAGGCCGCCGGTGGGCAGCTCCAGGGCCAGCACGACGAGGCCCTGGGCGACCGTCACCAGGCCGATCTGCGACAGCGTCAGGCCGCGCTCCTGCATGAGCAGGATCATCACCGGGACCATCAGGCCGGTGGGCAGCCAGCGCAGCCCGTGCAGCACCAGGAAGCGGCGCCGGACCTGGCGTACGGACAGCGCGCTCACCGCCCCTCCTCCACCCGGGGGAAGGCGGCCAGGAAGAAGAGCACCGACTCCGCTTCCGGCTCGTCGGCCACCGGTTCGTCGCGGTAGCGCTGGAGCAGCTGCCACACCTCGTCGTTGAGGGCCCGCAGGCGTGCCGGGCCGAGCCTCAGCAGCACATCGCTCATCCCGGCGGCGTCGCGCCACTGCCGGGAGTAGCCGTGTGCGACGGCCATCCAGCGCTCGGCCTGCTCGGCCAGCAGCCGCACCTGGTCGGCCTGGATCCACTGCACCGCCGCCCGGGCGTCCGGGTCGTCGTCGAAGTCGGTCGGCTCCAAGTTGCTGATGTCGTGCGCCGCCCGCCACCACCGCTGCCGGCCGGTGCCCCGGTCGGGGTCCTCCGTCACCAGTCCCACCTCGGCGAGCTGGCGCAGGTGGTAGCTGGTCGCCCCGGTGTTGGTGTCCAGCTTCCCGGCCAGCGTGGTCGCGGTGGCGGGACCGTCCACGCGCAGCGTGCCGAGCAGCCGCATCCGCAGCGGATGGGCGAGGGTGCGCACCTGCCGGGCGTCCAGGCGGACGGTACGCGGGGCGGTGGGTCGCTCGTTCTCCATGGATGCACAATAGCTGTGCACAGTTTCCCTGCACAATAGTTATGCATAGAAACTGTGCGTCATCGGCACGGGGCCCGGGCGGGTCAGGGGGTCAGTAGTTCACGCACTCCGCGCAGGCGGGTGCGGAGCAGTCCGGCGGCACGGGTGGAGTCGAGGCGCACCTCGGCCGGACGGAGCACGCCGGCGGCGGCGCCGGCGGTGGTTTTCATGCCGGCCGGGTCGATGCCGGTGTGCGCGGCGACCAGCAGGCCCAGTTCCGCGCGGCTGACCGCGTCCGGACCGGCCACGTTGAGCGGGCCGGCGTAGTCGGTGCCGAGCAGTTCCAGCACGGCGGCGGCCAGGTCGGTGACGTCGATCGGACAGCGCAGTTCGTCGGTGAACAGGCTCGCCCGGCCGGCGAGCGCGTCGCGGCAGAGCTGGATCTGCTTGCTCCCCTCCCCGACGATCAGGGAGGTACGCACCAGCGCCGCGCCCGGGTCGAGGACGCGCACCGCCGTCTCGGCCGCCGCCTTGGCCGCCCCGTACGGGAACACCGGGCTGGGTGGCTCGTCGTCGCCGTACGGCTCGGGGCGTCCGGCGTGCAGCGCGTCGCTGGAGATGTGCACCAGCCGGGCTCCCGCCTCGGCGGCGGCGTACGCGACGTGGGCGGCCCCGTCGGCGGTCACCGCCCAGTCGCCGTACCGGTAGGGGGTGCCGACCACGGCTTCGGGGCGGACGCGGGCGACCAGCTCGCGCACGGCGGCCCGGTCCGTCACGTCGAGCCGGCGCGTCTCGACGCCCGGCACCTCGACCCGGCCCGAGTGGTACGTCCCCACCACCCGCTCCCCCGCCGGCAGACCTCGCCGCCGAGGTACCCGCTGGCTCCCACCACGAGCAGCGTCATGTCCGTCCCCTCCGCACTGCACTCCCACGGACGATCAAGAGGTTTGCGTCATGTCGTCGCGCAGATCATGACGCAAACCTCTTGATCGACACACGAGCGCGAGCCGGGGCGGGCCCGGGAGCCCGGGCCCGGGCCCGGGAGGCGTCGGTCAGGTGGGGTCGGCGACCGGGGCGGCCGGGCCGGCCGTGCCGGTGTGCGGCGCCGCCGCGGCCTTCGGCTTGGCGTCGATGCCGGCCTCGGCGCGCTGCTGGCCGGTGATCGGCGTCGGCGCGCCGGTCAGCGGGTCGAAGCCACCCCGGGTCTTCGGGAAGGCGATCACCTCGCGGATCGAGTCCGCGCCGGCGAGCAGCATGCAGACCCGGTCCCAGCCGAACGCGATGCCGCCGTGCGGCGGGGCGCCGTACTTGAACGCCTCCAGCAGGAAGCCGAACTTGTCCTGCGCCTCCTCGGGAGTGATGCCGAGCAGGTCGAAGACCCGCTTCTGCACGTCGCCCCGGTGGATACGGATGGAGCCGCCGCCGATCTCGTTGCCGTTGCAGACGATGTCGTACGCGTACGCCAGCGCCCGGTCCGGCGCCTCCTCGAACCGGTCGACCCACTCGGCGTTCGGCGAGGTGAACGGGTGGTGCACGGCCGTCCAGCCGCCCTCGTCCGTACGCTCGAACATGGGCGCGTCGACCACCCAGCAGAACGCCCAGGCGCTCTCGTCGACCAGCCCGGCGCGCTTGGCGATCTCGATGCGGGCCGCGCCCAACAGCTCCTGCGCCTCGCGGGTGTTCGTGCTGGCCGCGAAGAAGACCGCGTCGCCCGGCTTCGCGCCGACCGCGTCGGCGAGCCCGCCCAGGTGCTCGGCGGAGAGGTTCTTCGCCACCGGCCCGCGCGCCTCGCCGGTCTCGGCGTCGAGCACCACGTACGCCAGGCCGCGCGCGCCGCGCGCCTTGGCCCAGTCCTGCCAGCCGTCGAGTTCCTTGCGACTCTGCGACGCGCCGCCGGGCATGACGACCGCGCCAACGTAGCCGCCCGCGTCGATCGCGCCGGCGAAGACCCGGAACTCGGTGCCGCGCAGGTAGTCGGTCAGCTCGGTCAGCTCGACGCCGTAGCGCAGGTCGGGCTTGTCGGAGCCGTAGCGGGCCATCGCGTCGTGCCAGGTGATGCGCGGGATCGGCCGGGAGATCTCGTGGCCGGCCAGGTCCTTCCACAGCGCCGAGACGATCGCCTCACCGAGGTCGATGACGTCGTCCTCGGTGACGAAGGACATCTCGATGTCGAGCTGGGTGAACTCGGGCTGCCGGTCGGCGCGGAAGTCCTCGTCGCGGTAGCAGCGGGCGATCTGGTAGTACCGCTCCATGCCGCCGACCATCAGCAGCTGCTTGAACAGCTGCGGCGACTGCGGCAGCGCGTACCAGCTGCCGGGCTGGAGGCGCACCGGCACCAGGAAGTCGCGCGCGCCCTCCGGCGTGGAGCGGGTCAGCGTCGGGGTCTCGATCTCCAGGAAGTCGCGCTCGTGCAGCACCGTGCGGGCGAGCTGGTTGGCCCGCGAGCGCAGCCGCATCGCCTTCGCCGGGCCGCTGCGGCGCAGGTCGAGGTAGCGGTAGCGCAGCCGGATGTCGTCGCCGGCCTCGACCTGGTCGTCCACCGGCAGGGGCAGCGGCGCCGCCTCGGAGAGCACCTCCAGCTCGGCGGCGGTCACCTCGATCTCGCCGGTCGGCAGCTCCGGGTTCTCGTTGCCCCCGGGGCGGCGGGTCACCTCGCCGGTCACCCGGACGCAGAACTCGTTGCGCAGCGCGTGCGCGTCCTCCTCGCGGAACACCACCTGGACCACGCCGGAGCCGTCGCGCAGGTCGACGAAGATCACGCCGCCGTGGTCGCGCCGGCGGGCCACCCACCCGGCGAGCGTCACCGTGGTGCCGGCGTCCGTCGCGCGCAGGCTGCCGGCGTCATGGGTACGGATCACGACTAGCGTCTCCTCATCTGCGGTACACCGTTACCCCTGGCATTCTGTCAGCCCTCCCCCGCCCCCCGTTGCGGGGTGAGGGAGGCGGGGTCCGGCCGGCGACGCGGGTCCGTTCCCGCCCCTACAGCGGAATGTCCCAGGCCTTCGCGGTCAGCACCACCGTGCCGTCGTCGTTGACGTCGGTGACCTGCACCAGGGCCATCTTCCAGGTGTCGCCGCGCTCCCGGGCCTCGGTCAGGGAGGTCCGGATGCACAGCACCACGCCCTTGCGGGCAGGGATGTTGATGTCCGTGCCGATGGCACCCTTCGCGATCCGCTCGTCGCAGTCCGCGGCGCTGAGCGCCGTGGCGTCGACCTGGGCGCCCCTCGCCCTGCTGGCCAGGTTGAAGTACGACGAGTTCCCACCGCAACGGGCGGTGAACCGCAGTTCCTCGCCGTCGCTGACCCGCACCTCGGGCTTGTCCAGGTCGATGTCCAGGTCTGTGCCGCAGTTGGCCCGCAGCGTGAGGCGCTCGTCGACGTACTTTTCCTTGAACTGGGTCCGCGGGTCGAGCGTCGGCTCGGCGCCCCCGCTGAGGCTCGGCTCCGGCGGCGGCGGCTCCGCCCCGGTCGTCGCCGGTGCCGGAGCGGTCGATGTCTCCGCCGGCTCGTCGGCGCCCGGCCGCTCGTCCACCCGGCCCGCCCCGGCCGCCTGGGCGATGTCCCGGGCGTCGTTGGCCTGGTCGAGCGCCCGCAGCGACAGCACCGTGGCCAGCAGGCCGAGCACGACGGCCAGCGCGGCGGCGCCGACCGCCACCAGGGGCCAGCGGCTGCCTCCGCGCGGCTTCGGCCCGGCCGGGCCGCCCGGGACGGGAGGCGGCGGCAGCGGGGGGCCCTGCTGGTCCGAGGTCATCTCGTGCTCCTCACGTCGGTGGCCGTCCGGCCGCCGTCCGGCGTCGTGCGACGGGTGGCGGCGGGGCACGGGCGCGTATTTATCCCAGAAAGCCGGCAAGATCGCTGTCGGCAACCCGTCACCGTTCGGGAACGCCTCGTCACCGCCGAGTCGGGATAATGAACCGCCCCTCGATCTTGCGCAGGTGAATCCCCATGACCGAGCCGTCGACCGGCACGGACTCCCCCCGCCGGCGCGGTCTGACGCCCGGCGAGAAGACCGGTGCGTCGATCGGTCTGGCCAGCCTGCTCGTCGCCGTGCTCGCCTGGCAGTGGCCCCGGCAGGGTCAGGACGCGCGGCCCACCCCGCCGCCGAGTCCGTCCCGGGTGTCTACTAGCGCCACCGCGCCGGTCACCACCCCGGCCACCACCGGCAGCGTCGAGCCGGGCCGGACGTACCTCGACGCGCTGACGCCCGAGACCGGCGCCGGCTACCTGCGCCCGCTGCCGCGCACGTTCGCCGGCCGGACCGACCTGCCGCACCCGGTCGCGCTCTCCTGCCCGACCAACGACGGCGAGGACCGCAGCCGCTCGGTCAGCTACCCGCTGAAGCGGCGCTACCTCGACTTCTCGGCCACCTTCCGGGCCTGGTACCCGCCGGGGCAGGACCCGGAGTCGGCCGTACGGATCAGCGCCGTGGTGACCATCCGGCAGCCCGACGACAGCCTGACCCGGCAGCCCGGGCCGGGCCGGACGACCACCATGTCCCGCCCGGCGGAGACGCTCTCCTTCTCCGTGGAGGGGGCCGACCTGCTGACCCTGACCGTGGAGTGCGACCTCGGCGAGGGCCTCGCCGTGCTCGGCGACGCCGGGCTGACCCGCTGACCGGCGGCGGCGCGTCGCCGCCGGCGGGCGGCTCCCGACGAAGCCGGGCGTCCCCGCGAGGAAGCCGGACAGCCCCCGCCGGGAAGCCGGGGCGGGGCACGGCGCGGTCAGTCGCGTGGGTCGGCCGGCAGGAGGTGGTTCACCACGATCTCCCCGACGGTCAGCGCCCGGGCCCGCTCCTCGACCCCACGGTCGGCGCCGGTGAGCCGGCCGCCGTGCTGGCGCAGGTGCTCCTCCCAGGAGGGCACCTGGTAGACCTCGACGAAGCCGTCCGCCCGTTCGCCCGTGCGGAACAGGCCCCAGCGCATCGCCCCCGTACGTCGTCGGGACCGCCCCACCAGGCGCATCGCCGCGACGAACTCCGCCTGCCGCTCCGACGGCACCGTGTAGGAGACGGTCACCAGCACCGGCCCGCTGCGCGGGTCCGCGGGCAGCGTCAGGTGCGGCTCGGGCCACCAGACCGCCGGGTCCCGGTCGAGACCACGGGTCTCCCGCAGCGGCCAGAGCGGCACGGTCACCGCGCCGACGGCCATCGTCCCGGCCGCCACGGCGAGCGCCACCACGAGGCTGGTCAGCTCGCCGAGCGCGCCCCAGGCGACCGCGCCGAGCGCCTGCCCGCCGGCGAAGACCATCTGGTAGACCGAGAGGCCGCGGGCGCGTACCCAGCCGGGCAGGAAGAGCTGCATGGCGGCGTTGACGCTCGACAGCACGGTCATCCAGGCCATGCCGGCGGGCACCAGGGCCAGGGCGACCGGCACCGGGCCCGGCGCCAGGGCGAGCACCACCAGGACGGCGGCGTAGACCAGGCCGGCCAGCAGCAGGAGCCGGTTGGTGCTGAGCGCCAGCCGGATCCGGGGCAACACGAGGGCGCCGGCCACCGCGCCGACGCCGAGCGCGGCGAGCAGCACGCCGTACCCGCCCGCGCCCAGGTGCAGGCGGCGGCTCGCGACCAGGGGCAGCAGCGCCCACAGTGCGCTGCCCGGCACCACGAACAGCGCCGCGCGCAGCAGGATCCGGCGGACGACCGGGGAGTGCCGCACGTACCGGCCGCCGGCGCGCAGCGCGGCCGTGAACCGCTCGGGCAGGTCGTCGCCGCCGGTCCGTTCGGGCCGCCAGCGCAGCAGGGCCAGCGCGAAGACGGCGAACGACACCGCGTTGACGGCGAAGACGGTGGCGACGCCGGCCCGGGCGACCAGCACGCCGGCCACCGCAGGTCCGACCGCGCGGGCCAGGTTCACGCTGATCGACCCGAGCGCCGAGGCCGAGACGAGCTGGGAGCGGGGCACCAGCTCGGGGATGACCGCCTGCCAGGCCGGCAGGGTCAGCGCCTGACCGACGCCGAGCGCGAAGGTGAGGGTGAGCAGCAGCGCCGGCGGCATCCGGCCGGCGGCGGTGAGGCCCGTCAGCAGTACGCCGACGGCGGCCAGGAAGCCCTGCACGCCGATCAGCAGCCGGCGGCGGTCGAGGGTGTCCGCCAACGCGCCGGCGGGCAGGGCGAGCAGCAGCACGGGCAGCATGCTGGCGGTCTGCACCAGCGACACCAGGGTCGAGGCGTTGGCCTCGTCGACGAGCAGCCACTGGGCACCGACGGTCTGCATCCAGGTGCCCACGTTGCTGGCCAGCACCGCCAGCCAGAGGCTGCGGAACGCGGCGAGTCGCAGCGGGGCCCAGGCGGACGCGGTGGCGTCGGCGGGCGGGTTCACGGGGGCGCTCACCGACGGGAACGTACCCCGACCTGCCCGCTCCAGTCCGGCGAACCGCTCCGGGCACGCGGACGGGCCGCCGGGATCACCCGGCGGCCCGTTGCGGTGCGATCGATCAGAAGATGCTGACGCCGTAGCGGCTCAGCGCCTCACCGACCGGCTGGAAGTAGGTCGTGCCACCGGTGCGGCAGTTGCCGCTGCCACCGGAGGTCAGACCCAGGGCGATGGTGCCGCTGAACAGCGAGCCGCCGCTGTCGCCCGGCTCGGCGCAGACGTTGGTGCGGATCAGGCCGGAGACCGAGCCCTCGGCGTAGTTCACCGTGGCGTTGAGCGCGGTCACCGAGCCGCTGCGCAGGCCGGTGGTGCTGCCGGAGCGCTGCACCGACTGGCCGACGTAGGCGTTGCCGGCGGCGGTGATGTCCCGGAAGCTGCCGTTGTAGAGGGAGACGTTGCCGGCGGCGTTGGCGGAGTTGTTGTGCCGCACGATGCCGTAGTCGTTGCCCGGGAAGCTGGTGCCGGTGCGGCTGCCCAGCAGGCTGGTCTGGGCGGAGTTGCTGTACCAGCTGGCCGAGATGTTGGTGCAGTGCCCGGCGGTCAGGAAGTAGTAGGTGGTGCCGCTGCGGACGTTGAAGCCGAGCGAGCAGCGACCGCCGCCACCGGCGTAGATGGCCTGGCCGCCGGAGATGCGGGTGCCGAGCACGCCGGCCTCGGCCTCGATCCGGATCGCGCCGTTCATCCGCTCGGCGGCGGCCTTGACGCGCTCCAGCTTGGCGCCGGTGACGGTGCTGTCGACGGAGACGACGACCTGGTTGGTGGCCGGGTCGGTCCACCACGCGGTGCCGGGGATCTTGGCGGAGCGGTCCAGCTCCGAGGTGGCCCGGGCCAGCTCGCTGGCGCCGCGCTTGACGATCTTCGGGGTGGCGCCGGCGGCGCTGACCTGCCGGGCGGCGAGCGCGTCGGTCACGGTGACGACCATCTTGCCGTTGGCGTCGGCGTACGCGCCGGCGGACCGGTCGCCGAGGCGCTCGGCCAGGCCGGCGGCGGCGTCGGGCGAAGCGAACGAGGGTGCGGCCTGGGCGGGCGCGCCGATCAGCGAGCCGGCGACCATGGCGCCGGCCGCGGCGACGACGGCGGCACGACGGAGCGAGGACCTCGTGGGTCGCATGCAACAACCTCCAGAAGGGGGTGACTGACCCGCGCCGGGGCGACACGAGCCGGGAGCAGCCCTGCCGATCTGGGGGTACCGGCCGAGCTCACTGAAGTATTCACATACTTGAGTACGTATGCAAGACCCGACTTTGTCCTTTTCGCCCCGGCTGCCGCGGCCATCGGCCCGAAACATTGTGGACACAGACGTACGTCTATATGCTCCGCCCACCGTCCCACCATCCGGTACGCGCGACCGGGCGACCCATGACGGCACCCTGCTGGTCGACGCGCGTCGCGCCGGCCCCGGCCCCCGGCCGATCCGCTCGCCGCCGGACGGTCAGCCGGCGCGGCGGCGCGCCCCGGGCCCCGGACGCGGCACCACGTCGCGCGGCCGGACGACCTCGTGCCCGCGCTCGCAGTGCAGCTCGACGCGGACCTCGCCGCCACAGTCGCGGTGCGCGACCGTCAACGGTGAGCCCTCCGGGTCGGCCAGGTAGCGGTCCCCCCAGCCGAGGACGGCGACCAGCACCGGCCACAGGTCGAGCCCCATCCCGGTCAGCCGGTACTCGTGGCGCTCCCGGCTGCCGGGCTCACGGTAGGGCTCGCGCCGCAGGACACCCCGCTCCACCAGCATCGCCAGCCGGTTGGTCAGCACCTGCCGGGGGACGCCGGTGCGCACCCGCATGTCGTCGAAGCGGCGGACGCCGTTGAAGACCTCGCGCAGGACGACGAGGGTCCACCGTTCGCCGAGGATCTCCATCGCCCGGGCGATGGTGCAGTTCTCCACCGACCAGTCCAGTGCCGCGGGTCTCATGCGCTCCAGGCTAGGTCTGATTGACAGACTCAGCAACGCGCTGCCAGGCTGAGTCCATGACGCAGACGCAGGATCCGGCGCGCAGCCGCACCTTCTCGTGGTCCGACCCGGGCATCAACGCCGCGCACGTCGGCCGGCGCGGCGGCCTGGAGCTGCTCCGCGCGATGATCGCGGGCGAGCTGGCGGCGCCGCCCATCATGCACCTGGTCGACATGTCCCGGATGGAGGCCGACGAGGGGTGGGTGGCCGTCGAACTCGTCCCGCAGGAGTTCCACTACAACCCACTCGGCACCGTGCACGGCGGGGTCATCTCCACCCTGCTGGACACCGCCGCGGCGTGCGCGGTGCACACCACCCTGCCGGCCGGGGTCGGCTACACCTCGCTGGACCTGAACGTGAAGTTCCTCCGCCCGGTCACCGTCGCGAGCGGCACGCTGCGCTGCGAGGGCACCGTCCTGCAGAGTGGTCGCCGCACGGCCCTGGCGGAGGCGAAGCTGCTCGACGCGAAGGCGCGCCTGGTCGCCCACGCCACCTCGACCTGCCTCCTCTTCCCCCTGGACCCCGCGCCCACCGAGTAGTCGATCATGCAGTTGTGGTGCCGGGATCCCGGTGGTTCAGGCGTTCCGTCCCCCGCCACGACTGCATGATCGACGGTCCTGTCGTCGGGCCGGGATCAGCGGGCGGCCAGGCGGGCGGCGCGGGCGTCGCGCTTCTCCTCGAAGCGGGCGGCGGCGCGCTCCAGGTCGTCGAGGTGCGCCGCGATCTGGTCGCGGGCGGCCTCGCCGTCGGCGTCGAGCCCGGTCACGTTGAACACGTCCCACTGGCGCAGCACCGGCGCCACCACGTCGTCGCGGTGCTGACGCAGGTCGTAGATGCCGGCGAGGGCGATCGCCACGGACTTGCGGGCGAAGCCGTCGATGCCGTTGCCGGGCATCTGGAAGTCGGCCACCACGTCGGCGACCGCCCGCATCGCCTGGCTCGGCGCCAGCTCGAAGGCCCCGGCCAGCAGGTTGCGGTAGAAGACCATGTGCAGGTTCTCGTCGGCCGCGACCCGGGCCAGCAGCGCCTCGCACGCCGGGTCGCCGGTGACCCGACCGGTGTTGCGGTGCGAGATCCGGGTGGCCAGCTCCTGGAACGAGACGTACGCCAGGGAGTGCAGCACCTCGTCGTCGTGGACGTTGGCGTAGCCGGCGGACATGTGCGTCATGCGGGCCCGCTCCAGCGCCACCGGGTCAACCGCCCGGGTGACGGTGAGGTAGTCGCGGATGGCGGTGCCGTGCCGGCCCTCCTCGGCGGTCCACCGGTGCACCCAGGTGCCCCAGGCGCCGTCGCGGCCGAAGAGGGTGGCGATCTCGTGGTGGTACGAGGGCAGGTTGTCCTCGGTCAGCAGGTTGACGATCAGCGCGGTACGGGCCACGTCGGGGATCGTCGAGTCGCTCTCCGCCCACGCCTCGCCGCCCAGCGGCCCGTCGAAGGTGCGCCCCTCGCTCCACGGCACGTACTCGTGCGGGAACCACTCCTTGGCGACGGCCAGGTGCCGGTCGAGGTTCTTCTCGACGACCGGTTCCAGTTCGAGGAGCAGGGCGGTCTGGCTGAGTGCGGTCACGACGATCTCCCTACGGTGGCGTAACTTACGCCACCGTAGGTCCGATCGCGCGTACGCGCCAGTAATGTCTCAGCTGACCAGCGGCCTGAGGTCCGCCCGGGGCGGCGTCCACTCCCCCGCCGCGGCGGCGGCCTGCTCGCCGGAACGGATGTCCTTCACCTCGTCGGCCGCGCCGTCCACCCCGGGGAACCAGACGTACGGGATGCCCCGCCGCTCGGCGTAGCGGATCTGCTTGCCGAACTTCGCCGCGCTCGGCGACACCTCGGTCGGCACGCCCCGCGACCGCAGCGCCTCGGCCACCCGGTTGCTGGCGGCGCGCTGCTCCTCGCTGGTCACCGCGACCAGGACGCAGGTCGGCACGTCCCTCGACACCGACAGCGCGCCGGCGCCGAAGAGCAGCCCCAGCAGCCGGGTCACCCCGATCGAGATGCCCACCCCCGGGAAGCGGGTGGCGCCGGCGCTGGCCAGGTTGTCGTACCGGCCGCCGGAGCAGATCGAGCCGAACCGCTCGTAGCCGACCATCTGCGTCTCGTAGACCGTGCCGGTGTAGTAGTCCAGGCCCCGGGCGATGCGCAGGTCGGCCACGCACAGACCCGGGGAGTGCGCGGCGGCGGTCTCCACCACCCGGACCAGCTCCTCGACGCCCTCGTCGAGCATCGGGTCGCTGACGCCCAGCGCGCGGACGGCGTCGGCGAAGGAGGCGTCCGGGGCGGAGATCTCCGCCAGCGACAGGACCGCCTTGGCCTGCGCCTCGCTCGCCCCGGCGGTCTGCGCCAGCAGTTCGGCCACCTTCGCCGGACCGATCTTGTCGAGCTTGTCCACCGCGCGCAGGGCCGACTCCGGGTCGGTCAGCCCGATGCCCTGGTAGAAGCCCTCGCAGATCTTGCGGTTGTTGACCTGGATCCTCACCGGCGGGATCGGCAGCGAGCGCAGCGCGTCGCCGATCACCAGCGGCATCTCCGCCTCGTGGTGCGGGGCGAGGGTGTCACGGTCGACGATGTCGATGTCGGCCTGGAGGAACTCGCGGTAGCGCCCCTCCTGTGGCCGCTCGCCCCGCCACACCTTCTGGATCTGGTAGCGGCGGAACGGGAACTGAAGCTTGCCGGCGTTCTCCAGCACGTAGCGGGCGAACGGCACGGTCAGGTCGAAGTGCAGGCCGAGCGCGTCGTCGCCGGCCGGGCCGTCGGCGTCGGCGTCGGCCTGAAGCCGCCGGATCAGGTAGACCTCCTTGGAGGTCTCCCCCTTGCGCAACAGCTGGTCCAGCGGCTCCACCGCGCGGGTCTCCAGCGGGGCGAAGCCGTACAGCTCGAAGGTGTCGCGGATCCTGTCGAGGACGTACTGCTCGATCATCCGCTGCGCGGGCGTCCACTCCGGGAAGCCGGAGATGGGCGTGGGCTTGCTCATGATGCTCCGTTCGCGGTCCCGCGCGGTCGGCGCGGGCGAAGAGTCGGCGCGGCCGGCCACGGCCGCGGGGCGAGAAGTCGGTGCGGCCCGGCTGGAGGCCGCGGGGCGAGAAGTCGGTGCGGCCGGCTAGAGGCCGCGGGCGGGGGCCGCCGGTCGCGCGCCGCCACCCGCCACCTCGAGGAGGTACGGGTTGGTCGCGCGCTCGCGGCCGATGGTGGTCGCGGGGCCGTGGCCGGGCAGCACGACGGTGTCGTCGGCCAGCGGGAGGATCTTGTCCCGGAGGCTGGTGACCATCCTCGTCATGCTGCCGCCCGGCAGGTCGGTGCGGCCGATCGAGCCGGCGAACAGGACGTCGCCCGAGAGGCAGAGCTGCTCCGCCTCCCACGACGAGCCGGCGGCCGGCAGTCGGAAGAGCACCGACCCGCCGGTATGGCCCGGGGCGTGGTCGACGGTGATCTCCAACCCGGCGAGGGCGAGCGTGGCGCCGTCGGTCAGCTCGGCGACGTCCTCCGGCTCGGTGTACGGCAGCCGCCCACCGAAGAGCGAGGTGAGATCCGCCGACAGCCCCTTGGCCGGGTCGGCGAGCATCTCCCGGTCGCCCGGGTGCACGTACGCGGTGATGCCGCGTGCGCCGCAGACCGGCGCCACCGAGAACGTGTGGTCGAGGTGGCCGTGGGTGAGCAGGACGGCGGCCGGGTGCAGCCGATGCTCGGCCAGCAGGGCGTCGAGCCGGTCGAGCACCCCGATGCCGGGATCGACCACCACGCACTGCTCCCCCGGCGCGGCGGCGACCACGTAGCAGTTGGTGCCGAAGGCGTCCGCGGGAAAGCCGGCCACGAGCACGTCCGCTCCCCTTCCGTCGAGCTTGTTCCCCGTCTGCAGCCTATCGGGCGGGTCGAGGAGGTTCTGCGCGTGCGTCCGAGGCGTCCCGCGTGGCGCCGATCGCGTGGCGCGGGCGGCGACGATCGCGTGCGTCCCGTGGGCCCGACCGGGCCCAGTGACGCGTCCCGATAAACCCGGCCCGGACCTCGTACACCACTTTCCCAGTCGGTAGCCGTACACTCTGGCGGGCGTGTGGCGTGGCGCACCCGCCGTCGAACGGGCGCAGGACGCCCGACCACCGGTGACGACCAGGGTAGAGGAAGGGGAGCACGGGTGGCTTCCAGCAGGGACCGGCAGCGCAAACTGGCGCGCGCCAAGCTCGACCGGCAACTCGCCCGCCGGGCCGCCGCCGTCAAACGCCGTCGGCAGATCCAGGCCGGCGTCGGCGTCGCCGTCGTCCTCGCGCTGATCGTGGCCGGCTCGGCGTGGGCGCTGGGCGCCTTCGACGACGAGCCGAAGGAGAACACGGCCGCCGAGGACGTCTGCCTGTGGACGCCGCAGGACGCCACCGCGAACACCAACCTCAAGGATGTCGGCACCCCGGCCACCCAGGGACTGCCCACCGACGGCGTACGCCCGATGACGGTCACCACCAACCAGGGTGCGCCGATCACCGTCGAGCTGGACCTGGCCGGCGCCCCGTGCGCGGCGGCGAGCATCGCCCACCTGGCCAGCCGGTCGTTCTACGACAACACCAAGTGCCACGAGATCACCGCCGAGGGCGCGGTGCGCTGCGGCGACCCGAGCGGCACCGGGCTCGGCGGCCCCACCTACTCGTTCTACGACGAGAACGTCCCCACCGCGCCGTCGCCGTCAGCGAGCCCCACGGCGGGCCAGCCCGCGACCTACCCGAAGGGCACGGTCGCGATGATCGCCAACCCGCCGGGCGCCAACGGCAGCCAGTTCCTGATGTTCTTCAAGGACTTCACGACGGCCGACCCGAAGTACCCGATCATCGGCCGGGTCACCGGTGGGATCGACGTGGTGGCGAAGATCGGTGCCAAGCCGACCGTGGACAATGGGACGGGAGCCAAGGTCAAGCCCAAGGACGACGACGTGGTCGTGCAGAGCCTGACCGTCGGTGAGCCCGTGACGCAGGGGACCTCGGCACCGGCGCCGTCCGCCTCGGGCGCTCCGGCGGCCAGCCCGAGCGCCGGCTGACCCGGCCGCCCCACCAACCTCAGCGGCACCGACCGCGCCACCCGACAGCCCAGGAGGATCCAGGCGTGACGTCCACCAGAGAGCGGCAGCGCGCGGCGGCGCGCGCCCGGCTCGAGAAGGAGATGGCCGAGCGCGCGGCCAGGGCCCGCAAGCGCCGGCAGACCCAGGCGATCGTGGGGGCCGCTTCGGTCCTGGTCCTCGTCGTCGCCGGCACGGTCTGGCTCGTCACCACCCTCGGCGACGACGACAAGACCGACACCGCCGGCCCGGCGGCCGGCAACGTGCAGTGCGCCTGGACCGAGGTCCCCACCGACCAGCGGTCCCCGCAGATCAAGGACGTCGGGCTGCCGGCCGTGCAGCAGTCGAACACCGGCACCCAGACGATGACGATCGACACCAACCTGGGCCCGATCACCGCCACGATCGACCGTACGGCGGTGCCCTGCACCGCGGGCAGCTTCACCCACCTGGCGGAGAAGAACTTCTTCGACAACAGCAAGTGCCACCGGCTGGTGACCGAGGGCATCAAGGTGCTCCAGTGCGGCGACCCGAGCGCGACGGGCAAGGGCTGGCGGCAGACCGACGGCACCGGCGGCCCGAGCTACCGGCTCGCCGAGGAGAACCTGCCCACCGACAAGCGGCCCCCGTACCCGGAGGGCGTGATCGCGATGGCCAACTCGGGCCAGCCGGGCAGCACGGGCAGCCAGTTCTTCATCGTCTACGGCGATTCGCCGCTGGACCCGAACTACACCGTCCTGGGCACCATCACCGGCGGCATGGACCTCGTGAAGCAGGTCGCGGCGGCCGGCGACGACAAGGCGTTCGCGAAGCAGGCCGGCGGCGGCCACCCGAAGAAGGAAGTCACCATCAACAAGCTCACCATGAGCGCCCCCCAGGGCTGACCCACACCCAGCCGTACGACGAGCGCCCGCCGGCCCCGCCGGCGGGCGCTCGTCTGTCCCCACCCCGGCCCACCACCCCAACCCGCTCTCCCCGGCCCACCCCCGGCCCGCCCCGGCGATCATGAGGTTGGCGGCGATCTCGATCTACCTGGCTGCCGCCAACCTCATGATCGCCGGGGTGCAGGGGGGGTGCAGGGGCGCAGGGACGCGGGGGCGCCGGGTGCAGGGACGCCGGGGTGCAGAGCGGGGCGCCCCGGCTCGGTTGGGCCGGGGCGCGCCGTCGTGCGGAGGATCGGGCGGGGTCAGGCGCCCGAGGTGACGCGGTAGGCGTCGAAGACGCCGTCGACCTTGCGGACCGCCGCCAGCAGGTGGCCCAGGTGCTTCGGGTCCGCCATCTCGAAGCTGAACCGGCTCACCGCCACCCGGTCGCGGGTGGTGGTGACCGTCGCGGAGAGGATGTTCACCCGCTCCTCGGAGAGCACCCGGGTCACGTCGGCGAGCAGCTTGTGCCGGTCCAGCGCCTCGACCTGGATGGCGACCAGGAACGTCGACGCCGAGGTGAGCTTCCAGCTGACCTCGACCACCCGCTCGGCCTGCGCCCGCAGGTCCTCGGCGTTGGCGCAGTCGTCGCGGTGCACGCTGACCCCGCCGGAGCGGGTGACGAAGCCGAAGACCGAGTCCGGCGGCACCGGCGTGCAGCAGCGCGCCAGCTTAATCCATACGTCGCTGACCCCGCGTACGACCACGCCGGGGTCGGCGCTGCTCTGCCGGCTGCGGGGCGGACGGGTGGCGACGGCGGTCTCGGCGATGTCCTCCGCCGCGCCCTCCTCGCCGCCGTACGCAGCCATCAGCTTCTGCACCACCGACTGGGCGGAGACCTGGCTGTCGCCGACCGCCGCGTAGAGCGAGGCCACGTCGGCCAGGTGCAGGTCCCGGGCGATCGCCATCAGCGCGTCGGAGGTGAGCATCCGCTGCAACGGCATGCCCTGCTTGCGCATCGCCTTGACGATCGCGTCCTTGCCGGCCTCGATCGCCTCCTCGCGCCGCTCCTTGTTGAAGTACTGCCGGATCTTCGTACGCGCGCGGGGGCTCTTGACGAAGCCCAGCCAGTCCTGCGTCGGGCCGGCCGTGTCGGACTTCGACGTGAAGATCTCGATCACGTCGCCGTTGGACAGCGTCGACTCCAGCGGCACCAGCTTGCCGTTGACCCGCGCCCCGATGCACTTGTGCCCCACCTCGGTGTGCACCGCGTACGCGAAGTCCACGGGCGTCGAGCCGGTCGGCAGCGGGATGACGTCACCCTTGGGGGTGAAGACGTACACCTCCTGGCTGGACAGGTCGAAGCGCAGCGCGTCGAGGAACTCGCTCGGGTCGGCCGCCTCGCGCTGCCAGTCCAGCAGCTGGCGCAGCCAGGTCATCTCGTCGATGTGCGCGGGCGGGCCGACGATCTGGGTGCCCTTGTGCTCCTTGTACTTCCAGTGCGCGGCGATGCCGAACTCGGCGGTGCGGTGCATCGCGTACGTGCGGATCTGCATCTCCACCGGCTTGCCGGTGGGCCCGATGACCGTCGTGTGCAACGACTGGTACATGTTGAACTTGGGCATCGCGATGTAGTCCTTGAACCGGCCCGGCACCGGCTGCCAGTTGGCGTGGATCACGCCCAGCGCCGCGTAGCAGTCCCGCACCGTGTCGACCAGGATCCGCACCCCGACCAGGTCGTAGATGTCGTTGAAGTCGCGACCCCGCACGATCATCTTCTGGTAGATCGAGTAGAGGTGCTTCGGCCGCCCCGTGGTCTCCGCCTTGATCTTGGCGGCCTTCAGGTCGGTCTGCACCTTCTGGGTGACCTGGCGCAGCAGCGCCTCGCGCTGCGGCTGGTGCTCCCCGATGAGGCGGTTGATCTCCTCGTAGCGCTTCGGGAAGAGCGTGCCGAAGGCCAGGTCCTCCAGCTCCCACTTGATCGTGTTCATACCCAGCCGGTGGGCCAGCGGGGCCAGGATCTCCAGCGTCTCCTTCGCCTTCTGCTCCTGCTTCGGACGGGGCAGGAAGGTGAGGGTACGCATGTTGTGCAGCCGGTCGGCCAGCTTGATCACCAGCACCCGCGGGTCCTTGGCCATCGCGACGACCATCTTGCGGATCGTCTCGGCCTTGGCGGCGTCGCCCAGCTTGACCTTGTCGAGCTTGGTCACCCCGTCGACCAGCAGCGCCACCTCGCCGCCGAAGTCGGCCCGCATCTGGTCGAGGGTGTATTCCGTGTCCTCGATGGTGTCGTGCAGGAGCGCGGCGACCAGGGTCGTGGTGTCCATGCCCAGGTTGGCCAGGATCGTGGCGACCGCGAGCGGGTGGGTGATGTAGGGGTCGCCGGACTTGCGGTACTGCCCGGAGTGCCAGCGGGCCGCCGTGTCGAAGGCGCGCTGGAGCAGCCGCGCGTCCGCCTTGGGGTGGGCGTCCCGGTGGGTCGAGATCAGCGGCTCCAGCACCTCGCTTACCTGCGAGGACTGCCACGGCGCGTTGAACCGCGCCAGCCGCGCCCGGACCCTGCGGCCGGTGGGCGCGGTGGAGAGCGCGAAACCGGCGCTCGGCATGTGGTCGCCGACGACGTCGGCGGGGAAGGGAAGCACGACCCCCTCAGTCGCCGCACCCGCGCCGCCGGCCGTCGCGGCCGGCGTGTCGGGGCGTACGGGCTCGGCCGGGACGGCCACGCCGGGGCCCGCCTCCGGGCCCTGCGCGTCACCGTTCCGTGCGGTCACCGAGCCGTCCGCGTCGCCTGTCGGGTACACCGTGCCCTCCACCGGAGGGGCGACATCGTGGGACACCGGCCTCCTCACCGCTCGCCGGGAAGTCACCGACCGTGCGCCGGCCGGCCTGGTCTCGCGCCGCCCGGACGGGTCCCGCCCGGTCAGCAAAGGGCAATGCTACCCGCACGCACGGTGCCCCGCCGCTCCGCCGGACGGTCCGCACCGGGTCCGCCCGACGGTCGGCCGCGTCAAACGGTCAACAGGGCATGCACCGGACGCGGGGCCAGCCGCTCCCGGCCGCCGAGTACGGCGAGCTCCAGGAGTACGGTGAAGCCGGCCACGGTCCCGCCGGCCCGCTCCACCAGGTCCAGCGTCGCCTCTGCGGTGCCGCCGGTGGCCAGCACGTCGTCGACCACCAGCACCCGGTGCCCGGCCGTGAAGGCGTCCTCGTGCACCTCCAGCGTGGCCTCGCCGTACTCCAGGGCGTAGGAGGCCGAGTAGGCCGGACGGGGCAGCTTGCCGGCCTTGCGCACGGGCACGACGCCGATCCCCGTCGCGTACGCGATGGCCGCCGCGACCACGAACCCGCGCGCCTCGATGCCGACCACCACGTCGAACGAGTCCCGCCCGTGGTACGCGACGATCCCGTCGATCACCTCGCGGAACGCGTCGCCGTCGGCGAACAGCGGCATCAGGTCCTTGAACATGACGCCCGGCTTCGGGAAGTCGGGCACGTCGAGCACCCGGCTGGCGACCAGCGCGGCGGCGCCCGGGCCGCTGTCTCCCCGTACCTCGGTGCTGTGGGTCTCCGTCACGGCAGTTCCGCTTCCCTTCACGACGACGGCGTCCTGCATGCTGCTCGCACAGCATGAAGGACGCCGCCGGTTCCTACCAGGCCTGCCCGGCCCGGATCACCGCCGTTTGCCGCCACCCGGCCGGTTGCCACCGCCGCCGGCCGGTCGGCCGCCGCGGGCGCCGGTCGGCCGCTTCCCGGCCGGTCGGGCGCCGACCCGCGGCGCCGCGCCGGCCAGCGCGGCCGACTCCGGGTCGACCGGCTCGTCGTCGGAGTCGTCGGTACGGGGAGCGGCACCCTTCGGGGTGACCTCGCCCCGGGCGACCGCGCCCCGGCGGGCCAGCACCCGCTTGTTGTGCGCCTGGATGCGCGGGTCGTAGTTCTTGAGCAGCACCAGCAGCGGCGTGGCCAGCAGGATCGAGGTCAGGAACGCCACCGCCATACCGACGAAGAGCACCAGGCCGAGGTCCTTCAGGGTGCCCGCGCCGAGCAGGCCGGCACCGATGAAGAGCAGACCACCGACCGGCAGCAGCGCGACCACCGAGGTGTTCAGCGACCGCATGAGGCTCTGGTTGATCGCCAGGTTGGCCGCCTCGCCGTACGTCTGGTTGTTGTTGGCGGTGATGCCGCGCGTGTTCTCCTGCACCTTGTCGAAGACCACCACCACGTCGTAGAGCGCGAAGCCCAGGATCGTGAGGAAGCCGATGACCGTCGACGGGGTGACCTCGAAGCCGACCAGCGAGTAGATGCCGGCGGTGAGGACCAGGTTCATGATCAGCGAGGAGACCGCGGCGACCGCCATCCGCCACTCGAAGCGCAGGACCAGGTAGATCATCACCACCGCGATGAAGATGACCAGACCGAGCAGCGCCCGGGAGGTGACCTGGCTGCCCCACGCCTCGCTGACCTGGTTGCCGCTGATGATGGCGGCGTCGATGCCGAACTCCTCGGCGATCTCGGTCTTGACGGCGTTGGCCTGCTCCGTGTCGAGCTGGGTGGTCCGCACCTCGTAGAAGTCGCCGCCGGTGCCGCCGACCTTCTGGGTGGTGACGACCTCGGCGTCGCCGCCGGCCGCGGCCAGGGCGTCCTGAACCTTCAGCTCGGTCTGCTCCAGCGTGCCGACGCTGGCCGGGATCTGGAACGAGTTGCCGCCGGCGAACTCGATGCCGAGGCTGAAGCCGCGCAGCCCGAAGCTGAGCAGCGACAGCAGGATCAGCGTGAGCGCGACGCCGAACCAGAGCTTGCGCCGGCCGATGATGTCGAGGCCGGCCTCGCCGCGGTAGAGGCGGCTCGCGAGACCACTCTTTGCCATCTCAGGCCTCCTTCACGCGCGGGTTGCGGGGCTTGGCCGGCTCGGCCGTCCGGGGCGGGAGCGCCCGGCCGAGGCCGCTGACCCGCGGGGACAGGAACGCGGAGGTGCGGGCGAACATCGTCATGATCGGGTGCCGGAAGAGGAAGACCACGACGAGGTCCAGCACCGTGGCCAGGCCGAGGGCGAAGGCGAAGCCCTTCACCGTGCCGACCGAGACCACGTAGAGCACCACCGCCGACATCAGCGTGATCGCGTTGGCCGAGATGATCGTGCGGCGGGCCCGGATCCAGGCGCGCGGCACCGCGCTGCGCGGGCTGCGCCCCTCCCGGATCTCGTCCTTGAGCCGCTCGAAGTAGATGACGAACGAGTCCGCCGCCACACCTAGTGACACGATCATGCCGGCGATGCCGGCGAGGGTGAGGGTGAAGCCGATCTGCCGGCCGAGCACCACCAGCGCGCCGAAGACCAGCAGCGCCGAGAGGACCAGGCTCAGGAAGATGACCGAGCCGAGCAGGCGGTAGTAGAAGAACGAGTAGATGATGACCAGCGCCATGCCGATGCCCGCCGCGAGCAGACCGGCCCGCAGGTGGCTGGCCCCCAGGGTGGCGGTGACGTTCTGCTGCTCCTGCGCCTCGAAGGTCACCGGCAGCGCGCCGTAGCGCAGCTGGCCGGCCAGGGCGCTGGCGTCGCGCTGGTTGAAGTTGCCGGTGATCTGCGAGTTGCCCGTCAGCACGCCCTGGATCTCGGGCGAGGAGACGATCTCGTTGTCGAGCACGACGGCGACGCGGCACTTGCCGTCCTGGCCGAGGGCGGTGGCGTCGCAGGCCTGGCCCTCGTTGTTGAACGCCTCGCGGGTCAGGTTGGTCCACTTGTCCTGGCCCGGGCCGGAGAAGTCGAGGCTGACGACCCACTGGCTCGTCTGGTCCAGCACCGCGCTGGCGTCCTCGACGTCGGTGCCCAGCACCTTCGCCTGGTCGAGCAGGTACTTCGCGGCGCCGTCCTCGCAGGCCACCGCCTGCTGGTCGGCGGCCGAGATCGACGCCGGCGGGCGCTTGTCGAGCTGGGCGCAGCTGATCTGCGGCACGTTGAACTGCATCGTCGCCGGCAGCACCGCGACCTCGCGCGGGTCGAGAGCCGCGAACGGCTTGAGCTTCTCCGCCAGCGACGGGTCGGCGGCCAGGTCGGCCGGGGCCTGGAGACCGCTGGCGGCCGCCCAGGCGGCGGCGCCGACCTTCTGCTCGACGGCCTTGCGCTGCTCCTCGATGCTCTGCGGCACGGGCTCGCCGCTGGCGCTCGGCGTCGGGGTGGCGGCGCCGGCCGAGGGGGTGGCGCTCGGCGCGGCCGACGCGCTGGCGCTCGGGGCCGGGGCCATACCGCCCTGACCGCCGCTCGGCGACGCGGTCGCCTTCGGCGCGGCGCTACCCGTGGGGGCGGCGCTGCCCGAGGGCTTCGCGCTGCCCGACGGGGCCGGGGCCGCGCTGCCCGACGGGGCCGGGGTGGCGGCGGGCGGCGGGGCGGCGGCCGCGCCGCTGCCGTCGGCGGCCTTGAGCACCTTGCGGAAGCGCAGCTCGGCGGCGCTGCCCACCTCGGTCAGGTCGCGGTTCTCGCCGGGCAGGGAGATCACGATGTTGCGGTTGCCCTCGGTGACCACCTCTGCCTCGGCGACGCCGAAGGCGTTGACGCGGCTCTCGATGATCTGGCGGGCCTCTTCGAGGTTCTCCGCCGTGGGGGGCCGGCCGTCGACGCTGTTGGTCGCCTCCAGCGTCAGCCGGGTGCCGCCGACGAGGTCCAGACCGAGCTTGGGCTCGAGCCTGTCCTTCAAGCCGCCGCTGGCGCCGCCCGCGAAGAACACCAAAAGATAGAGGACGACGAAGATGAGCCCGAGCACGGCCAGTTGCCGTCCGGGCCGCATCTGTCCCTGAGGTGGTGCCACGGCTGTCCTGTCTCCCTGTACGGTCGCGCCGCTGGTGCGGCGGGTGTCGGCCGGTCCGGCCGGCGGTTCCGACGGGCCGGCGTCGGAGGCCGGCATCCGGCTCCGAGGCCCGGCGCGGGGGCGCCGAGCGGAACGGGACGAGCCGACTTCCGGCGTCGGGCCCAACTATCCAGTTTTCACGTCGCCTCCGCTGCCCCGTCGGGAGAAGTCGTCACCGGAGTCCGGCGACCACCACCCCGCGCGGGGCGGGAGCGACCGTCACTCCTTGACGACGTCCGCGTCCTCGGTGACCGGCTCGTCGGCCGGGCGCTCCGCCTGGCTGACCACCCGGGCGATGGCCGGACGGGCGTAGCGGGTCTGCACACCGGGGGCGACCTCGAGCAGGACGGTGTCGTCGTCCACGCCGGTGACCGTGCCGTAGAGCCCACCGATGGTGACCACCTCGTCGCCGGGGGCGAGGGCGGACTGCATCGACTCCGCCTCACGGCGGCGCTTCTGCTGGGGGCGGATCATCATGAAGTACATGACGCCGAAGAGCAGAGCGATCATGAGGATCGGCGTCAGGCTGCCGGCACCCCCGCCGCCCTCTGCTGCGTAAAGCACGGTGAAAGACCTTCCCATTGGCCCCCGTCCCGGCGCGGGCGCGCCGGAGCGGAAGCGGATTCTCACGTCCTGTACAGACCGGCGCGAGTCTAATCCCTGCACCTGGGAACGCCGAATGCGGCACAGATCACGTTCACATCACGGCTGATCGGCATCCGCCGAGAACAGATCGGGCACCGCAGGAGCATTCGTGCCGAATGTACCATTCGGTGGCGTGCGGCCCAGATGCCGCCAGGCGGCCTCCGTGGCGACCCGGCCGCGCGGCGTACGGGCCAGCAGGCCGGCCCGGACCAGGAACGGCTCGCAGACCTCCTCCACCGTGTCCGGCTGCTCGCCCACCGCCACAGCAAGCGTGGACAGCCCGACCGGCCCGCCCCGGAAGGAGTCGACCAGCGCGGTCAGCACCGCCCGGTCCAGCCGGTCCAGGCCCAGCGCGTCGACGTCGTACACCGTGAGGGCGGCCCGGGCGGTCTCCAGGGTGACCACCCCGTCGGCCCGGACCTCGGCGAAGTCGCGGACCCGGCGCAGCAGCCGGTTGGCGATCCGGGGCGTGCCCCGGGAGCGGCCGGCGACCTCGGCGGCGCCGTCGTCGGTGATCGGCACCCCGAGGATGCGCGCCGAGCGGCGCAGCAGCACCTCCAGGTCGGCCGGCGAGTAGAAGTCGAGGTGCGCGACGAAGCCGAACCGGTCGCGCATCGGCCCGGTGAGCAGGCCGGAGCGGGTGGTCGCGCCGACCAGGGTGAACGGCTCGACGTCCAGCGGGATCGCCGTCGCGCCCGGGCCCTTGCCGACGATCACGTCGACCCGGAAGTCCTCCATCGCGCTGTAGAGCAGCTCCTCGGCCGGCTTGGCGATCCGGTGGATCTCGTCGATGAAGAGCACGTCGCCCTCGGCGAGGCTGGTCAGGATCGCCGCCAGGTCGCCCGAGCGCTCGATCGCCGGGCCGCTGGTCACCCGGATGCCCGAGCCCAGCTCGGCGGCGACGATGTTGGCCAGGGTGGTCTTACCCAAGCCAGGCGGGCCCGACAGGAGGATGTGGTCGGGCGGGGAGCCGCGCCGCATCGCGCCCTGGAGCAGCAGGTCGAGCTGGTCGCGGACCCGGTGCTGGGCGATGAACTCCTCCAGCCGCTTGGGCCGGACGGTGGCCTCCGCGTCGAGGTCGGCGTCGTGCACGTAGGCGGAGACCAGCCCGCCGTCGGGCCCCGTCACCGGGTGCGGCCCAGCAGCCGGATGGCCTGCTTGAGCAGGACCGGCACCGGCGGGACGGCACCGTCGATCGTCTCCGCCACCGCGGCCACCGCCTGGTCGGCCTGACCGGCCGTCCAGCCGAGCCCGACCAGCGCCTGCCGGACCTGCTCGGGCCAGGCCCCGCCGGTGACCCCGGCCGCGCCGTCGGCCCCGACCGGCACCGGGCCGATGCGGTCGCGCAGCTCCAGGACCAGGCGCTCCGCGCCCTTCTTGCCGATGCCGGGCACCCGGGTCAGCGCGGCGGTGTCGGCGTTGGCGATCGCCTTGCGCACCGCGTCGGGGGTGTGCACGGCGAGCACGGCCTGGGCCAGCCGGGGGCCGACGCCGCTGGCGGTCTGGAGCAGCTCGAACAACTGCTTGGCGTCGTCGTCGGCGAAGCCGTAGAGGGTGAGCGAGTCCTCCCGGACGACCAGGCTGGTGGCCAGCCGGGCGGGCTGGCCGATCCGCAGGTCGGCCAGGGTGCCCGGGGCGCACTGCACCGCCAGGCCCACCCCGCCGACCTCCACCACGGCGTGGTCCGGACCGGTCGCGGTCACCACCCCGCGCACGCTGGCGATCATCTGGCTCCTCCTCGTCGTACCCGGTCGGCCACGGCGGCCAGCTTGGAGCGCGTCCCGCCCCGCCACACGTGACAGATGGCCAGGGCCAGGGCGTCGGCGGCATCGGCCGGTCGCGGCGGCTCGGCCAGCCGCAGCAGCCGGGTGACCATGGCGGTCATCTGCGCCTTGTCGGCCTGGCCGGAACCGGTCACGGCCGCCTTCACCTCGCTGGGCGTGTAGGTCTGCACGGGCAGTCCGGCGCGGGCGCCGGCGAGCACGGCGATCCCGCTGGCCTGGGCGGTGCCCATCACGGTGCGGACGTTGTGCTGGCTGAAGACCCGCTCGACCGCGACGCTGTCCGGCCGGTGCTCGGCGACCAGGTCGGTGAGCGAGCGGTCCAGGTGCAGCAGGCGCAGCGCCAGATCGTCGCCCGGATCGGTGTGGACGACGTAGTAGGCGATCAGCGTGCAGGGCCGCCCCGGCACGCCCTCGACCACGCCGACCCCGCACCGGGTCAGCCCCGGGTCGACGCCCAGCACCCGCACGCCGCCTCCTCCCCCAGCCGCCAGCAGTACGTGTGTTCGACACCCTACCGAGCCGGGCGACACCCCGCCGCCGGGGACACGCCGGGCGCGCCGACACGCGGCCGGGGCGCGCAACGGCCACACACTCCGGCCGTCGAGTATGTGTCGCCGCCCCATGTGCGCCCGGACACACAGCTCGTAACTTCATGCGCCATGACGGCAGAACCCGTGGCGGTCCCCCACGTCGTACACGTCGACCTCGCTGGTCGTACCGCCCTGGTGACCGGGGGCGGCAGCGGCATCGGCCGGGCCTGCGCCCTGCGGCTTGGCGCTGCCGGCGCCAAGGTCCTGGTGGTGGACCGCAACATCGAGGCGGCCAAGGCGGTGGCGGTGGAGGCCGGCGGGCGGGCCGAGGGCGTGGACCTGGCCGACCCGGACGCGGTGGACCGGCTCGACGCCGACGTGGACATCGTGGTGAACAACGCGGGCCTGCAGCACGTGGCACCGGTGCAGGAGTTCTCCCCGGAACGCTTCGCCCACCTGCACCGGGTGATGGTGGAGGCGCCGTTCCTGATCATCCGCCGGGCGCTGCCGCACATGTACGCCAAGGGCTGGGGGCGGATCGTGAACATCTCCTCGGTGCACGGGCTGCGCGCCTCGCCGTACAAGTCGGCGTACGTCTCCGCCAAGCACGCGCTGGAGGGGCTGTCGAAGGTGGTCGCGCTGGAGGGCGCCCCGCACGGCGTCACCGCCAACTGCATCAACCCGGCGTACGTGCGGACGGCGCTGGTGGAGAGCCAGATCGCCGACCAGGCCGCCAGCCACGGCATCCCCGAGAGCGAGGTGGTCGAGAAGATCATGTTGGCGCGGGCGGCGATCAAGCGGCTGATCGAGCCGGAGGAGGTGTCCGAACTCGTGGCCTACCTCTGCTCCCCGCCGGCGGCGTTCATCACGGGCGCGTCCATCGCGCTCGACGGGGGCTGGACGGCGAACTAGTGGCGAGCCGCACAATGTCGGTCATGTCGTCACCGGTGGAGTTCCTGGAGCTGCTCGCCCGCGAGGCCGCCGCGGTGGAGTTCGAGGGGCCGCTCGTCGCCGCGCGCGCCGCCGGGCTGCCGCCCGCGCGGCTCGCCGAGCTGGAGCAGGCCAAGACGGTGGCGCTGCGGGTCCGCGCGCTGCTGGAACGCCGCCGCCGCCGGGAGGTCGAGCTCTCCGGGTTGTACGACACGGTCAGCGACCTGGCCGGGCTGCGCGACCTGGACGACGTGCTGCGGGCGATCGTGCACCGGGCGCGCAACCTGCTCGGCGCGGACGTCGCCTACATGACCCTCGACGACGACGAGCGCGGCGACACGTACATGCGGGTGACCGACGGTTCGGTCTCCGCCCGCTTCCAGCAGCTGCGGCTGCCGATGGGCGCCGGCCTCGGCGGCCTGGTGGCCCAGTCCGGCGCCCCGTACGTCACCGCGAACTATCCGGAGGACGACCGCTTCCACCACACCGGCGAGATCGACGCCGGCGTGGGCGAGGAGGGCCTGGTGGCCATCCTCGGGGTGCCGCTGCGGCTCGGCTCGACCTCGATCGGGGTGCTCTACGCGGCCAACCGCTCGGCCCGGCCGTTCGTGCGGGAGGAGGTGGCGCTGCTGGTCTCCCTCGCCGCGCACGCGGCGGTGGCGATCGACACCGCGCGGCTGCTCGCCGAGACGCGGGCCGCGCTGGAGGAGCTGTCGTTCGCGAACACCACCATCCGGGCGCACAGCAGCTCCGTGGAGCGGGCCGCGGCGGCACACGACCGGATGACGGCGCTGGTGCTGCGCGGCGGCGGCGTGGAGGACGTCGCCGCGGCGGTCACCGACGTGCTGGGCGGGGCGCTGCTGGCGCTCGACGCGGAGGGCCGGCTGCTGGCCCGGGTCGGCGAGATCGAGGAGCCGGACCGGGCGGACATGGTGGAGGCGGTGGCCGCGTCGCGTACGGAGGGCCGCAGCGTGCGCCGGGGCCGGCTCTGGTACGCCGCCGTGGTGGCCGGGGCGGAGAACATGGGCGCGCTGGTGCTGCGCCCCGACGACGAGCTGGTCGACGCCGACCAGCGGATCCTGGAGCGGGCGTCGCTGGTGACGGCGCTGCTGCTGCTGTTCCGGCGTACCGTCGCCGAGGCGGAGGGGCGGGTCCGGGGCGAGCTGCTCGACGACCTGATCGCCCGGCCGCTGCGGGACACGGACGCGCTGCGCAGCCGGGCCCGCCGGCTCGGCGTGGACCTGGACGCCCCGCACGTGCTCGTGGCGGTCGGCGACGACGCCATCGCCGCCACCGGCTCGGCCCGGCAGCGGGTGCTCTCCTGGGCCACCACGTACGCCTCCACGCGGGGCGGGCTGGCGGCGGCCCGCGACGGTCGGGTGGTGCTGATGCTGCCGGGCCGGGACGCGGGCGGCAGCGCCCGGGCGGTGGCCCGGGACCTGTCCCGGGTGACCGGCCGGCCGGTGACCGCCGGGTCGAGCGGCCCGTCGACGGGGCCGGCGTCGCTGGCCGCGACGTTCGCCGAGGCGGAGCGGTGCCTGACCGCGCTGGGTGCGCTGGGGCGCTCGGGGCAGGGGGCGAGCACGGCCGAGCTGGGCTTCGTCGGGCTGCTGCTGGGTGCCGTCGGCGACGGGGGCGACAAGGACGTGAACCGGTTCCTGACCGCCACCGTCGGGCCGGTCGTCGACTACGACGCCCGGCGGGGCACCGCGCTGGTGAAGACCCTGGAGGCGTACTTCGGGGTGGGCGGCAGCCTGGCCCGGGCCGCCGAGCAGCTGCACGTGCACGTCAACACGGTCACCCAGCGGCTGGAACGGGTCGGGCAGCTGCTCGGCGCGGACTGGCAGAAGCCGGAGCGGGCCCTGGAGGTGCAGCTGGCCCTGCGCCTGCACCGCCTGCGTACGCCGGCCGCCTGAGCCGCCGTTCGACCACCCGCCGCCTGAGCCGCCGGCCCCCGCCCGGCGGGGCGGTCAGCGGGCGCGGATGCCGTCCAGGACGCCGTCGACGATGCGCTGCGGCAGCGTCGTCTCGTCGAGGTCGGGGTGCCAGCGCATGACGCGCTGCACCAGCATCGGGCCGGTCAGCATCGCCATGACCACCTCGACGTCGAGATCCGCGCGCAGCTCGCCGGAGCGCATCCCGCGCCGCAGCACCTCGCGCATCATCTCCCGCCGGGGCTCGATGATGTTCTGGTAGAGCTGGTACTGCTCGGGGCTGCGGTTGACCTCCGGCACCAGGCAGGGCATGATCCGCGCCGCCCGCGGGTCGATGTGGTGACCGACCGCGCCGACCAGCAGGATCAGGTCCTCGCGGACCGAGTGGCCGGCGGGCTCGGGCGGGGTCCCCTTGAGCGTACGCAGGGCGTCGCGCAGCAGCGCGTCCTTGCCCGGCCAGCGGCGGTAGATGGTGGCCTTGCCGACGCCGGCGCGGGCGGCGATCGCCTCGATCGAGATCGCCTCGATGGTGCTGCCGTCGGCGAGCAGGTCGAGGGCGGCCTCGACGATCGCCTCGTCCGCACGGACGCTCCTCGGCCGCCCGGGCGGCCGAGGAGCGTCGGCGGTGGAAGTCATGTCGGACATTGTTCCCGAAGTTAGGCGGTCCCGGCCAACTCGGGTTCCCCCACCGGCGTCGGCTTTTCCGCCGGGGCGGCGGGGCGGCCGGGCATCCAGCGCAGCACCACGAGGATGCCGAGCGCGGCGATCGCGGCGGCGAGGCCCGCCGCCCAGTGCATCGCGGCCAGGAAGGCGTCGTCGGCGACCGCGATCAGCTGCGGCGCCGCCGGCCCGAGCTGACCCGCCGCGGCGTACGCGCCGGAGATGGACTCGCCGGCCGCCTCGCGCGCCCCGGCGGGCAGGTCCCTCAGAGCGGGGTCGACGTCGGCACGGTAGACCGCGGAGAGCACCGACCCGAGCACCGCCACGCCGAGCGCGCCGGCCACCTGCCGGACCGTGTTGCTGACCGCCGAGCCGACGCCGGCCTTCTCCCGGGGCAGCGCGGACATGATGGACTCCGTGGCCGGGGGCATGATGTTGGCCATCCCGGTGCCCTGGAGGAAGAAGACGACCAGCACCACCCAGATCGGGGTGGCCGCGTCGACGAAGGCGAACGCGCCGAGCGCGACCACGGTCAGCGCCAGCCCGACCGTCGCGACCGCCCGACCGCCGTAGCGGCGGACCATCGCCGCGCTGCTCGGGGCGAAGATGAGCTGGGCCACGGCGAAGGGCAGATAGAGCAGGCCGGTCTCCAGCGGGCTGAAGCCGCGCACCAGTTGCAGGTAGAACGAGCTGAAGAACATCACGCCCATCGCGGCGAAGAAGATCAGCCCCACGATGGCCACCGGAGCGGCGAAGCGGGGCACCCGGAACAGCCGCACGTCCAGCGACGGGTGGTCGCTGCGCCGCTCGTACGCGACGAACCAGGCAAGCACCGCCAGGCCGCCGAGGATCGCGGCCCAGACCAGCGGACGGCCGAAGCCGTGCTCGCCGCCGTCGATGATGCCGTACGTCAACGCGACGAGCCCGACCACCGACAGCAGTACGCCGCCGACGTCGACGCGGCCTGGATCCGGGTCCCGCGACTCGGGCACGAGCAGCGCCACCAGCACCACACCGAGCGCCACCACGGGCACGTTGATCAGGAAGACCGAGCCCCACCAGTAGTGCTCCAGCAGCGCGCCGCCGAGGATCGGGCCGATCGCCACGGCCAGGCCGACCGCGCTGGCCCAGACGCCGATCGCCCGGCCCCGCTCGCGGGGGTCGAAGACGTTGGAGATGATCGAGAGCGTGACCGGCATGATGGCCGCACCGCCCACCCCCATCAGCGCGCGGGCCGCGACGAGCTGCGCCGGGCTCTGCGCGTACGCCGACAGCAGCGACGCCAGCCCGAAGAGCACCAGGCCGATCAGCAGGAAGCGCCTGCGCCCGGCGCGGTCACCGAGCACGCCGAAGGTGAACAGCAGGCCGGCGAAGACCAGCGTGTAGGAGTTGATCGACCACTCCAGCTCGCCCTGACTCGCGCCGAGGCCGTGCACCGGGTCGGCGAGCGTCCGCAGCGCGACGTTGAGGATCGTGTTGTCCAGGACGACCACGAGCAGGCTGATCACCAGCACCCCGAGGATCGCCCACCTCCTCGGGTGTCCCGTGTTCTCGTGCGGTGGCATCTTCGCGTTCTCCCCCCGGCCCCGTTTCGATACGGGTCAGACTCGTAATTCAGGGTGTCAGCGTAGGCGGGTGATTATCGATACGGAACCGGTTCGTATCTTATGTGGCGGCGGTCACTCCTGTCCTCTTCCCGGGTGCGCTTCGGGGTGCCTAGCGCTCGTGGGGTGGCTGCGCACGGGTGGAGTGGTGTGCGCGCCTGGGGGTGGTTGCGCACGCGTAACTGGTTGCGCCCGCATGGGTCGTTGCGCGCACGTGGGGTGTTTGCGCGGACCTGGGCGGTTGCGCGCACATGAGGTGGTTGCGGGCGCGTCGTGGTGGGGGTGTGGCCCGCCGTACCCGGCTCCGGGCGGTCAGGCTTGATCCCTGCGCCGGGCACGGCGGGCCACACCCCGTCGGTGCCCACTCTCGCGCCCGCCCGCTGCGGGCCCCGGGCGTAGCGCGGCCTGACGAGCGTGGCTCGACGTGCCCGCCGTTCGCCGTGCCGATCACGGAGTTGTGGTGGGTGTCCTGCCCTGGAGCCCTGGATTGCGCCTTATGCGGGACGCCACAACTGCATGATCGACGCCCACCTGTCTCGGGTGCTCGGGTGTCGGGTGCTCGGGGAGATCTTGGTAGGTAAGTGCCCTCTGAGGGGCGTTTACCTACCAAGATCTCGGACGTGCAGGCGGATCCGGTGCGCCGGTTGTCCGGTTTCGGGGTTGTTGTTCGGTGGGGTGTCGGTGGTCGATCGCCCTGGGACGGCGCAATGACGTGAGACGTCCGGTCCGGGGGTGTGATCGGGGCCATCGTGGGGGCGGAATCGTGGCCGGGGCGGGGTCGTTACACCCTGCGTACGACCGAGCAAGACCCACCGCCGCCAAGGTCATGCCGCCCCGACGGGATGGTGTGCCGGGTCCCCGGAATGATGGCGGGCCGGCGGTCGTTACACATGGTCCGGCCGGCGTGAGGCAACCCCCGCCCCGCGTGGCCGATGTGAAGGCTTCCCCCGCCCCGCGAAACAGCCCGGCTCTTCCGACCCACAGGTCGGACGTCGGACATCCGGCCGACACGGCCGATCTGATCTTTCCTCCGGTTGATTTGCCGGAGATCCCTCCAGTTCCTGCTGGAGTTTCCCCTTGAGTTCATGGGCGCCGGACGGTGCTTGCATCCGCGTAGCCGATCCCCCTCGGTGCGGGTGCTGCCAACCCCCGAATGGAGCATCTTCGATGAACACGATTCTGCGTAAGAGCGTTCTTGGTGTTGCTGGTCTGGCGTTTGCCGGTGGCGTGTTCGCCGGTCCCGCGACTGCCC
>NZ_JBNCKV010000020.1:0-132565 GCF_049841695.1 Micromonospora sp. DT178
ACTGGAACAGCTGACAGCAAGACATGAACGCCGCTGGCCGGCACCCCACCCGGGGTGCCGGCCAGCGGCATGTCCGGGGTCCCGGCGTCGCCGGATCGGCCCAGCGGACGCACGGCCCAGCGAACGTACGGCCCAGCGAACGCACGGCCCAGCGAATGCACAGCCCAGCGAATGCACGGCCATGGGCATGCGGCGACGGGCCGAGCCGGAACGCACGGACCAGCGAACGCACGGCCACGGTCATGCGGCGACGGGCCGAGCCGGCGTCGGAGCCGGCGTCGGAGTCGGAGCCGACTGGACGGTGGGGCGACCGACGGGTTCGGGTCCTGTCCGGGCGTACAGTCGGGCGGTGGAGCGTACCGAGAAGATGCCCGCGGAGACCCGACCACCCGGCGTGGCCACCGCCGATCCCGGCAGCGTCCTGCTGCCGGGCCACGACGTGCCGCTGGGTCGCTACACGACCGTTCGTCGGCTGCTCCCACAGCGGCAGCGGCGGATGGTCGGCGCCTGGTGCTTCGTGGACCACTTCGGTCCGGACGACGTGGCCGAGCGGCCCGGCATGGAGGTGCCGCCGCATCCGCACACCGGTCTGCAGACCGTGACCTGGCTGCTCGACGGGGAGATCCTGCACCGGGACAGCCTGGGCAACGTCCAGCCGATCCGCCCCGGCCAGCTCAACGTGATGACCTCGGGGCACGGCATCGCGCACTCCGAGCGGTCGCCCGAGCGGCATCCGCCACTGATGCACGGCGTGCAGCTCTGGGTCGCGCTGCCGGACCCGGCCCGCGCCGGGGCCGCCGACTTCGCCCACCACGCCGACCTGCCGCGCTGGCGCGACGGCGAACTGGACGTCACCCTGCTGGTCGGCGAACTCGCGGGCGAGCGGTCCCCGGCCCTGACGTACACCCCGCTGCTGGGCGCGCAGGTGGAGCTGCGCGGGCCCGCGCCGGCCACGCTGCCGCTGCGGCCCGACTTCGAGTACGGGCTGCTGGCCATGTCCGGCGCCGCCGAGGTCGACGGGGTGCGCTTCGCCCCCGGGGCGCTGCTCTATCTCGGCGCCGGCCGGGAGCGGCTCACCCTGACGGGCGCGCCGGGGAGCCGGCTGCTGCTGCTCGGCGGGGCTCCGTTCGAGGAGCCGCTGGTCATGTGGTGGAACTTCGTGGGCCGCTCGCACGAGGAGGTGGCCGCCGCGCGGGAGGACTGGATGGCCGGGCGGCGTTTCGGCGTCGTCGCCGACGATCCCGCCCCGCCGTTGCCCGCCCCGGCACTGCCGACCACCCGCCTCAAGGCGCGCGACCGCAGCGGCGGGCTGCACGGCTGAGGCAGGCAGGCGTGGCCGGGCGCGGCGCGGGTAGTCGCCGGCATGCCGACCACAGCCACTTCAAGCGTCGAGGACAGGAAACGCCTGGTACGCCGGCTCGCCGGCAGTGGGCGCGGCTTCGCCGAGCAGTACGGCTTCCGGGTCGTCAACAACCCGTCGAGCCTGTTCCAGGTGCTCTGCCTCGCCGTGCTGCTGGCCCGCCGGGGTGACTTCCGGCGGGCCGTGGACAGCGCGCATGCCCTGCCCGCCGCGGGCTGGGACAGCGCCGCCCGGCTGGCCCGGTCCCTGCACGGCGACCGGGTACGCGTGCTGCGCGACAGCGGCCAACGCGGCGACGTCGACGCGCTCGCCGACACGCTCGGCGACCTGGCCCGCGCCGTGGTGGAGCGCTACCGGGGCGATCTGCGCCGGCTGCGCGCGGTGGCCCACCACGACCCTGCCCGGGAGCGCGAACTACTCACCGAGCTGCCCGGGGTCGACGCCACGGTGGTCGACCTGTTCCTGCGCGAGGCCCAGGCGCTGTGGCGGGAGGTGGCGCCGGTGGCCGACCGGAGGGCGCTCGTCGCGGCCCGTCGGCTGGGGCTGGGCCGCTCCGCCGACGACCTGGCGGGCCTGGCCGGCAGCGGGGAGTCCGAGCGCCTGGCCTGGCTGGTCGGGGCGCTGGCCCGGGTCGACCTGGAGAAGCGGTACGCGGAGTTGACCGCCTGACGCCGTGGTGGGCTGGCCCACACTTCCTTCGTAATCGTCCGAACGGGTGATGTTCCATCGTATGATGGTCGCGGCACTGATGCCCGCCCGGTTCGGGCGTACATCGACAGCCTGGTGGTCGCGGCCCGGTTCGGGCCCGACCGGCCACCGGACAGGTTCTGTGTGGCGCCCCGGTCGCGGTTCGCGACGGGGGCGCCCGCCTGTCCGGCACTCCGCCGGACGCCGGCCCAGTTCACCACCTCACCCGGGCGCCGGCTCATCTCGCCAGGCCGGCCAGCAGGTTCACCGTGACCGCGATGATGAACGCCCCGAACAGGTACGACACCATCGAGTGTCGCAGTGCCGTCCGGCGCATCTCGTTGCTGGTCAGCGACGTGTCGGAGACCTGGAAGGTCGCCCCGACGGTGAACGCCACGTAGGCGAAGTCCGAGTAGCGGGGCGGCTCCGACTGGTTGAAGTCGATCCCACCGTCCGGCCCGGTGTAGTAGATCCGCGCGTACCGGGCGGCGAACACGGTGTGCACCACCAGCCAGGACAGCAGCACGCTCAGCACGCCCAGGCCGCCGTAGACGTTGCGGGCAGCCGTGGCGGGCGCCCCGTGCGCGCTGGTCACCACGACACCGACGGCCAGCAGGCTGGCCAGGCAGGCGGCGAGCAGCAGCGCGTCACGCGCGGCCCGGTTCGGGTCCTCGTACACCGCCAGTCGGGCCGTCCGCCGCGCGTCCATCGGCCACAGCTTGTGCCAGACCAGCACCAGCCAGCTCAGCGCCGCGGCGTCCCACCCGGCCAGCGGCGCCAGCGCCGGCGTGGCGGCCAGCGCGGTGAGCCCGCCGACCAGCAGGCCGATCGCGCCCATCACGGTGAGCTGGACCGCGGCCGGGGTGTGCCCGACCGGCCCGCGCGTCGTCACCCGTCACCGGCGCGGGCCCGCCCGGCGCGGGCGCCACGCTCCGGCCCGCGAGCGCCCGGTCCGGGAACGCCCGGTCCGGGAACGCCCGGTCCGGGAACGCCCGGCCCGCGAGCGCCCGGGCCGGGCACGCTGCTGGCCCGAGACGGCAAGGCTCAGATGCCGCGCAGGTGCTGCGACACGCGCTGGTGCCGCTCCCGGGCCTGCGCCGCCCGCTGCGCGGGGCCGACCTCCGGGGCGGCCTCGATGCCCGCGGAGCGGGCCACCTCGTTACCGTTGGCGTAGTCGACCGGCGGCAGGGCCCGCAACGCCCGCAGTACGTCCGGCGGGGCGCCCTCCCGTTCGGCCTCGCGTACCACGTCGTCCTTCTCGGCCGGGTAGTCCAGGCTCGACAGGTACTGCAGCACGTCGGCGTAACTCGCCATGGTGTCGGCTCCTCCGGGGCATCGATCCGGTCACGACCGGCGGCGGTTACCCGCCCGGCGGGCCGTCACGCGCCGTCCCGCGCGGAAATCCCCGTCGTTTCCCGGCCGCGTCGGCGGGTACGCGCAGGCCCCGACGCAGCCTCAAGGAGCCCCGGATGAACTACGACACCTTCGTCGACCAGGTCGCCCAGCGCACCCGTACCTCCTCGGAGCAGGCGGTGGCGCTGACCCGGGCGACGCTGGAGACCCTCGCCGAGCGGCTGACCGGTGGGGAGGTGCTGGACCTGGCCGCGCAGCTGCCCAGGCCGTTGCAGCTCGTGCTGAAGCCGAGCCCGCGCACCGAGTCGGCGGAGCGGTTCGGCGCGGCCGAGTTCGTCGCCCGCGTCGCCGTGCGGGCCGGCGTGACCGAACCGGCGGCGCGCGACGCCGCCCGGGCGGTCTTCGTCACCCTGCGCGAGGCGATCAGCGGCGGCGAGTTCGACGACGTGGTGGTTCAGCTCCCGCGCGACTTCCGGGACATGGTCGAGCCCGCGATGGCGCCGGGCGCGACCCTGCGCCGCTCCTGACCGTGCCGCCCGCCGGGCGGCGCCGGCCGTGACGACCGAGGCCGCGGTGGGAACCGGACCGTAGCGGCACCGCCCGCACGCGCCGGCCGTGGTGGTACGCCGCCTCAGGCGACGGCGCCGGCGGCGCGCAGGGCGGCGACCCGCTCCGGGGCGAAGCCCGCCCCGGCCAGCAGCTCATCGGTGTGCTCGCCCTGCTGGGGCGGGGGGCGGCGCAGCGCGGTGGGGGTGCCCGAGAAACGGGGCGCCGGGGCCGGCTGGGTGACCCCGTCCCGCTCCACGAAGGTGCCCCGCGCGGCCAGGTGCGGGTGCTCCGGCGCCTCCCGCCAGTCCAGCACCGGCGCCACGCAGGCGTCCGAGGAGCCGAGCAGCGCCGTCCACTCGTCCCTGGTCCGGGTGCGGAACAGCCGTGCCCACGACCGGCGCAGCGCCGGCCAGTTCGCCGGGTCGGTGCGGTCCGGCGCCTCGTCCGGGGCCAGCGGGAAGCCGGTGCGCCGGACGAGTTCGTCGTAGAACCGCGGCTCCAGCGCGCCGACCGCCAGGTACCGGCCGTCGGCGCACTCGTAGGTGTCGTAGAAGGGGGCGCCACCGTCGAGCAGGTTCACCCCGCGCGGGTCCTGCCACATGCCGAGCCGGCGCAGCGCGTGGATCTGGGTGCTGAGCACCGCCACTCCGTCGACGATGGCCGCGTCGACCACCTGCCCCCGCGCGCCGCCGCGCACCGCGTACAGGGCGGAGACCAGGCCGAGGGCGAGCATCATGCCGCCGCCGCCGAAGTCGCCGAGCAGGTTCATCGGCGGCACCGGGCGCTCGCCGGCCCGGCCGATGCCGTGCAGCGCGCCCGTCAACGCCAGGTAGTCGATGTCGTGCCCCGCGTACGGCGCCGCCGGCCCGTCCTGCCCCCAGCCGGTCATCCGCCCGTACACCAGCCGGGGATTCGCCGCGAGGCAGTCCGCCGGGCCGACGCCGAGTCGCTCGGTGACTCCCGGGCGGAACCCCTCGATCAGCGCGTCGGCGCCGGCGACCAGGGCCAGCACCACCTCCCGGCCGCCGGGGGACTTCAGGTCGACCCCGATCGAGCGGCGTCCCCGGTTGAGCAGGTCCGGGTGCGGGGTGCCGAAGGCGTCCGGGTCGACGTCCGTGGCCCGGTCCACCCGGACCACGTCCGCGCCCAGGTCGGCCAGCATCATCGCGGCGAACGGGCCGGGACCGATGCCGGCCAGCTCGATCACCCGCACGCCGGCCAGCGGGCCGGCCGGGACGTCCTCGGTCATCGGCACACCATAGGCGAGGCGCGTTTGCGTCGTAAGGGGTCGGGAACCCGCCGGCCGAGAAGCGGGAGGTGGCGTGGCCGACGACCGGATCAGGGTGGCGATGCTGCACGGTCCCGGTCGGCCCGACGCCGACGGCGTCAGCGACTACGTGACGCACCTGGTCGAGGCGCTCGACGGCGTCGGGGTCGAGGTGACCCCGGTGCCGGTGCGCCCCGACGCCGACCGGGGACGCTGGCGGGCCGCCACCGCTCGGGCCGCCCGCCGGGTCCGCGAGCTGGCCCCCGACGTGGTGCACGTGCAGTTCGCCCCGTCGGCGTACCGGTTCTCGGGGCAGCCCGGACTGCTGCCGTGGCGGCTGCCCCGGCGGGTGCCGCTGGTCACCACCCTGCACGAGTACGGCTGGTGGGCCTGCCCCGGCTGGCTGCCGGGGCGGCTCTGGTCGGCGGTGGAACGGGCCCGCTGCTGGGACCGGGAGTCCGGCCGGCTGGTGCCCGCCAGCACGGCCGTGATCGTCACGAACCCCGGCCACGGCGACGTGGTCCACGCGCGTACCGGCCGGCGGGCCACGCACATCCCGATCGCCCCGAACGTCGTCGACCACGTCGGCGCGTCCACCGCGGGGCTGCGCCTGCGGGCGGAGCTGGGCCTGCCGGAGGGTGCGCCGCTGCTGGCCTTCTTCGGTTTCGTGCATCCGGTGAAGGGACTGCGGTACCTCATCGAGGCGCTGCCCGAGCTGCGGCGCGACCACCCGGACCTGCGGCTGCTGGTGGTCGGCGGGTTCACCTCCCAGGCGCTGCCCGAGCGGGAGGCGCGGGCGTTCCGCGCCGAGCTGACCGGGCTGGCCGGGCGGTGCGGGGTGGCCGACGCGGTGACGTTCACCGGGCACCTGCCCGCCGACGGGGTCTCCGCCGCGCTGCACGCCGCCGACGTGGCGGTGCTGCCGTTCACCACGGGGGTGAGCACGAAGAGCGGGGCCCTGCTCGCCGCGCTCGCGCACGGCGTGCCGACCGCGGTGACGCAGTCCGACGCCGGCGACGACGGGTTGCGGCGCAGCGGCGCGGTGGCGGTGATCGGCGCCCGCCGGGACAGCGCGGCGGTCGCGCGTACCGTCGGCAGGCTGCTCGCCGACCCGGTGCTGCGCCGCCGGCTCGCCGAGCGCGGGCGGGCCTTCGCCGCCGCATACTCCTGGCCGAGGGTCGCCGCCGCGCACCGTGACCTCTACGCCCGGACCCTGGGGCGCGCGGATGCCTGACCGGTACGCGGACATCCTGGTGGTCGACCTGCTCGGCGGGATCGGCGACCTGCTGATGCTGCTGCCGGCGATGCACGGCCTGGCCCGCCGCAACCCCGGCGCGCGACTGCGGGTGCTCACCCACGATCCCGGGGCGGAGCTGGTGCGCGCCGACCCGGCGGTCGCCGAGGTGCGCACCCCCCGGCACGGCCGGCCGGGCGCCGAGCGGGACGCGGTCGTCGAGGCCCTCGCGGCCTCCCGGCCGGACCTGGCGGTCACCACCACCCGCTACGACGGCATCCCCGAGCTGCTCGAGGCCGGGGCCGGGCGGGCCGTGACGAACCTGTGGCGCGGCCCGCCGCCGGAGCAGCCGGTCGGCGACCGCTACCTGGAGATCCTCCGCGCCGAAGGACTGCTCGGCGCGGCCGACCGGGCCGCCCGGCCCCGGGTGCACCTGGGCGACGAGGCCCGGCGCGCGGGGGAGCGGGCGGTGGCCCGGCTGGTGGGGGAGCCCCTCGCGTCGCCGGTGGTGCTCGTCACCGACGCCGGAATGGCGGTCAAGCGCTGGCCGGACCGGCACTGGCGGGGGCTGGCCGGCGCCCTGACCCGGCGTGGACACCCGGTGCTCACCGTCGGCCCGGTCGACCCCGCCGCGCCGCTCGGGGTGCCGCTGCCCCGGGCCGACCTGCCCACCCTCGCCGGGCAGTTCGCGGCGGTGGGCCGGCGCGGCGGGGTGGTGGTCGGGCCGGACACCGGGCCGGTGCGCCTCGCCGCCGCGACCGGCGCCACGACGGTGGCGCTGTTCGGCCCCACCGACGCCCGGCGGTACGGGATGGGCGGCACCGACCTCCAGGGCCTGCCCGGCTGCGGGTACCGGCGTGCCACCGCCATCACCGAGCAGCCCTGCTGGTGGGAGGCGCGCTGCCCGCTCGACGCGGCCGGCCCGGCGTGCATGGCCGACCTCGACGTGGCAACCGTGCTCGCCGCCGTCACCGCCCGCTGAGCTGGGACGAAAGCCCCTCGACGGCCGGTACCACACCGTGCGCGCGTGCTCTGGCGTGCCCCGTTTGCCGAGCCCACGGGCCTGCCCTAACCTTGTCGCGACGAGGGGAGTACTTCCCACGAGCCATCCCGGTCAGTACGGCGTGCCCGGAGCACGCCTCGGGTGGCTGCCCACGAAAAGTGGGTGAAGGAGACCTCGAACATGACAGGGTGTTCGAGGAGGCTCCATGTCCGATTTGCCATATCTTGCTGCCACCGGTCTCCAGTCGGTCGGCACCCCCACGCTGTGGGGCGTCACCATCGCCGCCGTGATCGCCCTGCTGGTGCTGGACTTCCTGGTCACCCGCAAGCCGCACGAGGTGTCGATGCGGGAGGCGCTGGGCTGGTCCGCCTTCTACATCGCCCTGCCGCTGGCCTTCGGCGCCTGGGTCTGGTCCCGCTTCGGCTCGAAGCAGGGCGTGGAGTACCTCACCGGTTACCTGGTCGAGAAGTCCCTCTCGGTCGACAACCTGTTCGTCTTCATGCTGCTGCTTGCCGCGTTCGCGGTGCCGGCCGAGCTGGCCCAGCGGGCCCTGCTCTACGGCATCACCGGCGCGCTCCTGCTGCGGGCGGTGTTCATCGCCATCGGTGCGGCGGCCCTGCAGACCCTGGACTTCGCCTTCCTGCTCTTCGCGATCATCCTGCTGCTCACGGCGGCGAAGCTGCTGCGCGACGCCGTCACCGGGCACGAGCAGGAAGTCGACATCAGCAAGATGCGCTCGGTGCGGCTGCTGCGCAGGTTCATGCCGGTCACCGAGGACTACCACGGCCCCAAGATGATCGTCCGCATCGCCGACCGGCGGACGCTCACCCCGTTCGCCCTCGTGGTGACCGCGCTGCTCGCCACGGACATCGTCTTCGCCGTCGACTCCGTACCCGCCGTCTACGGCATCACCGAGGACCCGTACCTGGTCTTCGCCACCAACGCGTTCGCCCTGCTGGGGCTGCGGGCGCTCTACTTCGTGCTGCACGCCGCGCTCAGCCGGCTCGTGCACCTCAGCTACGGCCTGGCGATCATCCTGGCGTTCATCGGCCTCAAGCTCGGCCTGCACTGGGCGCACGGCATCTGGAAGGGCGTGCCGGAGATCCCGACCCTCGCCTCCCTGGGCGTCATCATCGGCGTCCTGGTGATCGTCACCCTCACCAGCCTGCGGGCCACCAGCAAGGCCGGCGGGAAGGAGAAGGAGATCGTGGTCGAGCGGAACTGAGGCGTCACCCGTCACGGTGCGGTCCGGCCGACCGCACCCCGCCGCCGCAGCCCCGGTGGTACGACTGACGGGTGGGAATCGTGTCACCGGGCTTCCAGGGCCGGCCCCGCTCCGCGGAGCCGGCCCTGCCGCCGGGGCAGTACCTGACGCAGGACTTCCCGGTGCTCTCCGCCGGCCCGACGCCGCGGGTGCCGCTGGAGACCTGGGAGTTCGTCGTCTCCACCGAGTCCGGCGCCGAGTTCCGCTGGAGCTGGGACGAGCTGATGGCGCTGCCCCAGGAGACCCCGGCGGTGGACATCCACTGCGTCACCCGCTGGTCGAAGCGGAACACCGACTGGCAGGGGGTCTCCCTGGACACGCTGCTGGAGGGCATCGACACCGGCGCCCGGTACGCGCAGGCCCACTCGTACGGCGGCTACACCACCAACCTGCCGCTGGCCGACCTGCGCGGCGGGCGGGCCTGGATCGCGCACCGTTACGACGGCGGCCCGCTGCCGGCCGAACACGGCGGCCCGGCCCGGCTGCTCGTGCCGCACCTCTACTTCTGGAAGTCCGCCAAGTGGGTGCGCGGCATCCGGCTCACCACGGAGGACCAGCCCGGGTTCTGGGAGACCGCCGGCTACCACGACTACGGTGACCCGTGGCGTGAGCAGCGGTACCAGGGCGATTGACCGCCCCGCTGCGTTGGCGGGTGGCCCGGCTGTGCGAGCGCCGGGTCGAGACGCCGACCGCGCACACCCTGGTGCTGGAGGCGCCCGACTGGCCGGGGCACCTGCCCGGGCAGCACGTCGACGTGCGGCTGACCGCCCCCGACGGCTACCAGGCGGCCCGGTCGTACTCGCTGGCCGGCCCGGCCGAGGGCGACCGGATCGTGCTGACCGTGCAGCGGGTGCCCGACGGCGAGGTGTCGCCGTACCTGATCGACGTCTACGCCGAGGGCGACCCGGTGGAGGTGCGCGGCCCGGTCGGCGGCTGGTTCGTCTGGCGTCCGGAGGAGACCGCCCCGGTGCTGCTGGTGGCCGGCGGGTCGGGCGTCGTGCCGCTGATGGCGATGGTCCGGGCCCGCCGCGCCGCCGGCAGCCGGGTGCCGTTCCGGCTGATCTACTCGGTGCGCACCCCGGCCGACGTGTTCTACGCCGACGAGCTGCGCCGCCGGGTCCGCGACGACCTGGGCCTGGACGTCGCGTACGTGTACACCCGCGAGGCGCCGCCGGGCTGGCGGGGCGAGCCGCACCGGATCGGGCTGGCCGACGTCAACAGCCACGGCTGGCCGCCCGAGCTGGAGCCGCTCTGCTACGTCTGCGGCCCGACCGGCTTCGTCGAGACGGTGGCGGACGTGCTGGTCGGGCTCGGCCACCAGAGCCGGCGGGTGAAGACCGAACGGTTCGGCCCGACCGGCTGAGCGTCGAGGAGGAGCGCCCGATGACCGACACGTCGTACCTGGACGGCAACATGCTCGACGGCCCGCTGCGGGAGCTGTTCGCCGTCGACCTGAGCACCGCCGCCGGGCGGTGCGAGCACTGCGGCATGCTCGGCCCGCTGGCCGGCCTGCGGGTCTACCCGCACGCGCCCGGCCTCGTCGGCCGCTGCCCGAACTGCGCCGAGGTGATGCTGCGGCTGGTCCGCTCGCCCGGGCACGCCTGGCTGGACCTGCGCGGGGCCACCTTCCTGCGGGTGCCGATGCCGGCCGAGCAGCCGTACCCGGGCCCGCTGTGACGGCGGGGGAGGGCGGCCCGACGCCGGCGGCCGGGCCGGACGGAGGCGACGTGACGGACGAGGCCCTGCGGGCGCGGTCGGCGCGGGAGGTGTTCGACGACCACCTGCGGCTGGCCGCCGAGCACCGGTTCGCGGAGGACCTGGCGCGCAACGTCTCGCCGTCGTGCGTGGTCCTGGAACGGCGCGGCGTGTTCCGCGGGCACGCGGGCGTCGGGGAGCTGGCGCGCCTGCTGGAGGAGGAACTGCCCGGCGCCCGCTACGTGTACACGAACCGGCTGGTCGAGGGCCGGGTAGCGTTCCTGGAGTGGACGGCGCGGATCGAGGGCGTGCGGGTCCGCGACGGGGCGGACTCGTTCCTCATCGAGCAGGGCTGGATCGTCGCCCAGACCATCCACTACACCGTGGAGCGGGTCGCCGGCGGGGCGGACCCTCCCGCGGGTCCGTGAGGGCCGGGGCGCGCCCGGGAGCGACTGGACAACGGCGCAGACCACGGCGACAGTGGTTCGCCGTGAGATATCTGCGTACGGCGGGACCGGCCGCCATCCGTCGCCCCCGGCCGGACGACGAGGCCGAGTTCGTCGCGGCGGCCCGGCGCAGCCGCGACCTGCACCATCCCTGGCTCGCCGCGCCCGACGACCCGGCGCGGTACGCCGCGTACCTGCGCAAGATCCGCCGTCGGGACCACGCCGGTTACCTGATCTGCGACCGGGACTCCGGGGCGATCGCCGGCTACGTGAACATCAGCGGGATCCTCATGGGCGCGCTGCGCGGCGGCTACCTCGGCTACGCCGCCTTCCTGCCGTACAGCGGCACCGGGCACGCCTCCGCCGGCATCGGCCTGGTGGTGCGGCACGCCTTCGAGGCGCTCGGCCTGCACCGGCTGGAGGCGAACATCCAGCCGGGCAACGAGCCGTCCCGCCGGGTGGCCCGCAAGCTCGGTTTCCGGCGGGAGGGCTACTCGCCGGACTACCTGTTCATCGACGGGGCGTGGCGCGACCACGAACGGTGGGCGATCACGGCGCCCGCCGGTACGTAGGCCGGTGGCGGCCGGTCACGACCGCCACCGGCCGCCGGGTCAGCGTCCGGGCCGGCGTGCCTCGGGCCGCTGGCCGTCGAGGCGCACGAACCGCCCCTGCTTGTGCTCGACGCGCCGACGCTGCCGGGGCGTGAGCCGCGTACGACCGCTCTGCCGCAGGTAGATCGGCTGCCGCCGGTCGTTCGACATCGGTGTGCTCATGGCGCTGTCCTCCCGTCGCTCGGGTGGCGGTGGAGCACCACCGTGCCGCCCGGGCGGGTGAGGTGGGCCCACCCGCCCCGGGTGATCCGGCCTGTCGGTCGCACGGCTGCGCTCGTACGGGTCGTCCGCCGCTTCGCCCGCGCCGCTTCACCCGGAGCGGGTGATGACGCACAGCGACGGTCTTCCTACGGTGGAGTCATGGCTGTCGTCCGTCCGACCCCCGCCGACCCCACACCCGGCCTGCGGGCCACCGCCGGGGAGAGCGGCGACCAGCGGGCCATGCCGCCCGAGCTGGGCCCGGACTCCATCGCCGTGCTCAGCGGCCCGACCTTCATGTACTCCGACCCCTGCGGGGACGTGCCGCCGGGCAGCATCGGCGGCCTGGTGCACCTGGACACCCGGCTGCTCAGCGGCTGGGTGCTGACCGTCAACGGTGAGCAACTGCTGGTGCTGCGCGCCGAGACCATCGACCACTACTCGGCCCAGTACGTGCTGACCAACCCGGCCCAGCCGGACCTGCCGCCGGATAGCCTGGGCATCCGGCGGCTGCGCTACGTCGGCGACGGCTTCCACGAGCGGGTGGAGATGGTGTCCTTCCGGCCGGAGCCGGTCCGGTTCGAGCTGCGGCTGGCCGTGGGCGCCGACTTCGCGGACCTGTTCGAGGTCAAGTCCGGGGTCCGGGACCGTTCCGCGGAGATCACCCGCGACCACGCGGCGGACGGCTCGCAGCTGTGCTTCTTCTACGCGCGGGGGGACTTCGCCGCCGAGACCCGGGTCCGCTGTTCCCGGCCCGCCGACCGGGTCGAGGGCGACGAGCTGGTCTGGGACGTCACCCTGAACCGCCGCGAGGAGTGGCAGCTCGACCTGCACGTGCCGCTGCCGCCGGGGATGGGGGTGGTGGAGCCGGTCCGGGGCGACATCGCCGACGTGTTCCACCGGCGGGCCGACGACCCGGTGCGCCGCTGGACCATCGGGCGGGCGGTGCTGCGCAGCGACAACCAGGCCCTGGAACGGACGATCCGGAAGTCCCGCGACGACCTGGCGGCCCTGCGGTTGGACCTGGAGGTCAAGGGGCAGCGCATCATGCTCCCCGGCGCCGGCCTGCCCTGGTTCCTCTCCGTCTTCGGCCGCGACACGCTGATCACCGCCTACCAGACGCTGGTCGCGGGCCCGGCCCTGGCCAAGGGCGCGCTGCTCGCGCTGGCCCGGTTGCAGGGCGACACGTGCGACGACTTCACCGACGAGGAGCCCGGCAAGATCCTGCACGAGGTGCGCAGCGGCGAGCTGACCCGGACGGGGCTGAAGCCGTACGGGCCGTACTACGGCTCGGCGGACGCCACCCAGCTCTGGCTGATCCTGCTCTCGGAGTACTGGCGGTGGACCGGCGACGACGACACCGTCCGCTTCCTGCGTGACAACGCGCTCGCCGCGCTGCACTGGATCGACCGGTACGGCGACCGGGACGACGACGGCTACGTCGAGTACGCGACGCGCTCCCCGGAAGGGCTCGGCAACCAGTGCTGGCGCGACTCCCCGGACGGGGTCTGCTTCGCCGACGGCCGCATCCCGGTGCTGCCGATCGCCACCAGCGACCTGCAGGGCTACACCTACGACGCGAAGCTGCGGCTGGCCGAGCTGGCCGACGGCCCGCTCGCCGACCCCGGCCTCGCCCGCCGGCTGCGCGCCGACGCCACCACGCTGTACGAGCGGTTCAACCGCGACTACTGGATCGACGAGCGGGGCGGCTTCTACGCCGTCGGGCTGGACGGCGACAAGAACCCGATCGACTCGAAGACCTCCAGCATGGGTCATCTGCTGTGGAGCGGGATCGTGCCGCCGGAGCGGGCCGGGACGGTCGTGCGGCAGCTGATGGCCGACGACATGTTCTCCGGCTGGGGGATCCGCACCCTCTCCTGGGACGACCGGCTCTACAACGCCCTCGGCTACCACCTTGGCACCGTCTGGCCGCACGACAACTCGCTCGCGGTGCTCGGCATGGCCCGCTACGGCTACCGCGCGGAGGCAAACCGGATCAGCCTGGCCCTGCTGGAGGCGGCGGAGCAGTTCGGCCACCGGCTGCCGGAGGCGATCAGCGGGTTCCCCCGGGAGCGGCTGCTCTTCGCCGTGCCGTACCCGACGGCGTGCAGCCCGCAGGCGTGGGCGACCGGCACCCCGCTGGCCCTGGTCCGGGCGATGCTCGACATCAACCCGGTGGACGGCCGGCTGGTGCTCGATCCCGACATCCCGCCCGAGATCGGGCGGGTCGCCGCCGACCGGGTGCGGGCCTTCGGACGCTGCTGGGAGGTGGAGGCGGTCGGGCGGACCGGACACGTCCGGCTGGCCGAGTGCTGATACGTCCGACCCGCCACGTTTGTCCTGCCCCGGGGTGGGAACGGGGCCGCAATGACGAAACCTCGTGTGGTGATCGTGGGGGCCGGGTTCGCCGGTTACCACGCGGCGAAGACGTTGAGCCGGCTGGCCCGGGGTCGGGCCGAGATCGTGGTGCTGAACTCCACCGACTACTTCCTCTACCTGCCGCTGCTGCCCGAGGTGGCCGCCGGCGTGGTCGAGCCCCGGCGGATCTCCGTGCCGCTGACCGGGACGCTCGACGGGGTGCGGGTGCTGATCGGCGAGGCCGACCACGTCGACCTGCAGAACCGCTGGGTCGGCTTCACCCAGCCGGAGGGGGACCGTAACCGGATCGCGTACGACCGGTTGGTGCTGGCCGTCGGCAGCGTCAACAAGCTGCTGCCGATTCCCGGCGTGACCGAGTACGCCCACGGCTTCCGCGGCCTGCCGGAGGCCCTATACCTGCACGACCACGTGATCCGGCAGATCGAGCTGGCCGAGCAGACCGAGGACCCGGCCGAGCAGCAGGCGCGCGCCACCTTCGTGGTCGTCGGCGCCGGCTACACCGGAACCGAGGTGGCCGCGCACGGCCAGCTCTTCACCGACGAGCTGGTCTCCCAGCGCCCCCGACTCAAGATCCGGCCGAAGTGGCTGCTGCTCGACGTCGCGCCCCGGGTGCTGCCGGAGCTGGACCAGCGGATGTCGGAGACCGCCGACCGGGTGCTGCGTCGCCGGGGCGTGGACGTGCGGATGGGCACCTCGGTGGCCGTGGCGACCGCCGACGGGGTGACGCTCACCGACGGCGACTACGTGCCCACCTGCACCCTGGTCTGGTGCGTCGGCGTGCGTCCCGACCCGTTCGTCGCCGAGCTGGGACTGCGCACCGAGCGGGGCCGCCTGGTCGTCGACGAGTTCCTCAGCGTCCCCGGCTTCCCCGAGGTGTACGCCTGCGGCGACGCGGCCGCCGTGCCGGACCTGACCCGGCCCGGGCAGATCTGCACCATGACGGCGCAGCACGCGCAGCGGCAGGGCAAGCTGGCCGCGCACAACATCGCCGCCTCGTACGGGCAGGGGAAGCGCAGGCCGTACAAGCACCACGACCTGGGCTGGGTGGTCGACCTGGGGGGCAAGGACGCGGCGGCGAACCCGTTGAAGGTGTCGCTGTCCGGGCTGCCCGCCAAGGCGGTCACCCGCGGCTACCACCTGCTGGCGATGCCGGGCAACCGGATCCGGGTGGGCGCCGACTGGATGCTCGACGCCGCGCTGCCGCGCCCGGCCGTGCAGCTCGGCCTGGTCCCGGCCAACGCCGTGCCGCTGGAGAGTTCCTCGCCGGAGGTGGCCGTCCGGGCGCGCTGACCCGCCGTCGACGGGGGCGAGGAGACGTTGAACCTGGCGCCCGCCGCCGTGGAGCCCGGTGCGTGTGTGCGAACGGAAGTCCCGCCGAGAGTCGCGGGGCAGGGCCGCCTCAGCGCGTGGCGAGGGCGGCGTCGGTGGCGGGACGGGCGCCGGCGACGAACGCGTCCAGGGCCGCCCCGTGCAGCACCCCGCCGGGCACCGGATCCCGGGCGACCCGGGCGGACAACCGGGCCACCGGCAGCCGCCCGGGGCGCGGCGCGGCGGCGAACACCACGTTGCCGTACCGCCGCCCGCGCAGCATCCGGCGGTCGGCGACCAGGCAGACGTCGGCGAGGACCGCCCGCAGGGTGGCCGCCTGGACCCGGGCGAAGACCAGCGGCGGCAGGTCGGTCACGTTGACCAGGAGTACGCCGTCGGGGCGCAGCGTCCGGGCCACCTCGGTGACGAACTCGACGCTGCGCACGTGGGCGGGCATCCGCGCCGCCCGGTAGATGTCGGCGAGCACCAGGTCGTAGCCGGCCGAGGGCGCCCGGGTCACCGCGTCCCGGGCGTCGGCCACCCGCACGTCGACGCCGGCGGGCAGCGCGGGCAGGTGCCGCGCCACCAGGTCGACCACGGCGGGATCGCGTTCCACGACCAGCTGCGGCGAGCCGGGCCGGGTGGCGGCCACGTAGCGGGGCAGGGTCAGCGCGCCGCCGCCCAGGTGCAGCACGTCCAGCGGGCGGCCGGGCGGCGCCGCCAGGTCGGCCACGGCGGCCATCCGCCGCACGTACTCGAAGTGCAGGTGCCGGGGGTCGGCCACGTCCACGTAGGACTGCTCGACGCCGGCGGCGAGGAGCGTACGCCCGGTGGGGCGGGCCGGGTCGACGACCAGCTCCAGCCGGGGCGCGTCGGAGGGGTCCACCCCGGCAGGCTAGCCGAGCCGGGGTGGGCCGGCGGGTGGGCGCCCGCCGGCCCGTGCGCCGGTCAGCCGGCCGCCATCCCCGCGCCCGCCTCGTCGATCGCGTCGTCGACGGCGTGGGCGAGGTCCACGTCCATCGCGGTCACCGCGCCGGCCTGCCGGGACCGTACGGTCAGCACGGCGGTGGTCGGGTCGGGGCGGCCGATGCGCGGGCCGCGACCGGTCTCCTGCCGCAGCCGGTCGATCCGGTCCAGCACCCGGTCGAGGTTGTCCGCCGGCAGTTCCAGCGTGCGGGACAGTGCCTCGCCGTCGCCGGACCAGTACGGCAGCTCGCTGAGCGCCTCCCGCAGGTCCGTGTCGCGCAGCGGGGGTGTCGCGCTGACCGCGCCGACCACCCCGCCGCCGACGGACGGCGGCTCCAGCAGGTCACGCAGGCCGTCCGGCACGTGCAGCGACTCGATCAGGTCGCCGTCGTGGTCGGCCAGCGCCGCCACGGTCGCCTCCGCCTGGTAGCGGGCCTGCTCCGGCGTACGGCCGCTGATCCGGCCCACCTCGGCCAGGAAGCCGGGCAGGTCCGGGCGTCGCCTGATGCCGTCCACCGGGAGGACGTCGTGCAGCTTCGTCGGCACCGCCGCCAGCAGCCGCCGGCGTTCCGCCTCGCCGAGGGCGAAGGCCAGCACCAGCACGGTCGACTCGACGCCCACCTTGGCGGTCCGGAAGTCGGCCCCGGTCCGGCGGACGACGTCGTCGACGAGCGCGTGGTAGCCCAGCGGAGTCCCCTCCGGCGCGCCCGCGCCCTGGTCGGGCAGGGGGCGGGGGGACTCCGCGACGCCCGCCGGTGGCGGTGCCGGCCCGCCCCGGGTGCTGTCCGGCTTGTGGCGGCTGCCGGCCGGCGGCGGACCGGCGCGCTTGCCCTGCTCCAGGTGGGTGAGCTGCTTGGAGGCGCTCAGGCTGGCCCCCGTCTCGCTGGCCTGCATGCCGCGCTCGCGGGCCTGGCGGGCCAGCGCGCGGCGACGCTGGTTGTCGCCCTCCATCTGCTTGCGCATGGTGACACCTCGCTTCCGCTGGTGTTCCCTCGCTTCCACCGGTCGCCTTCCCGTCGTCGCCGGCACCGAAACGGACGCCGGCGGCCGGGCCGGCGACGCCCGGGCGGGCGGCGGGACAGCTTCATCCGGCGGGGGTGAGGGGCGGTCACCCGGCGGGAGCCGACGATCGCAGCGGACCGGAGAACTTCCGAGAACGCGGAAGGACAGGTCGTGATGAAGAGAATCGTCGAGATCGTTCCCGCCCGGCCCGGCTGGTACGCCCGCTGGCGCCTCTCGGCCGAGGACACCCGCTGCTACCCGGTGAGCCTGTGGGCGCTGCTGGAGGAGGGCGACGGCTCGGGTCGCGAGGTGGTCGGGGTGGACTGCATCGGGCAGTGGCCCGGAGCGGACGACAACGAGGCGGGTGGGGTGTTCGTCCGTTATCTCTTCCAGACTCCCGATTCCGGGCCGCCGGAGGACGCCGAGCCGCCGTCGACGGGGCAGCGGCGAACGACCGGACCCCGGCTGCAACCGCTCACCGCACCCTGATCCTCACTCCGGCCCCCGGCCCCTGGTCCCAGGGTCGGGGGCCACCCCTCGCCCGTGCGGAGCGGGCCGGACTCAGCCCGCCCGGCGGGCGGCGCCGTCGCTGGCGCCTTCCACCGCGAGCAGCTCGGCCAGGCCGGTGCGGTCGAGCAGCTGCTGGAGCTGGGGATTGACCCCGGCCAGTCGGACCGCGCCCGTGCCGCCGTGATGGGCGGTCAGGAACGCGCTGAGCCCGGACGAGTCGCACAGGCTGACCGCGCTCAGGTCGAACAGGAGTTCCTGGTAGCCGTCGCGGCGCAGCTCGGCTGCGGCGGCGACGAGCTGCGGGGCGGTGTCGAAGTCCAGCTCACCGGACAGCCGGAGCCGGGCGCGCCCGGCGTCGAGCCGGGTCACCTCGATGGTCAACAGCTGAGCGGCCATCCGCCCATGTTCCCAGTCGCGGGGCCGGGTGCAAAGCCGGGGGCGGGCGGAGCGCGTCAGGCCGTGCCGGCGGAACGCCCGGCGGCACCCTCCGCCGCCGCCAGGCCCTCACCGAGCGGCCGGGCGAGCAGGCCCGTGACGCCGGTCATGTCGAGGATCGTCTCCAGGAACCGGGGCACGGCGCGCAGCCGGAGGGCGGTGCCGCACTGCTGCCCCTCGCGCCACGCGTGCACGATCACCCCCAGGCCGGTGCTGTCGATGAAGAGCAGGCCGGAGAAGTCGAGGACGAGGGCCGCCGGAGCCTCCGCGAGCACCCGGTCTACCTCGGCGCGCAGCGGCCCGGCGGTGGTGTAGGCGAGGTCGCCCCCGACCCGGATGAGCGGTGCGGCCGGATCGGACCGGTCGACGGTCATGCTCAACGGAGTCGCCTCGGGTTGGCTCCGATGGGACAGCAACGATCACGCCCTTTCGCCGGCCGCCGAGGGGCGGGGGTGAGGGGATCGTAACAACGCGGGGCGGGTCCCGCCCGGCACGCGACCGCCGACCGCACGACGGGCGTCGGGTGGCGTTCGCGGCACACGGGCGTAGGGTGGGTGCCAGAGATCTGACCACATGTGCCACCTCGCGGTGGTACGGGTGTCGACAAGGAGTGGGGCTTAGCTGGTGACTGCTGCGGACGTCCGGGACTGGGATCCCGGCGACGGGCGGATCTCCACGCCGAGTGCCGCACGGGCCACGGCGTGGTCCGCCGGCACCCCGGCACGCCCGGCCTCCGCGCTCCCCGCGCTCGCGGCCGACCGGGAGCACTCCACGCCCGACTGGTCCGAGGTCGTCGAGCACTTCCGCGAGGGCCTGGTCGTCTGCGACGCGCAAGGCGTCGTCCGGCACGTCAGCCCGGTGGCCGAGCGGCTGCTGCCCGAGGTCACCCCGGGCGAGCTGCTCGCGGCGGCCGGTGTCTCGGGGCTTACCGTCGACGGCGAGTTCACCCACCACGGCCGTCGGCTGCGCGCGCGCCGGGTGCCGTTGTCGGCCGCCCGCTGCTGCTGGTATGTCGAGGACGTCACCGAGAGCGTCACCCGCGCCGACGCCCTGCTCGCCGAGCGGGCCCGCTCGGCGTTCCTGGCGGTCGTCGGCGAGAAGCTCGGCAATCCCCTGCACCCGGACCGGGCCGCCGCGGCGGTGGTCCGCCTCGCCGTGCCGACGCTGGCCGAGGTGGCGGTGCTGGTGCTGGCACCCCGCTCCGGTCGGGCCCGCTGGTGGCGGGCCGCCCGCAGCGACGACGACGCCCCGGTGGTGGACAGCGGCGTCCTGCCTGCCGCCGACCTGCCCGCGGCGATCACCGGGGGGCTGGACGGCGTGGAACCGCACACCGTCGACTGGCTGGCGGAGCAGGCCGTGGAGGCCGGCTGGCTGCCCGGGCTGACCCCGGCGGAGGCCTGCGCGCGGGTGCTGCCGCTGCCCGGTCGCGACGCCCCGGCCGGCGTGCTGCTGGTCGCGCGGCGCGTCGACCGCTGGTACGACGAGGCCGACGTGGACCTGGCCCGTGCCTTCGCGGCCCGGGCGGGGGCGGCGCTGACCACGGCGCTGCTCTACCGCGACCAGGCCGAGGTCGCCGACACGCTCCAGGCGAGCCTGGTGCCGGTGGAGCCGGCCGAGGCGACCGGGGTGCAGTGGGGCACCGCCTACCGGCCGGCCCAGGCCGGGTTGCGCATCGGTGGCGACTTCTACGGCTCGCACCGGCTGGCCGACGGCGGCTCCGTGTTCTTCCTGGGCGACGTCTCCGGCAAGGGCGTCGAGGCCGCGGTCTTCACCGGCCAGCTGCGTCAGTGCCTTCAGGCGCTGCACCGGGTCGAGTCGCAGCCGGGGCGCCTGCTGAAGCTGCTCAACGACGCGCTGCTGGAGACCAGCCAGGCGCAGGGGCAGGGGCGATTCGCGACCATGGTGCTGGGAGTGGTCCGCGCGCACCGTGAGGGTGGCCTGACCCTGACCCTGGCCGGCGGCGGTCACCTGCCGCCGCTGGTGCTGCGCGGCTCCGGCGAGGTCGAGCCGGTCCCGCTGTCGGGCATGCTGGTCGGCGTGGTCCCCGATCCCCGGATCGGGGAGGTGACCGTCCGGCTGGAGCCGGGCGAGACCTGCCTGCTCTACAGCGACGGGGTCACCGAGGCGCGCGGGGGCCGCCGCGGCAACGAGCAGTTCGGCACGGAACGGTTGGTGCACGCGGTCACCGGCTGCCAGCGGATGCCCGCGCCCGCCCTGGCCGAGCGCGTCGAGCAGGTGACCTGCGACTGGCTGGCCCACGGCGACCATGACGACATCGCCGTGCTCGCGCTGCGCGCGACCGGTCCGGGCGGGCGTACGCCCAGGCACCTGCACGCGGTGCCCGACGCGAGCGGCACCGCCGAGGTGAGGGAGACCCGACCGTGACCGCCGCCCCGACCACCGGGGTCACCCCGGCCGACGCCTGGACCGGATACCTGGATTGCCTCCAGGAGGCGGACGAGTACGCCGCCATCGAGGTGGCCACCGGCCTGCTCGAGGCCGGGGTGCCCGCCGAGCGCGTCCTGCTCGACCTGGTCGCCCCGGCGCAGGCCGAGGTGGGGGAGCGGTGGGCGCGCAACGAGTGGAGCGTCGCCCAGGAGCACGCCGCGACACACATCAGCGAGCGGGTGGTGGCGGCGGTGGCGGCGTACGCGAATCCGCGCCCCACGCGGGGCCGGGTCGTGGTGGCCTGCATGGACGGAGAGTGGCACGCCCTGCCGCCCCGGCTGGTCGCCGAGGTGCTGCGGCTGCGGGGCTGGCAGGTCACCTTCCTCGGCGCGAGCGTCCCCGCCCCGCACCTGGTGTCGTACCTGCACCGGCACGACGCCCACGCGGTCGCGCTCGCCTGTGCGCTGCCGATGCGCCTGCCGCACGCGCACCGCATGATCGAGGCGTGCCGGCGCGTGGACGTCCCCGTGGTGGTGGGGGGCCGGGGGTTCGGCGCGGACGGACGCTGGGCCCGGCGGCTCGGCGTCGCCTGGGCGCCCGACGCCCCGACCGCCGCGGACCTGGTCGCCGACGAGCGCGCGCTGCGCCGCGTCCCGCCGGCGGAGTTGAGCCACCTGGCCGACGACGAGTACACCAGCCTGGTCAAGCGGCGCGGCGAGCTGATCGACGGCGCGCTGGCGGACCTGCGGGAACGCGACCCCGGGACGCGGGACTACACGCCCAGTCAGCTGGACTCCACCGTCAGCGACCTCGGCTACATCGTGGACTTCCTGGCCGCCGCGCTCTACGTCGACGACGGCTCGCTGTTCACCGAGTTCGTCGACTGGCTGGTCGAGATCCTCACCAGCCGGGGTGTGCCGGCCCCCGCGCTGCGGTCGACTCTGGAACACTACGGTCAGGTCCTGCGCGACTTCCCCCGGGCCGCGCGGTTCCTCGGGGCGGCGCGGGCGTCCGTGGCCACGGTGGGCGGCGCCGGGTCGCGCTGAGCGCCGGTGCGACCGCGCCCGGCACCCCTGCTTATACTTGCCACACTGCAAGCATCCGCCTGCGGTGGAGCGAGGGGGACAGGGGTGACGTTCACCGTCACGTACGCCGACCGCGAGGGCGGGGCGACGCGCCTGCGGCTGACCGGCGAACTCGACCTGAGCACCGCGCCCGAACTCAACGCCGCCATCGACCGGCTGGTCGACGCCGGCGAGCGCCGCCTGCTGGTCGACCTGACGGAGCTGACCTTCTGCGACTCCACCGGGATCGCCGCCTTCGTCCGGGGCGACAACCGGGTCGCCGCCGACGGCGGGTGGCTGCGGGTGACCGGCGCCACCGGCCGGGTCGACCGCGTGCTCCAGGTGACGGGGCTGGCCGAGGTGCTGCGACACGAGTCCGGCAGGGCCGACCCGACAGCGCGGTCCGCCGGCTGATGGGCTAGATTTCCCCGCCGGCACAGAGCGCCTCGCGATTCTCCGTTCCACCGACCCGAAGCAGGTAGTGATGGGTGCAGACAGCCCGAGTCCGGTACGCATCCTGGTGGTGGACGACGACCCGGGTGACGTGTTGATGATCGAGGAGGCCCTCGCGGACTCCGACGTCGACAAGGTCATCGACGTCGTCAGCGACGGCCAGGAGGCGATGGAGTTCCTGCGCCGCGAGGGGCGGCACACCGACGCCCGTCGGCCGGACGTCATCCTGCTCGACCTGAACATGCCCCGGATGGACGGGCGGCAGGTGCTCGGCGAGGTCAAGAGCGACGAGGACCTGCGCACCATCCCGATCGTCGTGCTGACCACCTCCAACGCCGACACGGACATCGTGGGCAGCTACACGCTCCAGGCCAACGCCTACGTCACCAAGCCGATCGACCTGGACGACTTCAACGACGTGGTGCGCCGGATCGACGAGTTCTTCGGCCGGGTGGTCGTGCTCCCGAAGCGCTCCTGAGGCGCCCGGGCGGGTCGTCCACGCCGCGTCGCGCGCCGGCACCCGCGACGCGCCCGGTCCCGGGCGCGTCCGCATGGTGAACAATTTTCCCGAAGCCCCTCCGCTGTCGCCCCCAGCGTCGAGGATCCAGGGTGGGGAAGGAAACACCAGCTGCCTGGGGGGGCGACAGTATGAGGTTCTGCGTCGTGGAGACCGGCTACGACCAGCGGCAGGTCGATTCCTGCCTGGACCAGATCGGCGTCCGGTTGGCCCGGCTCGCCGCCCGGGCGGAGGGCGCCGCGAGGGCCGGTCGCGAGTGGGACGAGATCCGTGACGAGGCGACGGCGCTCCGCGGCCTGCTCGAACGGCTGGACCTCGGCGACGCCGACCGGGCCCGGCGCGGCGCGGACGACGCCGACCGCGAGGCGGTCGACCTGCTGACCCGGGCGCGGGTCGAGCTCGACGCGGCCCGGGAGGAGGCCCGGCAGGTGCGCGAGCGCGTCTACGCCGAGGCCGTGCAGGCCCGCCGGGACTTCGAGGAGGCGCTGTACGCCCGGCGCAGGCGCGAGGCCCGGGTGGACCGGATCCTCGACGGGTTGACCGTCGAACCGGTCCCGGCGGACACCCCGACCGCCGCGGCGGGGGTGCCCGGCAACGGGGTGCCGGCGACCCGGATCGCCGCCGGTGGCGGCGCGGACGCCTCCAGCGAGCCGCCGGGCGGTCGCGCCGGGATCCGCTGACCCGCGCCGGCGCGGGCGCCGTCAGGTCAGCGCGGCGACGACCGTGGTGGCCAGCTCCTCGTGCTGGGCGTACGCGTCGGGGAAGGCCGAGACCTGCACGGCCTGGGCGGCGCCGGCCACGCTCATCTGCTGCCAGCCCGGGACGTCCCGCAGCGCCAGGTAGAAGGCCCGCGCGGCGTACGACGGGCGCATCAGCTCGCGTATGGTGCCCCAGCCGCTGCTCGGGCGCTGCTGGAACAGGCCCACGGAGTCGTGGTCGGAGCCGCTGCCCTGGTGCGGGTACCGGCTGGACTCCGGAAGCACGTCGCTGGCGAGGTTGTAGAGCCGGCTCTCCTGCATCGCGGTCGCCACGGCGACCACCATGGCGCGGCGGGGCATCTTCAGCTCGGCGCCCACGTCGACGATGACCTTGGCGTTGTCCATCTGCGCCTGGGTGAGTCCGGCGACCGGGCGTGGGCGGGGCGGCGGGGCCGGCTTGCGTGGGGCCTTGCGGGTGGCCGAGGGGGCCGGCTTCGGCGTCGGGCTGGGGCTGAGCGAGGGCGAGGGCGAGGGGGAGACGGCCCGGTCCAGGGACCGTGAGGCGCGGTCGTCGTCGACGGCCCGCTCGGCCAGCGCCTCGGCCACGGGTTCCCGCGCGGCTTCGGCGTCCTCGCGCGTGGAGGCGAACGCGGCCACGCCGAGGCAGCAGGTCACACCGGTGGCGAGCGCGACCCGGACGGGGGTCGAGGCGAGCAGGGCCCGGCCGCGACGCCGCCGCTCGGCGGCGCGATGACGGCCGATCGTCCGTTCGGTCGAGGCGGGATCGTCCGGGTGGGCGGCCGGCCGTTCCTGGGTCAGCTTCTGGTCGAGGGGATCGTCGGGGTGCACCCGCCGAGGCTAGAAAGGCGAACGCGTCTTGCCATCGGCCTGGTTGGTGGCATGCGCCACAATTTGCGCCGATCTGCGGGTCGATTACGCCCGGCGGGCCATCAATGCCGCGATCTCATCTTGTCTATTCTTTCGTATATATCCGATAAGGAGTGGGCAATCGGGCGGATAACCGATCTTGCGCCGACGCGTGCGGGCCGAGCCGAACCTCCACCGAACGGTGGAGGCCACTCCGGACCGCCCGGACGACCGCCCGTCGGCCCGGAGGTGAACGCGCAGGCCGTGCCGCCCGCGGCGGTGACGGAGTCCCGTCCCGCCACCGGGCCCGCCACGGACGGGCGGTCAGTGCCGGCCGTTCTCCGCCGGGGTGACGGTGAGCCGGTGCCGGCTGCCGTCGCCGCTGGAGAAGGGCCACAGCCGGTCGGCGTGCTCGACCAGCTCGGCGAGCTGTTGGCGGCTCAGTCCCGCCGACGAGATGGAGGCGTGCACGTCGGCCCGGTACCGGCCGTCGTCGTCGCGCCCGAGCTTCGCCTCCGCGCGTACCTGCACGGTGTGCGCCTCGTCGGTGATCTCGCCCGCCGCCTCCACCGCCGCGTGGTGCAGGCAGGACGCGAAGGCGGCGGCGAGCAGCTGCTCCGGGGTCAGTCCCGAGCAGTGCGGTGCCAGTGGGGACGCCAGGGGCGTGGACAGGCTCCCGTCGTCGGTGCGTACGTGGCCGCCCTCGGCGGTCGCGGTGGCCGTCTCGTTCAGCCAGGAGCTCGATTCCGGCATCGCGTTCCTCCCGTCGCTCACCCGCCCGGCTACCCGGCCCCCGGGCGGTGAAACCGCAGGCGACCGCTGGGAGGGGGCGAGAACGCCGGAGGGCAGCGGCCGACGACGCCGGCGTGCCGGCGTGCGGGAGGAGGCTCAGCCGGCCTGGGTGGACCAGTCGGGAAGGGGGGCCGCCTCGGTCACCTCGGCCGCCGCCCGCTCGGTCCACGGCGACATCGACCCGACGCGCTGCCGCGGCGCCGTGGGCTGCCCCAGCGGCACGTACACCCGGGCGTCCACCGCCTCCGCCAGCAGCAGGGCCGCCATCAGGCTGGACGGTCGGTCGGCCGGGTCGTCGGCGAGGCAGCTCGCGCACAGGTCGGCCACCTCCGGCGGCAGCCCCTCGATCTCCGGCAGCGGCAGCGGGGGTTGCCGCCGGCGCGCGCCGAGCAGTTGGGTCGTGGTGCCCGCGTGGTACGGCAGCCGCCCGGTCAGGCAGTAGTAGAGCAGGACGCCGAGGGCGTACATGTCGGCGGCCGGCGTGGCGGGCGCCCGCTCCAGCTGCTCCGGCGCGAGGTAGGCCGGCGTGCCGACCACCATCCCCTCCGGCGACCGGTCCGGGGTGCCGGACGGGGTGGCGATGCCGAAGTCGAGCACCTTCACGCCGGCCGGGGTCAGGATCACGTTCGCCGGCTTGACGTCGCGGTGCACGATGCCGTGCGCGTGGGCCGCGGCCAGTGCGGCGCTCACCTCGGCGCAGACCCGTACGGCGATGCGCCAGTCCAGTGGTCCGGCCCGCAGATGCGCGGCCAGCGTCTCGCCCTCGGCCAACTCCATGACGATGTAGGGCACCTGCCCCTCGAGGCCCGTCCCGCAGGTGCCGAAGTCGTGCACGAAGGCCACGTTCGGGTGCACCAGCCGGGCGGCGGAGCGGGCCTCCGCGCGGATGCGCTCCACCGAGGTGTCCTGGCCCTCCTGCCCGGGGGACATCACCTTCACCGCGACCGGCCGGTCCAGCACCGCGTCGTGGGCCCGCCAGACCTCCGACATGCCGCCGATGCCGATGCGCTGTTCGAGCCGGTACCGCCCGTCCAGCGTTCTCATCGACTGCTCCCTGCGCCTCCTGGCCCGTCCCTCGACAGGCGCCCGATGCTGCGGTACCCGGGCTCCGATCAGGGCAAACCGCTGCCGGATCCAGGCGGGGCCGGGCACTGCTGCGGTAGCTTGCGAGCCGGGGCCGCTGTCGGGGCGGCACTGCGGGAAGGCGGGCGCGCGGATGAGCGAGGTGACCGTACGCTTCGTCGGCGGCCCGGCCCACGACCTGGTCCGGGCGGTGCCCGCCGAGCCGGACGGCTCCCCGCCGGCGCACTGGATCCTGCGCCACCCCGACGGCGTCGGGCCGGCCACGGCCGGCGGACCGGACCACCTCTACCGGCGCGAGCGTCCCACCGGCGGCGGCACCTGGACGATGCGCTTCGTGCACACCTACCCGGTGGGCATGACCGAGTGAGACCTCCCGTCGCACGTCGGTCGGGGCGGCCGGCCGCCCGGCGGTGGAGGGGGCGGCCGACGCACAGCGGGGGCACAGGTGGCGCACAAGCCGGGCACAGCGGCCCGGCGCACGATGGGGGCCATGGTGACGGACGGGCGGGCCGGGGCGGGCCGGGTCGAGCTGCGCCGCCCCGACGGGGAGCCGGTGCGGGTGCTGGTGGTCGACGACGAGCCGACCCTGGCCGACCTGCTGTCGATGGCGTTGCGCTACGAGGGCTGGCAGGTGCGTACGGCGGGCGACGGCACGTCGGCGCTGAGCGCGGCGCGGCAGTTCCGGCCGGACGCCGTGGTGCTCGACGTGATGTTGCCCGACCTGGACGGCTTCCAGGTGCTGCGCCGGCTGCGTGAGCAGGCCCCGACGGTGCCGGTGCTCTTCCTGACCGCCCGCGACGCGGTGGAGGAGCGGATCGCCGGGCTGACCGTCGGCGGCGACGACTACGTCACCAAGCCGTTCAGCCTGGAGGAGGTGATCGCCCGGCTGCGGGCGCTGCTGCGCCGCTCGGGCTTCGCCGTCGCCGCCCGCCCCGACGCCGTGCTCACCGTCGGCGACCTCAGCCTCGACGAGGACAGCCACGAGGTGCGCCGCGACGGCTGCCCCATCACCCTCACCGCCACCGAGTTCGAGCTGCTGCGCTACCTCATGCGCAACCCGCGCCGGGTGCTCAGCAAGGCGCAGATCCTCGACCGGGTCTGGAACTACGACTTCGGCGGCCAGGCCAACGTGGTGGAGCTGTACATCTCGTACCTGCGGAAGAAGATCGACGCGGGCCGGAAGCCGATGATCCACACGCTGCGCGGCGCGGGGTATGTCCTCCGGCCGGCGGAGTGAGCGGGCCGCCGGCCGGCTCCGCCGCCGGCTGGCCGGGGTGTCGCTGCGGACCCGCCTGGTGGTCATCCTGGTCGCCCTGCTGGCCCTGGTCAGCGTCGCCATCGGCGGGATCACCACGGTCGCGCTGCGGCAGTTCCTGATCGACCGGGTCGACGACCAGCTGACGCCGATGTGGGCCGGTCCCGGTCGGGGGGCGCCGTCGCCCTTCGAGGTGCCACCCGGCGGGCCGGACGCGCGCATCCCCCGGGGCCTTCCGCCGGGGACCGTCGCCGCCGAGGTGGCCGACGGCCGGGTGGTCCGGGCCTGGACCCTGGCCGACCGGCAGGAACGCGCCGTCCCCGCCGAGGACCTGGCCGGCCTCGCCGACCTGCCCACGGACGGCCGACCCCGCACCCGCGAGCTGGGGGAGCGCGGCGACTACCGGGTGGTGGCGCGCCAGCTTCCGGGCGGGACCGTGCGGGTGCTCGGCCTGCCGCTGTCAGGCGTGTCGGAGACCGTCTGGTGGATGGTCGCCGCGCAGGCCGGCGTGGCGACCGCGGGGCTGCTCGTCGCCGGCGGGGCCGGTGCCCTGATCGTGCGCGCGACCCTGCGCCCGCTGCGCCGGGTCGCCACCACCGCCGGCCGGGTCAGCGAGCTGCCCCTGGACCGCGGCGAGGTCGCGCTGTCGGTGCGGGTCCCGGCCGCCGACACCGATTCGCGCACCGAGGTCGGGCAGGTGGGCGCGGCGCTGAACCGGATGCTGGGGCACGTCGGCGCCGCGCTCGCCGCCCGCCAGGCCAGCGAGACCCGGGTACGCCAGTTCGTCGCCGACGCCAGCCACGAGCTGCGTACGCCGCTGGCGGCCATCCGGGGTTACGCCGAGGTCGCCCGCCGCGGCCGGGACGAGGTGCCGCCCGACGTGGCCCACGCGTTGCGCCGGGTCGAGTCCGAGAGCGCCCGGATGACCAGCCTCGTCGACGACCTGCTGCTGCTCGCCCGGCTCGACTCCGGCCGGCCGCTCGTGGTCGAGCCGGTGGACCTGTCCGCCCTGGTGGTGGACACGGTCGGCGACGCGCACGTCGCGGGGCCGGGGCACCGGTGGCGGCTCGACCTGCCGCAGACCGTGGTCCGGGTCCCCGGCGACCCGGCCCGGCTGCACCAGGTGCTGGCGAACCTGCTGGCCAACGCCCGGGTGCACACCCCGCCCGGCACCACCGTCACCACCACCCTGGGGGTCACCGGCGACGTCGCCGTGCTCGGCGTCGCCGACGACGGGCCCGGCGTGCCGCCGGCGCTGCGGGCCGAGGTGTTCGAACGCTTCTCCCGAGGCGACAGCTCCCGGTCCCGGGCGCACGGCAGCACCGGCCTGGGCCTGGCGATCGTGGCCGCCGTGGTGGAGGCCCACCACGGCACGGTCGAGCTGGACAGCCGGCCCGGCCGGACCGTGTTCACCGTCCGGCTGCCGGGCGCCATCACCGACGCCTGAGCGCGGCGCCGGTCAGTCGGCCAGCAGCTCGGCGAGGGCCTGCCCGATCCGCTCCGCGTGCCGCCCGTCCGGGTCCTCGTCGGCGTTGAAGTCGGTGACGCTCATCCCGATCAGCCGACCCGAGCACACCAGCGGTCGGGCCAGCGCGACGAGGTCGGCCCAGTCCAGCCCGTCCGGCTCGGGGTAGCTGACCGCCGGGAGCACGAGCGGGTCGAGCACGTCGAGGTCGAGGTGCAGCCAGGCCGGCGTCGTACCGACGGCGAGATCCCGGCCCACCGCCGCCGCGTCGGCGCCCCGCAGCCGGGTGGCCGGCACCAGGCGGACGGCGGGGTCGACCCGGTAGGCCTCCTTCCCGTCCGTCGCGGCCCGGTCGAGCGGCCGGTGACCGAGCACGTGCACCTGATCGGGGTCGACCAGCGGCCCCTCCCGGTCGAGGACCCCCGCCGGCCCGTGGTCGGTGACGATCGACAGGTCCATGTCCGCCCCCTCGCCGGTGGGCGAGGTGCGACCGTCCTCGAAGTCGAGGTGGGCGTCGAGGAACCACAGGTCGAAGCCGGAGGGCAGCCCCTGCAGGATGCCGGGCAGGATCGCGCAGTCGCCGCCGAGCACCAGCGGGTGCCGTCCCGCGCCGATCAGCGTCGTGGTGCGGGCGGCGATCGCCCGGCCGGCGCGGCGGACCTGGTCGACGCCGATCACCCCGGTCTCCGGGTCCCGTACCGGGTCGGTGATCAGGGCGTCGACCGCGCCGGCGTCGGCCGCGCCCACCCGGCCCAGCAGCCCGGCGGCCCGCAGCGCGGCGGGCGCCCGGTGCTCGCCCCGGCCGCGTCCGGAGGAGTCGAGGGGAGCGTCCAGCACCGACCATCGCACACCCGGAGGCTAGCCCGGCAGTGGCAGGCTGGGCGGCATGTACCGGGAACGTCCGGCCGGGTTCGCCGGCGCCGTGCTCTGGACCAGCGCCACGACGGCGGGCGCCGCGCCGACCAGGGTGCTCCCCGACGGCTGCCTCGACCTGCTCTGGTCGAGCCGCTCGGGGCTGACGGTGGCCGGTCCGGACCGCACCGCGCACCTCAGCGGCGGCGGGCCGGCGGAGCGCTGGGTGGGGCTGCGGCTGCCGCCGGGGACCGGCCCGGCGGTGCTCGGCGTACCGGCCGTCGAGCTGCGCGACCGGCGGGTTCCCCTGGCCGAGCTGTGGGGCGACCGGGAGGTCGCCCGGTTGGCCGAGCGGGCGGAGGCGGCCCCGGCCGAGGTGCTGACGGAGATCGCCGTGCGGCGGCTGCGGGCGGTCGGCGGGCCCGATCCGATCGGGGCCCGGGCCGCCGCCGCGCTGGCCGCCGGCGCCAGCGTGACCGAGACCGCCGCCGGGACCGGCCTCGATCCGCGTGCCCTGCACCGTCGGTGTCGACACCTGTTCGGGTACGGCCCGAAGACCCTGGCCCGGATCCTGCGGATGCGGCGCGCGCTGGCGCTGGCCCGCGCCGGCACCCCGCTGGCCGAGGTGGCGGCCCGCTGCGGCTACGCCGACCAGGCCCACCTGACCCGCGACGTACGCGACCTGGCGGGGGTGCCGCCGACCACCCTGCTGCCCCGCTGAGCCGGCCGCTCGCGGGTGGGCCCGTTCATCCCTGCGGGAGGGGAGCGAACAGGTCCACGCTGTTGCCGTCGGGGTCGAGCACCACCGCGTACCGCTGGCCCCAGAAGGCGTCCCACGGGGGCAGGTGGCCCGGGTGTCCCTCGGCCACCAGCTCCGCGTAGAGCCGGTCGACCTCGGCCGGGTCGGCGCACCGGAAGGCGAGGCCGGCCCCGCCGCCGCCCCCGGGCTTCCAGCCGGGGTCGAAGGAGCGGACGGTCTCGGCGGTGTCCCAGGCCAGCCGGAGCCCGCCGGGCAGGGTGATCTCCACGTGCGGGTCGGCTTCGGCGTCGGCGGGGATGTCGAGGCCGAGCCGCCGGTAGAAGGCGAGGGAACGGGGCAGGTCGCTGCTGACCATGCCGATGAGATCGAGTGTCGGTGCCATGGCCATCACGGTAGGGACGTCCCCCGGTGCTCGTCTTGAACGAAACGGACAACCGGGCGGAGTGCCGGGTGTGCCCTTCACGATCGGGACGATCGGCGTAGCGTGTCAGACAAGTCCGGCTTTCCGGGCAAATCCCTCAAGGGATCCTGCCCGCGTACGCCGATCTCGAGACGCGACGGAAGGAGCGGTCGGTGGAACACCTGGCCTACCTGGACGCGGGGTCCGGCAGCCTGATCGTGCAGGCGGTGGTCGGCGGGGTGGCCGGCGCCGCGGTGGCGGCCAAGCTCTACTGGCGGCGACTGGTCGACCGGTTCCGCCGCCAGCCCACCGACCAGCGCTGACCCCGGCCGATGGCGAACTCCCGCACCGGCCTGCGTGCCGAGCCCGGCTCCTTCCGCGACCCCGCCAACCGGGTCTTCCACCTCGACGGCGACGTGCTGCGCGGGCTGGACGCGCAGGCCGCCGGGGAGTGGCGGGCGCTGACCGACAGCGAGTTCTTCCCGCCGCTGCTCGCCGCCGGCAAGGTGTGCGGCACCGAGGCGGTCGAGTCGCCGGTCGTGCCGTCGGCCGACGGGTGGGCCGCCGTTCTCCGCCACGAGCGCATCCCGTTCGTCTCCCACCCGTACGAGTGGTCCTTCACCATGCTGCGCGACGCGGCGCTGCTGCACCTGGAGATCCTGCGGGCGGCCCTGCCGGCCGGGTTCACCACGAAGGACGGCTCGGCCTACAACCTCCAGTGGCGGGGCGCCGAGCCGGTGTTCATCGACGTCGGCTCGTTCACCCCGGCGCGCGACGGGGAACCCTGGGCCGGCTACCGGCAGTTCTGCCAGACGCTGCTCTACCCGCTGCTGATCGGCGCCCACCTCGGGCTGGACTTCCAGCCCTGGCTGCGCGCGCGGGTCGACGGCATCGAGCCCGACCAGATGCGCCGGCTGTTCGGCGGCGTCCGGCGGCTGCTGCCCGGCGTGCCCACCCACGTGCACCTGCACGACGCCATGCAGCGGCGCAACGCCCGGGCCAGCACCGCCGACGTCCGGTCCCAGCTGCGGGCCGCCGGCTACTCCCGGGAGCTGGCGCTGGCCACCGTACGCGGGATCGAGAAGCTCGTCCGGCGGCTGGAGCCCCGCCCGGCCGCCAGCCACTGGGTCGACTACCAGCGCACCTGCGCGTACACCGCCGAAGACCGGGCCGCGAAGGAACGCTTCGTCGCCGAGGCGCTGGCCGACGGGGCGCGGCCCCGCCTGGCGCTGGACCTCGGCGCGAACGACGGCCGGTACGCCCGCCTCGCCGCCCGGCACGCCGACTACGTCGTCGCGGTCGAGCAGGACCCCGGCGTGCTGGACGGGCTCTACCGGGACCTGCGCGCGGCCGGGGAGCGGCGGATCCTGCCCCTGGTGATGGACCTCGCCGACCCGTCGCCGGGCGGCGGCTGGCGCGGCGTCGAGCGGGCCTCGTTCGCGGACCGGGTCGAGGCGGACGCGGTCCTCGCCCTGGCCGTGGTGCACCACCTGGCGATCGGGCGCAACGTGCCGCTGCCCGAGGTGCTGGACTGGCTCGTCGGGCTCGCCGCCCCCGGCGCCCGGGTGGTGGTGGAGTTCGTCCACCCCGAGGACCCGATGGCCCGACGGCTGCTGGCCAACAAGCCCGAGGGCCTCTTCCCCGACTACCGGCCGGCCGAGTTCGAGCGGCTGCTCGCCGCGCGCTGCCGGATCGCGCGGCGACTCGACCTGCCCTCGGGCACCCGGACGCTCTACGCGGCGGTCGTGGGTGGCTGAGCCGGCGCCCGTGCCGGACCACGCGTCCGGCGACCGGCCGCCGGCCGACCTGCCGTCCGGCGATCGGGCTTCCGGCGACCGGCTGTCCGGCGACCGGTCGCCGGACAGCCGGGCCTCCGGTGGCCGGCCGGGCGGCTGGCGTACGGAGCTGGGTCGGCTGGCCGAGGTGGCGGGGCTGGTCGGGCTCGTGGTCACCCAGCCGCTGCTGGACGTCCTCGGGCGCAGCCCCGACTTCTTCCTGTTCCACCGGGCGGGCCGCCGCGAGATCATGCTGCTGGTGGCGTTGGTCGCGCTGGTGCCCACCGCCGCCGTCGCGCTGCCCGGCGCGCTGTCCCGCCTGGCCGGACGCACCGCCCGCTCGGCCACGCACACCCTGCTGGTGGGCCTGCTGCTCGCCGCGCTGACCGTGCAGGTCGGCCGGCACGGTACGCCGCTGCGGGGCGTACCGCTGCTGCTGCTCGCCGCGGTGGCCGGGGCCGCCGGGGCCGCCGCGCACCGGCGGTGGCGCGCGCCCGGGCGGGTGCTGCGGCTGGCCGCGGTCGGGCCGCTGCTGTTCGTGGGGCTGTTCGTGTTCGCCTCGCCCACCTCCACGGTGGTGCTGCCCCGGGGCGAGGGCGGCGCCGCCGGGGTGGCCGGGCCCGGCCACCATCCGCCGGTGGTCGTGCTGGTCCTCGACGAGCTGCCCCTGGTGTCCCTGCTCGGCCCGGACGGGCGCGTCGACGCCGCCCGGTTCCCGCACTTCGCGGAGCTGGCCGGCGGCTCCACCTGGTACCGCAACGCCACCGGCGTCAGCGGCTGGACGCCCTACGCGCTGCCGGCCATGCTCACCGGCCGGTACCCGCAGCGGGCGGCGGCACCGCACTACTCGCAGTACCCGGACAACCTCTTCACCGCCCTCGGCGGCCTGTACGACGTCCGCGCCGAGGAGAGCATCACCCGGCTCTGCCCGCCCAGCCGCTGCGAGCAGCCGGTCAGCCCCGAGCAGGGGATGGGCGTGCTGATCCGCCAGGCCGGCGGGCTGCTGCGTCAGGTAACCGCCCCGGTCGACAGCCGCGTCGACCCGGAGGACTCGTACCGCGAGCAGACCCGCGCGGAGGCGGGCATCGACGCCGCCGAGCCGGTGCCAGCGGACCCGAAGTTCCGCTGGGACAGCCTCGACGACAACCAGCCGGCCCGGTTCACCAGCTTCCTCGCCGGGCTCCGGCCGGCGCCCCGGCCCACCCTGCACTTCCTGCACCTGCTCATGCCGCACTCGCCGTGGGCGTACCTGCCGTCGGGGGCGCGCTACGACGCCCCGGCGGACCTGCCGAACGACGGCGACGGCTGGGCGGAACTGGCCCGCCGGCGGCACCTGGCGCAGCTCGGCTACACCGACCGGCTGATCGGCGAGACCCTGCGTACCCTGCGCTCCACCGGCCTCTACGACCAGGCGCTGCTGGTGGTCACCGCCGACCACGGCGTCAGCTTCACCCCCGGCGCCCAGGGCCGGGGCATGGGCGCCATCCGGGCCGCCCCCGGCGAGGTCGCCTGGGTGCCGACGTTCGTCAAGACACCGGGCCAGCGCGCCGGACGGATCGACGACCGGAACTGGCAGCACGTCGACCTGCTGCCCACCATCGCCGACGAGGCGGCCATCCGGCTCCCGTGGCCCGTCGACGGCCGGTCCGCCCGGCAGGCCCCGCGCGCCGAGGCGGGCAAGGTCTTCTACGACCGCCCCGGCCAGCCGACCCCGATCACCGGCGGCGTGCCGGCCCCGATCGCGCCGCCCGCGCCCCATCCGCTGGTGGGCACCGCCGTCGGCGACCGCCCGACCGGCGGCACCGCCCGCGTCGCCGACCTGGCCGCCTTCGACGCGGTGGACCCGGACACCGGGCGGCTGCCGGCCGCCGTCTGGGGCGACGTGCCGGACGACGTACCCGACGGCACACGGCTGGCGATCGCCGTCAACGGCCGGATCGGCGCGGTCGTCCCGGTGGTGCCCCGCGACGCCGGCGGACGCCGCTTCGCCGCCCTGCTCGCCGACGACCGGCTCTTCCACACCGGCGCCAACCGCCTCACCGTCTACCGCATCACCACCGACAACACCCTCCTCCACCTGACCCTCGCCTGACCCGGCCCTCACCTCCGACCCCCGCCCTGACCCCCGGCCTCGCCCTCGGCCCCCGCCTCGGCCCCCGCCCCGGCCCTCGGCCCCCGCCCCCGGCCCCCGCCCCCGGCCCCCGCCCCCGGCCCCCGCCCCCGGCCCCCGCCCCCGGCCCCCGCCCCCGGCCCCCGCCCCCGGCCCCGCGCCGGGTGCTGGTGATCATGAGGTTTGCGTCCTAGTTAAGCGCGTTCCCGGACGCAAACCTCATGATCATCGCGTGAGGGCCGCGCGGGGGCCGCGTGAGGGCCGCGCAGGTCGCGCTAGGGCGGGGGAGGGGCCGAGCGTGAAGCGGGCCGGGGGCGAGGCCGGGGGAGGGGCCGAGTGCGGGTGGGCCGAGGGCCGGGCGCGGGGTCGGCGCGGTAGCGTTCCCATGCCTCGTCGGCTCCGGCGCGTCCGGATTGCGCGGGTTTCCCGGCTCGCTGGTCGGGAAACGGGTGACGCATACCTCACCGTCGAACCACGACGGGCGGTATCTCCTCGACCGTGATTACGGTAAAAGCGAAGGCAATTCAACGCAGATCTGCCGGCGAAGCGAGGGAACCATGACGGAAGTCAAGCTCGATCACCCCGGTGGGCAGCTTTCGATGCCGGTGCAATCCGCGGTCGAGGGCCCCGCCGGCATCGGGGTGGGCAAGCTGCTGAAGGAAACCGGGATGACGACGTACGACCCCGGTTTCGTCAACACCGCGGCCTGCTCGTCTGACATCACCTACATCGACGGCGACGCGGGGATCCTGCGTTACCGTGGGTACCCGATCGAGCAGCTCGCGGAGAAGTCCTCGTTCCTGGAGGTCTCCTACCTGCTGATCTACGGTGAGCTGCCGACCCAGCAGCAGTTGACCGAGTTCACCGAGCGGATCCGCCGACACTCGCTGCTGCACGAGGAGATGCGCCGCTTCTTCGACGGCTTCCCGCGCGACGCGCACCCGATGGCCGTGCTCTCGTCGGCCGTCAGCGCCATCTCCACCTTCTACCAGGACAGCCTGGATCCGTTCGACTCCAGGCACGTCGAGATGTCCACGGTGCGGCTGATGGCGAAGGTGCCCACCATCGCCTCGTACGCCTACAAGAAGTCGATCGGCCAGCCGCTGCTGTACCCGGACAACTCGCTGGGCTACGTGGAGAACTTCCTGCGGATGACCTTCGGCGTGCCGGCGGAGCCGTACGAGGTCGACCCGGTGATGGCCAAGGTGCTGGACATGCTGTTCATCCTGCACGCCGACCACGAGCAGAACTGCTCCACCTCGACCGTGCGGCTGGTCGGCTCCAGCAACGCCAACCTCTTCGCCTCGGTCTCGGCGGGCGTGAACGCGCTCTTCGGCCCGCTGCACGGCGGCGCCAACCAGGCCGTGCTGGAGATGCTGGAGAAGATCCAGGCCGACGGCGGCGACGTCGGGTCCTTCGTACGCAAGGTGAAGGACAAGCAGGACGGCGTGAAGCTGATGGGCTTCGGCCACCGGGTCTACAAGAACTACGACCCGCGCGCGGCGATCGTGAAGAAGGCGGCCCAGGACGTGCTCGGCCGGATGGCCAAGCCCGACCCGCTGCTGGACATCGCCATGCAGCTGGAGGAGATCGCCCTCGCCGACGAGTTCTTTGTCTCCCGCAAGCTCTACCCGAACGTGGACTTCTACACCGGCCTGATCTACAAGGCCATGGGCTTCCCGACGAAGATGTTCACGGTGCTCTTCGCGCTGGGCCGGCTGCCCGGCTGGATCGCCCAGTGGCGCGAGATGATCAACGACCCGGAGACCAAGATCGGCCGCCCGCGGCAGATCTACACCGGTGCCCCCGAGCGGGCGTACGCCCCGTTCTCGGAGCGCTGAGCTCCGGCCGTACCGACGACGAAGGCCGCCGACCCGCACCGGGTCGGCGGCCTTCGTCGTGTCGTGCTCCCGGCGCCCGTCAGCGCAGGCCGGCGGCGGCCAGCAGGTTGCCCTCGGCGATCGACGGCACGGCGCGACCCCGGGTCACCCGCTCGGCGGCGAACGACCCGGCGGTGGCGATCGCCGCGGCGTAGGCGGCGGCGGTGCGCTGCGCGATGGCCGACCAGCCGTACCGCTCGTGCACCATGACGCGGGCCCGGCGGGCGAGCTGGCGGGCCCGCTCCCGGTCCGACAGCAGCGCGTCGACGGCCTCGGTCAGCCCGTCCGGGTCGTGCGGCCGGAAGGTCATCCCGGTCACCCCGGGCTCGACGATCTCGGCGAGCCCGCCGGTCGCGGCGACGGCCAGGGGCGCGCCGGCGGCGGCGCCCTCCAGGGCCACCATGCCGAACGGCTCGTAGATGCTCGGCACGGCGAAGCAGTCCGACGCGGCCATCACGGCGGGCAGGTCGGTGCCGCCGAGGAAGCCGGGGAGGCTGACCGTGCCGCCGAGGCCCAGGCGGTGCACCTCGGCCTCCAGCTCGCCGCGGTACGGCCCGTCGCCGACGATGACCGCGCGCAGCCCGGGGTGCCGCTCGCGCAGCCGGGGCAGCCCGGCGATCAGGTGCTGCACGCCCTTCTCGTAGACGAGCCGGCCGGCGAAGGTGACCAGCGGCCCGTCCCCGGCGAAGCGGGCGCGGGCCTGCGCCACGGCGGCGGCCGGGACCCGCCAGCGGTGCGGCTCCACGCCGTTGGGCACCACGTCGACGCGGCCGGCCGGCACGCCGAACAGCCCGGTCACCTCGTCGCGCATGTAGCCGGAGCAGACGATCACCCGGCCCGACTCGCCGGCCAGCCAGTGTTCGACGCCGTGGATGGTGCGGTTCATCTCCTCGGGCAGCCAGCCCTGGTGCCGGCCGGCCTCGGTGGCGTGGATCGTGCTGACCAGCGGGATGTCGAGGTGTTCGCGCAGGGTCATGGCGGTGTGGGCGACGAGCCAGTCGTGGGCGTGGATGACGTCGTAGGTGCCGGCCTCGGTGGCGCGCAGCGCGGCGCGGGTGAGGGTGTGGTTGAAGGCCATGGTCCAGGCGAGCAGGGAGGAGGTGGCCAGGGGGAAGGTGACGGGGTCCTCGGCGGCGCGGACGATGCGGACGCCGTCGGCGTACTCCTCCAGGGGCGCGCCGTCGGTGTGCCGGGTGACGACGGTGACCTCGTGCCCGGCGGCGGCGAGGGCGACCGAGAGGGCGTGCACGTGCCGGCCGAGCCCGCCGACCAGGACCGGCGGGTACTCCCAGGAGAGCATGAGAATGCGGCGGGTCTGCGGGGGCGTGCCCGCCGTCCCGGTCTGCGCCGGGACCTGGGGGCGGGAGGTGAGGGTGGGCCGGTGGACCCGGCCCGGGATGTTGGTGGGCTGCTCGCCGACCCGCAGGGTCGTCACATCGATCTCCGTCCGTGCATGGTGGAACGCGCCGGCAGCGGTGGCGGCGGAACAGTGCTGAGGGATGGCCGAGGGGCCGGGCGGGGGCGCGCGGGCGCGCCCCGCGCACAAGCAAAAGGCATCCCGCCCGATCCCGCATCTCGAAAGGGGCCAAGGTGACGGAGGACACCCGAAAGTCTCGGGTCGTGTCAGTCGGGTGGATTCCGGTCATCGTCCGATCAGGCGAACGGACGGCCGGGCCTGGTTCGCCTCACGCACCGTTTGCTGCTGAGCGGCGCCGGCTTCGGCGAGCGTCGGCGTGGGCGCCACGAAGGACGCCGGCCGCCGACCCCGCGAGAGGGATCGGCGGCCGGCGTCGTCGGGCCACTCAGTGGTGGTGCTCCTCCTCGTGGGCGGTGTCCGGCAGGTCGCCGAGCACCTTGTCGATCACGTGGATCCGGGCGCCGGTCGCCCGGTAGTCGGCGCAGACCGTCTCGGCCCGGTCGGCCAGCCGGGCCCCCGACCCGGCCGGGGTGACGGCGAGGGTGGTGCCCGCCAGTGTGGTGACGGTACCGGCGGACGCCAGGTCGGCCACCGGGCGAGCCCCGGCGACCAGGTGTTCCCTCAGCAGCCCGCGCAGCGTCGCGGTGTCCTTGAGCAGCAGCTGGTCCACGTTGGCGGTGGAGAACTTGGCCCGGAAGGCGTCGTCGGTCGGGGCGAGGATGGTGAGCCCGCCGGCGGCGGACAACTCCTCGGCCATCCCGGTGGCCCGCACCGCCGCCTCGAACGTGGTGAGCACGGGAATCCAGGTCAGGGCCTGGGCGGGGGACCGGTCCACCAGCGAGCCCGGGCTACCCGGCTCGGTCCCCGAGGGCAGCACGTCGCACAGCGGTCCGGTGACCGCGACCGGTGTGCTGTCGCCGGTGCGGTCCGTCGCGGCGGGCCGTCCCTGCGAGCCGGTGCATCCGGTCACCGCGACCAGGAGGGCCAGGGCCGTCCCGGCCACCGCCCGGCGGCGGGCGGCCCGGGACGCAGGGCCGGGGATGAGGGTCTCGGACACGCTCTCTCCACTCCAGAACCGGTACGGGAGGCACCGGCAGGTCGGCGGTGGGCCGACCTGCCGGCACCTCGGGCGGACTCAGCAGGTCACAGCTGGGCGCACTGGCTGAACTTCGGACCACTCACGGAGTTGGCGACCTCCATGTTCGTCGGCGCCGGGGAGTTGCCGGTGCAGGTCAGCGGACCGTTGACGGTGTTGCCGGCCACCAGCGGGGCGGCGACCCCGCTGCCGACCACGCCGACCGGGCCGGTCACCTGGTTGCCGACCAGGACGACCGGGCCCTGGGTGCCGGTGGCGCGCACCGGGCCGTTGACCCGGCTGTCGGTCAGGACGAACCCGGTGGCGCCGGTGGCGTCGACGGGACCGTTGATCGAGCTGCCGTTGACGATCAGCGCGGCGCCGGGGCGCACCTGGACCGGACCCCGGACGGTGGCCCCGTCCAGGCAGGCGACGCCGGAGACGACCAGCGGGCCGTTGCGGGTGCCGGTCAGGGTGGGGGCGACCCGCTCGCCGGCGACCAGGCCCTCGACGGCCTGCTCGTCGAGCAGCAGCGGGATCAGGCCCCGCTGCGGCTGCGACAGCGGCACCAGGTAGCTGTCGCCGACCTTGATCACCTTCCAGCCGTGGGCGGCGAGCCGCTGGGCCACGGTGGTGCGCTGGCCGGTCGGGCCGTCGGTGCGCTCGCCGTGGTACTGCTGCTCGGTCAGTCGGTAGGCGCACGGCGGCTGGTCGAGGATCCGCTCCGGGGTGGGGGCGTCCGCGGGCGGCGGGGCCTCACCCGGGTGCGGGGCGGGGTACGCCTCGATCTCGCGGGAGCCCCGGAACACGATCCGTCCCTCGTTGGCGGACTGCGACGTGATCGCCTCGGCGCGGGCCTTCGTGATGGCCTGGACGCTGGCGCCGTGGTAGCGCAGGAACTCGGTGAACGTCCACAGCGCGGAGTAGGTCTTGCGCCGGCGGTTGTTGGCGGTGTTGGACTCGTCGGGTCGCGTCGGGCCGCCGGAGCTGCGCAGCTCCAGCAGGGAGTTGACCACGTTCTTCAGGCCGAGGGTGTTGCGCAGGATGGTCTCCTCGCTCAGGCCCACGGTGGCTCCGGCGGTGCACCCGTACGGGCAGGCCCACCAGCCGTCCCGGGCGCCCTGCGAGTACATGTGACCCTCGATCATCTTCTGCGACTCGTCGAAGATGCCCTGCGCCACGTTCTGGTGCCGCGGCGGCAGCATCGGCAGGTCACCGGTGTTGGTGTTGCCGTACTCGTGGCCGTCGTAACCGGCGATCGGCCGGTAGTCGCGGACCATCTCGGCCAGCGCGTGGGTCTCCGGCTGGCGAATCAGCGAGTGGTCCCGGTTGAGGTCCTGACCGGTGGAGTTGCCCCGGGTGTTGGCTGCCCGGCCGTCGCCGTTGAGCGTCGGGACGATCAGCATGGTGGTCTTCGACAGCAGGTCGAGGGTCCTGGCGTCCTTGGTGAAGGCGAGCTGCCGGGCCATGATCAGGCAGGCCTCGCGGTCGCCCGGCTCGTTGCCGTGCACGTTGCAGTTGACCATCAGCGGGTTGGTCGCGGCCACCGCCTCCGGCGTCGCCGCCGGCCGGGGGTAGCCGATGACCAGCATGTTGATCGGCCGGTTCAGCACCGTACGGCCGATCTCCACCACGCGGACCCGGTCGCTGGCCCCGTCGAGCGCGGCGGTGTACGCGTACTCGTTGACGTCGCTGGTGTACTGCGCGCCCAGCGTCTCCTCCCACTGGGTACGCAGGTTCTCGCCCGGGGTGCCCGGGTCGCCCCAGTGGCCGCGGGTGGTGCCGCTGACCGGCGCCGAGTAGGGCTGGGCCTCGGTGCCGAACCGGGCCCGCACCCGCCACTGGAAGCCGTTGCCCGGGGCGAAGCCGGCGTCGGCGAAGGTCGGCTCGTCGTTGTTGACCTGCCGGTTCGGGCGCCACACGCCGGCGATCACCGGCGTGCCGGGCGTGCCGTCCGCGGCGAGCGGGGTCCGCTCGATCTGGTAGTCGGTGGCCCCTTCCACCCGGGTCCACGCCAGCGTGGCGTACCCGTCACCCTGCACGACCGTGAGGCCCTGCACCTGGTTCGGCTCCGCCTGCTGCAGGGCCGCGCTCGGCCGCCCCTGCGCCTGCGCGGGCACCGCCGTCGCCACCAGGGCGGCGGCGAGCAGCGCGGAGAACACACCGGCCGTTGTCCGTCTGTATCTCAAAGGGATCTCCAAACAGGAGGGATGGCTGGGTGCGCCCAGCACACCCGCAGTCGGCCCACCGTAGGCGCACAACCTGCGATTCTTGAGGATCACCTGAGATTCGCGGGCCGGCCACCGGACGTCGGCCGGCACGCCGGTCGTCCCGGCCGCGCACCGACGGTCGTCAGCCCGCTCGCAGCCGGTAGCCGACGCCGCGCACGGTCTCGACCAGGCCGGCGTCGTCGAGCTTGCCCCGCAGGGCCGCGACGTGGACGTCGAGGTTGTGCCGGGTGCCCCAGGTGGTCTGCCAGACGTCCAGCTGCAACCGGTCCCGGGGCACCACCGTGCCGGCCTGCCGGGCCAGCGCCACCAACAGGTCGAACTCCTTGCGGGCCAGGCCGACCTCCCGCTCGCCCAGCCAGACCTGCCGGGCGTGCACGTCGATGCGCAGCCTGCCGACCCGCAGCTCGCTCGTGCTGCGGACGCTGCGGGCGGTACGCCGCATCACCGCCTCGATGCGGGCCTGCAGCTCCACCATCGAGAACGGCTTGACGACGTAGTCGTCGGCGCCGGCCCGCAGGCCGGCCACCCGGTCGTGCTCCTCGGCGCGGGCGGTGACCGCGATGATGGCCACGTCCTCGTCGGCCTGCCGCAGCCGCCGGCACACCTCCAGGCCGTCGCCGTCGGGCAGGTTGAGGTCCAGCAGGACCAGGTCGACCGCGCCGGCGCGGACCGCCTCGGCGGCCGTCAGCGCCGACACCACCTCGTGTCCCCGGCGGCGCAGCGCCTTGCCGAGGGCAGACGCCACGCGTAGGTCGTCTTCGACCAGGAGTACCCGCACGCGCATCCCCCCGGACCTCGTCGCCGCCGGATCATGCGAGTCTTGCCGACGATCATCGACTTGACCAGTGCGGACGCAAGATCGTGACCGCAGCATGATCCGATCCGGACCCGACGGCGGGGCCTCGGTGACGGCCGCCGCCGAACCCTCCTGCCGCTACCAGTCGGGGGTGTTCCGGTCATCCACCGATCGGGTGGATTGACGGCGGAACGCGCGGGGCAATACCCGCACGCGCGCCACCGGCCCCGCCGTGTGGTGCGCTCATGGTGCGGTGCGCGCTCATGATCTTGCGCATAGGGAGCGACATGCAGGTCTGGCCGGGTGAGCGGTACCCCCTGGGGGCCACCTACGACGGGATGGGCACCAACTTCGCCATCTTCTCGGAGGTGGCCGAGCGGATCGAGCTGTGCCTGTTCGACGAGTGGGACACCGGCGCGGAGCGGCGGGTCGAGCTGCGTGAGGTCGACGCGTACGTGTGGCACGCGTACATCCCCGGCATCGAGCCGGGGCAGCGCTACGGCTACCGCGTGCACGGGCCGTACGACCCGGCGAACGGGCTGCGCTGCAACCCGGCCAAGCTGCTGCTCGACCCGTACGCCAAGGCGGTCGACGGCGACGTGCGCTGGGACCCGGCCGTCTACGACTACGAGCACGGCGACCCGGAGCGGATGAACACGACCGACTCGGCGCCGTTCATGCCGAAGTCCGTGGTGGTCAACCCGTACTTCGACTGGGGCAACGACTCCCCGCCCCGCATCCCCTACCACCACTCGGTGATCTACGAGGCGCACGTGCGCGGGCTGACGATGCGCCACCCGGACATCCCCGACGAGCTGCGCGGCACGTATGCCGGCCTCGCCTCTCCGCCGATGATCGAGCACCTGACGAAGCTCGGCGTGACCGCCATCGAGCTGATGCCGGTGCACCAGTTCGTGCACGACCACCGGCTGACCGACCTGGGGCTGCGCAACTACTGGGGCTACAACACCATCGGCTTCTTCGCCCCGCACCACGGCTACTCGGCGCTCGGGCACCTCGGCCAGCAGGTGCAGGAGTTCCGGGGCATGGTCAAGGCGCTGCACGCCGCCGGCATCGAGGTCATCCTCGACGTGGTCTACAACCACACCGCCGAGGGCAACCACCTCGGCCCGACGCTGAGCTTCAAGGGCGTCGACAACGCCAGCTACTACCGGCTCAGCGAGGACGACCGCCGCTACTACGTCGACTACACCGGCACCGGCAACAGCCTCAACGTCCGCAGCCCCCACTCGCTCCAGCTGATCATGGACTCGCTGCGGTACTGGGTGACCGAGATGCACGTCGACGGGTTCCGCTTCGACCTCGCCGCCACCCTCGCCCGGGAGTTCTACGAGGTCGACCGCCTCTCCACCTTCTTCGAGGTGGTGCAGCAGGACCCGGTGGTCAGCCAGGTCAAGCTGATCGCCGAGCCGTGGGACGTCGGGCCTGGCGGCTACCAGGTGGGCAACTTTCCGCCGGTGTGGACCGAGTGGAACGGCAAGTACCGCGACACCGTGCGCGACTTCTGGCGCGGCGAGCCGGCCACCCTCGCCGAGTTCGCCTCCCGCATCTCCGGCTCCGCCGACCTCTACCAGGACGACGGGCGCCGCCCGTTCCACAGCATCAACTTCGTCACCTGCCACGACGGGTTCACGCTGCGCGACCTGGTGTCGTACAACGACAAGCACAACGAGGCCAACGGGGAGGAGAACCGCGACGGCGAGAGCCACAACCGGTCCTGGAACTGCGGCGTCGAGGGCGACACCGACGACGAGGCCGTACGCGCCCTGCGGGCCAGGCAGCGGCGCAACTTCCTGACCACCCTGGTGCTCTCCCAGGGCGTGCCGATGATCGGCCACGGCGACGAGCTGGGCCGCACCCAGCGCGGCAACAACAACGCCTACTGCCAGGACAGCGAGCTGGCCTGGGTCGACTGGGACGACGCCGACACGGACCTGCTGGAGTTCACCCGCAAGCTGGTCGACTTCCGCCGCGGCCACCAGGTGTTCCGCCGGCGGCGCTTCTTCACCGGCCTGCCGGTGCGCTCCCGGCTGGTCGACGAGCCCCTGCCGGACCTGGCCTGGTACACCCCCGACGGGCGGGAGATGACCGGCGAGGACTGGGGCAACGACTTCGGCCGCGCCGTCGCGCTCTTCGTCAACGGCGAGGGCATCCGCGAGCGCGGCCCGTACGGCCAGCGCCACCTGGACGCCTCCTTCCTGCTCTGCTTCAACGCCCACGACGCCCCGCTGGACTTCAGCGTGCCCGGCCCCGAGTTCGGGCAGCGCTGGGAGCTGGTGATCAGCACCGCGGAACCGGAACCGGAGAAGACCACGGTGGTCGAGGCGGGCGGCACCCTCTGCGTGCCCGACCGGTGCGTGGTGGTGCTGGAGAGGAAGGCCTGACATGTCGACCACCCCTCGACCCGACGCGCCCCGGGTGGGCGCCACCTACCGGGTGCAGGTCCGCCCCGGCTTCGACCTGGACGCCACCGCCGAGCTGACCGACTACCTGGCCGGCCTCGGCGTCACCCACCTCTACAGCGCGCCCCTGCTCACCGCCACCCCCGGCTCGGCGCACGGCTACGACGTGGTCGACCACCGCGCCGTCAACCCCGAGCTGGGCGGCGAGGCGGCCCGGCAGCGGCTGCTGCGGGCGCTGCGCGCCGCCGGGCTCGGGCTGGTCGTCGACATCGTGCCCAACCACGCCGGGGTGGCCGTGCCCGCCGCGAACCCCGCCTGGTGGGACGTGCTGCGCCGGGGCCGGGACTCGGCGTACGCGACCTGGTTCGACGTCGACTGGGACCGTGGGCGGCTGCTGCTGCCGGTGCTGGCCGACTCCCCGGACGCCCTCGACGACCTCAAGCTCGCCGACGGGGAGCTGCGCTACCACGAACACCGCTTCCCGGTCGCCGACGGCACCGGCGACGGCACCCCCCGCGAGGTGCACGACCGGCAGCACTACGAGCTGGTCTCCTGGCGGCGCGGCGACACCGAACTGACGTACCGCCGCTTCTTCGCCGTCTCGGACCTGGCCGGGCTGCGGGTGGAGGACCCGGAGGTCTTCGCCGCCACCCACGAGCAGGTCCTGCGGTGGGCGGCGGCCGGGGAGGTCGACGGCATCCGCGTCGACCACCCGGACGGGCTGCGCGACCCCTCGGCCTACCTGGCCCGGCTGCGTGCCGCCGCGCCGGACGCGTGGCTGGTGGTGGAGAAGATCCTGGAGTACGGCGAGGAGCTGCCGGACTGGCCGGTGGACGGCACCACCGGCTACGACGCCCTCGCCGCCGTCTGCGGGCTCTTCGTCGACCCCGACGCGGAGGGCGACTTCACCGCCCTGGACACCCACCTCGTCGGCCGGCACACCTCCTGGCAGGACCTCACCCACGACACCAAGCTCGCCGCGGCCACCCGGCTGCTGTCGGCCGAGCTGACCCGCCTCGCCGCGCTCGCCCCCGACATCGACCACGACGCCGCCCGCGCGGCGCTGGCCGAGCTGGCCGCCGCGTTCGGCGTCTACCGGGGCTACCCGCCGCACGGCGCCCGGCATCTGGCCACCGCCCGCGCCGAGGCCGGCCGTCGTCGCCCCGACCTGACCGCCGTGCTGGACGCGCTCACCCGTCGGCTGCGCGACCCCGACGACGAACTGGCGAAGCGCTTCCCGCAGTTCACCGGCGCGGTCATGGCCAAGGGCGTGGAGGACACCGCCTTCTACCGGTGGAGCCGCTTCGTCGCGCTCAACGAGGTCGGCGGCAGCCCCGCGCACTTCGGCGTGCCGCCAGCCGAGTTCCACCGCTTCGCCGCCGCCCGGCAGGTGCGCTGGCCGGCGAGCATGACCACGCTCTCCACCCACGACACCAAGCGCTCGGAGGACGTGCGGGCCCGCCTCGCCGTACTCAGCGAGCTGCCGGGCCGCTGGGCCGACCTCGTCGCCCGGTGGACGGCCCGCGCGCCGCTGCCCGACCCGGCCTTCGCGCACCTGCTGTGGCAGACCGCCGTGGGCGCCTGGCCGATCGAACGGGAGCGGCTGCACGCGTACGTCGAGAAGGCCGCCCGCGAGGCGTCGGCCGCCACGAGCTGGGCCGACCCCGACCCGGTCTTCGAGCGGGCCATGCACGACGTGGTCAACGCGATGTACGACGACCCGCAGCTGCACGCCGAGCTGACCGCCTTCGCCGACGAGATCGCCCCCGCCGGCTGGTCCAACTCGCTGGGGCAGAAGCTGGTGCAGCTCGCCATGCCCGGGGTGCCCGACACCTACCAGGGCACCGAGCTGTGGGACAACTCGCTGGTGGACCCGGACAACCGCCGCCCGGTCGACTTCGCCGTACGCCGGCAGCTGCTGGCCCGCCTCGACGCCGGCCCGCCGCCGCCGGTGGACGCCGGCGGCGCGGCGAAGCTGCTCGTGGTGTCGCGGACCCTGCGGCTGCGCCGCGACCGCCCGGAGCTGTTCGGCGGCTACCGTCCGGTGCCGGCCCACGGGCGGGCCGGCCGGCACGCGCTCGCCTTCGACCGGGGTGGCGCGATCGCGGTCGCCACCCGGCTGCCGCTCGGCCTGGCGCGCGCCGGCGGCTGGGGCGGCACCACCCTGTCACTTCCCGTTCACGAGGTGACCGACCTGTTCACGGGCCGGGTCTACAGTGGCGGGGAGACTCCGCTGGCCGATGTGCTGGCCACCTACCCCGTCGCGCTGCTGGCTCCCACCACCGAGTCCGTGGAGGCTGCGTCATGACCGAGTTCACGGTGTGGGCGCCGCAGGCCGCCCGCGTCCGGCTGCGCCTGCCGGGCGTCGCCGACCACGAGATGCGCGTCGGCCCGGACGGCTGGTGGCGGGTCGAGGTGCCCGCCGCCGGCCCCGGCACCGACTACGCCTTCCTGCTCGACGACGACGAGCGGGCGCTGCCCGATCCCCGCTCGCCCTGGCAGCCCGAGGGCGTGCACGGGCCGAGCCGGCGCTACGACCACGCGGCGTTCGAGTGGACCGACCAGGCCTGGACCGGCCGGCAGTTGCCCGGCGCCGTCCTCTACGAACTGCACGTCGGCACCTTCACCCCCGAGGGCACCTTCGACGCGGCCATCGGCCGCCTCGACCACCTCGTCGACCTCGGCGTCGACATGATCGAGCTGCTGCCGGTCAACGCCTTCAACGGCGAGCACAACTGGGGCTACGACGGGGTGTGCTGGTATGCCCCGCACCAGCCCTACGGCGGGCCGGACGGCCTGAAACGACTGGTCGACGCCGCCCACGCCAAGGGCCTGGGGGTGATCCTCGACGTCGTCTACAACCATTTCGGGCCCTCCGGGGCCTACGCGCCGATGTTCGCGCCGTACCTCACCGAGCAGAGCAACACCTGGGGCCGCTCCGTCAACCTCGACGGACCGCACTCCGACGGCGTGCGCCGCTACATCGTCGACAGCATCCTGATGTGGCTGCGCGACTACCACGTCGACGGCCTGCGGCTCGACGCCGTGCACGCCATGCCCGACTCCCGCGCCACACCCTGGCTCGAGGAGGTGGCCGTCGAGGTCGAGGCGCTCGCCACCCACCTCGGCCGGCCGCTGTCGCTGATCGCCGAGTCCGACCTCAACGACCCCCGGCTGATCACGCCCCGGGAGGCCGGCGGCTTCGGCCTGCACGCCCAGTGGAACGACGACGCCCACCACGCCCTGCACACCCTGCTCACCGGCGAGCGGCAGGGCTACTACGGCGACTTCGGCTCGCTGGAGTGCCTCACCGACGTGCTCACCGGCGGGTTCTTTCACGCCGGCACCTGGTCCAGCTTCCGCAACCGCCACCACGGCCGGCCCGTGGACCGGCAGCGCACCCCCGGCCACCGGTTCGTCGCTTACCTGCAGAACCACGACCAGATCGGCAACCGGGCCGCCGGCGACCGGATCTCCGCCACCCTCTCCCCGGGGCTGCTGCGCGTCGGCGCGACGCTGCTGTTCACCGCCCCGTTCACCCCGATGCTCTTCATGGGGGAGGAGTGGGCGGCCAGCACCCCGTGGCAGTTCTTCACCAGCCACCCCGAGCCGGAGCTGGCGACCGCCGTGGCCAACGGCCGCAAGCGGGAGTTCGCCGCGCACGGCTGGCCGGAGGGCGACGTGCCGGACCCGCAGGACCCGCAGACCTTCGTCCGCTCCCGGCTCGACTGGGCCGAGCTGGACAAACCCGAACACCGCGAGATGTACGAGTTCCACAAGCGGCTCATCGCGCTGCGCAAGAGCCGCCCCGACCTGTCCGACCCGAGGCTGCACGCCGTGGATGTACGCCCCGGCGACCAGTTCCTGGTGATGCGCCGGGGCGGGACGCTGGTGGCGGCGAACCTGGCCGCCAAGCCGCAGCGGATCACGCTGCCGGGGGTGGCGCGTCGGGTGCTGCTCGCGACGGGGGAGGGGGTCACGGTGATGCGGGACCGCATCGAGCTGCCGGCGGAGTCGGCGGCGATCGTGGCGCTCTGACGGCCCCTCGACGTCGCTTCGCCGCCGGCAGTGGTGCCGCTGCCGGCGGCGATCTGCCCGCCCCCGCCGGCTGTGGTCAGCCGGCGTCCAGCACCTCGCGCAGCTTGGCCGCGAACTCGGCGGGCTTGCCCGCGTAGCCGAACTCGCCGCCGAGGAAGCCGCCATGGTGGCTCGGGAACACCACGGCCTCCTGACCGAGCAGCGCCGCGGTGGCGACCGCCGTACGGGCCGTGTACGTCCCCGCCGTCTCCTCGCCGACCGCGATCACGATCCGGGTCGGCGCCGCCGTGAGAGCCGCCGCGTCGGGCCGGTAGTCGATGACCGCCTGGGAGGCCTTCGACAGCAGCGGGTCGTCGCGGGAGCCGTCGTCCTCGGTCGGCAGGCCGAACGCCGCCGGGTCGGGCGTCGGCTGGTCGAAGTAGGCGTCAGTGTACTCGCCCTGCCAGGACGTCATTGCGATGAACACGGCCATGCCCGCGCCCTGGCCCTTCGCCTGGTAGGCCTCGTGGACGGCGGCCTGCGCGCGCTCGGCCGCCGCCGCGTCGGGGAGCACGGCGTTGATCGGCGGCTCGTGCGCCACCAGCGTGGCGACGTCGCCGGGGTGGGACGCGACCAGTTCGAGCGCGGTCACCGCCCCGCCGCTGCTGGCGAACACGTCGACCGGGCCACCGCCGATCGCCTCGATCAGCAGGTGCAGGTCGCCGGCCTGGTCCTGCGGCGTGTGGTCCGACCGGCCGTCGGTGCGCACGCTGCGGCCCAGGCCGCGCGGGTCGTAGGTGACGACCGTCCGGTCGGTGAAGTGGGGGGCGAGCGCGTTGAAGCCCTCCGCCGTCATCGGTTGGCCGATCATGAGCAGCGTGCGGTGATCGCCGGAGGCCGACAGCGGACTGCGCACGTCGTAGACCAGGTCGACGCCGGGCGCGGCGAGGGTGTGGGTCTCCATCGTCGTCATGCGGGCGAGCGTACGACCAAGGGGTGACAGAACGGGCGTCACGCGCCGGGAGTGGCACCCACCTGCCCCGGTTTCCGGCACCGACGTCAGGATCTGCGGCATGGAGTTCTTCTGCTATCACCGCGACCGGCGCGACTCGCTGGGACTTCGCACCGAGCTGCGCGAGGAGCACTGGTCCTACATGGACCGCTATGCAGCCCAGATGATCGCCCGTGGGCCGACCTTCGCCCCCGACGGTAGGACCCCCACGGGCAGCGTGCACATCGTCGACCTGCCCGATCCCGCCGCCGCCCGGGCGTTCGCTTTCGACGAGCCCAACTACCAGGCCGGCGCGTACCGGGACGTGCTGCTGCGCCGGTGGCACAACACGCTGGGGCGCACCATGTGGGACTGGCCCGGCGGCCGTAGCGGCGGCAACCGGTACCTGGTGCTCGGCCTCGGGACGGGGCAGGCCGCCGACCTGGACGTGAGCGCGGACCGGGATGAGTTGATCGCGTACGGCCCGCTGCTGTCCGACGACGGCGCGAACTGGCTGGGCACGGCGGCGCTGGTCAGAGCGGAGGACCCGGACGAGGCGCGTGGCCTGCTGACCCCGGACCGGTACGCCGAGATCGAGGTCCACCCCTGGGCGTTCGGCGGACGCCCGTCATGACCCCATCGGGGCTAAGGCGTGTTTCATAAACCGGTCAGAGCCACTCAGCGATGATCGTGATGGTTAGGACGGCTTGGAAGCGGACTGCCAGTTTCTCGTGGCGGGTGGCGACGCCGCGGTGGCGGTTGAGTCTGTTGATGCCGTTCTCGACGGCGTGGCGTAGCCGGTAGAGGCCCTTGTCGAAGGTGGGCGGGCGCCCGCCCTTGGAGCCTTTGGCTTTGCGGTGGGCGTCCTGGTCGTTCTTGCTGGGGCTGTAGGCCTTGATCCCGCGTGAGCGCAGGTGGCCGCGGTTAGCCGCGGCTGGTGTAGGCCTTGTCGGCCAGGACCAGGTCGGGGCGGGTGCGGGGCCGGCCCACGCCGAGGCGGGTCACGCGGATGCGGCGCAGGACGGGGATGAACTGCGGGCTGTCACCACGGTGCCCGGCGGTCACGGTCAGGGAGAGGACCTTCTGCCCCTGCTCGCAAGCCAGGTGAGTCTTGGTGGTCAGCCCGCCCCGCGAGCGGCCCAGCGCATGATCGGCCGGCTCGTCGTGCACGCCGCCGGACGGTTCCTTCTGCAGATGCCCGTCGGTGCGGGCGCCGGCGGCGTGTTGGTGGGCGCGGCTGGTCATCGAGTCCACGCTCACCGTCCAACCGATCCGGCCCTGCGCATCGCCCGCGGCCTGCAACGCCGACAGGATCTTGTCCCAGGTCCCGTCCCGCTGCCACCGGCGGAACAGGCCGTAGACGGTGGGCCAGGGCGCGTACTCAGCCGGGACGTCCCGCCATGGGGCGCCGATACGGATCCGCCACCGGATCCCATCAAATGAGCTGTCGTTTCTCCCACTTCGGCGGACGACCTGTCCTCGGCGCGGCAGGCAGCAGCGGAGCCAGAACGGCCCACTGCCCGTCGGTCAGGTCATGCCGCATCGTCAGCCGACCTGGCGGCCTGCTCGATCTTCGCGCAGTAGGCTGCACGGGCTTCCTCGTCGATCTGGTTCTCGTGTTCGGCGCGCAACCCGGTCCGGCCGTCGAGGCCCTCGCGCAGGATATCGGCGTGCCCGGCATGCCGGATGGACTCGCCGAGGACATGGACCATGATGGCGAACAGGTTCGTGTCGGCATAAGGCTCCGGCCACCACGGCACGTGGCCGGGGGCGTCGAGGGGAAGCGCGTTGATCGTCGCGTCCGAGTGTTCCCACATGCGCCGGTAGAACGCGATGATCTGATCGCGGGTCTCGTCCTCGGTCGCCCACAGATCGCTGCCGTTGGAGTCCTGCCACCGGGGCAGCGGTTCCGGGGAAGGGCGGTCGAAGACCTCGCCGAAGTACCTGGCCTCGACGGTGGCCACGTGTTTGACCAGGCCGAGGAGGTTGGTCCCGGTCGCTGTCAAAGGTCGTCGGGCGTCGTATTCGGACAAGCCGTCGAGTTTCCAGAGCAGCGCCTTGCGGTCCCGCCGCAGTCTCCCGTGCAGGTTGGCTTTCGCGAAATCATCGATCATGCGGCATGAGCCTGCCATGGGCTACTCGTGGTCTCAAGATCCCGTACGTGGTCCGCAACGACCGGCAGAGCCGAGGCCTGGCCGTGGCCACCGCCCTGACCTGCTACAAGAAGCTCGCGAGACTTGCCACGTGAGACAACCTCTTACGAAACACGCCTTAATACTCCAACGTCACTTGGCTCCGGCGTTGGGCGTGGCGCGGGCATCAAGACGGCCACCGCGAAATGCTGTGGGCGCTGCCCGGCGGCCACATCGAGCCGGGCGAAACCGCGGCCGACGCGGCGGCCCGGGAGCTGACCGAGGAAACCGGGCTGGTCGTCACCCTCACCGACCCGCGGGTCGAGGTATCCGATCGTCAAAAAGTTCCGGAGTCACGGCAACGTTTGCTGGGGTCGAGAGCGTAAGTAGTGGCCGTGAGATTGGAACTGAGGGTGCGGGTGGCTGATGCATGATCGCGAGGATAAGGAGGTGACAGCCTTTGTGCGGGCGCGTTACGGATCGCTGCTCCGGACCGCCTTCCTGCTCTGCGGAGACCGAGGGAAAGCTGAGGATCTGGTCCAGACGACGTTGGCGAAGACGGTTGTGGCGTGGTCTCGGCTGCAACGCTCAGAGGGCGTCGATCACTACGTTCGGCGCATTCTAGTCAACACCTTCGTGACCTGGAGGCGGCGCCGATCCTGGTGGGAACAGCCCTTGGGCCGGCTGGTGGAGAGTCAGGCACGCGACGAGTACGTGGGGGTGGAACAGCGGGACCTGCTCCGCCGGGCGTTGGACGGGCTGCCAGCACGACAGCGTGCCGCCGTCGTACTGCGCTTCTACGAGGACCTGTCCGAGCAGGACACGGCGCACGTACTGGGTTGTTCGGTTGGCACGGTCAAGAGTCTTTCATCAAGGGGTCTGCAGACTCTTCGTAAGCAGTGGGCTGAGGCCGACGCTGTTGCTGATCAAGAGGTGCGCTATGCGTAACACGACCGAGTTGCGTGACGGCCTGGCGGATCTGGCCGAGTCGGTGGTACCGACCGAGGGCTATGAAGGCAAGATCATGCGGCGGGCAGACCGGCATCGCGGGCGGCGGCGTATCGCCGCCGGAGCCGCCGCCGCAGTATGCCTGGCGGTGCTGGTCACGATGTTTCGGGTTGTCGGATTCGGGCCCACACCGCAACTCGCTGCACCGCCGCCGGATGGCCCGTTTTTGGGCTGGTCCCCGGTGGGAGACACGGACGCTGGCCTGGTACGTGAGGCCACCAACGTCTGGGACCGTACCAACTCGGCAGGCCCGCACACTGATGTTCGGGCCCTTGTCGCGACGCGTCATCCACGCCTGCGCTCGACGGTGGTCGTCCTGCAGGGATACGACAAGCAGGGCGACGCGCGGTTGGCGTTCTTCACCGGTGATCTTGGTGCGGCGGACGCCTTGCGGATGCGGGTTGATCGGCCGGCGCCGGACCCGGTGAAGACTCAGGTGATAAGTCTGGTCAGTCCACGGTTGTCCGGAGCCGCCGGTGAGGTTAGTAATGACTCCGCGGGCACCTATGCCATTGCCCTCGCCATGCCGGGCGTGACAGCGGTGCGGGTGTCGAGTACCGCAGTCGATGAGGAAATGATACAAGAACCGGACGGACCCACCAGTCGCCTTGTCGTAAAACGATTGCCGATCGCTGCGACCGCGCAGACGACGACGATCGCGGGGTTCATCAAGCCGCAGCGACCGTTCGCCAGTCTCGCGAAGGTGTTCGAGGTGCCTGGTGAGGACGGTGTGGACGGCGACGCGCGGGCCGTACCCGCTGAGGTAGTCGGCAGGAACGGCCAACAGATTATCGTGGCGTTTCCGAAGGATCAGGGAGTCCGGCGAGGGCAACTAGCCGTCGTCGCCGAAGGCTTGGTCGGACGTGTAACGGCAGTCGATGCAGTCCGCGGCGAAGCCACTGTCGACCTGATTACCAGCACCGGATTCGCCGGCCAGGTGTACACGAATATCGGCAATGTTCCGGGTTCCGTACGCGGCACCGGCGGAAAGCTGGTCATGGAAGGCGTTCCCGCAGACGGTGAGGTTTACCAGACCAACCGTGTCTTGATGCCGGATCCGTCCCAGCGGAGCAATCGGGTTGGCGCTGTCACGATCGGGCGAGCGTCTGCGGACAAGGCGGCAGGCGCGACCACGGTGGAGCTTACGCCAACAGCCGACCTTGCCAACCTGACCGGATTGTCGATCATGACGCCGTTCGCCGGCTGACCAGCTGGTGTACCGTCCCAACTGCGGCCTCCTTCGCCAGGCCGATGGCCGTTGTCTCAACCCTCTACCTGGGGAGTGGCGAAGCAATGACCAAGAAGGCCGACACCATCGGTGCGAGGATCCGTTACTGGCGGATGCGCCGAGGCGAAATGACCCAGGCAGTCCTCGCCGGCCTTGCCGGCGTCAGCCAGTCCTACGTATCCCAGGTCGAGTCGGGTCGGAAGACCATCGACCGCCGCTCCACGCTGGTCGCCCTCGCCGCCGCTCTTCAGATTACGGTGGCCGACTTGCTCGGGCAGGGCACCGAGCCTGGCGATCCTGCCCGCGACGGTGCCGCCGAATGTGTACCGGCGATCTGGTCCGCCCTGATCGAGATCGAGGACGGCGAGCGTCGACCGTCGACCTGCACGCGGGAGCAGCTTGCCGCTGAGATCGCCCGCAGCGATCAACTTCGCAACAGCTGCAACTATCCGGCTATGGCCCGTCTGCTCCCCGGCCTGCTGCTGGAGGCCGCGGCTGCCGGAGGCGTCGTGCTCGCCCAAGTGGCCTACCAGGCCTCGACGTGCCTCCGGCATCTCGGATACCGGCATCTGGCCCTCAACGCGGCCCGGGTCGCTGTGTCGGCCGGGGAGGACGTGGGAGACCCGGCATGGACCGGGGCAGCCCGGTTCGCCTACGTGCAGAGTCTGCCGATCGAGTCTGCGCCGCTTGCCGCCAGAGCGGCGGACCGTTCACTGACAGAACTCCAAGCCCACGCCGCCGACGTCCGCGTCCGGCAGATGCTGGGTCAGCTTCATCTCTCGGCCGCGTTGACCTCCACGGTGAGTGGTCGTCCGGATGTCGCCCGCGATCACCTGACCGAGGCGGGACGGGAGGCTGGGAGCCTCGGGGATCCGTCCGACGGGGCCGGCTTCAACGGCTGCTGTTTCGGGCCGACAAACGTGGGGCTCTGGGAGATGTCCATCGCGGCGGAGCAGGGTGAGGCCGGCCGGGTGATCGAGCTTTCCCGGCGAGTGCGGCCACAAATTCTTGTGGCGTCGACTCGTCAGCTGTCCTACTGGCTCGACCTCGGCCGTGCGTATGCGGACAGCGGTCGTCGGGATGCGGAGGCGCTCGCGGCGTTTGTGCAGGCCGAGCGGGCAGCACCGGTGCCGTTCGTGCTGAACCCCCTCGCCCGGGACGCGGTGGTCGCGCTGTCGCAGCGGGCGAAGCGCCGAGCTGTCCCGGACGAACTGCGGTCACTAGCCGGGCGGATGGGCATCAACCTGGCCACATAACTGCTGGTAATTACTCCGTCACCAGCCTGTCCTAGGGTTCGGCTCGGGAGGCGGTTCGCGTCTCCTTGAGTCTGGGCCGGCGGTGAGGTGATCTCGGAGTGTCGCCGCTGTGCCCTGCCCCACCGGAGGCAGAGTGGACGGTCAGGGAAGCGAGCCGGCGAGCCGGGGTGAGCGGGTCGAGGCGGCGGAGCGGGAGGCTGCCAAGCAACGCCTCCTGGACCAGGCCGAGGCGGAGCGCGTACCGGTGGAGGAAACCACCCGGGCGGTGCCGGACCGGCGGTGGCGGCGTGACCAGCGCTGACGAGCCGATCGGTCGCCGCGTCGCCCGCTGGCGGGCGCGGCGGCGGATGACGCAGCAGATGTTCGCTGACCGGCTCGGCAGGTCGAAGAGCTGGGTGGACAAGACCGAGCGGGGCGTACGTCCGCTCGACCGCTACCCGGTGATCCAGGAGATCGCCCGTGTGCTGCGGGTCGACCCGCTGGTGCTGCTCGGCGAGCACCGCCCGCCGCCGATCGGGACCGGTCCGGTGGACGGGGTCGACGGCATCCGGGCCGCCCTCGCCCGCTACGACGACCACCGGGCGACGGCGTCCGTGGTGGAGACGGGCCGGCACGTCGCGCACGCCTGGCTGACCTACCAGCACGCGCACTACGTCCAGGTGGTGCGGCTGCTGCCGAGGCTGCTGCACGCCGCGCAGGGCGTGCGGGCGCAGGAGCCGGGGTTGCTGGTGCAGGCGTACCGGATCACCTCGTCGGTGCTGGTGAAGCTCGGCGAGGCCGACCTGGGGTGGCTGGCCGCCGACCGGGCGGTGGCCGTGGCCGGTGGGGATGCGGCGCTGGCGGGGGCGGCGGCCGCGTCGGTCGGCCAGGCGCTGCGCGCGCTGGGCCGGGACCGGCTGGCCCTGGTGGCGACGCTGGCCGCCGCGCGTCGCGTCGCGCCCGCGTCGGAGGCGGTGCACGGGACCCTGCTGATCCAGGCCGCGCTGGCCGTCGCCGGCTGCGGCGACGCCCACCGGGCCGAGGAGCTGGTCGAGCGGGCCGTCGAGGTGGCGGCGCGGGTCGCCGGGGACGACCCGCACCGGACCGGCTTCGGGCCGGGCGCCGTCGAGGCGGCCCGAGTGGTGGCGGCTCTCGAGCGGGGGGACGCCGGGGAGGCGGTGCGCCGGCACGAGCAGGCGGTACGGGGACAGGCGTGGCGGCGGCTGCCGACCGAGTACCGGGCCGCCTACCTGGTGGACGCCGCGCGGGCGTACCTCCAGGTCGGCGACCTGCGCGGGGCCGGGCGGGCGCTCGTCGACGCGGACGCCGTCGCGCCCGCCGAGGTCCGGTGCCGGCCGTTGGCGCGTACGGTCGTCGCCGAGGTCGCCCGGGCCCACCCGGCGCCGGCCGGCGTGGCGCGCCTGGCGACGCTGGTCGGCCTGACCCGCTGACCGGGCCGGCACCCGGGCGTTCGGCGGGCGACCAATGCTCCCGTCACCGTTGGCGGCGGTCGTCAGCCGTTGGTGAAGAGCTCGCGGAGCTTGACGAGGCTGGCACCGTCGCCGACGACCACCAGCGAATCACCGGACTGGATGGTGAAGTCGGTGTCCGGCGACGGGATCACGTGATCGCCCCGGACCACCGCGACGATCGACGCGCCGGTGCGGGTCCGCGCCCGCGTGTCACCGAGCCGACGCCCGACGAACGGCGACCGGGCGGGAACCGGCAGGCGTACGGTCTCGACGCCTTCCAACGGCGGCGTCAGCTCCGTCAGGTGGTCCATGACCAGGGGCAGACCGAGCAGTTCCGCGATGGTCCGCGGCTCGGTGCCCTCCAGCGTCAACGTGTGCCTGACCCGTTCGGGGTCGGCGCGGTCGTAGAGCACGATGTCGCGGCGGCCGTCGAAGTGCACGATCACGGCGCCGCGCTGACCCGCCGCGGTGGTGAAGCCGTACGACTCTCCCACGCCGAACAGCCGGGTCCTCTCCAGGTCCACGTTTCCACCTTCCGAGGATGAGGCGCCGCGGTCGAACACCTTGCCGCCCAGACTAGTACTCCGGCCGGGATCATGAGGATGGCTCGGTGGAGGCCTGCCGGGCGTGCTGGCTGTGCAGGGTCTGGCTCTGGTGACGGCGCCGGCCGTGCGTTCGGTTACCGGGGGCGTCAGGTGTTGACCGGGCGACGGGCGACCAGGCGCACGTGAGTGACCGGCCAGTCCAGCGGCTCGCCGGCCGGGGTGCTGAGGGCGGCCACCGGGGCGAGACGGTTGGTGACGATCCAGTCGTTGCGGGACGTACCGCTCGCGGCGTCGATCTCGAAGCCGACGTCGGTGAGCAACGACTTCCAGTCGGCGTACTCCAGGCCGCAGAACTGCTCCTGAGTCTCCGACAGCCAGTTGTCGGTGTAGTCCTTGCGGGTGAGGAAGTCCATCGCGGCGCCGAGGGTCAGCTCGACCACACCGTCCGACCCGTCCACCGGGCGGTACGCGAACGGGAACCGGTAGTCGACGGCGAACTGGTCCAGCCGGGCCCGGGTCGACAGCGCCCCGACGTACGCCGCCACCTCACCGGGCGGCCCGGCCGCCAGGTCGGTACGCGGCCCGGGCGGGTTGACGCCGTCCGTCGTGGCCAGCCGCAGGTGCACCGTCCGGTCCTGGCCGTCCGGCCCGCACACGTCACTGTTGATCCACACCCCGCCGGGCACGGTGTGGTCGTAGAGGGCCTGCACGAACCGGCGCAGCGAGGCCATCCGCTCGCCGTACGACCAGATCTCGTGGGTCAGCGCGAAGGTCATTGTGGTGTCCACCGAGCGCGGCGCGAACACCGCCCCGCCGAGCACGTTGCGCCGGTAGAAGAAGACGTTCGGGTTGGTGAACACGCCCTGGGCCTTCTTGTGGACGCACTCCTCGAACAGGTGCCGGGCCACCTCGACGCCGATCAGGTCGCTCTCCCGCAGGGCCGGCTCCCGGTCGGCCAGTTCCAGGACGGCGCCCGCGCCGCAGCCGACGTCGACGATCCGCCCCGGCCGCACGTGCTCGCGCACCGCGTCCCACTTGCGCTGCGCCGCGTCGCTGAACGCCTCGGCGTACGTCCGGTAGTCGCGGGTGGCGGTCAGTCCGCCCTCGTCGCCGACCACCGGGTCGTTCACCACCGAACGGACCAGCTCGTCGAGCCGGTAGCGGCGGTACACGTCGACGGTCGCCGGGTGGGTGAGGTCACGCCACGACGGGTCGTCGTCCGCCAGCCGCAGCAGGACGTCCCACGGCCGGACCGGTGTCGGCTCGACGTCGGCCTCCACGCCGGCGATCCGGAAACCGAGCCGCTCGTACATCGCGGCGACCTCCGGCGTCGAGCAGGCGACCACCGTGTCGGCCGGGGTCAGCTCCAACCCGGTGGACGCCGCGACGGTCTTGAGGGTCACCTCGGCGAACCTGTCCGTCGGTACGGTGTCGAAGACCGGCACCACCACGGACCGGAGCCCGGCGAGCACGCTGAACCGCTCGATCGCCGCCTCCCGCCGGTGGTACGGGACCGGGTTGCGCCGGGTGTTCTCGTGGTTGGCCGAGGTGACCGCCCACACCACGGTCGCCCCGCCGGCGTCCTCGCTTCCGGTCGCGCCGTCACCGTCGGCGAGCGGGGCGTCGCCCTGCGCCGCTAGCTGGCGGAGGTACGCGGCCTGGAAGCGGGTCAGCAGGTGATGGCGGCCGGGAAAGAGCAGGTAGCGGGGCATGTCACGTTCCTAGCCGATGCCTGGTGGGCGGTGCGCGGCAGGGGTCGGTGCCCCGACCGACTGAGGGCCGGGGATCGTCCCTACAAAATCGATGGTGCCAGGTCGCTCTTCGGGTTTGGATGCACCGTGAGCATCATCTTGAGCACCCCGAGCGTTGATGAGCTGTCACCAGCGGTGCACGCGCTCAAGGGGTGGCAGTACGACGGGGGACCGCTGCATCTGCATTCCGGCGATCTCGGCTGGCACTCGTTACGTGGTGCCGAGGCTACGGCCGCTGCCATCCGGATGTGGTCGCGCGACGGGGAGGTTCTCGCGATCGGGCTGCTGGACGGCCCCGAACTGGTGCGCATGGCCGTCGCTCCCAATTGGCGTGATGACGAGGCACTGGCCCGCCGGCTCGCCGCTGATCTGGACGAACCAGGGTGTGTCCTGGCTCCCGACGGTGCGACCGTCGAAGCCCGAGGTGCGGGGCTTCTCACCCAGTTACTGCTGAAGCGGGGTTGGGAGCGGGACGAGCCGTGGACAACGTTCCACCGCAGTCTCTCGGACCCGGTGGAGGACTGCGGTCTGCGCATCGAGACGATCGAGCCCGATCGCGCCGAGGTGTGGGTCGCCGTCCACTGGTCCGCGTTCCGCGGGTCGCCCTTCACCGATGCCGACCGACGCCGCAGGGTCGGAGGTTGGCTCGCCATGGTTGGTGGCCCGTTCTACGGTGACGGACGCTGCCTCGCCGCATTCGATCAGAACGACGACGCCGTGGCGGTGGCGGCTGTGTGGTCAGCCGGCCCGGGGCGGCCAGGACTGCTGGAACCGATGGGCGTGCACCGCAGTCACCGAGGCCATGGTTACGGCACGGCGATCACGCTTGCCGCCGCTGCGGCCCTTCGCGACATGGGTTCGTCTAGCGCGAGTGTGTGCGTGGAGAGTTCCAACGTCGGCGCCGTAGCTACCTACGCCTCGGCCGGCTTCACGCCGTCAGACGAGGTGGCCGATCTGCGCCGCGGTTCCCGGTGAACGCCGGGCGAAGGTCGATACCCCTCGTGCAGGTGGTCGTAGCCAACGGGCCGCACTGATCTGGTTCTAGTCTGCTACTCCAGCGTCACCTGTGCGGGCTGGGCCAATGATCGGACCAGGCGCTCGCCGTCGGGCCACGCGCCGAACCCGGTCTTGGAGTCCAGGTGCCCGACTGCGCCCGCGTCGAACAGTTCCGAGCCCCAGTCTCGCGCGTACGCTTCGAATTGCTCGAACGTGGTAATTGGGTCGTTGTGACTGGCGACCAGGATCGAGCGAAAGGGCAGTGGCTCGCGTGGCACGTGGTCGATGAAGACATCGACGGTCTCGTGAAGGTCGGGAGTCCAGTCCGGATCCAGGTACGGTGGCGTGACCAGCAGGGCGGCACGGACGGGACCGACGTGCTGGCTGGCCCAGACGGCGACGGTCAGGCATCCCGCACTGTGCGCCACGAGGATCGCCGGCTCACCGTCGGCGCTTATGGCAGCGTGCAGCGCGGCGACCCGTTCGGCGGCGACGTACGGTGGCCCGGGCGGTTCGGGCGCCCACTGGTACTTGGGGTGGTCCCTGACCCAACTGCGCGACCAGTGGTCGGGGAATGGAACGCCTCGGCCGGGCACGACAAGGTAACGCGTCATGCTGGGGAGGGTAGCCCGCCATGCCGACCCACGAACCACCATGCGCTACGACCGCGCCCGTAAGAACCTCGACCGGCACCCCAACTGCATCCTCGCTGCCTACATGGCCTCCGGAACATGATCAGCCGCTCACGGCTCTGCCGATGAGCGGTCGTCGCGACGGGACCATCCGACGCGTCTCGGTCAGGCGCATGTGCTGTGCGAGGTGGGACCGGATGCGGTATTTGTCGCAGCGATCTCACGGACGTCCCGAGGCAGACGTTCGGCGTACGATGTGTCCCGGCTCGGTCCGCCTGGCCATCGAGCGCCTTCAACTCCGCGCACGATCTTGGAGGTGCCTTGAGGCTTTTGCTTACGTCCGGCGGTGTAACGAACCCAAGCATCCACTCGGCGCTCGTGCAGCTTCTCGGTAAGCCGGTCTCCGAGTGCCGGGCCCTGTGCGTCCCGACAGCACAGTGGGGTCACCCGATGTGCGGACCGGCATCGGTGCAGGGCTTCGTGGCCGCCGACCCCGCTTCCGGTTGGCGGTACCTGTCTGGCCTGGGCTGGGCTTCGCTCGGTGTCCTCGAGCTCACGGCGCTGCCCAGTATCGGCGCAGAGCGATGGATTCCCTGGGTCCGGGAGACCGATGTGCTGCTGGTCGACGGTGGCGACGCGACGTACCTGTGTCACTGGATGCGAGAGTCCGGGCTGGCCGATCTGCTGCCCTCGCTGCCCGACACCGTCTGGGTGGGGGTGAGCGCGGGAAGCATGGTGATGACACCCCGGATCGGGTCGTACTTCGTCGAATGGCCGTCGGCGCCGGACGACCGAGCTTTGGGCGTCGTCGACTTCTCGATCTTCCCGCACCTGAACCTCTTCCCCACGAACACCCTGGCCGACGCCGAGCGGTGGGCGGCCGACATCGGCGTCCCGGCCTACGCCATCGACGAACAGACGGCCATCAAGGTCGTCGACGGCTCCGTCGAAGTGGTTTCTGAAGGGCAATGGACGAAATTCGGGTAATTTGTCAACTCGGCGGTCATCCGGATCTGCCGCTCCGGGTGGACGGGCGACGTGCGGATCGCCGCCCGCCATGCCGACCCGCGCACCACCATGCGCTACGACCGCGCCCGCAAGAACCTCGACCGGCACCCCTACATCCTGGCCGCCTACATGGCCTCCGGGACGTAGCCAGCGCTCGCGGCTTTGCCTGATCGGGTGCGGTCAGCGTCTACGAGTCTCCCAGATTGGCCGCTGAGGCTCGTCGTTGTGCACGACGATGTCGGCGTGATCGGTTGGGCGGACCGTAGCGAAGTACAACTGCTGGGAGGGGATGTAACGCTCGCGCCAGCGCCGTTCGATTTCAGCCCGGGACGACGTCCGGCGCTCTCGGATCACGGCGCGATCCACGGTCTTCTCCAGCGCGGTTGACACGAAGATGCGCAGGTCCCACCTGTCGATCAGCTCCGGACGCATGAGGAAGACGCCGTCGAAGACCAGGACGGCGTCGGCGGTGGCAGTGGCGGCCGGCGGGGACAGCACAGTATCCGCGGTACGGTCGTAGACCGCGTGTCGGAAGCGTCGATCCCCGCCCGGGCCGAGCGGATCGAGCAGTACCCGGTTCAGCGCGTCGTAGTCGTGGGTGTCGAAGTAGCAGCCTTCGGCCGAGAATTCGCCGCGCGGATAGCGCTGTGCCCGGGGGAAGAGGAAATCGTCGATCGTCGCGCGGATGACGTCGCGGCCCTGGTCGCGCAAGATGACGGCCAGCTCGTCGGCGAGGGTGGTCTTGCCGGCGGCGGGCGGTCCGTCGACGGCAACCCGCGTCGGGTGTGCGACGGTGATGGACCCGACCGCCTCAGCCAGGCGGCCGAGCACCTCGTTGCGGGTGCTTTGGTCCATGTGCTGTCCCGTCCTGTCCTCGCGAAGGTTGCCGGGTCGAGCCGACCCTATGCGCGTCTGCCCCTCCGCGCCCGCCCCTCCCGGGTGAGCGAGATTGCCACGTGCGCAGGTGCTTCCGGGCTCGGGCTCGGTCAGACGACGGAGGCAGGGGAAAGACCTGCGGGTTCCGAGGGCTGCCCGTCGCGATCGGACTTCGGCGCCTCCGGGTCCCGCAGGGTACGGAACATCAGCCAGCTCAGGACCGGCATGACGATCAGCGGTGTCAGAGCGGTTCGTAGTGACGTCGCATCCGCCAGGGCCCCGACGGGGAAGCTGGCGAGCCCGCCGATGCTCACCGTCAGGCCCAGCGTGATCCCGCTGGCGGTGCCGACCCGGGTGGGCAGGTAGTCCTGCCCGAGGGTGATCTGCAACGAGAAGGGCACATAGAGGCCGACGGAGGTCAGCGCCGCGAACAGGTAGATCGCCGGTCCGGGCACCCACACCACACCCGCGATCGCGACCGCGGTAACCGCGTAGGACCAGCGGGACACCGCCACCCGGCCCCACCGATGTGCGGCGTTGCCACCCAGCACCGAGCCGACCACGCCGCCGAGGTAGAGCACGAACAGAGCGGCCGTGCCCGCAGCCGCGCTGCCGTTCATGCGCTGCTGGGCGTACAGAGAGATGAATGTGCTCAGGCCCACGAAGGCGATCGAGCGGAACACCACCGCGAAGGTCAGCCGCGTGAACGAAGCGGTGTCATCGCGCCCGACGGGTGCCGGTCTCCCGCCTACGGCGCTGTTGCGCTGGGCCAGGGCACGCAGCACGGGCATCGCCATCGCGGTTCCGGCGAGGGCTGGCACAACCATCAGCGCCGTCCAGCTCAGCCCGCCGAGGGCCGCGACGCCTGCGACCATCAGCGGGGCCAGGGCGAAACCGACGCTGCCGCCGGTGGAGAAGTACGCCATGGCGGTGTGGCTGCCCCCGCTGGCTTCGCGAGCGATGCGTGCGGACTCGGGATGGTAAGCGGCCACACCGATACCGGAGAGCGCCACGAACAGCAGGGTGAGGATGTACTCGCCGCTCAGTCCGCTCACCGCGATGCCAGCCCCACCCAGCAGGGTGCTGACGGGTAGCAGCCACGGTATGGCCCAGCGGTCGGTGAGCGCGCCGAAGAGCGGTTGGACGACCGAGGACAGCAGCGATGCGGCAAGGACGATGCCGGATGCTGCCGCGTAGGTGTAGGCGCGTTCCGCGACGAACAGCGGTACCAGCGCCGCGACGGTCCCCTGGTAGATGTCGACACAGGCGTGACTGACGGCGAGCAACGTGATCGAGGTTCTCCTTCGCACCCTGCGAGGGTGGCAATACACGCCCCTGTCTGACTTCCGATAACCTGACAGACAATGACGGAAATCCGCCACAATCCCGTGGCTCCCACTCGCGCGCAGTGGCTCGCGCCCGGGGGCGAGATCGACGCGCACCGCCACGACGACCACCAGATCGTCTATGCCGCCCGCGGCGTTCTGGCCGTCACGACCGACAAGGGTTCATGGATCACCCCAGGCACCCGGGCCATCTGGGTGCCGGCCGGCACCGTGCACGCCCACCGCGCCTACGGCGAGCTCGAGCTTCACCTGGTGGGGCTGCCCGCCACGGACAACCCGCTCGATCTGGAAACCCCGACCGTCCTCGCCGTCGGCCCGCTGCTGCGCGAGCTGATCATCGCCTACACCCGCACCCCCGGCGAACATGGGCCGGAACGCGACCGACTGCGCGCCGTGCTGCTCGATCAACTACGCGCCGCTCCTCAGCAGCCGCTGCACGTCCCCACGCCCATCGAGCCCCTGCTGCGCGCCGTGTGCGCCCTCCTGCGCGCCGACCCGGCCGGCAAGCGCACGCTCGCCGACCTTGGCCGTGAGGTCGGCGCCAGCGACCGCACCCTGTCCCGGCTGTTCCGCAGGGACCTCGGCATGACCTTTCCACAGTGGCGCACCCAGTTGCGCCTGCATCACGCCCTGGTCCTGCTGGCCGACGGGACGCCGGTGACGGCGGTGGCACATCAGTGCGGCTGGTCGTCGACCAGCGCCTTCATCGACGTGTTCCGCCGCGCTTTCGGTCATACCCCGGGCACCTACCCGGCCAGATGCGCCGCCGACTGAACCTCGAACTCCGGCCGTGATCCCGAACGGCGGCTGACGCACTTACGGGAGTCAATCGCAATTCCCGCCTGTCGACAGCGGCGAGCGTACTCAAATCGAGAGTGTGGATTCGCGGCGATGGGATTTGCGAGGTCAATTTCGAGGCTTCTGTTCGGAGTGGGCCCGCTTTGTTTGTCGCCGGCTGTGGGCCCCTTTCCGGTCGCCAGGGAGCCAGTGTCAACTACCTGTCATTCCATTCCGTTGCGCTCAAAGTAATTCGATCGCTACGTTTCACTGGTCCACAAAGGAGTACCCGGAAAAGGGGGCAACTGTTGAGATCAACCCTACGCTGGTCGGCATCGGCCAGCCTGGCGCTCGCGCTGGTGCTGACCGCTCCGGCGGTCGCCCAGGCGAAGCCGACCCCGGTCGAGAAGAACGGCAACACCACCGCCGTCGCCCGCACCAGTGACGGCCGTGCGATCACCAACGAAAAGATCGCCGGGGAGGTCGCCAGGTTCTGGACGCCGGAGCGGATGGCGAGCGCCGTCGACCTCGACATCGCGAAGTCGCCGAAGGCCACCGAGTCGACGACCCGGGCGCCGAAGCCCGACGGGCCGGCGGGCTCGGTCGCGCCGGTGCGACCGAGCGTCGCCAGCGGCGCCGACGTCGGCATCCAGCTCAACGAGTCGGCGGTCGTCGGCAAGGTCTACTTCACCACCCCCAACGGCGGCGGCGCCTCCTGCTCGGCGAGCGCGGTAGCCAGCGGCAAGGCGCGACTGGTCATGACCGCCGGGCACTGCGTGCACCAGGGCGCCGGCGGGCAGTGGTACAGCAACTGGCAGTTCGTGCCGCGGTACCGCGACGGCGCGCGGCCGTTCGGCACGTTCGTGGCGTACCAGCTCGCGGCCCGCACCGCGTGGATCAACAGCAGCAGCTACGACGAGGACATGGCCATCGCCATCATGCACAACGGCGGTAACTGGGGCCTGAAGGTCGTGGAGACCGTCGGCGGCCACGGCATGCGCTGGAACTGGGGCTACAACATCTCCCTGATGACCGCCCTCGGCTACCCGTCCAACCTCGGCGGCGGCGAGAGCCAGTACTACTGCCAGAGCGGCACCTGGCACGCCGGCAGCCAGCAGATCCGGATGTGGTGCAACATGACCTACGGCTCCAGCGGCGGACCGTGGTTGCAGGAGTACAACGACCAGAACGGCCTCGGGTTCATCAACAGCGTCGTGAGTCACGGCGACAACCCGGGCAACGGCCAGTTCGACGGCCCGTACTTCGACGACGACATCAAGAGCCTCTACGACTTCGCGGAGGGTCTCTCCCCGGCGTAAGGCACGAAACGGCAGAGCCCCGGCCAGCGGCCGGGGCTCTGCGCGTGGTGGTGCTGCGTCACCGGCGGAAAGGCTCCCCTCCGGGGCGGAGGGTCACTTGAAGCGGATGAACTTGGAGAACTGGTTGTTGGCGGTCCCCACCGACACCGTCCGGTGGCTGTACCTGTCGGCGGAAACGTAGTTGTACTCGTCGATCTCGAACGTGCCGTTCGCATTCACCCGGGTCACGAACGCGACGTGACCGTAGGTGCCGCCCAGGCGGACCGCGACGTCACCGGCCTTCGGGCTGTTGTACACCGGCACGCCGGCGCGTCCGGCGGCGGCGACCCACTCCTTGGCGTTGCCCCAGCGCGCCTGGCCCTTGTACTGGTTGTGGAAGGCGACGCCGACCCGGCTGCGCACCGCCCAGGCCGCGAAGCTGGTGCACTGTCCCTTGTAGAAGTTCCAGGGATCGATGCCGGAGGTCTGACCCTTGTAGGGGTAGTCGTCCTTGGCCGGGTAGCTGGACCCGGCGGAGATCAGCTGGTGGGAGGCGTTGTTGTTCTTCAGCGTGGAGTTGAGGTTCTTCTTCGCCCCGGGTGCGAAGTCCTGGTACGCGTGGGAACCGTTGTAGCCGGTGTTGTAGTAGACGCGCACCGTCTTGCCGGTGCGGTTCCACGCCGAAGCGGCGTTGTTCTTGATGCACTGGCCCTTGCCGCCGCCGGCACCCTTGAACTCGTAGCAGCCCGGCTGGGTCGAGCCGTAGTCGGCCAGCGAGCCGGCGTGATCCGAGACCGAGCCCGCGTGGTCGCTGTTGTAGTAGTAGCAGAACTCGCCGGTGTTGCAGGCTCCGTCGCGGGCCGCGGCCTGAGCGGGCGCGGCGACCGCCAGGACGCCGAGAGTCGCGCTCAGCACGCTCGCACTGAGGGCACCGAGGACGCGAACGGTGACCGTGGGCATGATCACTTCCCTCCTGGGGTGGGTGATGGGGCACTCACGCTACAAGCCATCGATCAACCGCCATACCCCTCAATCGCGGGCGGCGAGGAGCGGGGGCGCTTGACGCGTGGCGGATGTGGTCGCCGCCGGTGCTGGCGACCTTCGGGGGCCCGTGCGTCAGCGGAGGCGTGCCAGGTGCGCGGCGATGTCGGCGGCGATCTGCTCCGGCTGCTCGCCGTTGATGGCGTGCGAGGCGTCGGGGTAGACCTTCACCACGGCGTGCGGCAGGACGTGCCGGGCGTGCGCGGCACCGGCCGCGGCATCGTGCATCCGGGACTTCCCGGCGAACAGCGTGAGGACCGGCATCCGCACCCCGGCGAGACGTTCGTCGGTGAGCCGGCCGGGGGCGGAGAGCTTGAGCACGTAGGACTGCATCCCGGCCTCGATCATCTCGGCGACCGGGACGTCCTCGACGGGTGCCCCGTTAGCCGTCCAGCTCGCGAAGTCGTCCCGCCAGGAGCGGGGCAGCCAGCGCACGCTGGCCGGGATCGAACGGACGATCGCCGCCGGTGACAGATCGGTGAAGACCAGGACCGGATCCAGCAGGATCACGCTGGCGACCTTCTCCGGGCGGTGCGCCGCCAGGTTGGTGGCGGTCCAGCCGCCGATGGAGAGCCCGACCAGGTGGAGCCGTGCCTCGGGCAGGCCCCGCAGCAGCTCGTGCAGCCACTGCGCGTGGTCGCGGGCGGAACTGATCGGTCGTTGCTGGACGCTCATGCCCGGCTCGCCCAGCAGGTCCACCGTGTACACGTTGCGCAACCGCAGCAGCGAGGGCAGGTTGTCGGCCCAGACGGGGGAGGGGGCGGCCCGGCCCGGTAACAGCAGCAGCGGAGGGGCGGAGGAAGAGGAGGCGGGGCCGGCGAAGTGGTAGACCCGGACCACCCCGTAGCTGGTCCGCACGTCGAGTATGCGGTCCGGTTCGGGCAGGTCCGCCATCGCCCGGTCGTAGGCGCGCAGGAAGCGGTCCTGCGCCTGGGCGGAGACGAAGTAGCCGACCGGGGAGGGGTGATGCAGGGCGAACCCCGCAGCCACCACGAGGGCGGTGGCGAGCGCGCCGCCGCCGACGAGCCAACGCCGGCGGTGCCTGATCCGAGGTGCGCTTACTCGCATGGTGCCGCCTTCCGTTCCCGAGGTGGTCGTCGATGTCGCCCTGCGCGTTCCATCAATTCTACCGCCCGGTCAGATTTTCTAACACCCGGTAGAAAATCTGACCGATCGGTTATCCTGCCCTTGGCGCGGCTACCCTTTCCGGGCACGGGCCGCCACGACACCCGAGGGACGCCGAATGACACGGGATGCCGCCACCCGGAAGGACCGCTCGCGCCGGCCGCTGACCATCACCGAACAGGCCCGTCGCGCCCAGCTCGTCCGGGTGACCACCGACCTCGTCGCCCGGCACGGCTACGCCGGCACCTCGCTGGCGCGCATCGCCGAGGCGGCGGGCCTGTCCAAGGCCGCGGTCCTCTACCACTTCCCGTCGAAGGACGCGGTGGTGCAGGCCGCGTACGCCACGGTCATCGAAGCCCTCATCGCGGACGTCGGCGCGGCCGTCGAGCAGGCCTCCGGGGCCGCCGCGGTGGAGGCGTACGTCCGCTCGCTCGTGGCCCACCTGCGGACGCACCCCGAGCACGCTCGGATGATCATCGAGGCCGTCACCGAGGAGACCGGCATCAGCGACGGGCCGGACGCGCCCAGCCGGCGGCGGAGCGTCGCGGACCTCATCGAGGCGGCCCGCTCCGCCGGGGACTACCGCGAGGACACCGACGCCGATCTGCTCGCCATCGTGGTCAACGGCGCGATCGACGCCATCGTCGCCGAGCAACTCGCCAGGCCCGGGTTCGACGGTGGCCGCGCCGCCGACGAGCTGATCGGGATCCTGGACCGGGCGTACCGCCGCCGGCCGGGGCCTGACGCCGGCTGAACGCCGCGTACGGCGAGCGCCGTCCGCGCTCGTCGGCGCGGCCGGACCGGCAGGCGCGGAACCGGCGACGACAGGGCGGGTTGTGTGCCGATTCGGGGTTCGTCAGGCGATTCTCGGGCATAGCGTCAGGCGTGGCGGCTTCCCGCCGCCGGGCCGACCGGGGGCGGGTCAGGACGATCTGACGGTGGTGCGACGTGGACGAGACCGATCCGATGGTGCTGGATCAGCGGGGACGACGCGGCCAGGGCGCCGGGCTGCCCCGGCTGCTGGGCGTGGTCAGCCTCGCCCTCGGGGCCGGCAGCCTGCTCGCCCCGCGCGCGGTGGCCCGGCTGACCGGCGTGGACGACTCACCCGCCGCGGGCGGGGTGATCATGGCCGTGGGCGCCCGCGAGCTGGTCCACGCGGCGGGCCTGCTCGGCGGCCGCCGGCCGGCCGGCTGGGCGTGGACCCGGGTGGCCGGCGACGCGCTGGACCTCACCCTGCTCGGGCGGGCCTGGGCGGACCGGTGCGGCGAGCGGCGTCGGCGGGTCGGCCTCACCACCGCCGCCGTCGCCGGCATCGCCGCCGTCGACCTGGTCACCGCCGTACGCGCCGGACGGGCCCGGGCCGCGCGCCGACGGGTCATCGACATGGAGGTCGCGGTAACCGTGAACCGGTCCCCGGCCGAGGCGTACCGGTTCTGGCGGGACCTGGAGAACCTGCCCCGGTTCATGTCCCACCTGGAGTCGGTACGCGCCGACGACCTGCGCCGGTCGCACTGGACCGCGCGCGGCCCGGCCGGCCGCCGGGTCGAGTGGGACGCGGAGATCGTCGACGACCAGCCGAACCGGTCGCTGGCCTGGCGGTCGCTGCCCGGCACCCGCGTGCCCAACGCGGGTCGGGTCCGGTTCGTGCCCGCGCCGGGCGACCGCGGGACCGAGGTCCGGGTGCGGCTGCGCTACGCCCCGCCGGCCGGCGCGCTGGGCCGGGCCGTGGCGAAGCTCTTCGGCGAGGAACCCGAGCAGCAGGTGCGCGACGACCTGCGCCGGTTCAAGCAGGTGGTGGAGACCGGCGAGGTGGTCCGCTCCGAGGGCAGCCCGGACGGCATCTCCGTACGCCAGCAGGTCATGCAACGCCCCGCCCAGCCGCTGCCCATCGCCCGCCGCTGACCGCCGGCCACCCGAGAGGACGAACGATGAAGGCCACCGCCTGGATGGGCAAGGACAGCGTCAGGGTCGTCGACGTGCCCGACCCGACCATCATGAACGCGCGCGACGCGATCGTGCGGATCACCACGACCGCCATCTGCGGTTCCGACCTGCACCTCTACCACGGCTACATCCCCGCCATGCGCAAGGGCGACATCCTCGGCCACGAGTTCATGGGCGAGGTGGTGGAGGTCGGCCCGCAGGTGCGCAACCTGCGCCCCGGCGACCGGGTGGTGGTGCCGTTCCCGATCGCCTGCGGGCACTGCTCCTCCTGCCAGCGCGGGCTCTTCTCAGTCTGCGAGAACTCCAACCCCAACGCCGGGGTGGCCGAGAAGATCATGGGGCACTCGCCGGCCGGCATCTTCGGCTACTCCCACCTGCTCGGCGGCTACGCCGGCGGCCAGGCCGAGTACGCCCGGGTGCCGTTCGCCGACGTCGGCCCGATCAAGGTTCCCGACGAGGTGCCCGACGACCAGGCCGTGCTGCTCGCCGACGTGCTGCCCACCGGCTTCATGGGCGCGGAGATGTGCGACATCAAGCCGGGCGACGTGATCGCCGTGTGGGGGGCCGGCCCGGTGGGACTGCTCGCCGCCGCCAGCGCCCGGATGCTCGGTGCGGAACGGGTGATCGTCATCGACCGGTACCCGTACCGGCTGCGGCTCGCCGAGGAGCACACCGGCGCGGAGACCATCAACTACGACGACACCGACGTGCTCGACGCGCTGAACGCGATGACCGCCGGCCGGGGGCCCGACGCCTGCATCGACGCCGTCGGCCTGGAGGGGCACCACGGCAACACCGCCGTCTACGCGTACGACCGGGCCAAGCAGGCCGCCCGCGTCGAGACGGAACGGCCGTTCGCGCTGCGCCAGGCCATCCTCGCGTGCCGCAGCGGCGGCGTCGTCTCGGTGATCGGCGCGTACGGGGGCTTCGTCGACAAGTTCCCGATGGGCGCGTTCATGAACCGGTCGTTGATCATGCGTACCGGTCAGTGTCACGTCCAGCGCTACACCCGTCCGTTGCTCAACCGCATCCAGCGCGGCGACATCGACCCCAGCTTCATCGTCAGCCACCGCATGCGGCTCAAGGACGCGCCCAAGGGCTACAAGATCTTCCAGAAGAAGCAGGACGAGTGCACCAAGGTCCTCCTCAAGGTCTGAGCCGGCCGCCGGCAGGGCCGTGTCTAGCGGGGCCGCGCCGGTGCCGGCGGGTCGGTACCGTGCCGGGATGGCGATGGATCGATGGGCGTACGCGGGCGCGGAGGTGGCCCGCGACGGCGTGCGGCTGCCGTGGGTCACCCGGTGCGGTGGGGCGGGCGGCCCTGCGGTCCGCCGGGCCCGGGGACGGGCACCGCCGTCCCCGGACCTCGTCAGGGCCGGTTCAGGCCCAGGGGGCCGTCGGGTACCAGGGGATGATCTCGCGGCGGGCCAGCAGCCGTACGTCCCAGTAGAGGAACGTGAAGGCGCCGGCGACGATGAACGCGACCGCGGTCAGGACCGCCAGGCGGCTCGGCCGGGCGCTGAACCAGCGTTGCAGGCGGGAACCGGCGAGCCAGGCCAGCAGCAGGAACAGCACCGCCATGATGACGATGTTGCCGAGGGACTGCAGCGTGAACGCCGCCGCGCCGTAGAGCGGGTTGCCGCTCTCGGCGGCGTCGCGGAACATCTGCCGGAACAACGCGAAGGGCCGGCCGATCAGGAAGCCGGCGATCAGCGCGCCCATGAAGACCATCGGGGCGTTGGGGAACCGTCGGGCGATCCGGGCGAACGGGTCCGGCACGACGCCCAGCGCGGCCAGACCGAGATAGATCATGATGAGCCCGATGGCGCCGAAGACCACCATGGACTGGATGCTCCTCGGCGACAGTCCGCCGGGGGCGTTGGGCGCGGTGGAGAACTGCGGCATCGACGTGCCGACCAGGCCGACGACCGCACCGTAGGCGGCCGACACCGCGACCATGCCCACCGACATCCAACCCAGCGGCTTCAGCGGCGCGACGAACCGGCTGAACCTGCCGCCCGTGGTGCCGGTCAGCGGGGCCAGGGCGCCGAACGCGGCGATGTTGCAGGCGGTGAACGTGCCCGCGACGCCGGAGACGAAGGCGAACATGATGCCGGCCGCGATGCCCTGGATGGGCGTCTCCTTGGCGTCGTGGCCGAGCAGCGTGTTGGCGACGTTGTCGCCGATGGTCCGGTCCACGAACTCCGCCGACCAGATGACGGTCAGCAGGAACCCGCCGAGAATGCTCAGCAGGACGATCAGCCCCCGCCGCCGGGGGAAGTGCCCGTTGACGAACGCGGACGTCCCGATCCGCGTGCTGTCGGGTGGGATCCGGACGGGCACGTCGGGTCGCTGGGAAGACCTGTGGGTCTGCGTCACATGCGCTCCTCGGGGTGGGGAGGGAACGGTGGCGACGCAACGCGGGCGCCGCGTCGACGCTGGCGACGGCCCCCGCGACCGGCGTCCGCGACCACCGATCGACGTGGACGCGCCCGCGCGCTCCCTGGGGTGGGCAACAGAATTACGCGGGCCGATGTCCGCGTTTCATCATGGGGCGGCCGTCGTCGCCTCGTTTATTCCATCGTGCGCAATCTCCCGACCCGCTCTGCCCGGACGGGGCGCCGTCGACTCTGAAACAGGCCGCCCGGTCGCCTCCAGCGGGGACACGCGGTGACGCCCTCGGAGATCGTCATGGCGCCGCGCCGGTGTCACCGCCCACCGCTATCCTGCGCCGGCGCGTCGGGGGACGGCCCTGGCGGGGAACTCCGGCGGGCTGGCTGCCGCGTCGGGTCTGGAGGGTCACGTGGCAGTCGAGGAGATGGGCGTCGAGGCGTGCCGGGTCGCCGCCCGGCAGGTGGTCGAGGCGACGGGCGCGGAGCGGGAGGCCGCCCTGCGGCGGCTGGCCGAACTCGGCGCGGCCCATCCCGCGCTGCGCCAGGGCGCGGCCGACGCGGTCTGCGCCTACCTGCGTACGCCGCCCGCCGCGGACGGCACGGACGGCACGGACGCCGAAGCGCGACGGAAGGCGCTGCGGGTGCTGGCCGGGCTGCTGCTGCGCCCCACCGCCGTGGACCTGACCGGGGCGACCCTCGTGGATGCCGACTTTGGCGGCTGCGAGCTGGCCGAGGCCCGTTTCGCCGACACCAGGTTCCTCGGGACGACCTCCTTCGCCGCTACCCGGTTCACCGGCGACGCGGTCTTCGCCCGTGCGGTCTTCCACGGCGAGACCCGGTTCGACGGCGCCCGGTTCGCCGCCGACGCCGTGTTCGGGCGGGCCCGGTTCCGGGGCCCGGCCAGCTTCGACCGGGTCGGCTTCGCCGGGATGGCGTGGTTCGGGCGGGGCGAGGAGGAACTGTGGGAGGACGACCCGGCCTGGGACGACATCGAGGACGCCGACCCCGCCCCCTGGGACGAGCCGAACGAGGACGACCCGGGCTGGCCGGTCGCTGTCCTGATGGGTGACTACCAGGGCTGGGCGGAGGGCGGCGACGGGGCCCGCTTCGTCGGGGCGGCGTCGTTCCGCTGGGCCCGCTTCGACGGCCCCGCCTGGTTCTGCAAGGCGCGGTTCGGCGCGGAGGCGACGTTCCGGGACGCCGAGTTCGGCGGGCTCGTGCACCTCGACCAGCCCGCCGTGGACCTCGCCGGCGCCCGGTGGGCCGGCGCGGCCGACGACGAGCCGGTGTGCTGGCCCCTCGGCTGGGCGCCGGAGCCCGGACCGGACGGCACGAGCGGGCTCGCGGCGGACGCGTCCGTCGAGCCCTACACCCGTCAGCTCGCCGACCGCGGTCCCGACGTCCGCCGCGCGGGGCTGCGGGCCCTCGGCGAGCTCGGCGACGCGAGGCCGGAGCTGCGCCAGCGCGTGGTCGACACCGTGTGCGCGTACCTACGGGTGCCGCTGCCGTTCGCCGTGACCGGCGAGCTGACCCCCGCCCAGGCCGGGGAGGTCCAGTTGCGGCGCGACGCGCAGCGGCTGCTCGCCGAGCGGTTGCGTCCGGCGACCGCCGTTCCGGGCGGGGCGGGGCCACTGCACTGGCCGGAGACGAACCTGTCGCTGTGCGGCGCGACGCTGGTCGACCTCGACCTCAGCGGCTGCCAGGTCGGCTACGCGGACTTCACCGGCGCCCAGTTCCACGGCGCCACCCGGTTCGACGCCAGCGGGTTCGAGGGTGCCGCCTTCCGGCTCGGCGGTCCCGAGGGACGGGCCTCGTTCCACGGCGACGTCACCTTCGCCGGGGCACGGCTCGACCGCTGGCGCGGCGTCCGGGACGTCCTCGGCGGCGTCGTGTTCCATGCCGGAGCCGTGCTCGACGACCCCGACGCCCCGCCAACGGCGGAGGACTGAGCGGCGGCGTGTGCCTTCCGCGAGGGTAGCCGGATCCTGGTGACCGACGGCCGCCGACGGGTGAACTGGCGTGGACGTGTCGCCGGCCGCCGTCGCCAGCTCGGTGCTTGAGCAGCGCGGTCCTTGCCCGGTCCGGTCCTTGCCCCGGTCCTTGGCCTGGTGGTCCTTGGCCAGCCTGCGCTGTCGAGTTGCCCAGTCCACAGGACCACCGCTACGAGCGCGGCCCCGTCCCCGCGTCTCCGGGTCGATGCGACATGGTCGGGATCTGAAGGCGTGCCCCGTCCCGTGGGGCAGGTCGACAGCGCTGCAGCGGGACCGGTGCCGGGGATCGGCGGAGCGCCGGCCACCGGCCACCGGCCAACCGCCAAGGCCGACGGTCAGCGGGGGAGGACCGGGGGCCGTCCTGACGGCCGGCGGAGCCGGGCGACGTTGGGGCGACGAAGCGGAGCCGGCCCGATGGAGGGGTGGCTCGGGGCGCCCGGTCAGGGGATGGGCCACTCGTGGACCGGCCGGTTGCTGTGCATCAGCGTCACGTAGTGCCGCACCACCTCACGCAGTGCCTCCGGCCGGTCGAGATGGTCGGCGGACTCCAGCCGGTGCAGGGTCTCCACCTGCCAGCTCGCCCCGTTGCGCCCGGTCAGGCACCGTTGCTCGATGACGCCGAGCAGCCGGTCCCGCTCGTCCGGGTCCAGGCCCCACCGGTCCAGCCCGTGGTGGGCCAGCGGCAGCAGCCGGCGCAGCACCAGCTCGGTGACCGGGAGGTAACCGAGGCCGGGCCAGAAGACCTGGGCGTCGATGCCGTGCCGGGCGCAGGCGTTGAAGTTCTCCTCGGCCGCGCTGAACGACATCTGCGACCACAGCGGCCGGTCGGCCTCGGCGAGCGCCCGGACGAGACCGAAGTAGAAGGCGCCGTTGGCCACGGTGTCGAGCACCGTCGGCCCGGCCGGCAGCACCCGGTTCTCCACCCGCAGGTGCGGGCGGCCCTTCAGCACGTCGTACACGGGGCGGTTCCAGCGGTAGACGGTGCCGTTGTGCAGCCGCAGCTCGGCGAGCTTCGGCACGTCCCCCCGGGCCAGGGCCTCGGCCGGGTCCTCCGCGTCGCAGACGGGCAGCAGCGCCGGGAAGTAGCGCACGTTCTCCTCGAACAGGTCGAACACCGTGGTGATCCACCGCTCGCCGAACCACACCCGGGGGCGTACGCCCTGGGCCTTGATCTCCTCCGGCCGGGTGTCGGTCGCCTGCTGGAACAGCGGGATGCGGGTCTCCCGCCACAACTCCCGGCCGAAGAGCAGCGGCGAGTTCGCCCCCAGGGCCACCTGGATGCCGGCGATTACCTGCGCGGCGTTCCAGTAGTCGGCGAACTGGGCCGGGCTGACCTGGAGGTGGAACTGGGTGCTCGTGCAGGCCGCCTCCGGGGTGATGGTGTCGGCAGTGACCGCGAGCCGCTCCACGCCGTTGATCGCGATCCGCAGGTCCTCGCCGCGGGCGGCGAAGATCTGCTCGTTGAGCAGCGCGTAGCGCGGGTTGGCCGACAGCGTCTCGGCGGTCAGGTGCTCCGGCCGCAGCGTCGGCAGGACGCCGATCATCACCATGTGCGCGCCGACGTCGCGGGCCCTGGTCTCGGCGGCGTTGAGGCTGGCCCGCACGTTCTCCTCGAACTCGCGGGTGCCGGTGCCGGCCAGCCGGCGCGGGGCCACGTTGATCTCGACGTTGAACTGGCCCAGCTCCGTCTGGAAGCTCGGGTCGGCGATGGCGGCCAGCACGTCGGCGTTGCGCATGGTCGGCATCGAGTCGTCGTCGACCAGGTTGAGCTCGATCTCCAGCCCGGTCATGGGCCGTTCGACGTCGAACCGGGACTCCCGGAGCATCTCGGCGAAGACGTCCAGGCACCGCCGCACCTTCTCGCGATAGCGGGCCCGGTCCTCGCGACTGAAGGTCCGTACGCCGACGTCCTCGCCCATGGTCACCGCCCTGTCACCGTTGGTTCCCCTAACCTCGCACGTCCGGGGCGGGCCGGGGAAGACCCGAAGCTTCTTGTACGTACCCACCTCGGGCCCGCGTGATCCCCGTCGCCTCCACCGCTCGTGCGGTCGACCGGGCGGCCGGGGTGGCTAGCATGTGCGGCAACCGGTGGGGGAGTGACGATGCGCGAGAAGATCACCAGGCTCTTCGTGGCGGCGGCGATCGCCGAGGCCTGCTCCTGGCTGGCCCTGCTGATCGGCATGGCCGTCAAGTACGGCCCCCCGGGCAACGAGATCGGCGTGAAGATCTTCGGCCCGATCCACGGCGCGCTCTTCGTCGCGTACGGCCTGCTGGTCCTCGCGGTGGCCCGGCTGCATCGGTGGCGGCTCTGGCCCACCCTCGTGGCCCTGGCCTGCTCCGTGCCGCCGTTCGCCACCCTGATCTTCGAGCGCTGGGCCGCCCGGCGGGGGATGCTGCGCGCCGCGGGCGAGCCGGACCGACCGCTGACCCCCGTCGGCTGACCGCCGCCTCACGCCGGGGGCCGCGCGGTCAGCCCGCGAGGAAGTCGGCCAGCGCGGCGGCGAGCTGCTCCGGGGCCTCCTCGGCCATGTGGTGGCCCGAGTCGACCGAGGCCACCCGCACGTCGTCGGCCCAGTCCCGCCAGATGGCCGCCGGGTCGCCGTACAGCTCGACCATGTCGTCGCGCTCCGACCAGCAGAACAGCACCGGGCAGGCGATCCGCCGCCCGGCGGCCCGGTCGGCGTCGTCGGCCGCCCGGTCCGGGCCGAGCCCGGCCCGGTAGTCCTCGCACATCGCGTGCACCGTCGCCGGGTCGTGGATGGCCCGCCGGTAGTCGGCGTACGCCTCCTCGCCCATGGCCGCCGGCGACCCGCCGTACCAGGCGTCCGGGTCGGCGGTGATCACCCGCTCCGCCGGCTTGTCCGACTGGCCGAGGAAGAACCAGTGCCACCAACGGGCCGCGAACCTCGCGTCGGCGCGCGCCAGGGCCTCGCCGATCGGCACCCCGTCGAGCACGCCCAGCCGGCTGACCCGCTCCGGGTGGTCCAGCGCCGTGCGCATCGCCACGTAGCAGCCCCGGTCGTGCCCGACCACCGCCGCGCGGTCGTGTCCGAGCGCGTCGAGCAGGCCGACCACGTCGCGGGCCATCGCCCGCTTGGCGTACGCGGTGTGCCCGGGGTCGCTCGGCGGCTTCGACGAGCCGCCGTAGCCGCGCAGGTCCGGACAGATGACCGTGTGTTCGCGGGCCAGCAGCGGCGCGACCCGGTGCCAGGTCGCGTGGGTGCGCGGATGCCCGTGCAGCAGCACCACGGGTGGGCCCGAACCGCCGTGTCGTACCCGCAGCCGGACCTCGCCGACGTCGATGCGCTCCAGCGTGAATCCCTCGAATGCTCGCCACGGTGCCCGTCGGCGCGCCGCCGGAAACCGTGCCGGCCGTCAGGTCAGCGTGGACCAGGCCACCACGGCGGCGACCAGCAGCGCGCCCAGCACCGCCTGGAGCAGCAGCGGCGGCCCGAGGTGCGACCACAGGGTGGCGGTACGCGGGGTGAGCAGCTGGCCCGTCGTCAGGTTCACGATCCGCTCGATCTTCGGCGGCAGGTCCGGGTCGCCCTGCCGGCGCAGCGTGAGCTGCACGTGGTCGGCGGGGTGCAGGGCGCTCTGCGGCAGGTGCCCGTGCAGCTCGACCTCGCAGAGCCGCCCGGCCGTGTCGCGCAGCCGCACCGGGGTGACCAGGTATTCCGGGCCCTTCTTCAGGTCCTTGAACCGTCGACGCGCGGCGCCGGAGCCGGCGGAGAACAGGGATCGGACCAGCGCCATCAGCAGCCCGGCCACCCCGGCCGCCGCGAGCACCGCCACCAGCACCGGCTGGCCGATGCGCACCTCGCGCGGGTATCCATCCATCAGCCGGACGATCCGCCCCGTCACGATCCGGTCGGTCGGGTGGACGATCCGCCGGATGTGCAGGTCGCTGTCCATCTCCACCACCCAGAGTCCGGTTGCGTTCACTCATGGTATCGGTCGTCCGGGTTGAACGACATGAATGAAATGCCCTCACGCGCTCGCGGCGGCCAGGTGACAACCGCAGCGGCGCGGGTAAGCGGGGGGCCGAGCTGGAAAGGGGTCGAGCATGCAGCTGTCCTTCCTGCGCCCGCTCTACGACCGGCCGGGACCGTGGGTCTCGGTGTACCTGGACGCGTCCGCCAACACCGAGGACGCCCACCCGGCGCTCGATCTGCGCTGGCGGGCCCTGCGTCAACAACTTCAGCAGCAGCGCGCCGACGTGGACACCATCGACGCCGTCGAACGCGTCGTTCGGGAGCACGACCCGATGCCGGGCGACTACGGCCTGGCGGTCTTCGGGGCCCGGGGCCGGGTGGTGCTGTCGGAGTACCTCTCCGCCCCGCCGCTGCGGGACCTGGCCGCGTACACCTCGCTGCCGCACGTGATGCCCATGCTGGCGCAGCGCGGCGAGCAGGTGGCCTGGGTGCGGGTGCTGGCCGACCGCACCGGCGCCGACGCCATGGCGATCAGCGCCGGCGGCGTGCCGCGCCGCGCCCACGTGACCGGCCGGGAGGACTTCCAGCTGCGCCGGGTGCAGCCCGGCGGCTGGTCGCAGTCGCACCACCAGCGGGCCGCGATGGAGGCCTGGCACCACAACGCGGGCGACGTCACCGCGGCCACGGTGGAGCTGGCCGAGAAGGTCGGCGCGGAGGTGGTGGTGGTCGCCGGCGACGTGCGCGCCACCGGCGTGATCGCCGCCCAGATGCCGGAACGCTGGCAGGACCTGATGGTGCGCACCGACGCCGGGTCCCGGGGCGGCGGCGCCGACCAGAGCCTGCTCGACGACCTCACCGTGCAGACCATCGCCGAGGTGGCCGACCAGCGGATCTCCGCCGTGCTGGACCGGTTCGGCATGCAGGAGGACGTCGGCGCCGGGCTGGACGCCGTCGTGTCCGCCCTGCAACGCAACCAGGTCGAGACGATGCTCATCGTCGACGACCCGTCCGCCACCGGGGAACTCTGGATCGGGCCGGACCCGACCGAGATCGCCACCGACCCGGGGCAGCTCGCCGCCATGTCCGTACGCGACCCGGAGAAGGTCCGCGCCGACGCCGCCCTCGTGCGCGCGCTGGTCGGCACCGACGCCGAGCTGACCGTGCTGGGCCCGGACGAGGCGCCGGAGCTGACCGACGGCGTCGGCGCGGTGCTGCGGTACGTCGACGCCGGCACGCCGGGGCGTGGCGATGGCTGAGCGTACGGTGGCCGACCTGGTGGTCGAGCGACTGCGCGCCTGGCGGGTGCCGCGGGTCTTCGGCTACCCCGGGGAGGCCATCGCCCCGGTGGTCGAGGCGCTGGACGCCTCGGGCGGGGACCCGGCGTTCGTGCCGGCCCGGCACGAGGAGACCGCCTCCTACATGGCCACCGGGCACGCCAAGTTTACCGGCGGGATCGGGGTCTGCCTGGCCACCCAGGGGCCGAGCGCCGTCCAGCTGCTCAACGGCCTCTACGACGCCAAGCTGGACAGCAAGCCGGTGGTGGCGATCGTCGGCGAGGACGTCTCGGGTCCGCTCGGCGCCGCCCACCAGGAGATCGGGCTGAGCCGGCTGTTCGCCGACGCGTGCAACCAGTTCGTCCGCTACGGCCGCGTCCCCGACGGAGTGCCGGCCCTGCTCGACCAGGCGTTCCGCACCGCCGCCGCCACCCGCAGCCCGGTCTGCGTGGTGCTGCCGCGCCAGTTGCAGGAGGCCACCGTGCCCGACCTGCAGTCGCACGCGGCCGGGGTGCTCTCGGCGACGCCGGGGGAGCCGCTGGCGCGGGTCCTGCCGCACGACGCCGACCTGGACGCGGCCGCCCAGCTGCTCGCCAACGGCCAGCGGACCGCGATCCTGGTCGGCCAGGGCGGCCGGGGCGCGGCCGGAGAGATCGTCGCCCTCGCCGACCGGCTCGGCGCCGGGGTGGCGGCCTCGCTGCTGGGTAAGCCGGTGCTCGACGAGCGGCTGCCCTTCCACGCCGGCGTGCTCGGCGAGGTCGGCACCCCGGCCGCCGCCGAGCTGATGGGCGGCTGCGACACGCTGCTGCTGGTCGGCACGAACGACCCGTGGACGGACTACTTCCCGATGCCGGGGCAGGCCCGCACGGTGCAGATCGACATCGACGGGCGCCGGATCGGCACCCGCTACCCGGTGGACGTGCCGCTGGTGGGCGACGCCCAGGAGACGCTGCGGGCGTTGCTGGCCCGCGTACCCGACCGGCCGAACGCGCGGTGGCGGGAGACCGTCGAGGGCTCCGTCGACCGGTGGCGGGCCGAGCGGGCCGACCGGGCCGCCGCCCCCGCCGAGCCGGTGAACCCGCAGCTCGTGCTGCACGAACTCTCCACCCGGGTCCCGCGCCGAGGGGCGGTGGCGGTGGACGTCGGATCTGTCATGTACTGGTACGCCCGGCACCTGGAACTGCCTCCGGGCGTCACCGCGCAGCTCTGCGGCACGCTCGGCTCGATGGGCTGTGCCCTGCCGTACGCCGTGGCGGCCAAGCTCGCCGCCCCGGACCAGCCCGTGATCGCCCTGCTCGGCGACGGCGCGATGCAGCTCAACGGGCTGGCCGAGCTGATCACCGTGGCGCACCACTGGCGGGAGTGGCGCGATCCCCGCCTGGTGGTGCTGGTGCTCAACAACCGGGACCACTCCGGCATGGGCGGCGGCCGTACGCCCACCGACCCGACGCTCCGCCGGCCCGACGTGCCGTACGCCGGCTGGGCGCGCCTGCTCGGCCTGCACGGGGTGCGGGTCGACCGGCCGGAGCTCGTGGGGGCGGCCTGGGACGAGGCGCTGGCCGCCGACCGGCCCTGCGTACTGGAGGCGGTGGTCGACCCGGCGGTGCGGCTGGCGCCGCCCGAGCCCGCGTTCGCGGACCTGCGCGAGGTGTTCGCCGAGGGCGACGCCGCCCGACGGGTGCGCGACCGGATGCTCGCCGCCGGGGTGGCCGTGGAGGTCGACGACCTCGTTTAACGGCCCACCCGACGGGCACTGAGGACGGGCAGTACGACGTGGGAGGTCACCTTGTCCGAGTCCCCGGATCGCCGGTACGGTCCCGCGCCCCTGCCGCAGCCCCGTGGACCGGTCTCGGCGGCGCTGCTGGACGTGCTGCGGCGGGCGCCGCACGACCTCCCAGCGGGGCTCGGCGACGGGCTCGACCCGGCCGACCCGCTCACCGACGAGGACCTCCAGCTCACCCTCTTCTGCTGCTACGAGCTGCACTACCGCGGCTGGCGGGGCGTCGACGAGGGCTGGGAGTGGCAGCCGTCCCTGCTCGCGCTGCGCGCGTACGCCGAACGCCACTTCGAGGCGGCGGTGCGCGCGCTGGTGGGCCCTCTGCCGGCGGCGCTGCCCGGCGGGGTGCCGGCGGCCCTGGCCGACGTGGTCGCCGCCGACGACGGGCCCTCGCTCGCCGGCCACCTGCAACGCCGGGCGTCGCTGGCTCAGTTCCGGGAGTTCGTCACCCACCGCTCGATCTACCACCTGCGCGAGGCCGACCCGCACAGCTGGGCCCTGCCGCGCCTCGGCGGGCCGGCGAAGGCCGCCCTGGTGGAGATCCAGATGGACGAGTACGGCAACGGGCGGCTGGACCGGATGCACGCCGAGCTGTTCCGGGTCACCCTGGACGAGCTGGGCCTGGACACCGGCTACGCCGCCCACCTGGACGCCGTGCCGGCGGTCACCCTGGCCACCAACAACCTCATGTCGCTGTTCGGGTTGCACCGGCGGCTGCGCGGGGCGCTGCTGGGGCACCTCGCCGCGTACGAGATGACCTCCTCGCTGCCGAACCGCCGCTACGGCAACGGGCTGCGCCGCCTCGGCCTGGACGGGCCGGCCACCCGCTTCTACGACGAGCACGTCGAGGCCGACGCGGTGCACGAGCAGATCGCCGCGCACGACCTGTGCGGGGGACTGGTCCGGGTGGAGCCGGGGCTCGCCCCGGACGTGCTCTTCGGCGCCGCCGCCGCGCTGGCGGTGGACCGGCTCTTCGCCGCGCACCTGCTGGACGCCTGGACCGCCGGCCGCACCTCCCTGCGCGCCACCGCCACACAGATCCGCATCGACCTGCGCGACCGCGCGCGCCCCGCCGACCTCCCCGCCGCCGTGGCCTGACCCCGCCCCGCCCCGCTCCGGGGCGGTGAAGGCCGGCGATCATGCAGTCGTGGTGCCCCGCAAAGGCCGCGTAACGCTGCTTTCCGCCCACCGCAACTGCAAGATCGACGTTCGGGGGTGGGGGAACGGCGGGGTGGTCAGGGGGTTTCGCGGGTGGTGCCGGCGCGGAAGTTGACGGCCTTGTGGGTGCCGTCGCAGAACGGCTTGAGCGCCGACTTCCCGCAGCGGCACAGGGCCACCGTTCCCCGCCGCGCGTCGATCGTCTCCCCGTCGGGGGTGACCAGGGCGAAGTCACCCCGGACCAGCAGCGGCCCGTCCTGGTAGGGGGTGATGGTGGCCGCCGCGGGAGTGTCGTCGTCGGTGCGCATGGGCGCTGAAGTGCCCCTTGCTCCGGCACTGAAACCCCTGCTCACCGGCGTGCCGCCGCGGCGGTCGACCGGCGTCGTCGCCCGGTTCGACGGCTCGGCGGCGGCCCGCCCGGGATCTTCTGGTTACTCCCGCCCGGTGGGGGATGCCCCGTTTGAACCCCATCGGGACGGGAAGCCGGGCCGCGTGGTGAGCGAACGAGGCAAGGTGGAGCCGGGGCCCAAGGTGCGCAAGGGGCTCACGGCCGACGGTGCCGGGCTGGCGGGCGACCGGGTGGTGTCCGCCGGCAGTGCCGCGCGGGTCCTGGTGGCCGCCACCGCGCGGGCGCTGCGCGGCACCGACTGCGCCGACCTCGGGCACCCGGGACACCCGGGACCGCTGTCGCGGTTCGTCGGCGCGCCCGAGCCGGTGCGCCGGGCGGCGCTGATCCGGGCGGCCGGGCGGGTGGCGCTCACCCCCGGCCAGACCGCCGAGGTCGACGCGGGCCGGGTCGCCCGCTGGTTCGCCGACCAGTACCCGCGCCGCCGCTACCCGGGCGCCCTGATCGGCTCCCCGCACGGCGCGCTCGCGCACCTGGCGATGGCGCTCGGCGTGCCCTGGCTGCCGGCCGGGTTCGAGATGACCGTGCACTGGGCGCAGGGCGCCGTCGACCGGCCGCAGGCCGCCCTGGACCACGGCGCCGCGCTCACCGCCCGGCTCCTCGGCGGCAACGCCGACCTGCACGTCCGGCAGGTGCACTGCCCCGCCAGCCGGGGCGCGCTGGCCGGCGCCACGGTGTCGCTGGCGGCCCGGTGGCGGTCCCTGCCGGCCGCGTACGCGCGGTTCCTGGCCGACCGGCTGGAGCCCGGCGCCCCGGTGCTGCTGCTGCGCGACGCCCGCACCTGGCCGGTGTTCGACTCCGCCCCCGGGCACAGCTTCCAGGTCGGCTGCCCGGGCAGCGGCCTCGACCCGGTCGACTTCCACCCGGACAGCCACGCCCTGCGCCAGGTGCTCCGCTCGGCCGGCGGGGACGGCGCGCACTGGGAGCCGCCGGAGGTCGCCGCGCCGCCCGAGCCGGCGGAACACGGCGTGGAGCCCGGTTTCGAGGCCGGCGTCCAGGAGTGGACCGCCGGGCACGGCCATCCGCTGCACCGGGTCCTCGTGCCGCGGCCGGAGGTGCTCAGCGCCGCGACCGCCGACCTGTACCGGCGTTGGCTGCGCGCGGCCGGCAAGACCGGTGACCGGCTGGTGGTGGAGTGCGGCCGGCTGCTCGACCCGTGGCAGGTGGTGCGCGCCGGGATGGTGCCGTACTGGTGCGAGAACGCCACCCGGCGCAGCGTGGAGGGGGTGGAGTGGTGGCTCGCCGGGAGCGAGCCGTTCAGCTCGGTGGACGTGCTGCCCGAGCCGCCCGGCCTGCGGTCGCCGGCGCTGGCCGGGCTGCCGCAGTGGCTGGCCGTCGCCGGCTTCGGGCGCCGCCGGCGGGCGCTGGACCGCACCTCGGCACGCGGCTACCCGATCACCTCGGTGCCGACCCGCCGGGCGACGGAGGTGCTGCGGGCGCAGCCGTACGACCTGCCGACCCCGCCGCCGATGACTGTCCCCGAGGCCCTCGCGGCGCTGCGCGACGGCGGCGGCGACCAGGGGTTACTGGTCTGTTGAGTCGGCCCTTTCGAAACATCCTCGCGAACCCCGGGTCCCGTGATTGAGTACCTACGGAGCGGGAACACCGCTGGCTGCGACGGCCTGATCACGCCGTCCGGCGTGGCGCCGTCGCCCGCTGACATCCCAGTCATGTGACCCATTTTCCGGCCCGGGCGTGGTGCGACCACGCGCGCGCACGACCGGTTTCCTGAATCCGGGCGGGGGACCTTCCTGAGGGAGGCGCGGATGTTCGGACAGACCACCACGACCACACCACCTCCGACCGATCGGGGCCTGGAGGACCTCGACGCGGCCGCACTGGCGTACGCGGCCCGCATTGAGGGCCTACCGCCCGAACGACGCCAGGAGGCACGTGACGACCTGGTCCGGTTCGCCCTGCCGTTCGCGGGCCGGCTGGCCCGCCGCTACCGGGGGCGGGGCGAGCCGCTGGAGGACCTGGAGCAGGTCGCCCGGCTGGGCCTGGTCAACGCCGTCGACCGGTACGACCCGGAGCGGGGCTCGTTCACCGCGTACGCGGCCATCACCATCGTCGGCGAGATCAAGCGGCACTTCCGCGACCGCACCTGGGGCGTGCACGTGCCGCGCCGGCTGCGCGACCTGATCCTGGAGGTCGGGCAGGCGACCTCCGCGCTGACCAGCGAGCTGTCCCGGGCCCCGACGGTGGCCGAGCTGGCGGAGCGGCTGGAGACGCCGCAGGAGGAGATCCTCGCCGCGCTGGAGTCGGCCGCCGGCTACAGCCCGGCCTCGCTGAACGCCCCCGTCGGCGGGGAGAGCTCGGCCGAGTTCGGCGACCTGGTCGGCGAGTCCGACAACGCGCTGGAATCCGTCGACGACCGGGTGACGGTCAGCGGGCTGCTGCACCGGCTGCCCTGGCGGGAGCGGCGCATCCTGGCCATGCGTTTCTATGGCAACCAGACCCAGGCGGAGATCGCCGCCCGCTTCGGCATCTCCCAGATGCACGTCTCCCGGCTGCTCTCCCGGGCACTGACCTGGCTGCGCCAGGCGATGCTCGCCGACGCCCCGCCGCCGTGGCAGAACGGGACCGCCGAGTCGGAGCCGGCGAAGACCAGGATCTCGGTGCGGCACAACGGCGACCGGGTGGTCGTGGAGGTCGGCGGGGAGGTCGACCGGGACGGCGCGGACCAGCTCCGTCGGGCGATGCTGGAGGCGGTGACCGGGCAGCCCGCCGAGGTGGTGGTCGACCTGGTGGGCGCCGGGGGCTTCGACGCCGGCGGCATCGCCGCGCTGATGGCGGGCCGCGAGGCCGCCGCCCGCACGGGGGTCCCGCTGCGGCTGACCCGCGTCCAGCCGGCCGTGCGCCGCTCGCTCACGGCGGCGGGCCTGGCGGCGGCCCGCGAGGGCTGACCACGTCGCGAAAGGGCCGGCACCCCGCGGGTGCCGGCCCTTTCCGCGCGTACGCCCGCTCAGCGCTCGGGGGTGTCGCCGGGCCCGCGGGGATGCCGCCAGCGGTCGTTGGCCTGCGGCTCCCGGTCGGCGCCGAGGCGGGTCTCCTCCGGCTCGTCGGTCTGCTCGAAGCTGGGCCGCCGGATGTCGTCCGGCTCGGGGACGTCCACCGGCCGGGCCCCGGACTGCGCCGCCGGCTGGTACGCGGCGGCCTCCCGCGCGCCGTGCGCCCCCTCGGCGGCCGGGGCCTCGGGCACGTGCTTCTCGCGGTGCAGCTCGTCGCGGAAGTCCTGCGGCGGCTTGGTGGTGCGCTGGGGCAGGTCCCGACCGAGGTCGGCGACGAGTGGGCCGTACTTGGCGTCGAAGGCGGGCCGCTCGGAGCGGATGCGGGGCATCCGGTCGAAGTTGCGCAGCGGCGGCGGGCAGGTGGTGGCCCACTCCAGCGAGTTGCCGAAGCCCCACGGGTCGTCGACGTTCACCATCGCTCCGTAGCGCCAGGACTTCCACGCGTTCCACATGAAGAAGAGCGTGGACGCACCGAGCACGAAGGCGGAGATGCTGGAGATGGTGTTCAGGGCGGTGAACCCGTCGTTCGGCAGGTAGTCGGCGTACCGGCGGGGGAAGCCCTCGTTGCCCAGCCAGTGCTGGACGAGGAAGGTGCCGTGGAAGCCGAGGAACATGGTCCAGAAGTGGGCCTTGCCGAGGCGGTCGTCCAGCAGCCGCCCGGTCATCTTCGGCCACCAGAAGTAGAAGCCGCCGAAGAGCGCGAAGACCACCGTGCCGAACAGCACGTAGTGGAAGTGCCCGACGACGAAGTACGTGTCGTGGGTGTGCCAGTCCGCCGGCGGGCTGGCCAGCAGCACCCCGGTGAGGCCGCCGAAGAGGAAGGTGACCAGGAAGCCGATCGCGAAGAGCATCGGCGTCTCGAAGGTGATCTGCCCCTTCCACATGGTGCCGATCCAGTTGAAGAACTTCACCCCGGTGGGCACCGCGATCAGGTAGCTGAGGATGCTGAAGAACGGCAGCAGCACCTGGCCGGTGGCGAACATGTGGTGCGCCCACACGGTCATCGACAGCACGGTGATCGCGATGGTGGCGAGCACCAGGCCGGTGTAGCCGAAGATCGGCTTGCGGGCGAAGACCGGGATGATCTCGGTGATGATGCCGAAGAACGGGATCGCGATGATGTAGACCTCGGGATGGCCGAAGAACCAGAAGAGGTGCTGGTAGAGCATCGGGCCGGCGGTCATCGGGTCGTAGACGTGGGCGTTGAGCAACCGGTCCGCGGCGAGCGCCAGCAGCGCGGCGGCGAGCAGCGGGAACACCAGGATGACCAGCACGCTGGTGAAGAGCATGTTCCAGGTGAAGATCGGCATCCGGAACATGGTCATGCCGGGCGCGCGCAGGGTGAGGATCGTGGTGATCAGGTTGACGGCCCCGAGGATGGTGCCCAGCCCCGAGACCACCAGGCCGATCACCCACATGTTGGCGCCGACGCCGGGGGAGTGCTCCTGGCTGCTCAGCGGCGAGTACGCGGTCCACCCGAAGTCGGCGGAGCCGCCCGGGGTGAGGAAGCCGCCGATCACCATCAGGCCGCCGAACAGGTAGAGCCAGTACGCGAGGGCGTTGAGCCGGGGGAACGACACGTCGGGGGCGCCGATCTGGATCGGCACGATGTAGTTGGCGAACCCGAACGCCGCCGGGGTGGCGAACAGCAGCAGCATGACCGCGCCGTGCGAGGTGAAGAGCTGGTTGTACTGCTCGGCGGAGAGGATCTGCATGCCGGGCCGGGCCAGTTCGGCCCGCATCAGCATCGCCTGGATCCCGGCGACCAGGAAGAAGCCGAACGAGGTCAGCAGGTAGAGCAGGCCGATCTGCTTGTGGTCGGTGGTGGCCAGGAAGCGGGTCAGCTTGCCGCCGGGGAGCGCCTTGCGCAGCGGCCCGGGGTAGCCGCCGAAGCGTGCCGGCGCCAGGATCGCCGGTCCTCGGTCGCGTGGTTCCGTGGTTACCCGCTTGGGCATGTGACTCTCACCCCGCCAGACGACAGATAGGACGGCGCGGCTACCCGCCCCTCATCCCATGAAACCAGGCGACAGCGGTTATTCAGGCGAGAGTGGTAAATTCGGTCAATTCGCGGGCAGTATGGCCCAGACGACCTTTCCGTCGCCGGCCGGGGCGCTGCCCCACCGCTGGGCCGTCTCGCGGACGAGCATCAGCCCCCGGCCGCCCTCGGCCTTCAGGTCGGCGGCGCCGGCCCGGACCGCGGTCCGGCTGCCGTCGGCGACCACCAGGTGCAGATACGGCCGGCGCAGGGTCAGCGTCACCTGCATCGGCGTGCCGGCGTGCCGGACGACGTTGCCGACCAGCTCGCTGAGCACCAGCGACGCCGGCCCGACGGTCTCCGGCAGGTTCCAGCGGGCGCACGCGTCGGTGACCAGCTCCCGCGCCCGCCGGCAGGCCTCCGCCACCGGTTCGAGCCGGGCCCGCAGCCGGGGCGCCGCCGCCGCGTTCGCCACCCGGGTCGCCTCGTCGCAGTCGCGGCGCACGGGCACCACCCGGCAGGCCGTCGACTGGGACAGCCAGGTCGCCGCCTCGCCCGGCGGGGCGCACAGCACGACGGGCACCGCCGGCCAGCCGGCCGCCCGACGGGCGATGGCGGCGAAGACCGAGAGGGCGAGACAGTCACGGACGGTGACGCCGGTGAGGTCGACCACGAGCGCGTCGGGCTGGCTGGCGAGGCAGCCGTCCAGCGCGTCGTGCACCGTGCGCATCGTGCCGAGGTCGAGGTCGCCACGAAGGCGTACGACGGTCACCGGCGACTCGTCGTGCACCTCGCAGGTGATCCGGCTCGGCATCGGGCGTCCTCGTTTCGCGTCGTCGGGGATCTGCGAACTACCCGGACGCGCGGAGGGTCAAACGGACCGGCCGGGGCGTCGCGCCCCGGCCGGTCACGGTGCGTCACCGACGGGTGCGGCCCCGCGTCGTCAGGATGCCGAGCGCGATCATGCCCAGGCCGAGGAACAGGTGCAGCCAGTTGTCGGCGTTGTTGACCGGGATGAAGTTGGCCCCGCTGTCGTGGTCGATCACCAGGCCGTAGAGCCAGAGCACCAGGTAGATCGCGCCGCCGCCGACCAGGTACGTCCGCGCGCCCGTGACGGTGCGGGCCAGCAGCAGCCCCGCCACCCCGAAGAGCAGGTGGACGATGTTGTGCAGCACCGAGACCTGGAACAGGCCGAGCAACTTGGCGTCGGAGTCGTGCCCGGCGAAGCGCAGGTCGCCGAAGTTGCTCGTGATGCCCGGCACGAAGCCGAGCACGCCGACCAGGAGGAAGACCACCGCCACGGCGGTGGCGGCCCGCCGGACGGGAGCCCTGCCGTCGGCCGGGTTGTGCCGGGCGCGGGAGCGCGCCATGGGACCGGTCACCGCAGTCTCCTCACTGTGCGGGAACGCTGAGCGGATGGCGCCTTCCCGCTGCTCCTACCGCCAAACCCCGCCGCCGGGGATCGCCCCGATTCACCCGTCCGGGGCCGGCACGGAAACCGGGGCCGGCCCACCGTGACGGCGGGCCGGCCCCGGGACGGGCAATCGCCGGTCAGGCCGGTTGCAGGCGTCCGGCGGCGGCGAGCTGACGGACCCGCTCGTAGAGACCCACGTACTTCTCGGCCATCACCGCGGGGGTGAAGCGCACGGCGGCCTCGCGCCGGCACTCGTCCGGATCCAGCAGATTCGCGGCCAGCAGCAGGTCGCCCAGTTCCTCCTCGTCGGTGGTGAGCAGGCCGGTGCGGCCGTGCTCGATCAGCTCGGGCAGGCAGCCCCGGGCGGTGGCCACCACCGGCGTGCCCAGGGCCAGCGACTCGACCACCGCCGTGCCGCCCGGCTCCTCCCACCGCAGCGGGAACAGCGAGGCCCGGGCGCCGGCCAGCAGGTCGTCGCGTTCCTGCCCCGCCACGGTGCCCACCCAGCGGACCAGGTCGCCGTCGACGTGCGGCGCCACCTCGTCGTAGAAGAACCGGACGTCCGGGTTCTGCCGGGCCTCGTCCCCGGCGGCGGCCAGGTCCTCCGGCCGGTGGTACGGGCCGACGGGCCCGGCGAGCACCAGCGGCACCCCCACCCGCCGGGCGAGGCGCGCGCCCACGTCCTGGCCCTTGCCCGGGTTGATCCGGCCCAGGATGATCAGGTAGTCGCCCTTCTCCGCCCGGGGCCGACGGTCCGCGTCGACGGCGAGCGGGGTGGACAGGTGCACGTGGCCCACCGAGTGCTCCCGCAACGCCCGGGGCGCGCGGGCCAGCTGCGAGGCGGAGACCCCGTTGACCCGGACCCGGTCGCCGCCGTCGACGTTGCCGTAGAGCGCCGGGTGCTTGGCCAGGTCCCAGTGCAGCGTGTGCAGGGCCGGCGGGGCGTCCGGGCCCATCGCGGCGAGCGTCGCCAGGCCGACCGCCTCCACGTGGTCGTGCACCAGGTCGATGTCGTCGCGCGAGTGCAGCGCGCGCACCACCCCGTTCAGGTGCGCCTGGGAGATGCCGCAGACCTGGTTGTACGGCCGTTGCAGGGCGTGGAACTGCCCGTCGGGGAAGACGGAGATCTTCTCGTCGACCGGAAGGGTGCTGCTGTCGACCGACGCGAGCACCACCCGGACGCCGAGGCGGCGCAGCTCCGGCACCAGCGTCGCGATCACGTTCTCGATGCCGCCGTAGCCGGGCGGCGGCACGGACAGCCACGGACCGGCGTTCATCAGGACGGTGAGGCTCATGCGGGATTCCTTCCCTCGGCGGGGGCCTGAGCCGTCCGCGCCCGGTCGTTCGCGGTCACGGGAGGTCGCGTGGTCACGCCGCGGCGACCCGTCGGCGGGGGATCCGGTGCCGCAGCTCGGCCAGAGGCGGCCGCTCCTCGACGGAGACGTCGCTGACGACGATCTCCCGGTCCAGGTTCGGCAGGGCGTCGGAGCCGCCGCGCCGGAACTGGGTCAGCAGGGCGGCGGGCATCGCGCCCGGTGCCGCCCAGCCGCGCCGCTGCAACCGCGACCAGGCGGTGAGCATGATCTGGGCCGACATCCGGCCCAGCGCGGCGGTGTCCTGGTGGCGGTGCTTGCGCTCGCCCAGGTCCACCTGGGCCAGCGCGTCCAGCCCGACCAGCTCGAGCAGGTCGATGAGCATCGCCGTCTCGACCCCGTAGCCGGAGACGAACGGCACCCGCTCCAGCACCTCCCGGCGGCCGGCGTACTCGCCGGCGAGGGGCTGCACGAAGCCCGCCAGCTCGGGCCAGAACAGGTTCAGCATCGGCCGGGCCATCAGCTCCGTCACCCGCCCGCCGCCGTCGGCCTCCACGCTCGACGCCCCGACCAGCGGGCGGTGGTAGAAGCCCTTCACGAAGTCCACCGAGGGATCGGTCAGCAGCGGACCGATCAGCCCGGTCACGAAGTGCGGGCGGAACTCGCGCAGGTCGGCGTCGATGAACGCCACGACGTCGCCCTCGGCCGCGGCCAGGCCCGCCCAGAGCGCGTCGCCCTTGCCCGTCAGCCGGGGCAGGCCCCGGGTCATCGCGTCCTGGCTGACCACCTCCGCGCCGGCGGCGCGGGCCACCTTGGCGGTGCGGTCGGTGGACCGCGAGTCCACCACGATCAGCTCGTCGACCAGCGCCACCCGTTCCATCAGGTGCTCGCGGATCGTCGACACGATCGCGCCGACCGTCGCCTCCTCGTTGCGGGCCGGCAGGACCACGCTGACCCTGCTGTCGCCCTTGGCGCGGATCAGGCGCCGCGCCGGCCAGTCACCCGCTGACGTGGTGCGGTAGGTGGCCCACGCCTCCACCACCGGTGACACCATCGTTTCCGTGTTCCGCACAGGCACCCCCAGATCGTGGCGGAAAGAAACCTTCCCTGTTTTTCCCACTACCGCGCTCGCGCTAACCGCAACATGCCTAACAGCTTGATCACGACAGTGACGTGACCGGGTTCCGCCCTGGTGAACGTTTGGTTGCGCCCACGCGGGGGGAGTGCAGTGCCGAACGCGAAACTGTGGCGAAGGGGCTCTTCATGCGCACGTGCCGGGTGGGACTGGTTGGGGCCGGCGGGGTGGCACAACGCCACGCCCGGGTGTTGGGCGGCTTCGCGGACGTGGAGCTGCTCGGGGTGACCGACGTAGTGCCGGAGGCGGCGGCGGAACTGGCGCAGGCGCACGGGGCCCGCACCTTCGGCGACGTCGACGAGCTGCTGGCCGCCGGGCCGGACGCGGTCTACGTCTGCGTGCCGCCGTTCGCCCACGGGCCGGCCGAGGAGGCGGTCGTCGCCGCCGGGGTGCCGATGTTCGTGGAGAAGCCGGTCGCCGTGGACCTGGTGACCGCCGAGCGGATCGCCGACCTGGTGGCCCGGCGGGGGCTGCTCACCGGCGTCGGGCACCACTGGCGGTACCTGCCGGTGGTGCAGCAGGCCCGGGAGCTGCTCGGCGACCGTCCGGTGCGGATGGTCAGCGGCGCGTGGTGGGACAAGGTGCCCCCGGTGGCCTGGTGGTCGCGGCGGGACCGCTCCGGCGGCCCGGTGGTCGAGCAGGCCGCCCACGTGCTGGACCTGGTCCGGTGCCTGGTCGGCGAGGCCACCGAGGTCACCGCGTACGGCAACGGGACCCCGCCGCCGGTCGACGGCGCCGACATCGACTCGGTGACCACCGCGACGCTGCGCTTCGCCGGCGGCGCGGTCGGCACGCTCACCGCCGCCTGCGTCCTCGGTTGGAAGCACCGCGCCGGACTGGAGATCCTCGCCGACGGGCTGGCCCTCTCGCTCAGCGAGGACGGGCTGGTCGTGTGCGACGCCGACGGCGAACGCCGCTTCGACGCCGACCCCGAAGCCGCCCGGGTGGCCGTGGACCGGGCCTTCGTCGACGCGGTCCGGGGCGTCGGCGACGACGTCCGCGTCCCGTACGCCGAGGCCCTCGGCACCCAGCGGCTCGCCCTCGCGGTCGCCGACTCCGCCCGCACCGGCCGGCCCGTACGGCTGGACGCGCCCGCCGCGCCGGTCGCCACGGGGGTGACCGTCGATGCGTGACCGCGTGGTGGTGGTCAGCGGCCCGGGGCAGGTGGAGCTGGTCGAGCAGGACGCCGCCGAGCTGACCGACGGCACGTTCCGGGTCGAGACGCTGTTCAGCGGCGTCTCCGCGGGCACCGAACTGAGCTACGTCAAGGGCACCAACCCCTACCTCAACGTCACCTGGAACGCCGACCTCGGGCTCTTCCAGCCGGGCGCGGCCAGCACCCCGTACCCGGTGACCCGGCTGGGCTACATGCAGGTCGGCCGGGTGGTGGAGAGCCGTACGCCGGCCGTCGCCGTGGGCACCGTCGGCGCGATGACGTACGGCCACCGCACCGGCTGGGTCGCCGACCCGGTCGCCGAGCGGTTCGTGCCGCTGCCCGAGGACCTCGACCCGCTGCTCGGCGTCTACGTCGCGCACATGGGGCCGATCTGCGCCAACGGGGTGCTGCACGCCGCCGCCGACCTGCACGGCACCGACGTGCGGTCGCTGGGCGACGGGGTGCGGGGCCGCCGGGTCGCGGTCGTCGGCAGTGGGGTGGTGGCCCTGCTCACCGCCCTGTTCGCCAAGCGGCACGGCGCCGCCTCGGTGGTGGTGCTCGACCCGACCCCGCAGCGGCGGGCGGTCGCCGAGGCGCTGGGCCTGGAGACCCTCGATCCGGAGGCCGACGACCCGGCGGTGGTGCTCAAGACCCGCTGGGCGCACGGGCCCGGCGACCGGGGCGCCGACGTGGTGTTCCAGTGCCGGGGGCAGGCGTGGGCGTTGCAGCTCGCGCTGCGCCTGCTGCGCCCCCAGGGCACGGTGGTCGACCTGGCCTTCTACCAGGCCGGCGCGGACGCGGTCCGGTTCGGCGAGGAGTTCCACCACAACGGACTGTCGCTGCGGTGCGCGCAGATCGGCCGGGTGCCGCGCGGCCTCGCGCCCACCTGGGACCGCGAGCGCCTCTCCGCCGAGACGATCGACCTGCTGCGCGCGTACGGGGACGTCATCCGCAAGCACCTCGTCTCGGCGGTGGTGCCGTTCGAGGAGGCGCCGACCCTGCTGACCGATCTCGCCGAGCGGCGCCGTCAGGAGCTCCAGGTGGTGCTGACCGTCTGAGGCCCGGCGTCGCCCCCCGGGCGGGTGGCGCGGCCCGATACCGTTCCAGCCATGACCGCCGCCGCTCCCGTCACGACCGCCGACGACTCCGTGCCGACCGCCGCCGGCGGTCCGGGCGGAGGCGTGGACGACCGGCGGGTCGGCCTCGCCGCCCTGCTGCCGTACCTGCGCGCCCACCGCGGCACCCTGGCCGTGGTGGGCGCGCTGTCGCTGGCCGGCGCGGCGGCGTCACTGGCACAGCCGCTGCTCACCCGCTCGGTGCTGGACGGGCTCTCCGGCAGCCGGGGCGTGGCCGGGCTGGTCGCGGCGCTGGTCGCCCTGGTGCTGGTGGCCGCGGCCATCGGCGGGGTGCGGGACTACCTGCTGCAACGCACCGCGGAGGGGGTCGTGCTGGGCACCCGGCGGCGGCTGGCCGGCCACCTGCTGCGGCTGCCGATCGCCGAGTACGACCGCCGCCGCACCGGCGACCTGCTCTCCCGAGTCGGCTCGGACACCACCCTGCTGCGCGCCGTGGTCACCTCCGGCCTGTTCGAGGTGGTCACCGGCGCCGTGATGGTGCTCGGCGCGGCGGGCGCGATGGTCCTGCTCGACCCGGTGCTGTTCGGGGTGACCCTGCTCGGGGTGGCCGCCGGCATCGCCATCGCGGTCGCCTTCGCCCACCGGGTGCGGGGCCTGGCCCGCGCCGCCCAGGAACGCGTCGGCGAGATGACCTCGGCGGTGGAGCGTGCCATCTCCGCCGCCCGGACCATCCGCGCGGCCCGGGCGGAGCGGCGCGAGGCCGACGCGATCGGCGCCAGCGCCGCGCAGGCGTACGCGGCGGGCCTGCGGGTGGCCCGGGTGCAGGCGTTCGTCGGCCCGGCCAGCAGCGTCACCATCCAGGGGGCGTTCCTGCTGGTCCTCGGGGTGGGCGGGGCACGGGTGGCGGCGGGCGCGATCACCGTCGGCGACCTGGTCGCCTTCATTATGTTCCTGTTCTTCCTGGTCCTTCCGCTCGGGCAGGCCGTGCACGCGTACACCCAGTTGCAGACCGGGCTGGGGGCGCTCCAGCGGATCGAGGAGATGCTCGCCGTGCCGGTCGAGGGGGCGGCCGACCGGCCCGCGACCGCCCCGGCCCGGGCGCTGCCCGGCGGGGCCCCGGCGTCCGTCGAGTTCGACCGGGTGGGCTTCGGCTACCCCGGCGGGCCGCCGGTGCTGCGCGAGGTGAGCTTCACCGTGCCGGCCGGCACCCGCACCGCCCTGGTCGGCCCGTCGGGCGCCGGGAAGTCGACGCTGCTGGCGCTGGTCGAGCGCTTCTACGAGGTCACCGAGGGCGCGCTGCGCATCGACGGGGTCGACGTGCGGGACCTGCCCCGCGACGCGCTGCGCGCCCGGATCGGCTACGTCGAGCAGTCCGCGCCCGTGCTGGCCGGCACGCTGCGGGAGAACCTCCTGATCAGCGCGCCGGAGGCCACCGAGGCCCGGCTGCGCGCGGTGCTCGACGAGGTCAACCTCGGCCACCTGGCCGAGCGTGCCCCCGAGGGGCTGGACGTGCAGGTGGGCGAGGGCGGGGTGCTGCTCTCGGGTGGCGAGCGGCAGCGGCTGGCGATCGCCCGCGCCCTGCTGGCCGGACCGCCGGTGCTGCTGCTCGACGAGCCGACCAGCAACCTCGACGCCCGCAACGAGGCCGCGCTGCGCTGGGCCATCGACGCGGTGGCCGCCCGGCGCACCCTGCTGATCGTGGCGCACCGCCTCTCCACCGTCGTCGACGCCGACCAGATCGTGGTGCTCGACGGCGGTCGGGTGGCGGCCACCGGCACCCACGACGAGCTGACCGGGACCAGCCCGCTCTACCGTGAGCTGGCCACCCACCAGCTCCTGGTGAGCTGAGCGGTCCACGCCCGCGACCCGCCCGGCGACGACACCCGCGCGGCGGCGCGCCGGGCGGGCCGCCAACGCCGGCTCCGGTCGCGTACCGTTGCCGCTCATGGGTGTGTCGCAACGCTTGAAGACCAGGTTCCGCCGGTTCCTCCAGCGCCCGGGGACGACGGTCGACCTGGGGCCGTTGGAGAAGCTGCTGCCGGCCGTCGAGGCGCGCGAGGACGAGCTGTCGGCGCTCGACGACGCCGAGCTGACCGAGGCCGCCGGCAAGGCCACGGGCTACGAGGAGATCTGCGCGATCGGCCGCGAGGCCGCCCGCCGCGGCCTCGACCAGCGGCCGTACGACGTGCAGCTGCTGGGCGCGATGGCGCTGCTCTCGGGCAAGGTCGCCGAGATGGCCACCGGTGAGGGCAAGACGCTCACCGCGACCATCGCCGCCTACGGGCACGTCCGGCTGGGCAACGGCCCGGTGCACGTGCTCACCGTCAACGACTACCTGGCCCGGCGCGACGCCCTCTGGATGGAGCCGGTCTACACCCTGCTCGGCCTGACCGTCGGCTGGGTCAACGAGGCGTCCACCCCGCAGGAGCGGCGCGACGCGTACGCCTGCGACGTCACGTACGTCTCGGTCAGCGAGGCCGGCTTCGACTACCTGCGCGACCAGCTCGTCACCGACGTGGAGGATCGGGTGCAGCCGCCGCTGCGCACCGCGATCGTCGACGAGGCCGACTCGATCCTCATCGACGAGGCCCGGGTGCCGATGGTCCTCGCCGGCTCGGTCGCCGGCGAGCAGGACCCGGTGCACGCCGCCGCCGCGCAGGTGCGGGGCCTGCGCAAGGGCAAGCACTACACGGTGGCCGAGGACGGCCGCAGCGTCGCCTTCACCGCCGCCGGCCTGGCCGCCGTCGAGGCCAAGCTCGGCATCGACCTGTACGACGAGGAGCACGTCGCGCAGCTGTCCGCGGTGAACGTGGCGCTGCACGCGCACGCCCTGCTGCACCGCGACGTCGACTACATCGTCCGCGACGGCTCCGTCGAGCTGATCGACGAGATGCGGGGCCGGGTCGCCCAGCGCCGCCGCTGGCCGGACGGGCTCCAGGCGGCCGTGGAGGCCAAGGAGGGGCTGGACGCCACCGCCGAGGGCGAGGTGCTCGGCACCATCGCCGTGCAGGCGTACATCGCGCTCTACCCCAAGGTGTGCGGCATGACGGCGACCGCGGTGCTGGTCGGCGACCAGCTGCGGGAGTTCTTCAACCTCGAGGTGGCGGTGATTCCGCCGAACACCCCGTGCGTGCGCGAGGACGAGCCGGACCGCATCTACGCCACCCGCGCGGAGAAGGAGGAGGCGCTGGTCGACGAGATCAAGCGCCACCACGAGCGCGGGCGGCCGGTGCTGGTCGGCACCCTGGACGTGAAGGAGTCCGAGGGGCTGGCGGCCGGCCTGAACGCCGCCGGGGTGCCCTGCGTGGTGCTCAACGCGAAGAACGACGACGAGGAGGCGACGATCATCGCCGAGGCCGGCGCGTACGGCGCGGTGACCGTCTCCACCCAGATGGCCGGCCGGGGCGTGGACATCCGGCTCGGCGGCAGCGACCAGGCCGACCGCGACCGGGTCGCCGAGTTGGGCGGCCTCTACGTGATCGGCAGCGGCCGGCACGACAGCCGGCGCGTCGACGACCAGTTGCGCGGCCGGGCCGGGCGGCAGGGCGACCCGGGCGGCTCGGTCTTCTTCGTCAGCCTGGAGGACGACCTGGTCGTTCGGCACGCCGGCGACGCCGTCCCCGCCTCGCCCCGGATGAACGCCGACGGCCTGGTCACCGACGACCAGGTCGAGTACGCCGTCGAGCACGCCCAGCGGGTCGCCGAGGGCGTCAACCACGAGATCCACCGCAACACCTGGCGCTACAGCGTCGTCATCGAGCAGCAGCGCAAGGCCCTCGCGGAGCGTCGGGAACGGCTGCTCACCAGCGACGTGGCGGCGCTGATGCTGCTCGACCGGGTGCCCGAGAAGGCCGGCGAGATGGACGAGGACCTGCTCGCCCGGGTCGCCCGCTCGATCGCCCTCTACCACCTCGACCGGCTCTGGACGGAACACCTCGCGGAGCTCTCCGAGGTACGCGAGGGCGTGCACCTGCGCGCCCTGGGCCGGCTCGACCCGCTGGACGAGTTCCACCGGGCGGCGGTGCCGGCGTTCAACAACCTGATCCCGGAGATCGAGCGGCGGACGATCGAGACCTTCGAGGAGACCGAGTTCGAGGACGACTGGGAGCCGGACGAGGCGAAGCTGGTGCGGCCGAGCGCGACCTGGACCTACCTGGTGCACGACAACCCGTTCGGCTCGGAGCTGGACCGGTTGATCGCCTCGGTGGGGCGGCGGCTCAGCTCCGCGTCGCGCTGACGCTGCGGGCCCCTTCCCAGCGCCTTCGGGTGCCGGAAGGGGCCCCCTTTTGCGCCGTTTCGACCCCGGTTTGCGAGGGTAGTAGGCCGGGTCCGAGGAGTCGGGAGAGACCAGACGATGGAACAGGTGACGGCGCCGGTCGGCCGCGCGGGAGCGCGCGCCGGGACGGTGGGGGCAGTGGAGCGGTGAACCTGGAGATGTGGGACCCGGCGGTGGAGCGGCTCGGCGTCCTGGAGACCGCCGCCCTGCTGCGCGAGCTGACGGCCGCGCTGATCGCGGTCGACGACTTCGACGAGGCGTTGGACGCGCTGGTGCGTACCGCCCGCGAGGCCGTGGTCGGCGTGAGCTGGTGCGGCTTCACCGCGCTGCGCGCCGGCGAACCGGCCGGGGTGGCGGCCTCCGACGTGCGCCTGGCGGGCCTGGACGACCTGCGGCACGGCCCCGACTCGCCGGCGATGGACGCGATCCGGCGGCGGGAGATGACCCTCTCCGACCGGCTGGACCGCGAGGAGCGCTGGCCGGCCTGGACGCCGCGCGCACGGGAGCTGGGCGTGCACGGGGTGATCTCCGCGCCGGTCGACGTCGACGACCAGGTGATCGGGGCGATCAACCTCTACGCCGGCGCCGCCGACCTGCTCACCCCGGGACACCAGCTCACCGCGATGCTGCTCGCCGAGCACGCCGGGCTGCTCCTCGCGGCGGTCCGCGACCGGGCACGCAAGGCGGCCGAGGCCGGGGAACTGGACCCCTCGGTGCTCGGCGACGGGGTGATCGGGCAGGCGATCGGCGTGATCATGACCCAGCGCGGCTGCGCGGCCGGGGAGGCGCTCGACGTGCTGCGCAGCGCGGCCTCGTCGCTGGACATCCCGCTGCGGGAGGTGGCCGACCGACTGGTCGCCACCGTGTCGCGCCCCCGGGACAACTGAGCCTCCTCCCGGCCGTCCGCCGCCCGTCCGGGCTCCGGTGGCGGTGGGAACCTGCTGTGGCCGGCACGGACGATCGTGGCTGGCGTGACATGCGTGTCCCGCGTGACCTGCGGGGCCGGCGGGCCGCGTGTCGTTTCGGTGTGCGGGCGCCCGGGTAGCACCCTGGACTGGTGACGCGTGCCTACCTGGGGAGGAACCATGCAGAGCCGGCTGCGGGTGCAGGGGCACCCGATCCAACCGATGCTGGTGACGTTCCCGTTCGGGCTCTTCGTGAGCGCGACCGTGTTCGACCTGACCGACGTGCTCGGCGGACCGGCCTTCCTCGGTGAGGTGGGCTACTGGACGTCCGTGGCCGCCCTGGTCGCAGCCGCGCTGGCCGCCGTGGCCGGCATGATCGACCTGTGGGACGTGCCGGTCGACCGGACCCGGCGCACGGCGATCACCTTCAACCTGGTGAACGTCGCGATGGCAGCGCTGTTCCTGGTCGCCTGCCTCGTCCGCGCGGACGCGCCGCAGCGGGGCGCCTCCGTCGTGCTGCTGCTCACCGAGCTGGTGGCCCTGGGCGTCGGCGCGGTCGGCGTCTCGCTGGGCGCCCGGCTGGTCCGCCGCTTCGACGCCGGCCGCCGGTCCGAGCCCACCACCTTCGACGCCTTCGCCGACGCCTCCGACGCCACCGTCGACCTGGCCCGCCCCCGCCCCGCCCGCCCCTAGCGGCGTCGATCATGCAGCTGTGGTGGGCGACAGAGGCCTGTTCGCACCGTTCGCGGGGCACCACAACTGCATGATCGACGTGGTTCAGGGGCGGGGAGGGTGCGGCGGGGGCGCGTCAGGGGGTGGGGTGGTGGGATTCGGCGTGGTGGGCGGCCAGGACGTCCGCGCCGAAGTCGCTGGCCGGGCGGCGCAGGACGGTGTGCGCGTGGTTGCCGTCGTCGGTGGTGTTGTCGTACTCGATGAGCAGGTCGTCGCCCTGCACGCGGTAGTAGTGGCGCCGGCCGGGCACCGTCGGGCCGGCCCAGGCGAAGTGCAGCTGCCCGGAGTCGAGCCGGCGCGCCTCCCGGACCGCCAGCTCGGGTGGGAGCCGGTCCAGGTAGAGCGCCACGAGCTGGTCCAGCAGGGCCCGCCCGGTGGGCCCGAGCCGGTCGGCGGGCACCCCGAGCGGCTCCAGCGGCCCGTCCACCCGGGGACGGGTGGCGCTGATGATGTCCCCCGGCGCCTCGTCGGCGACGATCGCCGCCGCCCGGCCCGCCGGGCCCATCGCGTCCAGCAGGGCGCGGGCCAGGTCCTCCTCCACGCCCAGCGGCCGGGAGACCGGGCGGCCGGCGTACCGGACGGTGGCCGGGTTGGCGCCGAGGAAGATCGGCGCGGGGGAGACCTGGTCGTCCACCACGGTCATGCTCACCGAGAGGTGGTGCCCCTCCAGGCGCCACGCCCAGGCGTCGTCACGGGCCGGGTCGCCGAACACGGCCACCCAGTAGTCGCCGCTGTGCCGGCCCCGACGCCAACCCTCCGCCCGGTCCAGCACCTCCTCCAGCGCGACGATGGCCATCGCCTGGGCGTACGCCGGAGGGCTCAGCGCGGTGGCCAGCAGCCGGTGCGCGGCCTTGCGCCCGGCGCGGTCGAGGTCGGCCAGGCAGACCCCGGGCCGGGGTCGCGGCCGGTACTCGAGCCAGCGGCGGGCCGCGTCGTCGTCGAACCGGTGGGTGGCCTGGGCGCGGGCGGGTTCGCCCAGCGCGGCCAGCAGCGCCGTGGCGGCGGTGCGCATCTGTTCGGGCAGCGGATCCTCCACCGACCCTGTATACCCGGCGCGGGCCGGCCCCGCCGGGCGTCGGCGTCAGGCGGTCGGTGCGGCCAGCAGCGCGAGCATCTCGGGCAGGTCGAAGAAGGTGGCGGTCTCCACCGCCGACGGGTTGCCGTGGTGCGGGTCGGCCCCGGCGGCGAGCAGCGCCCGGACGGCCTCGGTGCTGCTGCGGAAGGTGGCCGCGGCCAGCGCCGTCTGGCCCCGGTCGTTGGTCCGGGCGTGGTCGGCCCCGCGGGCGAGCAGCGCGGCGACGGTCTCGGCATGGGCGTGGTACGCCGCCAGGATCAGCAGGGTGTCGCCCTTGTCGTTGGTCAGGTTGACCGGCAGTCCCGCGTCGACGTAGTCGGCCAGTTCGGCGGTGGCCCCGTCGCGGGCCAGGTCGAACATCCGGTGCGCGAACGCCAGCGTCTCCGCGTCGAGTTCCTCACTCACCGGTCCAGGTTAGTCGGACGCCCGCTTGGTACGTTGCTCGGCCGGCGTGCTGGGGGAGGGGTCGATGGACGACAGGGTGTACGTGGGCAACGCGGGTGTGGACGGAGCGACGAACGCCGGCTGGCTGCTCGGCCACTTCATGCCCCCGGGCGACGCCCGGCACAGCGCCGAGGTCGAGGTGAAGTGGGGGGTCCATCCGGCGGGGGAGGCGCGCTCCCGATGGGCCACCCAGGAACGGCGGACGGCCCTGCTGGTGCTGGTCAGCGGCCGGTTCCGGGTCGAGTTGCCGGACCGGACGGTGGTGCTCGGCGAGCCCGGCGACTACGTGGTGTGGGGGCGGGGCGTGGACCACTCCTGGTATGCCGAGCGCGAGTCGGTCGTGTTGACGGTGCGCTGGCCGTCGGTCCCCGGCTACCGGGTGGATCCGCCGGTCCGCCGCTGACCGCGTCCCAGCTCCTGGGATTGCCTACTAAACCAATAGGGTTTGCAGCCTATGCTGGGTCGACGTACCGCCGAGCCGCACGAGGACCGCCATGCCCGACCGACGCCCACCCGACCTGCTCGCCACCGCCCGACGGTGGGCCGCCGACCCCGCCCGCTGGCCGGTGCCGCTGCGCTTCGATCCGGTCTCCCGGTGGTACGCCCGCCTCGCCCACGAACCCGACCACGAGGTGTGGGCGTTGAGCTGGCTGCCCGGCCAGGGCACCGACCTGCACGACCACGGCGGCTGCGGCGGCGCGTTCCTGGTCGTCTCCGGAGTCCTGACCGAGGAGACGGTCGACGGGGGCGTGCTCCGCCCGCACCGGCTGGCGGCCGGCTCCGGCCGTCGCTTCGGCCCGCGGCACGTGCACCTGGTGTCCAACCGGGCCGACGAGCCGGCGGTGAGCGTCCACGTCTACCGGCCCGCGCTGCGCCGGATGACCAGCTACCGGCTCGCCGACGGCCGGCTGCGCGTCGCCGAGGTGGCCGAGGCCGGAGTCGCCTGGTGAGCGCGACGCGGGGCCGCCCGGGCCGCCCGCCATCCCCGGCGCGCCGCCCGCCCCGCGCCGGCGGACCGCCGTCGTACGTGAACCGTCAGCAACCAGTGGAGGGAACGACCATGCCGCAGACCGACGACCCGCAGGCGTGTCCGGCCCCGGTGGCGCCGCCGGGCTCCCGGGGCATCGACGAGATCCTGGCCGCCGCCCGGGCGCGGCTGGGCCGGCTGGACCCGGAGCGCGCGCACCTGGCGCACCGGGGCGGGGCCCTGCTGGTCGACATCCGCCCGGCCGCCCAGCGGGCCGCCCACGGCACCGTGCCCGGCTCGCTGGTGATCGAACGCAACGTGCTGGAGTGGCGGTTCGACCCCCGCTGCCCGGCCCGGCTGCCCCAGGCGGTCGGCTACGACCTGCGGGTGGTGGTGATCTGCCAGGAGGGCTACACCTCGTCGCTGGCCGCCGCCGCACTCCAGGATCTCGGGCTGCGCCACGCCACGGACGTCGTCGGCGGCTTCGTCGCCTGGCGGCTCGCCGGCCTGCCCGTGCTCGGCCCCACCCCGCCGCAGCCCACGTCCACCCCCGCGCCCCCGGTGACCGCCGGCCGGGCGCCGTCCTGACCGTCACGCTCCACCGGGCGTGGCGGCACCGCCGCCGCAGGAGGCTCCATGTCCGTCGTCGCCATCCCCACCCGACACCACTCGACCGCGCGCCCCGAGCGGATCGGAGCGGTCCGACCGCGTTCCGCCCCGTCCGTCACCATCACCCTCGACCTCGTCCCGGGGCCGGTGAGCCCCCGCCTGGCCCGGCTGCTGGAGCTGATCGGCGAACTCGCCGAATCGGGGGAGGGGCGGCTGGGGCCTGGCGTCGCCGAGCACCGGCCGGCGGCGCCCCGGCCGGTGCCGGCCATCGTGGACCCGCACGCGATCCGGATCGCCACCGACTCGCGGGTGGTCCACCAAGGCTCCCGCGTGATCCCGCTGACCCGCATCGAGTACGACCTGCTGCTGTTCCTGGCGGAGCGGCCCCGCCGGGTGTTCACCCGGCTCCAGCTGCTGAGCCGGGTGTGGGGCTACGAGCACGCGGTGGCGCGTACCGTCGACGTGCACGTCCGCCGGCTGCGGGCCAAGCTGGACGCGGACATGCCGGTGGTGACCACCGTCTACGGGGTGGGCTACCGCCTCGCCGACGAGGCCCGCATCGAGATCGAGCGCAGTCGCTGACGGCGCCACCCGCGCGGCGTGCCCGGCTCCGGGCGCGCCGCGCCGCCGCGTCCGGGCCCCGGCGTCCCGTCCCCGGTACGCCGCGCGCCACCCCCGGTCGCGTGGCCGCGGCCCTCCGGCGGGCCGACCCGATCCACGTTCATCCATTCGCGGCGCGCACCCGCGCCGACCACCGTGAACCGGGCGGGCACCCCCCTATCGGGTCAACCCGGCGGCTCTGCTGTAATCATCAGGCTTCGTACGCAGAGCGAGCATCCGGCTCCGATGCGTTCGTCAATTGTCACATTCATGCAACGCAGCCGCCCCTTGACCCTCGCCCGGGCGCCGGGAAGCATCGATGGAGCGGCGTCCCGGGCCGTGGGGAGATACCCGGACCAGCCAAGGAGGACCATGTCGGTCAGCCCCGCCTCGTCGCGCGCCGGATGGCATACGTCCCAGCCCGCTGTTCCCGGTCGACCCCCGGGGGGCCAGCGTCGCCCCGCCAACACCGCCGCACCGATGCTCACGGTGACCCTGAACATCCCGTTGGCATCCGAGGAGTCGCTGACCCCGCCCGCCCGACGGCTGCTGGAGGCCGCCCGGGAGATGCTGGAACGCGGCGAGGGCACCGTCATCACCGCCACCGTCGAACGCCGCCCCGACCCGGTGCCCGCCGGCCGCGCGCCGTCGCGCCCGGTCGCCGCCACCATCCCGACCCTGCACATCCTCGCGTCGTCCCGGTCGGTGCTGCGCGACGGCGAGCCGCTGCCCCTGACCCGGCTGGAGTTCGACCTGCTGCTGCACCTCGTCGCCCACCCCCGCCGGGTCTTCACCCGGTTGCAGCTGCTCAACGCGGTCTGGGGCTACGAGCACGCCGGCGTGCGCACGGTCGACGTGCACGTCCGCCGGCTGCGCGGCAAGGTCGGCGTCGACGTCCCGCTGGTCACCACCGTCTACGGCGTCGGCTACCGGCTCGCCGACGACGCCCGCGTCACCATCGACCGCAACGGCTGACGCCGCCCACCGCCCACCGCGCGCCCACCACGGACGCACGGCGGCCCACCGCGTCACCACCGCCCGCCGCGTCCACCGCCGACGCGGCCGACGCCGCCCGCCGCGTCCTCGTGCGGGCGGGCCCGTGCGGGACGGCCGGCGGGGCACCATGGTCGGATGCGGATTCGACCCATCTCCCCGGAGCTGCTCGTCGCCGAGCTGACCGAGCGCCTCGCCGGCACCGACGCCCCCGGCCGGCTGCGGGTGGCCGTCGACGGCGCGCCGGCGGCCGGCCCGGACGAACTCGCCGCCGCGCTGGTCGACCCGCTGCGCGCGCTCGGTCGGCCCGCCCTGCACGTCCGCGCCGCCGACTTCCTCCGCCCCGCGTCGGTGCGCCTGGAGTTCGGCCGGACCAACCCCGACGCGTTCTACGAGGGCTGGGTCGACGAGCCGGGGCTGCGCCGGGAGGTGCTCGACCCGGCCGGGCCCGGCGGCTCGGGGCGGGTGCTGCCCTCGCTGTGGGACGCCACCGCCGACCGGGCCAGCCGCGCCGCGTACGTCGACCTGCCGCCCGGGGGCGTCCTGCTGGTCAGCGGGGCGCTGCTGCTCGGCGGGGGCCTGCCCTTCGACGTCACCGTCCACCTGGTGCTCTCCCCGGCCGCCCTGGCCCGGCGCACCGACCCCGCGCAGCGGTGGACGCTGCCGGCCTTCGCCCGGTACGCCGACGAGGTCGCCCCGGCCTCGTTCGCCGACGTCGTGGTCCGCGCCGACGATCCCCGGCACCCGGCGCTGGTGGAGTCCACGGTGTCGCCCTGACGCCGTGACGCGGCGAAAAATCGTCGGTTTGAGCGTCGGCCCGCCGGGGTATTCGCCCGGCTCACAGAGCGCGGGTGATCCGCCCGCGCACAGACACCACGGGGCTGGGCGCACGTACCGGTGCCCCGGCGGATTTTCAGGCCAGAAAGGCAGGCAGCGATGCTCGTCCACGACACGATCGGTACGGGCCGATCCCAGGCGGAGATCGACCAGATCCGGCGCTCCCTGCAGGCCCGCTACGACGAGCTGTCCGCGGAGTACGAGCAGGCGGTGCTCCAGAGCCAGGTGCTGCGGCTGGTGGAGGTGGGTGACACCGCCGGCGACGACCAGGCCGACAGCGGCACCAAGACGGCCGAGCGGGACACCGCACAGTCCCTGCTGCGGACCATCCTCGACCGCCGCGCCCAGTACGAGCACGCCCTCACCCGGCTGGAGGAGGGCACCTACGGCTTCTGCGAGGGCTGCACCTCGGCGATCCCGGTCGAGCGGCTGGAGATCTTCCCCTCCGCCACCACCTGCGTGCAGTGCAAGCAGAACCGGGAGCGTCGGGCGGCCTGATCCCCGCCAACGGTTGCCGGTCGGTCCGGAACGCGGCGAGGTCGACTGATGGGTGAGATCAAGGTCGGCACCGCCTCCTGGACCGACCGGACGTTGCTGGACTCCGGCTGGTATCCGCAGACCGCCGACACCCCGGAGAAGCGGCTGGCGTACTACGCCCGCCAGTTCCCGCTGGTCGAGGTCGACGCCACCTACTACTCGCCGCCCGCCGAGCGGACGGCGAGACTGTGGGCCGAGCGCACCCCGGCCGGCTTCACCTTCAACGTCAAGGCGTTCAGTCTGCTCACCGGGCACCCGACCCGGGTCGGCGCGCTCTACAAGGACCTCCGGCCGGACACGGGGAAGAAGAACCTGTACCCGGACGACCTGCCGCCGCAGGCGTACGAGGAGGTGTGGACGCGCTTCCTCGCCGCGCTGGACCCGCTGGTGGAGGCGGGCAAGCTCGGCGCGCTGCTGTTCCAGTTCCCGCCCTGGTTCACCATCAAGCGGGACAACAAGCAGTACCTGCTGGAGGTGGCGAAGCGGTGCGCCCCGCTGCGCCCGGTCTACGAGTTCCGGCACGCCTCCTGGTTCGACGGCGACAACGCCGGGGAGACCCTCGCCTTCCTGCGCGAGCACCGGCTGGCGTACGTCTGCGTGGACATGCCGCAGGGGCACCGCTCGTCGGTGCCCCCGGTGCTGGCCGCCACCGCGGACCTCGCGGTGGTCCGCTTCCACGGGCACAGCGACAAGTGGACCAGCAAGGACATCCACGAGAAGTTCGGCTACCGCTACGCCGACCGGGAGCTGCGCGACTGGGCGCCGAAGCTGCGCGAGCTGGCCGACTCCGCCCGGGAGACGCACGTGCTTCTCAACAATTGCTACCGGGACTACGCGCAGACCAACGCCGCCACCCTCGCCGGGCTGCTCGACGCCGACTGAGCCGGGCGTTTCACCCCGTCGGGGTGAGGGCCGCTCACCCCGACGCCGCGCAGCATGGGCGGTGTGTGCGGTCGACCGTGGCCGCGGAAGGCGACACCACGGAGGTGGGTGGAGATGACGGTTCGGGTGGCACCGGGTCGACGACGCGGCGCCGTGCTGCACGTCGTCGGGTCGTCCGCCGAAGCCCGGTGGGCGCCGCGCCCCGCCCGGGTCGGCCCGACCCGGCAGCCGCGCGGCCCGGTGGGGCCGCCGCGACGTGACGACGACCGACGGTGGGAGACCGACGTACGGGGGTGGAGAGATGGCTGAGCAGCTGCATTCCGCGTTCGAGTCCTCGATGGACAAGACTAACCTGATCCTCAAGGACATCGAGCAGGCCTACGGCTGGCCCAAGGAGCAACGCAACCAGTCCTACTGCGCGCTGCGCACGGTGCTGCACCTGCTGCGCGACCGGATGCCGGTGCAGGAGAGCGTGGAGTTCGCCGCGCAGCTGCCGGTGCTCGTGCGCGGGATCTACTTCGACGGCTGGAAGCCGTCGGACGTGCCGATCAAGCTCAACCGGGACGACTTCCTGCTGGAGGTCCGGCAGGGCTTCCCGTACGACGTCGAGGGCGGCCCGGAGCGCGTGGTGCAGGTGGTGCTCGACACCCTGCGCCGGCACGTGACCCAGGGCGAGTGGGAGGACGTGAAGGCCACGATGCCCAAGGACATGGCCAACATCATTCCCTGACGCGCCGCTCGTCCGCGACGGTCCGCTCCGCCCCCGGTGGAGCGGACCGCGTGCCGTTCACGCCGGCGCGCTCGGCGCCACCGCCTCGCCCCGGTCGTCGGGCGGCGGCGTCCCGGGCACGCGGCTGACCGACCGGCCGGCCCGGCGGGCGAGCGCGGCGAAGGCGGTCGCGTCGACGATGGCGGCGCCGCCGGGGTCGTTGTTGAAGTAGACGTACGCGGGCTCGTCGTCGCCGAACGCGTCGGCGAGCCGGCGTACCCAGGAGGCGAGCGAGGTGCGGCCGTACCGGGGCCAGGGGTTGGCCCGCCCCTCGTGCAGGCGCAGGTAGCCGAAGTCGGCGGTGCGCCAGCGGGCGCGACGGGCCGACCGAGCCGGTCCGCCCAGACCAGTGCCGCCCGCCGCCGCTCCAGCACCGCGCGGGTGGCGTCGGTCTACCACGACGGGTGCCGCGGCTCGACGGCGACCCGCACGTCGGCGGGGAAGAGCCGCAGCGTGGCGTCCAGCGCCGCCGGGTCGGCGGGCAGGTTCGGCGGCAGCTGCACCAGCACGGGCCCGAGCCGGTCGCCGAGCGCGGTGGCCCGGCCCAGGAAGCGGGCCACCGGCTCGGCGGGGTCGCGCAGGCGCTTGACGTGGGTGAGGTAGCGGCTCATCTTCACCGCCACGCAGAAGTCGTCGGGGGTGCGGGCCCGCCAGGCGGCGAAGGTGTCGCGCTCGGGCAGCCGGTAAAAGGCGTTGTTCACCTCCACCGTGGCGAACCGGGCGGCGCAGTGCTCCAGCCAGAGCCGCTGCGGCAGCCCGGTCGGATAGAAGGGGCCCCGCCAGTCGCGGTACTGCCAACCCGAGGTGCCGAGCAGGATCATCCGTCGTCCCTACTGAAGGTCGAAGGGGAAGACCTCGAAGGCGGCGCCGTGGCGGACGCCCAGCCGGCCGCCGACGGGGCGGCTGAGCCCTTCGAGGAACTCCTCGGGGTCGAAGCCGCCGTCGCCCAGCCCGGTCAGGTACGCCTCGTGCGCCCTCAGCGAGGCCACGCCCCGCGCGAAGGTGTCGGTGACGTCCACCCCGTGCGTGGCGAGGGGCGAGGCGGCGGCCCAGACCTGGCGCACCCCGTTCCACGGCTCGACCCCGTCGACGAGCTGCTCCGGGAACACCCACCGGTTGCCGGCGTCGCGGACGGCGTCCAGCACCGCCCGGCCGGTGGCGATGTGGTCTGCCTGGTTGAGGGCGTACGCACCGTCCCAGGTGTCCCGGAAGTTGTTGGTGATCACGATCTCGGGCCGGTGCCGGCGGACCACCCCGGCCAGGGCGCGACGCAGCGGCACGCCGTACTCCAGGACGCCGTCGGGAAGGCCGAGGAACTCCACTGTCTCCACCCCGACCAGGGCCGCGGACTCGCGCTGTTCCCGCTCCCGGACCTCCCTCGCCCGCGACGGGGGCATCGCGTCGATGCCGGCCTCGCCGCTGGTGACGAGGCAGTAGCCGACGTGTTTGCCCTGCGCCGTCCAGCGGGCGACCGCGGCGGCGGCGCCGAACTCCAGGTCGTCGGGGTGCGCCACGATCGCCAGCGCGCGCTGCCACTGCTCGGTCACCGGTTCCAGCGGGCGCGGCCCGGTCGGCTCGGTCATCGTCACCTCCTGGTCGGGCAGGACCATCCTGTCACCGTCGGCGCCACCGCGCCGGGCGGCGCGACCGCGGCGCCACCGCGCCGGGCGGCGCCATCGCGGACACCTGGGCGTCGCCCCACACCGCGCGCCGCGCCGTGCCTCCGGTCGGCCGGGACCGGGCCCGGCGAACCGCCGGTGTGAACCGGAACGGGCGTCTACGGTGTGGTTAGAGAAGATCGCGTGTGGGGTACCACCCGCTGCACGACGGACCCCGGCGTAACGGCGGGGCGGCACATCCCTAGGGAGCACCGATGGCACTCAACGACGACGACATGCAGACCACCAGCGGTGGCGGCCCCGAGGGCCCGGCCGACGGCGGCGCGACCCCGGGTCAGCAGGACGGTGGCGCCGACGGTGGTGCCGACCGCGGCGCCGAGCGCGGTGCCGACCAGGGCGCCGACCAGGGCGCGGAGGGTCCCGCCGACGGCGGCGCGACCCCGGGTCAGCACGACGGCGGCGCCGACGGCAGCGCGGAGGGTCCCGCCGACGGCGGTGCCACTCCGGGCCAGCACGACGGTGGCGCCGACGGCAGCGCCTGACGGACCGCCATGACTGACATCGACCCGCCGGGCGGCGACGGCCGCCCGGCGGTTCCGTCCGGGGCCTCCGCCGCGCTCGCCCGCTGCGTGTCGGTCGAGCCGGCGAAGTTCGCCGCCGCCCACTGGGGACACACGCCGCTGCTCTCCCGCGCCGACGAGCTGCCCAACCGGGACGGCTTCACCGACCTGCTCAGCCCCGCCGACGCCGACGAGCTGCTCAGCCGCCGCGGCCTGCGTACCCCGTTCCTGCGGATCGCCAAGGACGGCCAGCTCGTGCCGGCGGCCCGCTTCACCGGCGGCGGCGGCGCCGGCGCCGAGATCGCCGACCAGGTCCTCGACGAGCGGGTGCTGGAGCTGTACGCCGGCGGCGCCACCCTCGTCCTGCAGGGCCTGCACCGCACCTGGCCGGCCCTGACCGACTTCACCCGCGAGCTCGGCGCCGCCGTCGGGCAGCCGTTGCAGGTCAACGCCTACCTGACCCCGGCCGGCAGCCAGGGTTTCGCCACCCACTACGACACCCACGACGTCTTCGTCCTCCAGGTCGACGGCCGCAAGCACTGGCGGATCCACCCGCCGGTGCTGCCGGACCCGCTCGAGAAGCAGCCGTGGGGCGGCCGGGCCGACGAGGTCGCCGCCACCGCCGACGGGCCCGCCGCGCTGGACGTGGTGCTCGCCCCCGGTGACGCGCTCTACCTGCCCCGCGGCTGGCTGCACAGCGCGCAGGCCCAGGAGTCCAGCTCGCTGCACCTGACCGTCGGCGTCCGGGCGCTGACCCGCTACGCCATGGTCGAGGAGCTGCTCGCCCTCGCCGCCGAGGACCAGCGGCTGCGCGCCACGCTGCCGTTCGGCACCGACGTCGCCGACCCGGACGCGATCGAGCCGGAGCTGACCGAGACGGTGGAGGCGCTGCGGGACTGGCTGCTGCGGGCCGACCCGGCGGCCGTCGCCGCGCGGCTGCGGCAGCGCGCCTGGCCGGCCGCCCGGCCCGCGCCCATCCGACCCCTGGCCCAGGCCGCCGCGCTGGCGGCGCTGGACGCCGACACCCGGCTCGCCCCGCGACCCGGCCTGCGCTGGCGGCTCACCCCACGCGGTGACCAGGTCGCGCTGGTGCTGTTCGACCGCACGATCACCCTGCCCGCGTCGTGCGCGCCGGCCGTGCGCGCCCTGCTCGGCGCCGGGTCCGTCCGGGTCGGCGACCTGCCGGGCCTGGACGACGACGCCGACCGGCTCACCCTGGCCCGCCGCCTCCTGCGCGAGGCGGTGCTGGTCCCCGCCTGAGCGGGGCCGCGGTTCCGCAGCGGGCCCGCGGTTCCGCAGCGGGCCGCGCTTCAGCGGCGGGCCGCAGGCTCAGCGGCCGGCGACCAGCAGCGCGACGGTGGTCACCAGCCCGGCGACGAGCACGACGGTCATCGGCCGGGGGCCGAGCACGGCGTGCCGGCGGTCGGCGAGGACCTTCGCCGGCACCAGACCGACCAGCGGGCCCAGCAGCGTCACCACCAGGGCCAGCACCGGCAGCCCGACGGCCAGCTCGCCGCCGTACCGGTCGCCGGCCGCCCGGGCCGCGCCGCCGAGGGCGTACGCGAGCACCGCGCCCGCCACCCCGCACAACGCCAGCAGCGGGTTGACCGAGCCCGGCAGGTCACCCGGCTGGCGGGTGCGGTTGAGTAGGTCCCGCACGCCGGCCAGCAGCGGCGCCGGGTCGCCCGTCGCGCCGGGCACCGGCGCCGGTGGCCCGCCCGCCCGACGGCCCGAGCCGCCGAGCCGGCCGCGCAGCAGCTGCCACAGGTCGGCGACCTCGGCGTCCACCCGTTCCTGCTCCTCGCGGGCGTCCACCAGCTCCCGCTCCGCGCGCCGCAGCTCGGCCTCCGCCTCGGCGACGGCCCGCTCGGCCGCGGCGCACTGCTGGGCGTGCCAGGTGTGCGCCTCGGCCCGCTGGACGCGCACCCGCGCGCTCAGCTCGGCCAGCCGACGGATCTGGGCCGCGTACGACTCACTGGTCACCGGTTCGTTCATCGCGCCGGTCCGTAGGGGATGATCACCTGGCCGGTGCGGTGCACCGCCCGGTCGAAGAACAGCCCCCGCCAGGGGCGGGGATACCAGTCCGGGCCGCCGGTGCCCGGATACAGCGACGAACCCAGCTCGCCGCCGTGGGCGTCCAGCGCCACCCAGGCGCCGATCTGGTCCGTGCGGGCCGCCGGCCCGCCCAGGTCCGCCCGCATCCGGGCGACGCCGCGCCACCAGGCCAGCACGTGGGTGCGCCGCTCCGGCCCGTCGTGCAGGATCCGGCGTAGTTCCTCCAGCCCGGTGCGCCGGCCGATCCGCGCGGCCAACGCCCCGGCCGCCGCGTCGACGGCGAACAGCAGCAGGTAGTGCGGACTGCCCGGTGCGCCGAGCCCCTCGGCGGTCTCGGCCATCAGCTCGCCGACCGTCTCCTCGTCGTACCAGGCGGCGTCGTCGGCGAGATCCTCGTAGAGGGACCGGGCGGCCGGGTCGGCGTCCGGGTCGAGGCAGGCGATCGAGAAGCGGGCGGTGCCGGGGCGGTGCTGGCGGGCCAGGGAGCGGGCCGCCGCGTCGAGCACCGCGCACGCCTCGTCCACCCGGGTGCCGAGCACCGCCAGGTTGCGGCCGGGAGCCCGGGGCAGCCGCAACGCCGCCGAGCGGGACTGCACGTCGATGATCTCGCCGAGCAGCGCCACCGGCGTACGCGGGTGCCCCGTCTCCGGCGCGCTCAGCGCCCGGAAGTCCGGCGCGTCGGCGAGGCGGGGGATCGCGTCGCCGTCGAAGAGCCGGGCCGGCGCGGCGTCCTGCGGGCGCATCCGCCACAGCCGGTGCTGCAACTCGCTCCACGTCTCCCAGTCGCTGGCCGACGGGATCCGGGCCACCTGGTTGCCCTCCGCCATGCCCGACTCCGCGTTGACCACCGCGTGGTGGCGCGGCAGGGACTGGGCGGCGTCGTTGCGCTCGGCGAGGATCCGCAGCGCCTTCGGCAGCGCGATGCGCAACGTGAACTGCGCGACCAGGGCCGGCCGTCCCCACAGCGCCTCGATGCCGCGTACGTCCTGCGAGGCGAGGACCAGGTGGATGCCCTGCGACCGGCCGCGCCGGGCCAGGTCCTCCAGCAGGTCGGCGGCCTCCCGGGCGACCACGTCCCGCCCGGCCAGCAGCATCTGGAACTCGTCGACCACCGCGACGATCCGCGGCCAGTGCCCCGTGGGGTCGACCGCGCGCAGCTCGGCGAGTTTGGTGACCTCGTGCTTCTTCGCGGCGTCGGCCCGCCGGCGCAGCTCCTCGGCGAGGAAGCGCAACAACGCCAGGCCGAACTCCCGGTCGGTGTTGACGTTGATCCCGACGAGCCGCATGTGCGGCAGCCAGCTCGGGTCCCGCCGGCCCTTGGCGAACCGGGCGAAGGACACCCCCTCCTTGAAGTCCAGCAGGTAGAACTCCAGCTCGGCGGGGGAGTAGCGGGCGGCCAGCGCCCCGATCCAGGCGAAGATCAGGTTCGTCTTGCCGGTGCCGGACGGGCCGCCGATCAGCGCGTGCGGCGGGTAGTCGCCCAGGGTGAGCAGCACCGGCCGGCCGTGCGGGCCCTCGCCGATCGGGGCGGTCAGCCCGGTGGCGGAATCCTCCCGCCACATCTGCTCCACCGGCGGCAGCAAATCGGTGAACGGGGTCGGGGCGGGGCCGGCGTTGACCCGCGCCGCCACCTCCCGGCAGGTCTCGGTGACCAGGACCGGTGGGGGCGGTGGGTCGAGGCGTACGGGCAGGCCGGCCGGCCCGCCGATCCGGGCGCCGTCGGCGTGCGCGCCCACCCGGGTCACGGTGGGATCCTCGGGCAGCGACACGCCCCGCACCACCAGGTGCACGCCGCAGGCCGCCCCGGTGCGGACCACCCGGTCGAGCTGGCCGCGTTCGTGCCGCGACAGCTCGTCCCCGCCCAGCAGCACGGCCACCCGCCACGGCTCGGGCCGGCGACCGGTGGCGGCGGCCAGCTCGCGCAGCGAGACGTACTCCCCGGCCAGCACCGTCTCGTTGATCCGGCGGATCTGCTCGACCAGGTCGTCGAGCAGCCGGGCCAGCCCGCCCGGGCCGACGAAGGTGAGCAGCCCGGCGGTGCCGAGGGGGGCGAAACCGGCCAGGCCGCCGCCCAGGTGCTCGGGGTCGTAGCCGACCAGCCGGACGGCGCCCGGATCGGCGCGCCCGACGCCGCGCAGCAGCAGCGCCGACACCACCGCGTCGCAGCCCTCCCGGTCGTCCCCGGTCAGCTCGACGTGGCCGGCGTCGAGCAGCGGCACGAGCGCCGGCACCGGTTCGGCGCCGGGGATGCGTACCGTGCCGATGCGCAGCGCGCCCGGCGGCTCGGCCCGCCGGGTCGGGGTCGGTCGCCACCGCGTCCAGTCCGCCGAGGCCGCCCCGGGGGCCTCCCGCTGCGCCGCGTCCGCCGCGCGCCGGGCCAGCTCCGCGATCCGGGCGGCGTGCCGATCGTCGATCTCGGCCAGCCGCCGGTCGCGCTGCGCGCCCACCCGCTCCGGCACCACCGCCGCGGCCCGCCGGACCTTCGCCAGCCGCTCCCGGGCCGTGGTCAGCTCGGCCTGCGCGGTGGACAGCCGGGTCCGGGTGGTGCCGAGGGCCTCGCCCAGCATGCCCCGGACCCGGGTGACCAGCTGGCTGCGCCGGTCAGCCATCGACGCCCCGCCCGCGCGGGTCCGCGGTGCCGCCCGACGCCCGCCGCCCTGAGGGCGGGCTCGACCAGACGCGGCCGGCCGATCCGGGCCGCCCCGCGGCGCTCGCGTCGGCGGCCGGTGCACCGCGCCGCCCCGTCGCGCCGCCGGAGCCCGTCGCGCTGCCGGAGCCGGTCGGCCCGCCGGGCCGGCCGTGCGTCGGCCGGTCCGGTGTCGGGTCGGGCCGGCCGGGCGTCGCCGCCCGATCGGCCGTCGGGTCGGGCTGGCCGGGTGTCGCCGCCCGGTCCGGCTTCGAAGCGGCCTGGGCGGCTGTCGCCGCCCGCTCCCGGGCCGCGGTCGCCTGGTCGTGTGCCGCATCCGCCCGGTCCCGGGCCGCCGCGACCCGCTCGCGCGCGGCGGCCACCCGGCCCTTCGCGGCGGCAGCGCGTCGCTGCCACTCGGCGTCGTCGGCCCGGTCGCGGGCGGTCTCCGCCTGCCGGTCCCGCTCGGCGGCGGCGCGTCGCTCCCGGGCCGTCTCGGCGTGCCGGGCCCGCTCGTCGTCGGTGGGCAGGTCCCGGCCGAGCCGGGCCAGCAACACCCCGGTGAGCACCCCCGCGGTGACGGCCGGGTCGGCGGCGTGCGGCTGCTCCGCCTCGTCGCGCCGGGGCGGGGGCATCCGGCAGATCCGGGTCAGCAGCGTGTCCAGCACCGCGGGGGGCAGGCCGGGCAGCAGGTCCCGCACCCGGCCGTCCAGCTCGCGGTGCAACCGTCCCAGGTCCTCGGCGCGCGGCGGGCGCCCGAGCAGCTCCCCGGCCAGCTCGCGCAGCAGCGGCGGGGCCACCGCCGCCAGGCCGAGGCCGACGTCGGCGTGCGCGCGACGCAGCTCGGTGTGCAGCCGGTCGCGGTCGCCGGCACGGACCCCGCCGACGACCCGGCGCAGCAACTCCCGGGCGTCGTCGACCTTCTCGTCGGGCTGCTCGGGCGGGCCCTCCCGGCCGCCCGTCAGCTCGGCCACCCGCACGGCCCACCAGCGGCGGGGCGCCACCTCGGCGGCCGGCTGCGGCGCCGGAGCCCCCGGGGCCGCCTCGCGCGGCGCGTCGTGGGCGGGCCGGCGCCGCTGCTCCTGCGGAGCCGGGGCCGGGGAGCCGTCGCCGGCCAGCCCGATCGCGGCCAGGTACGCCGAGAGCTGCTCCTGCGCGACGCGCAGCGCGTAGCCGGCGGTCTCGGCGTGCTCGGTGGCGGCGGAGAGCTCCGGCACCCCCATCGGGTCGGCCGACTCCTGGCGGACCCAGCGCAGCCGCTCGGCGGCCAGCCCGAACTTCTCCAGCGCCAGGGCCAGCTGCGCGAGCGGCAGGTCATCGGCGGCGGCGCGGACCTGTGCGCCGACGTCCTCGACGATGGACACGGCCGAACCTCAGAGCGTCGCGACGTAGAGTTGCGCCTGCTCGACGGCGACGAGTGTCGCGGCGAGGCACTCCTCCAGCTCCTGGCTGGCCTGGGTCAGCGAGGACTGGGCCGCCTCGACCGTCTCGTGCCCGCTGCCCTCCAGCGCGCCGGCCAGGGTCTGCTGCGCCTCGGCCAGCTTCTCGCCGGCCGCCTGCACGGCGCTCTGGCCGTCGCCGATCTGTTGGAGCGCGACATCGATGGCTGCCTTGAGCTCGGCGACGCTCGCCACGGCGAAACCTCCTGGGGGCGGGGAGGCCTCCATTAGAGCCTATCCCTCACGGTGAGAGAACATCCGCCCTGTCAGTGTTCCTGCCCCGCTGACCGGTTGTCGACCGCAAGCGCCGGTAGTCCGGTTGACGGGACTACCCGGGTGGGGCCGGCCGGTCCCGCAGCCAGCGCGGTCCGTACACCTCGGCGCCCTGCGCGGTGACGCGTTCCCGCAGCTCACGGTCGGCGGTGACGACCAGCCGCCGGCGCTGCGGCGCGGCGGCGACCAGGTCGACGACGGCGTCGTCCCCGGATCCGGACGCGGCGACCACCCGGACCCCGGCCGTGCCCGGCACGTTCCGCGCCCGGCCCTCCACCACCAGCACCACCTCCACCGGGGGCGGCAGCTCCGGGGGCAGCCCGGCGGCGGCCACCGGGGCCAGCGAGTCGCGCAGCCGGGCGGTCGCGCCCGCGCGGTCCCGCCACCAACCGTCCGGGCGGGACCCCACCACGTTGGCGGCGTCCACGATCAGCAGCGGCGTCGTCGGGTCCATGCCGCCAGCCTGCCACCCATCCGCCCCGCGGGTGCGCAGGGCACCCTCACCCGCCCCGGGCGGCGGCGAGATGCCCTGCCCGCCCCCGTGGTGGCGGCGAGATGCCCTGCCCGCCCCTGTGGTGGCGGCGTTTGTCGCGACGGTCGCGGGGTAGCCCCTGGCGACCGTCGCGCCCGACTGCGGAGGACAGACATGATGGGACCCGGTGACTTCGGCTCCGACCCCTGGGACGAGTTCCTGGCCCGGTACTTCGGCCGGGGCGAGGGTGGGCGCCGACCCGCGCACCGGGTCGACATCACCCGGCTGATGACCGCCGACGCCAGGGAGATGCTGGCCGACGCGGCCCGCCGGGCCGCCCAGCGGCAGAGCAGCGACCTCGACACGGACCACCTGCTCTGGGCCGTGCTGCAACGCGAACCGCTGCGCGACCTCGTCCGCCGCGCCGGCGCCGACCCGGACACGCTGCTCAACGCGCTCGGCGGGCGCGGCGACGGCGCGCCCAAGGGTGAGGTGCCGCCCAACCTGTCGCTCACCCCTGCCGCCAAGCGGGCGCTGCTCGACGCCCACCAGCTGTCCCGGGCGATGGGTGCCAACTACATCGGCCCCGAGCACATCCTGATGGCGCTGCCGCTGAACCCGGAGTCCCCGGCCGGCCGGATGCTCGCCGCCGGCCGGATCCAGCCCGAGTCGTTGCAGGCGGCCAGCGCCGAGCGCGGGCCGATGACCGGGCCCCGGCCCGACCGCGGCACACCCACTCTCGACCAGTACGGCCAGGACCTCACCGACCTGGCCCGCAACGACCAGATCGACCCGGTGATCGGCCGGGCCGAGGAGATCGAGCAGGCCGTCGAGATCCTGTCCCGGCGGACGAAGAACAATCCGGTGCTGATCGGCGAGGCCGGCGTCGGCAAGACCGCGATCGTGGAGGGCCTGGCGGAGCGGATCTGCGACGGCGACGTGCCGCAGACGCTGCTCGGCAAGCGGGTGATCCAGCTCGACCTGGCCGGCCTGGTGGCGGGGACCCGGTACCGGGGCGACTTCGAGGAGCGGCTGAAGAAGGTCATCGACGAGATCCGGGCGCACCGCGACGAGCTGATCGTCTTCCTGGACGAGATCCACACCCTGGTCGGCGCGGGCGGGGCGGGCAGCGAGGGCGGCATGGACGCCTCGAACATGCTCAAGCCGGCGCTGGCCCGGGGCGAACTGCGGGTGATAGGCGCGACCACGCTCGACGAGTACCGCAAGAGCATCGAGAAGGACGCGGCGCTGGCCCGCCGGTTCCAGCCGGTGTTCGTGCCGGAGCCCACCGTCGACGACACCGTGGCGATCCTGCGCGGGCTGCGCGACCGCTACGAGGCCCACCACCAGGTGCGGTTCACCGACGAGGCGTTGGTCGCCGCGGCCGAGCTGTCCGACCGGTACGTGACCGACCGGTTCCTGCCGGACAAGGCGATCGACCTGATCGACCAGGCCGGCGCCCGGGTCCGGCTGCGCACCCGCACCCCGGCCTCCGACGTGCGGGAGCTGGAGACGCAGCTCGACGAGGTACGCCGGGACAAGGAGCAGGCCGTCGCCGACGAGCAGTACGAGAAGGCGTCCGCGCTGCGCGACCAGCTCGCCGAGCTGGAGGAGCAGATCCGCCGGGCCCGGGGCGACGAGGGCGGCTCGTCGCAGGTGCCGGCCGTCGGGCCGCAGGAGATCGCGGAGGTGGTCTCCCGCGCCACCGGCATCCCGATCAGCCAGCTCACCGAGGAGGAACGCGACCGGCTGCTGCGTCTGGAGGGCCACCTGCACGAGAAGGTGGTCGGCCAGGAGGACGCGGTCACCGCGGTCGCCGAGGCGGTCCGCCGCTCGCGTGCCGGGCTGGCCGACCCGGACCGCCCGATGGGCAGCTTCCTCTTCCTCGGGCCCACCGGCGTCGGCAAGACCGAGCTGGCCCGGGCCCTCGCGGAGGCGCTGTTCGGCGAGGCCGACCGGATGGTCCGGGTGGACATGAGCGAGTTCCAGGAGCGGCACACGGTCAGCCGGCTCGTCGGCGCCCCGCCCGGGTACGTCGGCTACGAGGAGGCCGGCCAGCTCACCGAGGCGGTCCGCCGTCGCCCGTACGCGGTGGTGTTGCTCGACGAGATCGAGAAGGCCCACCCCGACGTGTTCAACATCCTGCTCCAGGTGCTCGACGACGGGCGACTCACCGACAGCCAGGGCCGTACGGTCAACTTCAAGAACACCGTACTGATCATGACGAGCAACCTCGGTTCGGAACTGATCACCGGCGCCCAGCGCGCCGTCGGGTTCGGCACCGGCGCGGACGGCGGCGAGCAGGAGCGCGACGAGCTGCGCGAGCGGCTGATGCGCCGGCTCCAGGAGAACTTCCGACCGGAGTTCCTCAACCGCATCGACGAGGTGATCATCTTCCGCCGGCTGGAGGCCGAGCAGCTGCGCCAGATCACCGGCCTGCTGCTGGAGGAGACCCGCCGCCGCCTGCACGCGCAGGACATCCAGGTGCACTTCACCACCGCCGCCGTCGACTGGATCGCCGAGCACGGCTACCAGCCGGAGTTCGGCGCCCGGCCGTTGCGCCGGGTCATCCAGCGGGAGGTGGACAACCAGCTCTCCCGGATGCTGCTGGAGTCGGCGGTCTCACCCGGCCAGAAGATCACCGTGGACGCCCGCGACGGGCGGCTCGCCTTCGACGTCACGGCCGGCGAGCGCGGCTACACCCCGGCCACGACGTCCCATCCCCGATGACCGGAGGGCGGACATGAGCGAACCCCAGGAGACCCGGGACGAGAGCGAGCGCACCGATCCGATCGTGGCCCCGCCGACCGCCAACCCCACCCGGGTGCGGATGCCGCCGGAGGACGTGGGCCAGCAGGGCGACGACCCGGAGCCGGCGGAGTCCGACCGCCGCCGTCGAGAGGAGGGCTGATGGTACGCGAGCAGCGGCTCGAACCCGATGTGGAGGTGCTCTGGGACGACTTCCACGCCCAGGTGAACGTCCCGTCGGAGCAGTTGCGGCAGTGGTTGCTCACCCGCGGCTCCGGGGAGGAGTCGTTCGGGCCCGACCCGGATCTCGACCTGCCCGGCTTGGGCCGGCGGATCCTGCGGGTGCTGACCAAACGCAAGGTCGACCTCACGCCGGAGGACATCCGGGTGATGCGGGACGCGATCGACGAGATCCAGTCCCTGCTGGACGAGAAGCCGCCGCGCGGCAACGCCGACGACGAGTGGCGGCACTCCCTGCTCGACCTGGGCCACGACGTCCTCGTCGAACGCTGAGCCCGCGGAAGAAGGCGGCGCCCGGGTTCTCCCGGGCGCCGCCTGCCGTGGTCAACCGTGGTCGCTCTCCAGGCTGCCGATCGTCAGGCCCGCGGCGTCGGCCGCCGCCTCGCGGTCGGCGCGCGCCCGCTCCTCGCGGGTCAGCAGGTTGGCGTACTCGGTGACGTCCGCCGGGTCGGGCACCTCGGGCAGGCGACGCAGGAACGCCTCCACGTCGCGGGCGGCGGCGGTGTGCGTGGCGGCGGCCTGCCGGAGGATCTCCCGGTCGTCGGCGGCGGGGTAGGCATCGGTCATGTCCGCCTGATACCCGGCGCTACGCGGTTCGCACCCCGTCGGTCCCGGCGGCCGTCAGCCTCCGCGCCCCGTAGCTCGGATTGCGCAGCAGCCAGGCCAGGTACTCCGGGTGGGCCGCCAGCGAGTCGGTGTACGCGGCCAGCGCGGTCTCCAGCACCAGTTCGGCGTCGCGGGCGGCGGGGGAGTCGGGATGCCAGCCCAGCATCAGCCGCCAGCGCAGCGGCGTGCCGGCCAGCATCCGGGTGACCAACCCGGCGACCGGGCGGAAGGTGGCCTGGCAGAGCGCGATCGCCTCGCCGGAGTCCACCATGTCGATGCAGCAGCGCACGTCGGTCTCGTACACCTTGCGGGGGGTGAAGCCGGCGCGGGCGCAGGCGGCGGCGAAGCAGTCGCCGAAGCAGCCGTCGCCGGGCGCGGCGACCCACTGCTCGCGGCTCAGGTCCACCAGGCTCACCTCGGCGTGCCCGGCCAGCGGGTGCTGCTCCGGCAGCAGCACCAGCACCGGGTCGACCGCCACCTCCCGCCAGCTCAACCCGAGCTCGGCGGGCGGGGCCGCGTCGCCGCACACCCCGATCAGCGCGAAGTCCAGCCGGCCGCCGGCGACCAGCTGGGCCAGCTCGTCGGCCGACCATGAGGCGTGGGTGGTGATCTGTGCGGGTGGGGGCTCGGCGGCGAGCCGGTGCACGAGCCGGCCGAGGATGGGGCTGTTCACCCCGCCGAACCGGTAGCGGCGCGGCGTGTCCCCGGCGCCGGCCAGCCGGGCCGCCTCGTCCTGCAGGCCCTTCATCGCCGGCAGCAGCACCCGCGCCCGGGCGAGCACCAGCTCGCCGAGGGCGGTGGGGCGCGCGCCGCGGCGGTCCCGTTCGAACAGGGGCCCGCCCAGGGTCCGCTCGATGCGCTGGAGCTGGGCGGTGAGTGCCGGCTGGGCCAGGCCGAGCGTCGATGCCGCCTTGGTCACGCTCCCCGTCTCCGCGATCGCGCAGACCACCCTCAGGTGTCGCAGCTCCAGATTCATACCGTGACGGTATGACCCCGTAGCGGCCGACGGAAGGCCCTGAACGGATCAACGCTTTCCGATGTGTGCCCGATCTGCGCCGACCGCGCCCGCCGCCGGCTCAGCCCGGCGGCCGTTCGGTGAGGTCGGCCAGGTACGTGGGCCGGCCGGTGACGGCGTCGCGGACCTTGTCGACGACGCCCACGGCGGGCTCGACGACCCGGTTCCACGGCGGGGTCGCCGGGGTGCCCGGGTGCGGGCGCGTCGGGGCCGCCTCCTCGGCGATCTCCAGCCGGTTGCCCAGGCGGATCAGCTCCTCGGCGCTGGCCACCTCGCGCAGCGCCGCGACGAGCGCGCCCGCCTCCTCGACGTGGCGGTGGACCCGCGCGGCGACGTCGGTGAGCCCCTCGTCGGCGAGCCCCTTCAGGGCGGTCAGCAGGGCCCGGTCGTCCGCGATGGCCCGGTCGATCCGGTCCGCCGCGTCGGGCAGCGCGCTCCGGACGGCGGGCAGCAGGTACTGCTCCTCGGCGGAGAGGTGCCGGGACAGCGCCGCCGTGAGCACCTCCAGGCCGCGCTCGGGGGCGGGCTCCGGGCCCGGGTCGGTGAGCCGCCGCAGCAGCTCGCGCAGTTGCCGGTGCTCGGCGTCGAGGATGTCGGCGATGCTGCGCCCGCCCGGTCGGAAGCCCTCGTCCTCTCCGGTCGGCGGCAGCGGTGGCAGGGGAACGGTCATGGTGCCCTCCTCTTTGGCGGGCGGCGCACGTGGTGGGCAGCGGTCGCGAGCGGCGGTACCCGGCCGCGTCGGCGGCGAAACCGGGCCCGGTCGCGGGCCGTGCCCCGCCGCCGGCGTCGACCCGGCGGGGCGGGGCGACCGCAGCGGGCCCGTGGGCTGGTATGAAGAACCGATGACGACCGACGCCGCCTCCGCCCGACCCGACCCCACCGACGAGGTCGTCGACCTCTGCCGTGACCTCCTGCGGATCGACACCACCAACACCGGGGACAACGACACCAGCGCCGGGGAACGCCTCGCCGCCGAGTACGTGGCGGAGAAGCTGGCCGAGGTGGGCGTCGAGTCCGTCATCCACGAGTCGGCGCCCGGCCGGGCCAACCTGGTCGCCCGCATCCCCGGCACCGACCCGGGCCGCGGAGCGCTGCTGGTGCACGGCCACCTCGACGTCGTCCCCGCCGACGCCGACGAGTGGTCGGTGCACCCCTTCTCCGGGGAGCTGCGCGACGGCTACCTGTGGGGCCGGGGCGCCATCGACATGAAGGACTTCGACGCGATGGTGCTGGCCGTGGTGCGGCACTGGCAGCGCACCGGGGTCCGCCCGCCCCGGGACATCGTCCTCGCGTACACGGCCGACGAGGAGGCGGGCAGCGACTACGGCGCGCACTTCCTGGTCGAGCGGCACCGCGGTCTGTTCGACGGCTGCACCGAGGCCATCGGCGAGGTCGGCGGCTTCTCGTACTCGGTGAACGACAGCCAGCGGCTCTACCTCATCGAGACCGCCGAGAAGGGCATCGACTGGTTGCGCCTGCACGCCAAGGGCCGCCCCGGGCACGGCTCGATGATCCACGACGACAACGCCGTCACCGCGCTCGCCGAGGCGGTGGCCCGGATCGGCCGGCACCGCTTCCCCGTGGTGGTCACCGACACCGTGCGGGCGTTCCTGGAGGAGGTCTCCGACCTGCTCGGCGTCGAGCTGGACCCGGAGGACCCGGAGACCGCCATCGCCAAGCTCGGGCCGATCGCCAACATCATCGGCGCGACGATCCGCAACACCGCCAACCCGACCCGGCTCGCCGCCGGCTACAAGGACAACGTCATCCCCGGCCGGGCCACCGCCACCATCGACTGCCGCAGCCTGCCGGGGCAGTCGGAGCTGCTGGAGCGGCAGCTGCGCGAGCTGGTCGGTCCGGACATCGTCATCGAGTACGTCCAGCGCCAGCCGGCGCTGGAGACGACGTTCGACGGCGACCTGGTCGACGCGATGTCCGCCGCGCTGCGCGCGGAGGACCCGGGGGCACGCCCGGTGCCGTACATGCTCTCCGGCGGCACCGACGCGAAGGCGTTCTCGCAGCTCGGCATCCGCTGCTTCGGCTTCGCGCCGCTGCGGCTGCCCGCCGACCTGAACTTCTCCGCGCTGTTCCACGGCATCGACGAGCGGGTTCCGGTGGACGGACTACAGTTCGGCGTGCGGGTTCTCGACCGGTTCCTCCGCACCTGCTAGCCCCCCGCCAGGAACCCTGGTGTTCCGGCGGGAACCTCTGATCGTGAAGGGACTGACCCACATGACCGACCAGCACGGTGAGCTGGACGCCGCCCTCGAGCGCGTGATCGATGCGGCCCGCCACCACCTGGCCGCCGTCCGCGCCGCGCAGGGCCGCATCGACGACGACGACGTCTGGCAGGCGTACGTCGCGCTCAACAACGCGTCCTTCGCGTACGACGAGCAACTCCTGGACGCCTTCGGCGAGGTCACCCCGTGGGACGTCGAGTCGATCGACCCCGAGGAGGCCGACCAGCGCTTCGGGGCCGCGGAGGGTGTGGAGCCCACCGACCCGCACCCGCGGGTCATCTCGGTGCGCCAGCGGCGCGACTACCGGGTGCCGAGCGTGTCGGCGCTGATCCGGGTCGCCGAGGCCGCCCGGCGGGAGGGCACCCCGGAGGAGGACGAGCCGGAGCCCGTGGAGGGGGTCGGGGAGGCCGTGCTGGAGCTGCTCCAGAGCGGCGACGGCTCGCTCGGCGCGCTGGACGTGCCGGAGCTGGAGCCGCTCGACGGCGTGGTGATGGTCAGCGAGGTCGGCACCCCGGTGGACCTGGAGTCCTTCGACGACGACGACCCGGTGGGCCCGTTCCAGCCGGCCGCCGACGACCGACTGGTCGGCCGGCTCGACGAGCACCCGTTCATGGAGCTCGACGAGGAGCACGACCACGCCCACTAGGCGGTGACGGCCCGCCGGTCAGGCGGTGCAGGCCCGGGGCCCGACCGAGCGGTCGGCCCCGGGCCTTCGTCGTGGTCAGTACGACAGTCCCGGCTGCGGCTGGTTGACCCGGCGGCGGCGCAGCACCACCTGCCGCGTGCCGTCGCGGTACAGCCGTACCCGCGCCAACTCCCACCCGGAGAACTCCGCCTGGATCGCCAACTGCGCCGCGGCGGTCAACCGGTCGACGTCCGGCGGCAGCCGCAGCGGCGCGTACTCGTAGTCCATGACTCCATGCTGCCCAGCCCGGGAGGCCTTCGCCACCCCCTCGACGGTGACCCGCGCCGCTGCGCGGCGTGACCGCCCGGCCTCCCGGAGACCGCCAAACCTATTGACTTTCGATAGGTTGAGAGCGATAGTCGATGCATGTTCAACGAGCATCGAGCGGTAGCCCCGCTCAGAGTCTTCCTCGTGGTGCTGTTCGGGATCCTGGTCATGCTCCAGACCTTCTCGCTGCCCGGGCAGTTCGCGCACATGGCCGAGGAGTCCCCGGAGCAGGCCTACCTCAGGTGGCCGATGACCGCCGTCGCGGTGTTCTGGGTGCTGTGTGTCCAGGTGGTGGTCGTGTCCACCTGGAAGCTGCTCACCCTGGTCAAGAACGACCGCATCTTCAGCGACGCCTCGTTGAGGTGGGTGGACGCGATCGTCTGGGCGATCGTCGCCGCCTGGGTGGTGCTGCTGGGCGTCTTCCTCTACGTCGGCTTCAACGCGTCGGACCCCGGGCTGCCGCTCCTGCTGTTCCTCATGCTGGTGGGCGTCGCCGTGCTGGGTCTGCTGATGGTGGTGATGCGCGCGCTGCTGCGGCAGGCCACGACGCTGCGGACCGACATGGAGGCGGTGATCTGATGCCCATCGTCGTCCGCATCGACGTCGAACTGGCCAAACGCAAGATGAGCGTCGGCGAGTTCGCCGAGCGCGTCGGGCTCACGCCGGCGAACGTGGCGGTGCTGAAGAACGGCCGGGCCAAGGCCGTCCGGTTCAGCACCCTGGAGGCCATGTGCCGGGTGCTCGACTGCCAGCCCGGCGACCTGCTCGAGTGGGTCGACGAATGAGATCCCGGTCCGCTTTCAAGGAGATGCCATGACGTACCTGATCGCTGTCCTCGTCGTCGCGCTCGGCGTCGCCGGCATCGTGCTCGGGGAGGCCGACGACTCGCCGGGCCTCCAGCTCCTGGGCGTCCTGCTCGTCGTCGGCGCGGTCGTCTACGGCGTGCGGCTCGTCCGGCGCGGCCGGCGCGCCCGGTAGTGGTACGACCGCCCACCGGCGGTCAGCCGGTGGGCGGGTTCGCCGCCAGCAGGGCGGCCAGCGCCGACGCCCCCAGGGCCAGGGCGCGCGGGGTGCCCGCGTCCACCACCAGCCCCCACGCCGGGTCGGGCCAGTCCGCGAGCAGGTCCGCGCAGGGCACGGCGACGAACGGCACGCCCTGTCCGGCGAACGCGGTCAGCGCCTCCGGGGAGGTGAAGACGGGCAGCAGCGGCGCCCCGGTCGGGTCGGTGACGATCGTCCACGGCACGTCGCGGTCCGGCCCCGGCTCCGCCGCCAGGGGTACGCAGACCGCCGCGGCGGCGAGGATGCCGAGGTAGGCGGGCAGGTCCCGCCGCGCGCCGGCCTCGCTGAGCAGGTCGAGCACGGACGGGCCGCCCGGGTCCGCCCCGTCCTGCGCCTCGTCCTGCGCCTCGTCCGCCGCCGGGTCCATGGGCAGCCCCGCGGGCAGGTCCGCAGGCAGGTTCGCGGGCGGCTCCGCGGGCAGGTCCACAGGCGGCGGGGCGGGCACGCGCGCGGTGCCGGCCCCGGCGATGGGCTGCTCGGCCCCGGCGGCGGGCTGCTCGGCTTCGGCGGCGGGCTGCGCGGCCCCGGCGACGGGTTCGGCGGCCCGGACACGGGGCACCGGCGGCACGGTCGGCTCCGGCCGTACCCGGGGACCGGTGGGCGGGAGGATCTGGCAGGACAGCGCGCCGGGCTCCGTGGTGAGCACCGTGGCGGCGGTCTGCGCCGCGAAGCCGCTCCACCAGCGCAGGCCCTCGGCGGTGCGCGGCGTCTCGTACCACCAACCGCCGGCCCCGCGCGGCGCCTGCCAGCCGAGTTCGGCCAGGCGTGGCTCGTCGTAGGGCGGGCAGACCCCGCGGACGGTGTCGCGGCGCACCATCAGGTGCAGCCGGCGGGGGCCGGCGGCGAGTTCCAGGTCGGTGTCGCGGTCGCAGCCCGACAGCGTGTCGTGGAGCCGGGCGACGATCTCTGGCCAGCCCGGCGACGTCATGCCGGCGGCCCCGGCAGGCGGCCGTCGAGCCGGCCGAGCCGTCCCATGGCCTCCTCCAGGCGGCCCAGCGAGGCGAAGTCGCCGGGGGTGCCGAAGATCCCGTTCAGGCCCGCGCCGAGCGTCGCGTCGAGACCCCCGGTGCGCTCGTCGAGCTGCGCGGTCGCCGCCGCGCGGGCCTGCCGGTACGCCTGCAGCACCATGGCCGCTAGGTCCTCGGTGCCCACCCGCAGCGCGGTCGGGGCCAGGCTCAGGTCGGTCAGCTCGCCGGTGGCGTCGACGGTCGCGGACACCAGGCCGCTGTCGTCGGTGGCGGTGGCGCTCAGCTCGTCCAGGTCGTCCTTGAGCCCGGCGAAGCGGCGTTCGATGTCGGCGAGCCGTCCGGCGAGGGCGTCGAACGCGGACAGCGGGTCAGACATGAGAACCTCCCGTGCGCGGTGCCGTCCGGGGTGGCGCCCGGCGGCGGCATGATCGTATCGTCGTCCCGCCGGGCGAGTGGGGGAGGAACGGCGTGCCTGACATCGACGTCGACGTGCAGGCGGTGCGTCGGCTGGAGGCGGCGGCGAAGCGGGTGGCCGCCTCGCTGACCGCGCTGGAGAGCCGGATCACGTCCGCGGGCGACATACCGGACGGCGCCTTCGGGCACCTGCCGTTCGTCAGCGACATGCTCCGCGAGAAGTACGCCGAGCAGGTCACCGGGGGGATGGAGCTGTTCCGGTCCGGCCACGACGCGTTCGAGCGGGTCGGTGGCGCGCTGGGCGGGACGGCCGAGGCCTACGAGCGCAACGAGCAGGACATCGACGCCTCCTTCCGCGCCATCGGCGCCGGGATGCCCCGGTGAGCGGGCCCGCGGGCACCGCCGTCGAGCTCTGGAACGGCATCGACAACGCCCTGTCCGGCGTGGACAAGGTGGTCGACAGCGTCTGCCGCACCCTCGCGTGGCCGCTGATCCAGCTCGTCGACCTCGTCGACGGCGAGCCGGCCGCGCTGCGCGCCAAGGCCACGGAGTGGGACGCGCTGGCCGTGCAGGTGCGCGAGCTGGCGATGAACCACCGCGGCGTGCGCGAGGCCGAACAGGCCGGCTGGCGCTCCCCGTCCGGCGAGGCGTACGGGCGGCGGATGGCCGAGGTCGAGCAGCAGCTGCTGGACGTCGCCGAGCAGTTCGCCGCCACGGCCGAGTACCTGCGCGGGGTCGCCGACGCGTTGCAGACCGTGCACGACGTGCTGGTCGACATCTGCGTCGAGTTCGTCAACTTCCTGCTGGTGACGCTGGTCACCGCGCTGCTGATGGCCCCGTTCACCGCCGGGGCGTCCTGGGCGGCCGGGGTGGCGCTGGGGGTCACCCGGGGCATGATCGCGCTGACCCGGATGTTGAAGATCATCCGGCCGCTGGCGACGCACCTGCAGAAGGTCATCCGGCTGCTGCAACGGGTCCTGCTCTACCTGCGCAAGCTGCGCAACCACCTGGACAAGCTGGTCGACAAGCAGAAGGCGCTGCGCGCCGGCCAGAAGTACGCCGACAAGCGCCGCGCCGCCGGCGACGCCGACAAGTGGTTCCACAAGTTCATGGACCCGGCGAAGGGCAGCTGGAAGCTCGGCAAGTCCGGCACGCCGTTCGACATGAGCACGTTCGAGCGCCTCGGGGCGCTGCGGGCGCACGGCATGGCCGACGGGGCGCGGATGATCGGCCGGGACTGGGCCACCAACCTGCCGTGGAACATCCCGAACTCCGTCGTGCACGGCGCCACCTGGGGCACCGTCGCGATGGTCTCCGGCCTGTCGGTGCCCGGCATGGACCAGGTCGGCGACAAGGTCGACGCGGCGGTGCAGGGCGGCGCCGAGTGGATCGACCAGAATGTCTTCGGGCAGCCGCCGGCGGAGCAACCGGCCGGCAGGTGACGGTCGATCGAGGGGGTGGGGCGTGTCCGAGGGGCGCAGCCGGTTGGGCCGGCTGACCGACGCGGTGCTGGGCGGTGCGCGGGTCGCCCGGGACAAGGCCCGTGAGCTGCGCGACGAGTTCCGCACCACCGACGAGCCCGAGCGTGCCCTGGTCGCGCCCCTGCTGCCCGGCGAGGAGATCCGCTACGTCGGCCTCGCGCCGGTCCGGGCCCCGGAGAACCACCGGGCCGGCAGCCAGCTCGCCGACCGGGTGAACGCCGAGCTGGCCGAGGCGCTCGACCCGCGCGCGCTGTTCGGGCTGCTCAACATCGTCAACCCGGTCGCGTGGGTCGACGCCGTGCTGACGCCCGTCCGGATCGCCGCCGGCGTCCTGCTGCTGCCCGGCAAGGCCGCCGTCCTCGCCGCGGGCACGCCCGAGGCGGCCGAGCCGGAGCCCGCGCCGGGCGCCGCGCCCCGGGAACCGCTGCCGCTCACCGACGAGCAGGAGGCGTTCCGGGCGCTGTTCCGGCTCAGCCGCTACCGACCGCTGGCCGACCAGCTCGCCGAGATCGCCTACCGGCGGCGGTACGTCTTCAGCGGCGACCTGGCCACCCTCGCCGGCAGCCTGCTGCTCTTCCTCGAGCGCTACACCGGCACCCCGCTGGCGGTCACCGACACCCACCTGCACCTGCTGCGGATGGGCCGGCGCCCCGACCCCGACCGCGAGGACCGGCGGCGCCCCCAGGTGCTGTGGAGCGTGCCGCGGCGGCGCATCGCCCGGATCGACTCCGACCACGGCGCGGCCCGCCTCATGCAGTTCCCGTCCACCGTCGTGTTCGACGACGGGTCCTGGATCCGGATCGTCAACCCGGCCACCCGCGACGACCAGTCCCGCTTCCTCGCCGCCGTACGCGACCTGCCCGGCCAGCGCCCCATGGCCTGACCGCGCCCCCGTCCCCGCGCCGTGCGGGTCAGCCGTCGCGCTCGGGGTAGCCCACCGGCACGGCCGACACGTCGTCCAGCGCGGTGACGATCTCCTCCGGCAGGGTCATCCGCTCGACCTGCAGCGCGCCGAGCAGTTGCCCGACCGTCCGCGCGCCGAGGATCGGGGCCACCACCCCGGGCCGGTCGCGGATCCAGGCCAGCGCCACCTCCGTCGGGGAGACGCCCAGCCCGCCCGCGGCGATGGCGACCGCCTCCACGATGCTGGAGCAGCGCGGCTCCAGGTAGGTGGCGACGAACCGCTCGAAGTGCGGCGAGGCCGCCCGCGAGTCGGCGGGCCGGCCGTGGCGGTACTTGCCGGTGAGCACCCCGCGGCCCAGCGGCGACCAGGGCAGCACCCCCAGCCCGAGGGCCTCGCAGGCGGGCAGCACCTCCCGCTCCACGCCCCGCTCCAGCAGCGAGTACTCCACCTGCGCCGCCACCACCGGGGCCCGCCCCGGCCAGGCGGCCTGCCAGGCGGCCGCCCGCGCGGTCTGCCAGCCGGCGAAGTTCGACACCCCGACGTAGCGGACCCGGCCGCTGGCCACCGCGTGGTCGAGCGCCGCCAGCGTCTCCTCCAGCGGCGTGTCGGGGTCGTACCCGTACAGCTGGAACAGGTCGACGTGGTCCGTGCCCAGCCGGCGCAGCGAGGCGTCGAGCGTGCGCAACAGGTGCCCCCGGGAACCGTCCCGACGCCGGCCGCTGCCCGGCCGCAGCCCCGCCTTGGTGGCGATCAGCAGATCCTCGCGCGGCACCAGGGAGCCCAGCAGCGACCCGATCACCGACTCGGCGTCGCCGTCGCCGTAGACGTCGGCGGTGTCGATCAGGTTGCCGCCCGCGTCGAGGAAACTCTTCAGCTGGGCGGCCGCATCGTCGGCGTCGGTGTCCCGGCCCCACGTCATGGTGCCGAGCGCGAGCCGCGAAACCGCCAGCCCGCTTCGGCCGAGCGGTCGCTGTTGCATGGGTGAACCTTATTTCGAACGAGGGCCCGCCGATATCCTCGCTCCCGTCAAGTGTGCCGGGCGCGTCGCGTTTCCGACCGTCCGGGCGCCGCCCCCGGTTGTGGCGACCGGTGAACGGGCCGCCTCCCGGCATTGCGTAACCTGATGCGACCTGTGGTGCGGATGGGGGAGGACCTAGTGCGACTCGGGCTCAGCCTCGGATACCAGACGGCGTGGAGCACGCCGGCCGATCACCTGGCTTTCGCCCAGGAGGCGGACCGGCTCGGCTACTCGGTGGTGTGGGCGGCGGAGGCCTACGGCTCCGACTCGCCGAGCATGCTCGCCTGGATGGCCGGGCAGACGGAGCGGATCGACCTGGGCAGCGCGGTGATGCAGATCCCCGCCCGTACCCCGGCGATGACCGCGATGACCGCGGCGACCATCGACGCGCTGTCCGGCGGCCGGTTCCGGCTGGGCCTCGGCGTGTCCGGCCCGCAGGTCTCCGAGGGCTGGCACGGCGTGCGGTTCGCCAAGCCGCTGGCGCGGACCCGCGAGTTCGTGGACATCGTGAAACTGGCCGTCGCCCGCAAGGCTGTCGCGTACGACGGCGAGTTCTACACGCTGCCGCTGCCCGACGGCCCGGGCAAGGCGCTGAAGCTGGGCTTCCACCCGCCGCGCGAGCACATACCGATCTACCTCGCCGCCGTGGGCCCGAAGAACCTGGAACTGGCCGGCGAGATCGCCGACGGCTGGCTGGCCGTCTTCTACGCCCCCGAGTTCGCCGAGGAGCAGCTCGCCTCGGTGCGCGCCGGTCGGGCGAAGGCCGGCAAGGAGCTCGCCGGCTTCGACGTGGTCCCGTCGGTGCCCGTGGTGGTCGGCGACGACATCGCCACCTGCGCCGAGCTGGTCCGCTGGTACGCGGCCCTCTACGTCGGCGGCATGGGCAGCCGCCAGCAGAACTTCTACAACCAGCTGGCCACCCGCATGGGCTACGGCGACGCCGCCCGCGAGGTGCAGGAGCTCTACCTGGCCAAGCGGCAGCGCGACGCGGCCGCCGCGGTGCCGATGGAGTTCATCGACCGCACCTCGCTGCTGGGCCCGAAGGAGCGCATCGCCGAGCGGATGCGGGAGTACGCCGCCGCCGGCGTCACCACCCTGTCCGTGAGCCTCTTCGCCGCCGACCGGGACAGCGGCGTGCAGACCCTGCGTACCGTCGCCGAGGCGCTGGACCTCTCGGGAGTCGGGGAGTGACCTGGATCGAGGCAATCGTCCTGGGCATCGTCCAGGGACTGACCGAGTTCCTTCCGGTCAGCTCGTCCGGTCACCTGCGGATCACCTCGGCGATCTTCTTCGACCAGGACGCCGGGGCGTCGTTCACCGCGGTCACCCAGCTGGGCACCGAGGCGGCGGTGCTGATCTACTTCGCCAAGGACATCTGGCGCATCACCCGTACGTGGCTGGTCGGCATCAGGGACAAGTCGGTGCGCTCCAGCCTCGACTACCGGATGGGCTGGTACGTCATCGTCGGCTCGATCCCGATCGGGCTGTTCGGCCTCCTGTTCAAGGAGCAGATCCGCACCGCCGGGCGCAACCTCTGGCTGGTGGCCACCACCCTGATCGTGTTCGCGTTCGTGCTGGCGTTCGCCGAGTACTGGGGGCGGCAGACCCGCACCCTGGAGAACTTCCGGATGCGCGACGGCGTGGTGATGGGTTTCGCCCAGGCCATGGCGCTGATCCCCGGGGTGTCCCGCTCCGGCGGCACGCTCACCGCCGGGCTGCTGCTCAACCTCACCCGGGAGGCGGCGGCGCGCTACTCGTTCCTGCTCGCCATCCCGGCGGTGGTGATGTCCGGGATCTTCAGCCTCGAGGACGTCTTCGAGCCGGCGGCCCCCGGCACGTCCGTGCCGAGCGTGGCCCAGATGATCGTCGCCACCATCATCGCCTTCGGCGTGGGGTACGCGGCCATCGCCTGGCTGCTGCGCTACGTCGCCCACCACACCCTGTACGTCTTCGTGCTGTACCGGGTCGCGCTGGGCACCCTGGTGCTCGCCCTGCTGATGACGGGCACCATCAGCGCCACCTGATCCGCCCGCCCGCGCCCGGGGCTCCCGGGCCCGCGCGACACCGGCGGTGGATGTGCCGCCGGCCGGCACCGAGTCAACGGTGCCGGCCGGCGATCCCCCTTGTGGTGGAAAGTCTGTGTCAGTTGTTGTCGGATCAGCTGTTCTGTGTCAGCTGTTCCAGTGTTCGGCGACGAGGTCGGCGGCCTGCTGCTCCCACTGGGCGTAGTGGTCGGGGTACGCCGA
>NZ_JBNCKV010000021.1:0-122666 GCF_049841695.1 Micromonospora sp. DT178
CCCGGTCCGGATCGAAGTCGATCTCGTGCGCGTCGAGCAGGCCCAACCGCCGCTCGACACGGACCCGGGCGACCCGCCCGTCGACCGTGTCGGTGTCGACCGTCTCCGGGGCCTCGCCAGCCAGCCCCAGCAGCACCGCCCGGTCGCTGCCGTGGCCATGCCCGGTCGCCCCCAGGGAACCGAACAGCTCGGCCCGGATCCGGGCGGTGCCGGCCAGCAACCCGTCGGCCTTCAGGCCCGCCACGAACGTCCGGGCCGCTCGCATCGGCCCGACGGTGTGCGAACTGGACGGCCCGATGCCCACACTGAAGAGATCGAAAACGCTGATCATGACCGCACTTCCTGTCGCGTCGGCCGCACCCGGCGGCGGTGGCTCAATTGGCGGAACCGGGCGTGAACGAGCGGGCCAGCAGCAGCAGGTTCGCCGGCTTCTCGGCGAGTCGCCGCATGAAGTACGCGTACCAGTCGCGGCCGTACGGCAGGTAGACCCGCATCCGGTTCCCGCCCGAGGCCAGTCGCAGCTGCTCGTTCTCGCGGATCCCGTACAGCATCTGGAACTCGAAGTCCTCGACGCTCCGCCCGCCCTGCCGCGCCAGGTGCAGGGTGTGCTCGATGAGCTTCGGGTCGTGGGTGGCGACCATCGGATACCCCTGCCCCTCCATCAGGATGCGAAGGCACCGCCGGAACTCGTCGTCGACCTGGCGCTTCCTCACGAACGCCACCGAGGCGGGTTCGGCGTAGGCGCCCTTCACCAGGCGGACCCGGCTGCCCGGGTGGGCGAGCCGCCGGCAGTCGTCCGCCGTGCGCCGCAGGCACGCCTGGAGGGCGACGCCGACCCACGGGAACTCCGCCCGCAGGTCGCCGAGCAGGGAGAGGGTCGCGTCGACGGTGGTGTGGTCCTCCATGTCGATCGTGACGCCTGAGCCGACGGCCGCGGCGGCGGCACAGACGTCGCGCGTGAGCCGCAGGGCGTGCCCGTACCCGTCGCCCGGCAACGACCCACCGAGCGCCGAGACCTTCAGTGAGACCTCGGCGGCGGTGGCCAGGTCCGCCGCGTGCAGCGACCGCAGCAGCGCGAGGTACGTGTCGCGGGTGGCCTCGGCCTGCGCGAGCGCCGTCGTCCCCTCGCCGAGGTGGTCGATCGTGACCTGTAGGCCCACCCCGGCGAGCCGGCGGGCCACCCCGACCACTTCACGTTCCTCCTCGCCCGCGACGAACCGGTGGACGATTCCTCGGGTCAGGGACGATCGCGAGACCAGTGCGCGCATGCGGTCGTTCTCCGCGGCCAGGAGCAGGAGCTTGTTCGGCATGGAACGCCTTTCCGGAGAGCCGAATCCCGATTCCGTCGCCTGACGGCGGCGGGCGGGGTGGGTGCCGCCGGGAGCGCGGTGTCCGCACGCGCCCCGGCGGTTGGTTCACGGGCGGGCCGTGGGGCCCGCGTAGAGCGGGTGCCGGTCGGCGAGGCGGCGGACCCGCGCCCGCAGTTCCTCGCCGCCCTCGCCCGTCGTCAACGCGGTGGCGACGATGTCGGCGACCTCGGCGAAGTCGGCGTCGTCGAAGCCCCGGGTGGCCAGCCCCGGCGTGCCGATCCGCAGTCCCGAGGTCACCATCGGCGGACGGGGGTCGAACGGCACGGCGTTGCGGTTGACGGTGACGTCGATGCTCTGGAGCAGCCGCTCCGCCTGGAGGCCGTCCAGCTTCGCCGCGCGCAGGTCGACCAGCACCAGGTGTACGTCGGTGCCGCCGCCGACCACCCGGATGCCGGCGTCGTGGGCGTCGGCGGCGCCCAGGCGCCCGGCGACGATCCGCGCTCCGCGCAGGGCGCGCCGTTGCTGGTCGCGGAACTCCTCGCCGGCGGCGATGCGGAACGCCACCGCCTTGCCTGCGATGGTGTGTTCCAGCGGGCCGCCCTGCTGGCCGGGGAAGACCGCCGAGTCGAGACGCCGGGCCAGGTCGGTGTCCGCGCTGAGGATGGCGCCGCCACGCGGGCCACCGAGCGTCTTGTGGGTGGTCAGGGTGACCACGTGGGCGTGCGGCACCGGGTTGGGATGCAGCCCGGCGGCGACCAGCCCGGCGAAGTGCGCCATGTCGACCAGCAGGTACGCGCCGGCGGCGTCGGCGATGCGGCGGAACCGCGCGAAGTCCAGGGTCCTCGGGTACGCCGACCAGCCCGCCACCAGCATCTTCGGCCGGTGCTCGTGCGCCAGCCGCTCGACGGCGTCCATGTCGACGAGGAAGCTCTCGGCGTCCACCCGGTAGCCCACCGCCCGGTACAGCCGGCCCGAGAAGTTGAGCCGCATCCCGTGGGTCAGGTGGCCGCCGTGCGCGAGGTCGAGGCCCAGGATGGTGTCCCCGGGGTCGAGTAGGGCCGCCATCACCGCGGCGTTGGCCTGGCTGCCGGAGTGCGGTTGCACGTTGGCGTACGCGGCGCCGAAGAGCCGCCTCGCCCGCTCGATCGCCAGGCGCTCGACGGTGTCGACGTGCTCGCAGCCGCCGTAGTACCGCCGGCCGGGGTAGCCCTCGGCGTACTTGTTGGTGAGGACCGAGCCCTGCGCCTCCAGGACCGCCCGGGGCGCGTGGTTCTCCGAGGCGATCATGCCGAGGGTCCGCCGCTGCCGGTGCAGCTCGGCGGCGACCGCCTCGGCGATCTCCGGGTCGACGTCGATCAGTTCACGGTCGAGGAGGGTCATGCCGCACCCGCCCCGTCGGCGTCGGCCAGGTAGGCGCGGTACTCGTCGGCGGTCATCAGCGCCGGCGCGTCGGTCAGCCGCACCCGCACCAGCCAGCCCGCCCCGTACGGGTCGGTGCCGATCAGGTCCGGGTCGGCGACGACCGCCTCGTTGGTGGCGACGATCTCGCCGCTCACCGGCATGTACAGCTCGGCCACCGACTTGGTGGACTCCACCTCGCCGCAGACCTCGCCCACGCTCAGGTGGGTGCCCGGCTCGGGCAGTTCGGCGTAGATGATGTCGCCGAGGGCGGCGGCGGCGAACGCGGTGATGCCCACGGCCGCCGGTTCGGCCGTGTCGTCGATCCACTCGTGGTTGCGGCTGTAGCGCAGACGCGCGGGTACGTCCATGGTCGTCACTCCTGGGGGATGGGTCGGTTAGCGTCAGCGCGGACGGCGGTAGAACGGCAGCGGGGTGGTGCGCACCGGCTCGGTGGTTCCTCGCACGACGACGCCCAGCCGGGACCGGGCCTCGATCGCGTCGGCGTGGACGTGGGCCATCGCGACGGGCCGGTCGAGCGCCGGTGACAGCGCACCGCTGGTGACCACGCCGACGGGCCGCGCCGGTACGCCGTCTGCCAGCGCGACCACCGGGTGGCCGGTCCTCGGCACGCGTCGCCCGGTTCCGGTCAATCCCACGAGGACGGTGGCGGCCCCGGCGTCCCGGCGCTCGGCCAACGCGGCCCGGCCGACGAAGTCGCCCGGCTTGGTGAAGGACACCACCCGTCCCAGGCCCGCCTCGAAGGGGGTGACGCCCTGGTGCAGCTCGCACCCGTACAGCGGCATCCCGGCCTCGATGCGCAGCGTGTCCCGGCAGGCCAGCCCGGCCGGCGTCAGCCCGTGCCCGGCGCCGGCGGCGAGCAGCGCGCGCCAGACGTCTTCCGCGTCTGCGGCCCGGAGGAAGAACTCGAACCCGTCCTCGCCGGTGTATCCGGTACGGGCGACGATCGCCGGCCGTCCACCGACGTCCACGGCGGTGGCGGTGTAGTAGCGCAGTCGGGTCGGCTCCGCGCCGACCACGGCCCGCACCGTGTCGGCGGCACGTGGGCCCTGCACGGCGATGATGGCCCGCTCGGCGGTGTGGTCGGCGACGGTCGCCGCGTGTCCGGCGCAGCGTAGGTGCAACGCGGCCAGCGCGGTGCGGGTGTTGACGGCGTTGGTCACCAGCAGGTACCGGTCGGCGGCGAGCCGGTAGGCGACCAGGTCGTCGAGCACGCCGCCGGTCTCGTCGCAGAGCATGGTGTAGCGGGCGCCGCCGACCGGCACCGCCGACAGGTGTCCGACCAGCGCGTGGTCCAGCGCCGCCGCGGCGTGCGGCCCGGACACCTCGAGCTGCCCCATGTGGCTGAGGTCGAAGAGGCCGGCACGTTCGCGTACCGCGCGGTGCTCGGCGGTCTCGCTGCCGTAGCGCAGCGGCATCGACCAGCCGGCGAAGCCGGTGAACCGGGCGCCGAGTTCGGCGTGCACAGTGTGCAGGGGTGGGTGGAGCAGGGTCGTCGGACTTTGATGCACGGAGGCCTCCCTCGTTCCGACGCGGTCGCGTCGTACGGTCGGTTGCCTCCCGCTCTGTCATCGACCTGAGAGCTTCACCGCCGGTTGGCGGCTTGCACCGTGGGTGAGACGACTGATCGTCTGCTTTCCAGAGTTCGCCTCACCCGAGCGGTAACGGGGCCTGAGAGTTTCTTGGGAGTTTGCTCCTTCGGCGCCCCGACGGACGGTCGGGATCTCTCCCGCGCGGGTTCGAACGGCGTCTATGTACTTGTGGATTGCCCGCAGACCGTAGGCGACCGCCCGAGCGGCTGTCAACGACAACGCACGGTAGTCGGATCGTCGCCTATATCGATCATCGGCGATCCTTTACACGATGTGTGATGTGTGCCATTGTACTGGCCACCTACGGCGCGGACCCCCACCTGATCGACGGGAATCGACGCCGCCGCCACTCCACACCGCCACCACCTGCCGGCCACCGGGCCGGACCACGAACGCCAGGAGGCGACCCGTGAGAACCACGAGAACACGAAACCGACGCGGCTGGCCCGCCGTCCCGCTCGCGCTGGCGCTGGCGCTCGCGCTGACCCCGACGGCCTCCTCCGGCACCGCGCACGCGGCGCCACCGCCCAGGCCGACCGGCGCCGCCCCGAGCGACGCCGGCCTCGGCTCCGGCGCCGGTGACGCCCACGTCCGGCGGGCGCCGCTGCCGCTGAGCGAGCGGGCCCCGCTCCCCTCGTCCCGTGCGGAGCTGCGCCGCGACTACGACCGGCCCGACGACGGGGGGCGGCGCAACGCCCCGTCGACGCGCGGGGCGGCCGCCGCGCCCTGCGCGGTCGGCGACTTCACGAGCCGGACCGGCAGCGCCCTGGTGCAGCAGATCAGGGCGTCCACCACCGACTGCGTGAACACCCTGTTCAGCCTCTCCGGAAGCGACGCCTCCCAGGCCTTCCGCGAGGCGCAGATGACCAGCGTGGCGTACGGGCTGCGGGACAACGCCGCCGCCTACGACGGCACCAACGGCACGGGTACCGCCCAGCTCGTGCTGTACCTGCGGGCCGGGTACTACGTGCAGTGGAACCACCCCGCCACCGTGGGCTCGTACGGCCCCGGCCTGCGCACCGCCATCCGCGCCGGGCTGGACACGTTCTTCGCCAACGGCCGCTCCGGCGACGTCAACGACGTCAACGGCGAGGTGCTGGCCGAGGCGGTCACCCTCATCGACAGCGCGGAGGAGAACGCCCGCTACCTGTACGTGGTGAAGCGGCTGCTGACCGGCTACAACAGCTCGTACGACTCGTCGCGGTGGATGCTCAACGCCGTCAACAACGTCCACACCGTGCTGTTCCGGGGCCACCAGGTGCCCGAGTTCGTCAGCGCCGTCAGCGCCGATCCGAGCGTGCTGGACACGCTGTACGCCTTCGCCACCGGCAAACGGGCCCTGCTCGGCACCGACCGGGGCTACCTGGTCTCCAACGCCGGCCGCGAACTGGGCCGCTTCCTCCAGCACACCGCCCTGCGGTCGAAGGTGCGGCCGCTGGCCCGGGGCCTGCTCGACCTGAGCGCGATGACCGGCTCCACCGCCACCCTCTGGGTCGGCGTCGCGGAGATGACCGACTACTACGACAAGGCGAACTGCGCCTACTACGACACCTGCGACCTCCAGGCGCGCCTGGCCGCGGCGATCCTGCCGGTCACCTTCACCTGCGGCAGCACCATCCGCGTCCGCGCCCAGCAGATGACCTCCGCCCAGCTCGACTGGGCGTGCGCGAGCATGCGCAACCAGGACGCCTACTTCCACTCGGTGGCGGCGGACAAGGGTCCGGTCGCCGACGACCGCAACACGACCATCGAGGTGGTGGTCTTCGACTCCAGCGCCGACTACCAGACGTACGGCGGGCCGATGTTCGGCATCGACACGAACAACGGCGGCATGTACCTCGAAGGCGACCCGGCGGTCGCCGGGAACCAGCCGCGCTTCATCGCCTACGAGGCGGAGTGGCTGCGCCCCACCTTCGAGATCTGGAACCTCAACCACGAGTACACCCACTACCTCGACGGTCGCTTCAACATGTACGGCGACTTCACCGACAACATCGCCACCCCCACCATCTGGTGGATCGAGGGCTTCGCCGAGTACGTGTCGTACTCGTACCGGGAGCTGACCTACGGCACCGCGATCACCGAGGCCGGAAAGAAGACATACCCGCTGCGTACGCTCTTCGACACCACGTACAGCCACGACACCACCCGCGTCTACCGGTGGGGCTACCTGGCGGTGCGGTACATGCTCCAGTCGCACCGCGGCGACGTCACCACGCTGCTCGGGCACTACCGCACGGGCAACTGGAACGCCGCCCGCACGCTGTTGACCGGCACCATCGGCAACCGCTACGACGCCGACTGGTACGCCTGGCTGGACGCCTGCTCGGCCGGCAACTGCGGCGGCGCCACCAACCCGCCCGCGAACCAGGCCCCGGTCGCGGCGTTCACGTCTGCCACCACCGGGCTGAGCGCCACCTTCACCGACCAGTCCACCGACGGCGACGGCAGCATCGCCGCCCGGTCCTGGACCTTCGGTGACGGCACCACCTCGACGGCGACCAACCCCACGAAGACCTACCGCGCCGCCGGCACGTACCCGGTCACGCTCACCGTCACCGACGACAAGGGCGCCACCGCCAGGACCTCCCGGAACGTCACCGTCACCGGCGACCCCGCCGCGCTGCCCGAGTGCACCGGCGGCGACGTACGGACGCTGGGCCGCAACTGTCAGCGCGGCAACCTCCAGGCCACCGCCGGGAACCTGTACTATCTCTACCTCCAGGTTCCGGCCGGCACCGCCAGCCTGACCATCACGTCGTCCGGTGGCACCGGCGACGCGGACCTGTACTACAGCCGCAGCGGCTGGGCCACCACGAGCACGTACACCCAACGGTCGGTCACCAGCGGCAACGGTGAGACGATCACGATCGACAACCCGGCCCCCGGCTACCACTACGTGAGCCTGCACGCCAAGCAGGCGTTCAGCGGGGTCACCGTGCGGTCGCAGTACTGAGGACCCGCGCCACGCCGGTGTGGCCGCCAGCGCTCGCGCGGCGGCCACACCCGCAGGTCGCGCGACCGGCCGGGCCCGGCCCGGCTCCGAGGAAGCGTCGCCGGGCACCACGTGACCGGCGACGCCGTGTGACTCTCACTCTTCGGCGGCGAGTTCGCCGAGCGTGACCGGCTGCGCCAGCGGACGGGACGCGTACCCGGCCAGGTCGGCCGCACCGGCCGTCCGGCCCGCCTCCCGCGCCGCCAGGCAGGCGGTGGCGTAGCCGCAGACCCGCCCCTGGCACCAGCCCATCCCGGCCCGGGTCAGCAGCTTCGCGCCACGGGCATCGGTGGCGGACAGCTCACGCACCGCCCGCCGGACCGCTCCGGCGGGCACCTCCTCGCACCGGCAGACGAGCGTGTCGTCGGCGCACCAGTCCGGCCAGCCGGCCGGCACGGGATGGACCGCGTGCAGCGCCGCCGCGAACCGGCGCAGCCGACGCCGGGCACGCAGCAGACGGTCGTGCCGGCGGGCCGACCAGGGCGGCGGACGGCCGAGAGACAGCGCGGCGGCGCCCCCGGCCAGCTGTCCCTCCACCAGCGCCAGGGCGGCGCCGCCGACGCCGGTGACCTCACCGGCGGCGTACACCCCCGGCACCGAGGTCGTCTGGGCCGCGTCGACGGCCAGCACCAGGCTGCCGTCGGAGTCCAGCCGGGTCGCGCAGCCCAGGGCCACGGCCAACTCCACCTGCGGGGTGAATCCGAAGCCCACCGCGAGGCCGTCGCACTCCACCTCGGTGCCGGTGCCGACCGACACGGTGCCGCCGGGACCGACCGGGGCGACGGTCACCCCGGTCACGTGGTCGGTGCCGTGCGCGGCCACCACCGCCGTCCGGCGGTGGTAGGGCACCGTGTGCCGGAGCATCCGCCAGCCGTAGCGGCCGGCCTCGGCGAGCTTGCCGGCCGCGCCGGCGACCGCACGGAGGTGACGGGCGTACCCCGCCGGGTCGTTCGCCTCGTAGACGCCGACGACGGTGCCGCCCGCCTCGGCGAGGCCGGTCGCGACCGGCAGCAGGAACGGTCCCGTCCCCGCCACCACGATCCGCCGCGCGAAGGTCACCCCCTGGCCCTTGAGCAGGGCCTGGGCGCCGCCGGCGGTCACCACCCCGGGCAGGTCCCAGCCCGGGAACGGCACGACCCGGTCGTGGGCGCCGGTGGCGACGACCAGCCGGCGCCCGTGCACCGCCCCCGATCGGGTCTGCACGGTGAACTCCGGACCGGCGCAGCCCGACGTGGCCCGACGGGACTCGACGAACCAGACGGCGGCGTCGGCGCGGTGGTCGACCCGGCCGAGTTGCTCGCGCAGCCGGGCGAACGTCGACCAGTCGGGGTGGCCGCTGCCGTCCGCGTCGGGCCGGTGCCGCCAGAACTGCCCGCCCGGCCGCAGCCCGGCGTCCAGCACCGCCACCCTGCAGCCGGTCCGCGCCGCCGAGGCCGCCGCGGCCAGCCCGGCCGGTCCGGCGCCGATCACCACCACGTCGTACGCGGTCACGGCCGCGGCCCGTCGTCGTGGGTCTCGACCACGTCGCCCGGGCGGGCGATGACCAGGCAGGCGCGCTGCGACGAGGCCCCGTTGACGCGGACCAGGCAGTCGAAGCAGATTCCGATCCCGCAGAAGATCCCCCGGGGTCGGTCACCGACCCGGGTCCGGCGCCACGAGCGGACGCCGGCGGCGAGCAGCGCGGCGGCGATCGTCCGTCGCCCGTCGGTCGGGACGGGACGGCCGTCAAAGGTGAACATCATGGCGCTCCGGGGCGAATGGTCGTAGGTCCACGTCCGGGCGGCGCCCGGTCAGCAGCGCCGCGACGGCGTGCCCGGTGGCCGGGGCGAGACCGATCCCGGCCCCCTCGTGGCCGGCGGCGTGGTAAAGGCCCGGCACCCGGGGATCGGCGCCGATCATCGGCAGGTGGTCGGGGCTGTAGGGCCGGAACCCCCGGTAGGCGCGGATCGCCGAGACCCGGCCGAGGACCGGGAAGAGCCGGACCGCTCCCGCCGCCAGCCGGCGCAGCGCCGGCAGCGGGAAGGTCGGATCGAATCCCACCCGTTCCCGGGTGGAGCCGATCAGGATCGTGCCCGCCCTGGTGCCCTCCACCACCGGCGACACCTCCAGGTCGCCCGTGCTGCGGCCGACGTTGGCGACGTAGCCGGCCGCGTACACCTTGTGCCGGACCAGTGGCGGCAGCGCCTCGGTGACGAGGATGAAGCCGCGCCGGGGCAGGATCGGCAGCTCGACGCCGGCCAGGGCGGCGACCTCGCCGGCCCAGACGCCGGCGGCGTTGACCACCGTCGTGGTGTGCAGCGTTCCCCGGTCGGTCACCACGCCCCGGACCGCTCCCGCGGGGTCGCGGCGCACACCGACGACCGTGGTCCCGGTCAGCACCCGCACCCGGGCGGCGCGCAGCAGGTGGGCGGCGGCCAGCATCGGCTGCACCTGCGTGTCCTGCGGATAGTGCACGCCGCCGGCGAGGTCCCGGGCCAGGTGCGGCTCGTGGTCGGGCAACGCGTCGGCGGCAACCTCGTACGCCTCGACCCCGGCCCCGCGCTGGCTCGCGGCGAACGCCCGCAGCGCGGCGTGTTCGGCCGGCGAGGCGGCCACCACCAGGCCGCCCTTGTGTTCCAGCTCGATGCGTTCCGCGCCCAGGGTCTCCCCGAGTTCCCGCCACAGGGCGACGGAGTGGCGGGCCAGCGCCAGCTCCGGCCCGGGCGGCTTGTCGGAGACGAGGATGTTGCCCTCGCCGGCGCCGGTGGTGCCGGCGGCCACTCCGCCCCGGTCGACCACGGTGACGGTCAGTCCGGCGCGGGCGGCGTAGTAGGCGCAGGCGACGCCGACCATGCCCGCCCCGATGACGACGACGTCCGGGCTGGCGGTGGTCATGAAGCGATGCGGTGCATCCACGCCTCGACGTCGTCCGCGCGGCGGGGCAGGTCGTCGGAGAGCATGCGGTATCCGTCGTCGGTGATCAGCACGTCCTCCTCGATGCGCATGCCCAGCCCGCGCAGCTCGGCGGGGATGAGTTCGTCGTCCGGCTGGAAGTACAGTCCCGGTTCCACGGTCAGCACGTGACCGGCCGCGAGCCGGCCGTCCAGGTAGGTGTCGGACCGGGCGGCGGCGCAGTCGTGCACGTCCAGCCCGAGCATGTGGCCCGAGCCGCAGAGGGTCCACCGGCGGTGCAGGCCGCAGTCCTCCGCCAACGACTGCTCCGGCGTGCAGGGCAGCACCCCGAGATCCGCCAGCCCGTGCACCAGCACGGTCATCGCCGCCTCGTGGAAAGCCCGGAACCGCGCGCCCGGCCGCAGGCACTCCAGCGCGGCGTCGTTGGCCCGCCGGCACAGCTCGTACAGGTCACGCTGCAAGGGGCTGAACCGGCCGGAGACCGGCAGCACCCGGGTGATGTCGGCGGTGTACAGCGACCGGGTCTCCGCCCCGGCGTCGAGCAGCAGCAGGTCACCGTCGCGGACCGGCCCGTCGTTGTCGTTCCAGTGCAGGGTCGCCGCGTGCGCGCCGGCGGCCACGATGGACTGGTAGCCGACGTCGTTGCCCTCCAGCCGGGCGCGCTGCCAGAACACCCCCTCCAGATACCGCTCGGACGTACGCATCGCCATCGGCAGCGCCCGCACCACGTCTTCGAAGCCCCGGGTCGTGGTGGCCACCGCCTGCTCCAACTGGGCGATCTCCCAGGGGTCCTTGAGCAGGCGGAGTTCGGCCAGCACCGTGGCGAACTCGGCATCGCCGGCGGTGGCCCCGCCGCCGAGCAGCGCGTCGACGCCCCGGTCGACGCCGCGCAGCACCCGGGTCGGCGTGTGCGCCCCGGCCAGCGCCGGCGCCAGCTCGGCGACGTGGCGGGTCGGCAGGGCGAGCCGCCGGCTGCTCTCCCCCAGCGTGGGGCGCCGGCCGGCCCACAGCTCGCCGTAGACCCGGTCCCGGAAGAACTCGCCGTCCTTGCGCCCCGAGCGTGGGCGCAGGAACAGCGTGGTGTCCCCGTCGGGTTCGATCACCAGGACGCCGTCGGAGGACTGATCGCCGGTCAGCCAGGTGTAGGCCGAGTGGGGCCGGAAGCGGAAGTTCTGGTCGTTGGAGCGCTGCTTGTATTCTCCGGCCGGGACCACCAGGCGCTGGCCGGGGAACAGGTCGTGCAGTCGCGCGCGCCGGGTCGCGGCCCAGCCGGCGACCTCGTCGACCGGCAGGTCGTACTGCTCGGTGTCCGCCCAGCCGGACAGCATGAACTCCTCGAGCGCGGGGCTGACCGGCAGGTCGTGGCTGCCGGTACGCAGGTCGGCGCGGGTCACAGCGGCTCCTTGACGGGGGTGGTTGGTGGGGTGGGTCAGTTGGGTCGCGGCGGCGCCGCGAAGGTGACGGTGCGAACCGAGGTGTAGAAGTGCAGGGCGGCGGTGCCCTGCTCGCGCGGGCCGTAGCTGGAGGCCTTCTCGCCGCCGAACGGCGCGTGGAAGTCCACTCCGGTCGTCGGCGCGTTGACCCGGATCAGGCCGGTGTCGACCCGCCGGGCGACGTCGAGCAGCGCTCCGACGTCGCGGCCGTGCACGGAGGTGACGAGCCCGTACCGCACGTCGTTGATCAGGTCGACGGCGCTGGTCAGGTCCGGCACGGCCAGGATCGTGGCCAGCGGCCCGAACGTCTCCTCCCGGGCCACGGGGTGTGCCGGGTCGAGCCCGTCGATCAGCACCGGCGCGACGTACCAGCCGTCGTCGGCGGTGGACGGGCCGCCCGTGCCGCCGGTGAGCAGCCGCGCCCCGCTCGCCCGCGCGGCCTCGGCGGCGTCGAGGACCCGGTCGCGGGCCGCCGCGTCGATCACCGGGCCGGCGACCACGGTCGCCTCGGCCGGATCGCCGAACCGCAACGACGCCACCGCGGCCACCAGCGCCTCGGTGAACTCCCGCGCGTCTCCCACCACGACGATCCGCCGGGTCGCGGTGCACTTCTGTCCGGCGTACCCCATCGCGGCGTTGGCCAGCAGCGCGGCGGTCTGCCCGAGGTCCGCGTCGGGCAGCACCAGGGCTGCGTTCTGGCCGCCCATCTCCGCCTGCACCGGCAGCCCGGCGCGGGCGGCCGCGACCGCGACCTGAGCGCCGACGGTCGCGGACCCGGTGAACGAGACGACGTCGCTCGCCTCGACGACCGCCCGCCCGGTCTCCGTCCCGCCCGGTACGACGTGCAGCAGCCCGTTCGGCAGCAGCCCGTCGAACAGCCCCTCGACGGCCTCGCCGCAGGCGAGCGCGTCCGGGGAGGGCTTGAGCAGCACGGCGTTGCCGGTGGCGAGCGCCGGTGCGGCCTTCCACAGCGGGATGGCCAGCGGGAAGTTCCACGGCGTGACCAGCCCGGCGACGCCGCGCGGGCGGCGTTCGGTGAAGAGCAGGCCGGGCTGGTGCGCCGGGAGCGAGGGTGCCAGCACGTCACCGGTCGCGGCGTAGCAGGCCTGCGCGTAGTAGTCCAGGATGGCCGCCCCGCGGTCCACCTCGGCGCGGGCCTCGCTCACCGGCTTGCCGACCTCGCGGACGATGAGGTCGGCGACCGCGTCGGCCCGGTCGCGCAGCCGGTCGGCCGCCGCGCGCAGGGCCGAGGCGCGGCCGGCCGGCCCCTCCCGGCACCACCCGGCCTGTGCGGTACGCGCCCGCGCGGCCAGCGCCCGGACCTCCTCCTGCGTTGCCGCGGCCCGCTGGACGACCACGTCGCTCGGGCACTGCGGGGAACGACTCCGAATCAGCTCACTCACCACAGGAATCCCGCCGGGAAGGGGTCGTCAGGGTCGAGGAAGTACTGGGCGGTGCCGGTCAGCCAGGCCCGCCCGGTGACGGTCGGCACCACCGCCGGGCGACCCGCGACGGTGGTGGTGCCGACCAGTCGCCCGACGAACCGGGTGCCGAGCAGGGACTCGTTGACGAAGTCCCGGTCGAACGGGAGCAGGCCCCGGGCGTGCAGCTGCGCCATCCGCGCCGACGTGCCGGTGCCGCAGGGCGACCGGTCGAACCAGCCCGGGTGGATCACCATGGCGTGCCGGGAGTGGCGGGCGTCCGAGCCCTCGCCGGCCAGGTACACGTGGCGGCAGCCGGAGATCTCCGGCTGCTCCGGATGCACCGGCCGGTCGGTGGCGTCGACCGCCGCCATGATGGCCAGTCCGGCCTCCAGCAGCGGCTGTCTGTGGACGCGGTCGAGGCTGAGCCCCAACTCGGCGAGGTCCACCACTGCGTAGAAGTTTCCGCCGTAGGCCAGGTCGTAGCGGACCCGTCCCAGGCCGGGAACGTCCACCACGGCGTCCAGCGCGGCGGCGAAGGACGGGACGTTGCGGATCGTGACGGCGGTGGCGCGGCCGGCGGTCACCGCGACCGACGCCACCACCAGTCCGGCGGGCGTGTCCAGGCGTACGGTGGTCACCGGCTCGGTGACCTCGACCATCCCGGTCTCGACCAGCACGGTGGCCACGCCGATGGTGCCGTGGCCGCACATCGGCAGGCAGCCGGACACCTCGATGTAGATCACGCCGAAGTCGGCGTCCGGCCGGGTCGGGGGTTGCAGGATCGCCCCGGACATGGCCGAGTGGCCCCGGGGCTCGTACATCAGGAAGGTGCGCAGGTGGTCAAGGTGGGCCATCAGGTGTTCCCGGCGCTGCGCCATGGTGGCGCCGGGGATCACCGGGACTCCGCCGGTGACCACCCGGGTGGGCATCCCCTCCGTGTGCGAGTCGACCACGTGGATGACGCGGTTGGTGCGCATCAGCGGTGACCCGCCGCGAGAAGCCGCTCGGTGGTCTCCCGGATCTCGGTGACGACCGCCGGGGGCAGGGGCTGGCGTGGCTGGCGGGTGGGTCCGCCCGGCCGGCCGGCCACGTCCATGGAGAGCTTGATCGCCTGGACGAACTCCGACCGGGAGTCCCAGCGCAGCAGCGGGTGCAGCGTCCGGTACAGCGGCACGGCGGTCGCCAGGTCCCCGGCGACGACGGCCTGGTAGAGGCGGGCGCAACTGTCCGGGATGGCGTTCTGGTAGCCGCCGATCCAGCCGACCGCGCCGGCCATCAGCAGTTCGAGGGCGACGTCGTCGGCGCCGGCCAGCAGGTCGAGGCCGGGAGCGAGTTCGGCGATCTCGTACGCGCGGCGGACGTCGCCGCTGAACTCCTTGACCGCGACCACGAGGCCCTCGTCGAAGAGCCGCCGCAGCAGTGCCGGCGTGAGGTCGACGCGGGTGTCGAGCGGATTGTTGTAGGCGACGATCGGCAGGCCGGCCTTGGCCACCTCCCGGTAGTGGGCCAGCACGGCCGCGTCGTCGGCGCGGTAGGCGGTGGGCGGCAGCAGCATCACGGCCTGGCAGCCCGCCTCGGCCGCCTGGTCCGCCCAGCGTCGCGCCTCGTCCGCGCCGTACGCCGACACGCCGGGAACCACCGAGAAGCCGGCCGGTGCCGCCTGCACCGCGGTCCGCACGACGGCCTCGCGTTCCCCGGCGCTGAGGACCTGGTACTCCCCCAGCGAGCCGTTCGGGACGACGCCGCGGCAACCGTTCTCGGCGAGCCAGCCGACGTGCGCCGCGTACGCGCCGAGGTCGACACTCAGGTCACGGGAGTCGAACGGCAGGGCGGTGGCCGCCAGGACGCCCCGCCACGGAATCTGTTCCACGCCACCTCCAGTAAAATGTTACATGGCACCGTAGCACGGCTGTCGGGGACGTCACCAGGTGCGAACGGTGTTCCTCTTCCGGCACCGGCGCCCGTCGTCGGCGCGGTGATGTGCGGCAGCGGACCGGGAGATGGCGGCCCGCGGCGACGCGCCCCGGCTAACGCTCGGGTCGGTCGGCCCAGATTCCGCGCACGTGCCGCAGGTGGCTGCGCATCAGGTCCACGACCCCGTCCCGGTCCCCCGCCGCGAACAGCTCCATGAGCTGGACGTGCTCGTCCGCCGAGTCGACCAGCCGGCCGTCCCTGACCAGTGCGTCGAGCCCGTACAGGCGGGTGCGGTTACGCAGGTCGGCCACCGTCTCCACCAGCCGCAGGTTGCCGCCCGCGCGCAGCAGGGTCAGGTGGAACTCGCTGTCCGCCTCGATGTACGCCACGACGTCGCCCCGGCTCGCGGCCCTGACGATGGCCTCCGCGAGCCCCCGGAGCTCGCGCAACTGCTCCGCCGAGAGCCGGCCCACCTGCTCGGCCACGACCGGGATCTCCAGCAGTTCCCGGATCTGCGTGATCTCGTCGAGTTCCCGCTCGGACAGGGAACGGATCCGGAAGCCCTTGTTCTTGACGATCGTGATCAGGCCCTCCTTGGCCAGATCGAGGATCGCCTCGCGCACGGGCGTCGGGGAGACCCCGAACTGCGTCGCCAGGGTGGGCGCCGAATAGATGGTGCCGGGCCTGATCTGGCCCGCCACGATCGCGGCGCGCAGCGCGTGCGCCACCTCCTCGCGCAGGCTCTGCCGCCCCTGGATGGCCGCCAGCGCCAGCCCTGACCCGGCGGCGCCGGCACCGCCCGCCTGCCAGTCGGCCGTCACAACCACTCCACCCTGCTCAGCTCACCGGGGGCGGTGAGGTGACCCCTCGTCCCGACGAACACCGGTCGACGCACGTACGCCGAGGTTGGAGCTTACCGGTCGACGCGGCACCGGCCGGGCACCTCCTCGCCCGGCCTCCGGTCGGTGCCAACGGCGACCGCCACCGCCGAGCGGCTGAGCCGCCGAGCAGCCGGCCCCGCCGCGTCAACCGCCCGGCTGCGCCAGGATCTCCGCGGCCGCCCGCTCGCCGGCCTCGATCGCCCCGTCCAGGTAACCCGCCCACCGGGTGGCGGTCTCCGTGCCGGCCCAGTGCACCCGCCCCACCGGCTGGCGCAGCTCCGGGCCGTAGCCGCACCAGGAGCCGGGGGTAGGCGCCCCGCAGAAGCAACCGCGCGTCCACTCGTCGGCCGACCAGTCGTACTCGACGAACTCCTCGGGCCGCCGGGCGGCCGGTCCGGCGACGGCGGCGAGGGCGTCGAGCAGGCTCGCCCTGCGCTCCGGCGGCGGCATCCGTCGCAGCGCGTTCGCCTCCGGGCCGTAGCTGAACGCGGTGAGCACCCCGCGTGGGGAGGCCGGGGTGCTGTTGTCCACCGTCTCGGTGACCGGCCCGGCGAGGCAGAACGCGACGCCGGAACGGCCGTCGGCGCGCCAGAACGGCTCCGGGTAGATCGCGTGGACCTTGATCGCCGAGCCCATCGGCATCCGCTGGGTGAGCGCGTCGCGCAGGGGCGGCAGCGGCGGGTCGTACCGGATGCGCCCGGCCAGCGTCGGCGGCACGGCGACCACCACCGCGTCCGCCTCGACGCGGCCGGTGTCGGTGTGCACGACCACGCCGGCGCGGTCCTGCGCGATGGCCCGCACGGGCGCGGACAGCCGTACCGCGTCCGGGCCGAGGGCGGCGGCCAGCGCCTCGGCCAGCACCGGCGGTCCGCCGACGATCCGGTCCTGCTGCGCGCCGCCGGCCATGGCGAGCAACGCCCGGCTGCCGCCGCCGGAGCGCAGGTAGAACGCCAGTTGGAGCACGGAGATCTCGTCCGGGCCGGCGGCCAGCAGCCCGCCCGCGAGCAGCCGCCCGAGGTACCGGGCGGTGGCCGGGTCCGGCGCGGCCGTGCGCAGCCAGCCGGCCAGCGTCGTACGGTCCCACTCGGCGGCCTCGGCTCCCGCCCACGGCGCGGCCGGGTCGACCCGCTCGGCGTACGCGTCGAGCAGGTCGAGGACCCGCGCGGCGGCCTCGGGCGCCCCGGCGTGCCGGCCGTCGGGGAACAGCACGCCCGACGCGCCGTACGCGGCGGACGGGAAGGTGGCGATCCCGTACCGCGCAAGCAGCCCGTTGACCCGGTCCTGGGTGGGGCCGACCCACTGGGCCCCGAGATCGAGCTGGGTGCCGTCGGCCAGCCACCGGGTGAGCACCCGCCCGCCCACCCGGTCCCGCGCCTCCAGCACCCGCGTCCGCACGCCGGCGCGGGCGAGCGCGAGCGCGGCGGCCAGCCCGGAGAAGCCGGCGCCGACCACGACGACCTCGGTTCCCATGCGGCGGCATACCCGTTCCCGCCGCCGCCATGACCCCGACGCCGGATCGCGGCAGCCGGCGGCGGAGGCCGCGTGCAGCCCCGGCGATCGGGCGGGTCAAACGCCGGCCGTCGATGCGCGCGCCGACAGTCGGCATCGAGACACATGAGCGTGCGGGGCTGCGCGGTCGGCCCCGGACGGGCCATCCTTGTCCGGTGCGGCTGTCGCCCGTCCGACGACGGTGGGTGCGGTGCGCGGACCGGAAGACAGTGAAGGACACGAAGGAGGATGCCGTGCGCTACGTCGACGGCCCGGCGGTCGAGTGCGACCTGCACGTGGCAGCCGATCCCGACCGGGTTTGGGAGCTGGTCACGGACATCGAGCTGCCCCCGCGGTTCAGTCCGGAACTGCGCCGGGTGCGATGGTTGGACGGCAGCCGGGAGCCGACGCTCGGCGCCCGGTTCGAGGGGCACAACCACCATCCGGCGCTGGGCGAGTGGCGCACCATCTCGCACATCGTGCGGTTCGACGCGCCGCGGGTCTTCGGCTGGGTCGTGCTCGACCCGGACAACCGCTTCGGCGGCGGCCCCACCGACCCCGCGCGACCGGGTGCCACCTGGCAGTACCGCCTCACCGCCGAGAACGGCGGGTGCCGGCTGTCCCACTCCGTGCGGATCGGCCCCACCCGCACCGGGCTCAGCCTGGTCATCGACCAGGCCCCCGAGAACGAGGAGCAGGTCATCGCACGCCGGCTGGACGCCCTGCGCGACGCCATGACCGGCACGTTGCAGGGCATCCGGAACCTCGCCGAACAGCCGCGCTGACCACGACGGTGGCGACCGCCCCGCGGTGGCGGCCGCGCGGCGGTGGCGGCCGCGCGGCCGCCGCCGGGTCGGGCCTCGGCGCGACGCCGGGCCGGGCCCCTCACCCCCGCTCAGTGCGCGGCCAGGACCACCGCGTCCGGTTCGAGGTCGGCGAGCCGGGACGGCCGCACGACGACGAGCAGGACCGCCGTCGCCGCCAGCATGCCTCCCGCGACGACGACGGACATGGCGACCGCGCCGGTGCCCAGGACGCCCACCAGGGGCGCGGCCAGGGCACCGACGCCGAACTGCACGGCGCCGAGCAGGGCGGAGGCCGTGCCGGCCGCCTCCCCGTGGCGGGACAGGGCCAGGGCCGGCGCGTTGGGCATTGCGAGGCCCGCCGCCGCGAGCACCAGCCACAACGACACCAGCAGGCTCGGCAGCCCGCCGAGCCCGGTCACGGCGAAGGCCAGCAGTGCCAGTCCGGCCACGCTCCCCGCGGCCAGGGCGACGACGAGGATCCGCTGCGGCGAGTGGCGGCGCAGCAGCCGCACGTTGAACTGGGTCGCCGCGATCAGGCCGACCGCGCCCGCTCCGAAGGCCAACCCGAACTCCTGCTCGTCCAGGCCGTACTGCTCCTGGAAGACGAACGACGACCCGGCGACGTACGCGAACAACGCCGCCATGGCCAGTCCGGCGACCAGGACCAGGCCCACGAACGTACGGTCGCGCAGCAGCGAGCCGTACACGCCCACCGTCGCGACCACCCCGCCGCGCCGGCGCCGTTCGGCGGGCAGCGTCTCGCGGAGGCCGAGCGCGGCGACCACCACGAGCAGCACACCGAAGGCGGCCAGCGCCACGAACACGCCGCGCCAGTCCGTCCAGCGCAGCAGCCCGCCGCCGAGGGTCGGCGCGAGGATCGGCGCCGCCCCCATGACCAGCAGCAGCCGGGAGAGCAGCTTCGCGAAGGCCGCGCCGTCGAACAAATCACGGACCACGGCCATCGCGACCACCGAGGCCGCGGCGACGCCGAGGCCCTGCACCACCCGCAACGCGCCGAGAATCTCGATGCTCGGCGCGACGACGCAGAGCAACGACGCCACAACGTGCAGCGCGATGCCCGCGATCAGCGGCGCGCGCCGGCCGACGGCGTCGGACAGCGGGCCGATCAGCAACTGGCCGAGGGCGAGGCCCGCCAGCGTGCCGGTGAGGGTCAGCTGGACCGCCGCCGACGTGGTCCGGAAGTCGTCGACGATCGCGGGAAGCGCGGGCAGGTACATGTCGATGGTCAGCGGACCCACCGCGATCAGCGACCCGAGGACGAGGACGAGCCGCAGGCGTTGCCGGGGGCTCATCAGGTCACCGGGCGTCAGCGGGGCTGCCGGCCCCTGCGGGGCGTCGACGGCGGCCGTCATCGGCTCGCCTCCGACCGGTCGGTACGCAGCCGGGCTGGGAAGAGTGCAGGAGTCACATCTGGCTCCAAATCCGGATCCGGTGATCTCATTCCCGCTCGGCGGGGAGGTAACGGAGTTCACAGTCGGGCGGCGGCGGTCGGACGGCGACCGGAGCCGCTGCGCGCAGCCGGTTCCCGCCGGTCGGGCCCGCGCGCCAGCACCATGCTCTCATCCGCGGCGGAGGACCCGCCGCAACCTGACCCCGCGCGCCCTGGTCTCCGGGAAGACAGGTCCGTTCGTGCGACCGGCGGGCCGGCCGCCCGGCCTGCCTGCGGCGACCTTCGTGATCGCCGGCGTCACCACGCTCGGTGCCGCGGCGGTCGCGCGCCGCGCAGCGGCTAGTCTGCCCGGGTGCGGGAGACGATGTTGCGGAGCAACCCCGATGGCTGACGCCGACGACGTCCGTCACGTGGCGCTGGCGCTGCCCCACGTGGTCGAGATCGACAGCGAGGGCTTCGACTTCCGGGTCGCCGACAAGGGGTTCGTCTGGTCCTATCCCGAGCGCAGACCCGGCACGTCGCGTCTGATCCGGACCGACGTCGCGGTGCTGTACGTCGGCGACGAGGCGGAGAAGCAGGCGTTGCTCCTCGGCGAGCCCGAGGTCTTCTTCACCACGCCCGCGTACGAGGGGCTGCCCCTGGTCATGCTGCGGCTGGCGAAGGTGGACGTCGACCGCCTGACGGAACTCGTCACCGACGCGTGGCGCATGCGTGTTCCGGATTCGCTCGTCGGCGACCCCGACGGCGGCCCCGGTCCCCGCTGAGGCACCCGTCGCGACACCTGTCGACACGAACCCGTCAGTAACATATGCGCGCCCCGGGCGCACCACCCTCCCACGAAGTGGACGGCCGCAACACATGCCGGGAAACGATCACGGCTGCGGACGGAGTTTTGGCTGTTCACGGCCATAGTCCCGCCCGTCCGCCGAACGGATCCGGACCCCTGACCTTTTGATCCACAGGCGGAAGGGTGGACACTGCCGAAGGTGCCGCCGCGTTGCGGCGCCCCGCATCATTTGTCTAAAAGGAGGGCTCGATCGGTGTTCAGTCGTGTCGCCATCGTCAACCGTGGTGAGGCCGCCATGCGGCTCATCCACGCCGTACGGGACATCGCCGCGGAGACCGGGACACGGATCGAGACCGTCGCCCTGCACACCGACGTCGACCGTACGGCCACCTTCGTCCGCGAGGCGGACCTGTCCTACGACCTCGGTCCCGCGTCCGCGCGCCCGTACCTCGACCTGAAGGTGCTGGAGCGCGCACTGGTGGAGACCGGGGCCGACGCCGCGTGGGTCGGCTGGGGCTTCGTCGCCGAGGACCCGGCGTTCGCGGAGCTGTGCGAGAGGGTCGGCGTCACCTTCGTCGGACCGAGCCCGGACGCCATGCGCAAGCTCGGCGACAAGATCGGCGCGAAGCTCATCGCCGAGGAGGTCGGCGTGCCCGTCGCGCCGTGGAGCCGCGGCGCGGTCGAGACCCTGGACGCCGCCCTGGCGGCGGCGGCCGAGATCGGCTACCCGCTGATGCTCAAGGCGACCGCGGGTGGCGGCGGACGCGGCATCCGCGTGATCACCAACGAGGCGGAGCTGGCCGACGCCTACGAGCGCACCAGCCAGGAGGCCGCGCGGGCGTTCGGCAGCGGCGTCGTGTTCCTGGAACGCCTGGTCACCGGCGCCCGGCACGTCGAGGTCCAGGTGATCGCCGACGGCCAGGGCACCGCGTGGGCGCTCGGGGTCCGCGACTGCTCCGTGCAGCGGCGCAACCAGAAGGTCATCGAGGAGTCGGCGTCGCCGGTGCTCGGTCCTGAGCAGACCGCCGAGCTCAAGGCGTCGGCCGAACGGCTCGCCGTCGCGGTCGGCTACCGCGGCGCGGCGACCGTCGAGTTCCTCTACCACCCCGGCGACCGGCTGTTCGCGTTCCTGGAGGTCAACACCCGCCTGCAGGTCGAGCACCCGATCACCGAGTCCACCACCGGGTTCGACCTGGTCCGGGCGCAGCTGCACGTGGCCTCGGGCGGGCGGCTCGAGGGCGAGCCGCCGGTGGAGCGCGGGCACGCCATCGAGGCCCGGCTGAACGCCGAGGACCCCGACCGCGACTTCGCGCCCTCCCCCGGCCGCATCGCGCGGCTGGACCTGCCGGCCGGGCCCGGCATCCGCGTGGACACCGGCGTCAGCGAGGGCGACACCATCCCCGCCGACTTCGACTCCATGATCGCGAAGATCATCGCGTACGGCCGCGACCGCGACGAGGCGCTCGGCCGGCTGCGCCGCGCGATGGCGCAGACCACGGTGATCATCGAGGGCGGCGCGACGAACAAGAGCTTCGTGCTCGACCTGCTCGACCAGCCCGAGGTGATCGACGCCAGCGCGGACACCGGCTGGATCGACCGCGTCCGGGGCGAGGGCAGGCTCGTCACGCACCGGCACTCCGCCGTCGCGCTGGCGGCCGCCGCCATCGAGGCGTACGAGGAGGAGGAACGCGTCGAGCGGCAGCGGCTGCTGTCGACGGCGTTCGGCGGACGCCCGCAGGTGCAGCACGAGAGCGGCCGGCCGCTGGACCTCAAGCTGCGCGGCGTCGGCTACCGCGTGCGCGTCGCGCGGGTCGGCGCGCACCGGTTCCGCGTCGGCGTCGAAGCGGGCGGCGCAGTGCGCACCGCCGACGTCGAGCTGGAGCGCTTCGACCGGCACACCGGGCAGATCGTCGTCAACGGCACCCGGTACCGCCTGCTCATCGGCACGCACGGGCCGATCCACCTGGTCGAGGTGGACGGCGTGGCGCACCGGGTCACCCGCGACGAGGGCGGTGTCCTGCGTTCGCCCATGCCCGCGCTGGTCGTCGCCACGCCGCTCAAGGTCGGCGCCGAGGTCGAGGCGGGCGCGCCGGTGCTGGTGCTGGAGAGCATGAAGATGGAGACGGTGCTGCGGGCGCCGTTCAAGGCGCGGCTGAAGGAATGCGTCGTGTCCGTCGGCACCCAGGTGGAGACCGGCGCGCCGCTGCTGCGGCTGGAGCCGCTCGCCGACGACGCCGAGGCCGGGGAGGCCGCGGCGACCGAGTCCGTCGAGCTGGACCTGCCCGCCGCGCCCGCGAGCATCCCGGCGCGGGAACGCGCCACGCGCGGTCAGGAGGACCTGCGCAGCCTGTTGCTCGGCTTCGACGTCGACCCGCACGACGAGCGCCGGCTGCTCGACGACTACCTCGCCGCCCGCCGGGCGGCCACCGAGGACGGCCACCGGCCGCTGGCCGAGGAACTCGGCCTCATCGACGTGTTCGCCGACCTCACCGAGCTCAGCCGCAACCGGCCGACGGGCGAGGACGGCGGCGGCGCCGGCCACGTGCCGAGCGCCCGCGAGTACTTCCACACCTACCTGCAGTACCTCGACGTCGACCGGGCCGGGCTGCCGGAGGCCTTCCAGGCCAAGCTCGCCAAGGCGCTCGCGCACTACGGCGTCACCGAGCTGGAGCGCTCCCCCGCGCTCGAAGCCGCCGTGTTCCGGATCTTCCTCGCCCTGCAACGCGCCTCCGCCGACGCCACGGTCGTCGCGACGCTGCTGCGCGCCTGGCTGCGGGAGCCGCCGCCGGACGAGTCGCTGCGCGAGCCCGCCGGTCTCGCGCTGGAGCGGCTGGTGGCCGCGACGCAGGTCCGCTTCCCCGTGGTCTGCGACCTCGCGCGCGGCGTGGTGTTCGCCTGGTTCGCCCAGCCGCTGCTGCGCCGCAACCGCGCCCGCGTCTACGCCGACGTACGCCGGCACCTGCGCCACCTGGACGCGCACCCGGACGCGCCGGACCGCGCCGAGCGCATCGCCGAGATGGTGCGCTCCACCGAGCCGCTGGTGCGGCTGCTCGGTCAGCGGCTCGTGCGCGACGACCTCGACAACGCGGTCATGCTGGAGGTGCTGACCCGGCGGTACTACGGCAACAAGGACCTCACCGGCGTACGCACCAGCGAGGGCGAGGGCTGCACGTTCGTCGTCGCCGAGCGGACGGGCTCGTGCGTGGTCTCCGCCGCCGTGGGCTTCGACGCGCTGGGCAGCGCACTGCGTGGCCTCGCGGAGCTGGCCGGCGGCCACGACGCGATCGACGTCGACATCTACCTGGCCTGGGAGAACCAGCCGGCGGACTTCGACGCGATGGCGGCCGCGCTGCACGAGGTCGTCAGCGCGCACCCGCTGCCGAACCAGGTCCGCAGGCTCACCACCACCGTCGCGGGTCGCAGCGGCGCGGTGATGCACCACCACTTCACGTTCCGCCCGTCGACCCTCGGGATGGTCGAGGAGCGGCTGATCCGCGGGCTGCACCCGTACATCGCGCAGCGGATGCAGATGGAGCGGCTGAGCAAGTTCGACCTCACCCGGCTGCCGTCGTCGGACGAGGAGGTCTACCTCTTCCAGTGCGTGGCGCGGGAGAACCCGTCGGACGACCGCCTCGTCGCGTTCGCGCAGGTGCGCGACCTGACCGAGCTGCGCGAGCACGACGGCAGGCTGGTGGCACTGCCCACGGCCGAGGACGTGCTCGCCACCTGTCTCGACTCGATCCGCCGCGCCCAGTCGCGGCGGCCGTCGAGGAAGCGCTTCAGCACCAACCGGATCGTGGTCTACGTCTGGCCGCCGAGCGACCTCACCCGCGCGGAGCTGGAGATGATCGCCCGGCGGGTGCTGCCCACGACCGCGGGCGCCGGGCTGGAGGAGATCCTGTTCATCGCCCGGCAGCGCGACCGCAGGACCGGCGAGCTGACCAAGATCGCCGTACGCGTCTCGTTCGACGCCACCGGCGGCACCGCGCTGACCGTCGGCGAGCCGTCGGACGAGCCGGTCGAGCCGCTCGACGACTACCGGCAGAAGGTGCTGCGTGCGAGCAGCCGCAACGCGGTCTACCCGTACGAGCTGACCGGCCTGCTCGGCACGTTCGTCGAGCACGACCTCGACGAGAACCACGCGCTGGTGCCGGTCGACCGGCCGAAGGGGCGCAACAGCGCGGCGATCGTGGCGGGCGTGGTGACCACGCCGACCCGGCGGCACCCACAGGGCGTCACCCGGGTCGTGCTGCTCGGCGACCCGACGAAGGCGCTCGGCGCGCTGTCGGAGCCGGAGTGCCGCCGCGTGATCGCCGCGCTGGACCTGGCCGAGCGGATGCAGGTGCCGCTGGAGTGGTACGCGTTGTCCGCGGGCGCCCGGATCTCCATGCAGTCGGGCACGGAGAACATGGACTGGGTGGCCGCGGCGCTCAAGCGGATCGTCGAGTTCACCCAGGACGGCGGCGAGATCAACATCGTGGTCGCGGGCATCACCGTCGGCGCGCAGCCGTACTGGAACGCCGAGGCGACGATGCTGATGCACACCAAGGGCATCCTGGTGATGACGCCCGACTCGGCGATGGTGCTCACCGGCAAGCAGTCGCTCGACTTCTCCGGCGGGGTCTCGGCCGAGGACAACTTCGGCATCGGCGGCTACGACCGGGTGATGGGCCCGAACGGGCAGGCGCAGTACTGGGCGCCGAACCTGGCCGCCGCGCGGGACGTGCTGATGGCGCACTACCAGCACACGTACGTCGCACCCGGCGAGCAGGGGCCGCGGCGGGCGCGGACGACCGACCCCGTCGACCGCGACATCTCCGACTTCCCGCACGTCGTGACGGGCAGCGACTTCACCACCGTCGGCGAGATCTTCTCCGCCGAGGCCAACCCGGACCGCAAGAAGCCGTTCGACATCCGGACGGTGATGCGGGCGCTCTCCGACCAGGACCACCCGGTGCTGGAACGGTGGGCGGGCATGGCCGACGCGGAGACCGTGGCGGTGCAGGACGTACACCTGGGTGGCATGCCGGTGTGCCTGATCGGCATCGAGTCACGGTCGGTGCCGCGGCGCGGTTTCCCGCCCACCGACGGTCCGGACACCTACACCGCGGGCACGTTGTTCCCGCGGTCGTCGAAGAAGGCCGCGCGGGCGATCAACGCGGCCAGCGGCAACCGGCCGCTGGTGGTGCTGGCGAACCTGTCGGGCTTCGACGGCTCGCCCGAGTCGATGCGCAACCTCCAGCTGGAGTACGGCGCCGAGATCGGCCGCGCGATCGTGAACTTCCGCGGGCCCATCGTGTTCTGCGTGATCTCGCGGTACCACGGGGGCGCGTTCGTGGTGTTCTCGAAGGCGCTGAACCCGAACATGACCGTGCTCGCGCTGGAAGGCTCGTTCGCCTCGGTGCTCGGCGGCGCCCCCGCCGCCGCCGTGGTGTTCTCCGGCGACGTCAACGCCCGTACCGCGGCCGACCTGCGCGTGCGGGAGCTGGAGGCCCGCGTCGCGGCCGCCTCCGGCACCGACCGCGCGGCGCTGACCGCGGAGCTCGACGAGCTGCGCTCGACGGTGCGCGTGGAGAAGCTGGGCGAGGTGGCCGCCGAGTTCGACCGGGTGCACAACATCCAGCGGGCGGTCGAGGTCGGCTCCGTCGACGCCGTCATCCGCGCGGCGGAACTGCGACCGCGCATCATCGAGGCCATCGAGGCCCACGTGCGCTGACGGAGGCGCGCCACGGCGAGGACCTCGCCGTGGCGCGTCGCGCCGGCCCGCTCGTCCACCGGGCGCCCGTACCGGTGCGGACGCGTTCCGCGTCCGTGCCGGTGCGGGCGCCCGCTGCGTCGCAGGCCTCGCCGACGGCGGGCTGCGGTACGGCCGGTCCTCAGGAGCCCTCCCGCGCCCGGCCCGGCCTCCGGATATCGAGAAAATATGGCCGTCGACGGGACCCTGCGGCAGATCGATCCGTTCTCGCGGTAAGGCTGCTGAAACCCATGGTCGAGCTCGACGTCGTGGACCGCCTGCTCGGAGCACCGCCGGATCTGCCGACCTGGCGGGTCGCCGACATGGCCAACCGCAAGGGAATTCTGGCCACCTGGCTCTCGTCCGCCGTGGCCCGGGGTCTCGAGCTCAACGAGGCGGAGGGCGCGTACCTGCGCCGCTGGGAGCGGCGCGTCGAGACCCTCCACGCGACCGGCGCCGAGCTGGCCGGCCGCTACGGTGCGACGGTCCTCAAGGGCCCGTGCATCGCCCGACGCTATCCCGGTGGCCTGCTGCGGCAGTCGGGAGACGTCGACCTGTTCGCCCCGAACCAGGATGTCCTGTGGTCCTGCGTACGGGATCTGGTCGACCGCTGCGGGGCCGTACCCCAGGCGGTCAGCATCCTGGAAGGGCCCGACGAGGTGCACGTCGGCGTGGCGATGAAGTGGCCCGCGGCCGAGGCGCACCTGGACAAGCCGATGGGCGCCGACGTCACCACCTTCACCTTTGCCGGCGACCTTCGTGGGGTCCCGGTGCGGGTCGCGCCGGTGGAACAGGACGACCTGTGCGGGCTCTTCGCCGTGGCCGAGGAGCGCTTCCAGCGCAAGTACCGGATCAAGGACCTGCTGGATCTGCTGGTGCTGGCCGAGGCGCTGGAGCAACGGCTGGGCGACGGCCTGACCGAGGTGGTCTGCGAGCACGCCGCGCGCCTGGCGCTCGCACCCGAGCTGCGTCAGCTCATCGTCCGCACGGACGAGTGGGTGAGCGTGTCCGAGCGGTGGCGCCGCACCGCCGAGGCGCTGCGGCCGCTGGCGCGCCGGGAAAAGGACATGCGCCGCCCGGGCCGGGCGGGCGTACACAGGCTGAGCTTCGGATTTCCGCTCGACGAGCGGCCCGGCGCCGGCTCGCGGGTGGACATCCACCGTAGGGCCGGCAGCAGCCTGGTGACGACGCCGGTCGGCACCTGCCTGCTGACAGAACGGCTGGTCGTGAACGAGGACGAACTGACGGACGCCCTCGACCACGCCCGGTCTCTGACCACCACCAGTTGAGAGGAGGTGTACGGATGCGTCACATCATCCTGGGTTCGTTCCGCGTCAAGCCGCGGCCGTCGGCCGCCGCCAAGTAGTACGCGTTTCGCCGTGGTCCCCGGCCCGGGTGGGCCGGGGACCACGCGCCACGGCATCTGGCACGATCGGAGCCCATGCATCCCTTCGCGCACTTCCTCCTCCCCGGCTTCCAGCAGGTGGCCGCGGACACCTGGGCCAACGACGAGCGGATCGTGATCCAGGCGTCCTTCTTCAACCTGGTTCCCGACCTGCCCGCCCCGCTGACGGACCCGCCCGCGCTGCGCGGGGGGATGGCGAAGATGGCCGCCGCCCAGGGCGGTGCGCTGATCGAGGCCGACGTCATGCCGGTCGGCGGCCAGCCGGCACTTCGCCAGCTCATCAAGGTCAAGCTGCCCAACCAGGCCCACGGCCAGGCGTTCCTGGGCAGCTACATCGTGCCGAAGGCCGCGTGCAGCGCGGTGCTGCGGGTGCAGGCCGCCGAGAGCGCGGGGTTCGGCCAGCGGGAGGCGGTGGTCATGGGCCAGGTCGGCCCCGCGAACTACTTCAGGCCCCACCCGTACGGGTCCGAGGGCGAGGGCGGCCTGCCGTCGCACGTCGCCGACGACCCGGCGTACGACGCCGGGTTCCCGCAGCACCCGCTGACCCGGGTACGCCAGGTGATGGCCCAGCTCGCACAGCAGGTCCAGGTGCACCCCGGCTACGCGGCGCTGCCGCCGTTCGCCGGCTGACTCCGGGCGCGCGGCGGTCCGGCCGTGCGCGCGGGCCGGTGGTGGACACGGCCGTCGCCCGCGACCGGTCCGGCGGGCCGGTTCAGAAGGCGTACAGGTCCAGGGCGATCCCGTCCGGTCCTCCGGAGTGGCTGACCGCGACCCAGTCGTCCCCGGCCCCGGCGAGCCAACCGGGGTACCGGCCGAGTTGGCGACCGGTCGACACGTCGTAAACGAGCACGACCGGTCGCTCACCTGCCGCGCCGCTGACCGCCACGAGGCGTTTCGTCACGCTCGACCGCCAGCTCGCCGAGGTGCCGGACAAACCCGGATCCGGCGCGGTCCACCGCATCGCGCCCGTGGCCATGTCGAGCAGGGCCAGCTCGCCCTCGTCGGCGGTGCGCCGCACCAGCACCGACCGGTCGTCCCCGTCGATCGGCACGCCGGAGGTGACGCCCTCCCACTGCTTCCTGCCGGTCCGCAGGTCGACCGCCTGGGGCCGGCCGGCGGCGGTGACCGCGACGAGCCGGGTGCCGGCCCCGATCAGGGACAGCCCACTGTGGTCGTGCGCCAGTCGCTTGGCACACTCTCCGTCCTCGCGACGCCCGCTGAAGACCTCGCCGGACCAGCCTCCGGCGCCGGTGGCCGCGGCGACGGTGGCGATGCTGACCGTGCACCGCCGGTCGCCCCGGGGCGGATCGTTGTCGGTGGTCACCAGCAGGCCGTCGGCGACAAAGCCGTACCAGGCCCGGCTCGGCAGGCGTCCGGCGCCGACCTTGCCGGTGGTGGGTGCGACGGTCGTGTAGGTACGCCCGTTCAGCCGCGCCGCCACGTACCGCTGGGTCGGCGCGGCATACGGCGCGCGGACGCCGAGCGCCTCGTCGCTCACCCGGGCGAACCGGTCGGCGGGCAGTTTCCACAATTGGCGACCGTCGCGGACGTCCCGGGCGATGACGACACACTTCGCGGACTGTCCGGTGCCGACGCACTCCCGGTCGTACACGACCTGTTGCTGGACGACGACGTCCTGGGTGTCCTCCGCCCGCCAGCGGGTGGCGCCGGTGGCGGCGTCGAGCACCTCCAGCGGCCCGCCATTGCTGGCGCTGACGACGATCACACTGCCGGCGACCGCGTACTGGTAGCTCACCGGGAACGGGTGACGCCAGCGGTCCTGCCCCGTGGAGCGGTCCACCGCCCGCAGTTCCCGTCCGTCCGGCACGACGATGACCTGGCCGAGCTGCGTCAACGGCTGGTCGAGCCGGTCGGCCGTCACCGACCAGGTCGGCTCCGGGCCCTCCTGCTCCGCTCCGGTCTCGCTGCCGCGCAGGCTCTCCTGGGTCACCTCGACCCGCGGCGCCGGCCGCTCCGGCGGCTCCGCCCGTGGCCCGGTGCAGGCGGTAAGCCCGAGAATCACACTCAGGGCTGCCCCTGCCAGGCTCCAACGGGGTGGGCGGTACGACGGCGACAACGGTCTCTCCCTCGATCGGCGGCACGGCCCACCTTACGAACCGCCCGCACCCCACGCCGTACGCGATGCGCCGACGCTCGCGCGGAGGTCCTCCCGCCGACTCCGCCGGTGTTCGGCGGCCGGCAGCGGAGAAGGGCCGGTTCTGGCGGAACCGGCCCTTCTCGGCGATTAGCTTGGTGCGGTGGTCAGCTGACCGACTTGTTGTAGCTGTCGATGGCGCCCTGCACGCTCGCTGCGGCGTCCTTCATGGCCTGCTCGGCGGGCTTGCTGCCGACGATCGCCGCCTCGAGGCCGTCCTCGGACGCCTTGCGGGCCTGCGGCATCACGCCCAGCAGGCAGCCGGCCGACGCGACCGACGGCGGCAGCGCGTGCAGCTGGTCGACGGCGGTGCGGAACTGGGGGAACTTCGCCATCCAGTCCTTGTCGATCTGCTCGTCGAGCGCCTTGGCGTTGATCGGCACGTACCCCGTGCTGGTGTGCCACTTGGCCTGCTCGACCGGGCCGGAGGCGAACTTCACGAACTCCCAGGCGGCCCGCTTCTCCTTGTCGCTGTGGTTGACGCCGTTGATCCACAGCGAGGCGCCACCGATGATCGGTCCGCCCGTGGAGGAGGCGCTCACCTTCGGGTACGGGGCGGTGAGCACGGTGAACTTGCCCTTCGCGGCGTCGACGTAGCCGCGCAGCACGCTGGTGGACTCCAGGTGCATGGCGACCGTGCCCGACTTGAACGCGGCCTGGGCGTCGTCGGTCTTGCGGCCGGTGTTCGTCGCGTAGCCGCCCTTCACCAGGTCCGTCCACCACTGCGCGACCCGCACGGCCGTCTCCTGGTCGAACTGCACCTTGGTGGCCAGGCCGCTGCGCCCGTTGCCCTTGTCGCAGTACTCCTTGCCGTCGGTGGCGAGCAGCTGCTCCACCAGCCAGCCGTAGATGGCGGCGTTGAAGCCGTACTGGACGGTCTTGCCGCTGGCGTCCTTGACCGTGAGCTTCTTCGCCAGCTCGCCGATCTCGGTGAGGTCCTTCGGCGGCTTCGTCGGGTCGAGGCCGGCCCGCTCGAACGCCTCCTTGTTGATGTAGAGCAGGGGCGTCGAGGAGTTGAACGGCATCGACCAGAGCTTGCCGTCGACCGAGTAGTAGCTGGCGATGTTCGGCTCGATGTCGCCGGCGTTGAAGCCGTCCTTCTCGATGAACTTGTGCATCGGCACGACCTGCTTCGAGTCGACCATGAAGCGGCTGCCAATGTCGTAGATCTGCACCAGGGCCGGCGTGCTCTTCTGCTGCACCGACGCCTTGTACTTCGCGATCGTCTCGTCGTAGCTTCCCTGGAAGACCGCCTTGACCTCGACCTTGCCCCCGCTCTGGGCGTTGAAGTCCGCCACGAGCTTGTCGACGGCGGTGGCGTTGGCCCCCTTCATCGCGTGCCAGAACTCGATCGTGGTCTTGTCCGTGGCCTTCTCCAGCACCTCGGCGCCGGGCGCGTCGAGCGCGCCGCTGCCGCCGTCGGAGCCGGACCCGGAGTCGCCGCAGGCCGTGAGCGCGGCGGCGGCCACGACGGCGACGAACGCCGCCGCCGTACGGCGGAGCCGAGGTCTTCTCATTGGTTCTCCTTCTCGATGGTTCAACGCAGCGCCCCGGCGGTCAGCCCGCGGACGATGTAGCGCTGGCCGAAGATCACGACGGCCAGCGTGGGTAGCAGCGACAACGCGACGCCGGCGAGGACGAGACCCGGTTGCGCCGCCTCGGCGTCGTTGAGCTGGGAGATGCCGATCTGCAGCGTCTGGAACTCGGTGTCGCGGATCAGGATCAGCGGCCAGAAGTACTGGTTCCACGCCGACAGGAAGACGTAGACCCCGACCGCCGCGATGGAGGGCTTGGACAGCGGCACGATGACCCGCCACAGCAGCCGCCAGTGGCCGCACCCGTCGATCACCGCGGCGTCGCGCAGCTCGGTCGGGAACTGCAGGAACGCCTGCCGCAGCAGGAACGTGCCGAACGCCGAGGCGAGGAAGGGCAGCACCAGACCGAGGTACGTCAGCCCGCCGCGCGTCAGGCCCCAGTCGGAGATGGCTAGGTAGTTGGGGATGATGATCGCTTCCCACGGCACCATGAGGGTGGCGAGGAAGAGGCTGAACGTCGCCGCCTTCGCCGGCAGGCGCAGGAACGCGAAGGCGTACGCGGCGAAGATGCTGGTGACGACCTGCGCCACGGTGATGATCCCGGCCTGCACGGCGGAGTTCGCGTAGAAGCGGCCGAGCGGCACCGACCGGAACACGTCGGTGATGTTCTGCCAGTGCAGCGCGCTCGGCACCAGCGCGGGCGGATAGGTCGCCAGGTCGCCGGGGCCCATCACGGCGCCGACGAACCCGTAGTAGACCGGGAACAGCACGGGGATCGCGGCCAGGCCAAGTACGACGTAGACGGCGACCCGGCCGAGGTTGAGCTTTTTCATCGGTAGTGGACCCGCCGTTCGAGGACGCCGAATTGGACGGCCGTGCAGCCGAGCATGATGACCAGCAGCACGACGGCCTGCGCGCTGGCCGCGCCGAAGTCGGAGGAGCCGAAGGCGAACGCCTTCTCGTAGATCGAGTAGACCAGCGTGGTGGTGGCCTGGTCCGGCCCGCCCTTGGTCAGGATGTGGATCTGGCCGAAGCTCTGCAGGGCGTGGATCGTGGACACCACGACGAGGAAGAACAACTGCGGGGAGAGCAGCGGCACGGTGATCCGCGACGCCAGCCGCCAGCCGGTCGCGCCGTCCAGCCGCGCCGCCTCGACCACCTCCGGCGAGATCGCCGAGACCCCGGCGGAGAGCACGAGGATGTTGTAGCCGAAGTTCATCCACACCGTCGCGGCGCAGACGGCGGGCAGCGCGATCGACGGGTCGGTGAGCCAGTTGACCCGGTCGAAGCCGAGGGAGCCGAGCAGGCCGTTCGCCACCCCGATCGCCGGGTTGTAGATGACGGCGAAGATGACCGAGGCGGTCGCCACCGAGAACGCGAACGGCAGCGCGAACGCGGTGCGCAGCGCCCGTACGCCGCGGATGCGCGCCTCCAGCAGCAGCACCACGAACAGCGCGCCCAGCACGGCCGGCACCACCGAGAAGAGCGTGAACAGCGCCGTCGTGGCCAGCACCTTGCCGAACTCGCCGGACAGCATGTCCCGGTAGTGCGCCGCGCCGACGTACTCCGACGCGGCGCCGAAGATGTCGTTGCCGTGCACCGACAGGTACAGCGTCCGCCCGAGCGGCCAGAACACGAACAGGGCGAAGACCCCCACCGAGGGCAGCAGCATCAGCCACGCGAGACCGGACTCGCTGAAGCGTGCGCGCCGCACCTGTCGGGCGGTGGAGGGCGTGGATTCGGAGGTCAGGGAGCGGTCGCCCGGTGGCGCGCCGACGGTGGAAGGGGGAGGCACCGCAGCACCCTACCAACGGCATCGAGGGATCGACATCATTTCAAGACCCGGGTCCGAGGCCTCCTGTGTGCAGGGCGATCGCCGTGGCCCGCGCCGTACACATGCAGTCACGTCGCTGTTCCTTGCGGTGGCTGGCCGGGGCGCGTGTTGCTAGGTTTCGGCTTCGGGTACCGCACCGTCGTCGGCGGAACTGAGGAGGGCGGCAACCTTTGGCCATCGAGTATCAGCTGACCCTGGCGGGCAATGTCCCGATCGAGCGGGTAGCCAACCTCGCCGCGCCCGAAGCCACCGAGCAGCCGACCGAACCCGGTCGTCCGCGACTGTTCCGCGCCGACCTCGACGAGCGGCACGGATACGCGGTCGCCGTCTACTCGGGCAGCAACGGCTACTACGACGCGGAGGACGACGACGGATCCCAGTGGGAATGGGAGCCCTACCAGTACGTCAACATCAGTTTCCGCATGCGCAAGAACCAGCCGTCAGAGGCGGGGGTTCGGAACATGGTGACGGCCGTGGCACGAGTTCTCGCCGGCCGGAGCGAGGACGCGGCGCTGATGCTCGACGGGAACTGGCTGCTACTGACGCGGGCCGGAGGGATTCTCCGCAAGCACAGGCCATCGTGGTGGGAGCACTACGACGTAGCCGACATCCTGACCGAACGAGCGTAGACAGTGCCGCTACGACCTCGACCGTGACGGCGACGGCGTCGGCTGCGACGACTGAACGCAGGTCAGCCCCAAGCGTCGACAGCGGCGGTCCAGCGCGCAGCAGCAGATCGCAGAGGACCCGATGGCGTACGTGCCGTCTCTCCCGCGATCGTGAGCAGTCGCCGGGGCCCCGGCGAGCAGGTCTGGATCAACAGCATCTTCGCCGTCGACGAGCGGGGGCGGGTCTTCGCGTTGGACCAGGCCGGCGAGTGGTTTCTCGGCGAGGACATCGACGCCGCGCTGACACCCTGCTGCTCGGCCGGGCGCCGACCCGCGTACGCGACGACGGCACCTGGTGAGCGGGCCGCAGCCGACAGGTGCCACAGCGGCGGGCCGGGTCGGTACCAATAGCCGGGCACGTCGTCGATCCTGCTCGCGCTCTTGCGCACCGCTGAGGAATTGCAGGCTGGGCCGCACCGTGTTGCGAAACGTGCTGGGCTGGGCTAGATCGTCTCGCCTGACTGCTTGGCACCGACCCGGGCACAAAGTCTCGACTGCTAGCGTTCGGCGCCATGTGGACCGAGGAGATCGTGGCCGGGCGTCGGGCCCTGCGGCACACCGCGTCCGGCGTGGTCTTCCGGGAGGTGCCGGGCGGGACCTTCCGGATGGGTCTGTCCGACGCGGAACTGGAGGCCGTACGCGCCGTCGAGCGTAGTGGAGGAGTCGAGGACACCCTCGAACCCTTCTTCGCCGGCGCCGGGGACGCCCAGCCCGTACGCGAGGTGCGGGTCGAACCGTTCCTGATCGCCCGGCACCCACTGACGGTCGCGCAGGTTCAGCACTGGCTGCCCGACTACGAAGACGGCTACGCCGACGAGGACTCCGGCACGGCCCGGCTCGAGGACGACCTGGACGACCTGCTCGACGCCCTGCCGTTCCGGCTGCCCAGCGAGGCCGAGTGGGAGTACGCGGCCCGCGCCGGCACCACCACGCTGACGTTCCGCGGCGACGGCAAACCCGGCGAGGATCTGCTCCTCGACGACTTCGGCGACGAGGAGAGAACCGCCGCCGGGGAGAACGCCTTCGGCCTGGCGGCGATGGGCTCGGCTGGTGAGATCTGCGCCGACGTGTGGATCCCCGGTTTCGCGGACGCGCCGGCGGACGTCCGGCCGCGCACCGGCGACGGACCCCGGACCGTACGCGGCGGCGCCGCCGACCTCTACCCGTGGCAGGGCTGCGACGAGTGGCTGCTGCTTCTCTCTGCCACCCGGTACGAGCACTCCCAGTTCACCGCGGTCCGCCCGGTCGCACCACTGCCACGGTAGGCCGACTCCTGGCTGGTTGACCGGAGGGGTGCTCGCGTACCGCCACGGCAACAGGCTGAGGTAGGCGCGAGAGGGGCAGGTCGTCTGGTTGACGAGGAGCGCGAACAAGGAGCAACCAGTCTGATCAGACGCGGGGCCACGTACGGTCGTTCCTCACCACTTGGGCGGCAGCGTGCCGCATTCGTCGCGACGGTCCTCCCCCTAACAGAGAACGAGTTCCCCTATTCGGTAGCCGCCCGCCCACCGCGACCGGTCACCAGTGGGCCGGTCAGCCACTTTGGGCCCACGACGTTGTCGTCGACCTGACAGTGATCGAGTTCGCCATGGCATCCTCAGTACCGTTCACAGGACTTGCGCGGTGGGTGCCGCGCGGACTACCTGTGGGGACAGAAGCATGACCGATCCTGGCCAGCCGAGCCAGAACCAGCCGTACGCAGGCCCGCCCGACAACGGCGGCCTGCCCTACGGCCCGCCAACTGCGGCGTATCCCGCCGCACCCGTTCCACGAAAGCGGCCGGCCTGGCTGATTCCCACGCTGATCGGTTTCGGCGCCATGGTTGCGCTGTGCTGCGGCGTCGGCATGGTTGGCGCGATCCTCGGCGATCCCGAGCCGGCAGGCGTGTCGTCGAGCGCAGGGCCGAGCAACGCAGCGGATTCAGCCCCGGCCAACTCGTCGCCCGCACCGTCGGCCGCCGCGACCCCGCCGGCCGCCGCCCCGGTCAAGCCGAGTTCGTCGAAGCCAACCGGCCCGAAGGTGTACCGCGTTGGTGACAAGGTCCGCGGCGGTGACTTCGAGTTCACCGTCAACAGCGTCAAGTGCGGTATCTCGCAGGTAGGCGACTCGTTCCTCAACCGCAAGGCGCAGGGCGTGTTCTGCAGGGTCAACATCTCCGTCAAGAACGTCACCAAGTCGGCTCACCTGTTCCACGCCGACGGCACCGTGACCGCTCAGGACGCAGCCGGTCGCGAGTACGATGCCGACGGCACGGCTGGGATGTACGGCAACAACGATGCCAGCGGTTTCCTCGACGAGATCAACCCTGGCAATTCCGTTCGCGCCAACGTCTTCTTCGACGTCCCCAAGGGTACGAAGTTGAAGACGATCACCTTGGATGCGGGACTCTTCACGTTCGCCGAGGACGCGGTCGTCAACCTGTGACAGAACGGTCGGGCTCGGTGGTTCGCGGGCCTGACCGTTCCACGGTCGTCCTCGCGGCCGACCAGACCAGCCCCCGTAGGCACGGCCTGACCTCTTGTGCAGGACGGGTCACGATTCGCGTGAGAAGATCGCGCGAATGGATCCCTTGACGGCACGCCTACGCGCGTTCGCGGACGAGCGCGACTGGCAACAGTTCCACACACCCAAGAACCTGGCCATGGCGCTAGCCGGCGAGGTGGGTGAACTGCTTGCCGAGTTTCAGTGGCTCACGCCCGAACAGGCCGCCGAGGTGATGTCCGACCCGGAGGCCGGCGCCCGGGTCAAGGCCGAGATCGGCGACGTCATGGTCTATCTGACGCGACTCGCCGACGTGCTCGGCATCGACCTCGCCGAAGCCGCCATGACCAAACTCGACGAGGTGGCGGTCCGCTATCCGGTGGATCGGGTGAAGGGCTCAGCCGCGAAGCCGCGGTCCTGATCGTGGCGCTGAGTTGATCTCTTCGCTACAGTCCCCCTCATACAGGCGCGTAACGACGGGCTTCCGGCTGTGGTCGGACACGCCCCCCATGCGCACGATCAATTCGTGCTGCCCGGGGGCAAGTGTTGTCAGCATTCCGTACCTCCGCCAATGGTCTGCTCCGGCTGGCTACCAACGGCACTCTGGCCGACCGGATCGCGGAACACCTCCGTCACAACGTGAGCGCGAGTGAACGCCGGTCCTGGTCCCGCAGCCTCCTGGTGCTCGGGCAGGACCTCGCCGATGCCGGGCTGGGGCAGGTCGAGGTTCTGGTCGAGTACCAGCTTCCCCTGACCAGCAAGCGGGTCGACGTGGTGCTGGCCGGCGTGGACCCGAGGACCGCCGAGGACTCCTACGTGGTCGTGGAACTGAAGCAGTGGTCCCAGGCCGAGTCGTACGAGGGCTCTGACCGGCTCGTCCTGGTGGAACACGCCCGGGGTCCGCGGCTGCACCCCGGCGTGCAGGTCGGAGACTACTGCGAGTACCTCACGGACTTCCTCGGTGTCCTCGCCGACCGGCGCAGTCCGGTGCGTGGTGCCGCGTACCTGCACAACGCCGTCGACCGGGACGTCAACGACCTGTTCGCGCGACGTCCCACCGAGCAGAGCCGGATCTTCACCAAGCAGCGACGCGGCCAGTTCCTCGACTACCTCCGCACGCACCTGGCACCCGCGCCGGGCGCGCCCGCCGCGGACCGCTTCCTTACCAGCTCCGTCCGGCCCAGCAAGCACCTTTTGTCGTACGCGGCTCAGGAACTGAAGGAACGCTCGCACTTCACGCTGTTGGACGAACAGCGCCTGGCGTACGAGCTGGTTCTGCACTCGGTGGAGCGGGCCCGGTCGGCGGACCGCAAGTCGGTCGTGGTCGTGGCGGGCGGGCCGGGCAGCGGCAAGAGTGTGATCGCCCTGTCGGTGCTCGGCGAACTGGCCCGGCAGAACCGGGCGGTGATGCACGCTACCGGCTCGCGGTCGTTCACCCAGACTCTGCGCCGGTACGCCGGCAAGGGCTCCACCCGCATCAAGAGCCTGTTCGCCTACTTCAACAGCTTCATGACGGCGGAACGCAACGGGTTCGACGTGCTGATCTGCGACGAGGCGCACCGGATCCGGGAGACCTCGGTCAACAGGTTCACGCCGAAGGCCAAGCGGGAGAAGGCCCGCCCGCAGATAGACGAGCTGATCGCCGCCGCGCGGGTGCCGGTGTTCCTGCTCGACGAGCACCAGGTGGTCAAGCCCGGCGAGCTCGGCAGCGTCGACGTCATCTCCCGCTACGCCGAGAAACTCGGCCTGGAGGTCGAGGTGGTGTCGCTGCACGACCAGTTCCGTTGCGGCGGCAGCGAGGCGTACGAACAATGGGTCCTCGACCTACTCGGTCTCGACGACGGCGAGCCGGCGGTCTGGACGGGCGACGGCCGCTTCGACTTGCAACTCGCCGACTCACCGGCGCAATTGGAGTCGTTTCTCGCCACGAAGCAGGCGGCCGGCGAGACGGCACGGATGTCGGCGGGGTACTGCTGGCCGTGGAGCGAACCGCGCCCGGATGACACCCTGGTTCCTGACGTACAGGTCGGCGACTGGTCCCGGCCCTGGAACGTCAGGAGCGACCGCAGCGTCGGCGACGCGCCGGGCAGCGCGTTCTGGGCCACCGACCCCAACGGATTCGGCCAGGTGGGCTGCGTCTACACCGCTCAGGGCTTCGAGTACGAGTGGTCGGGGGTCATCATCGGCCCGGATCTGGTCGCCCGCGACGGCCGGCTGGTCACCCGGCGCTCCGAGTCGAAGGATCCGGCGTTCCGCAGCCGTAAGGCGCTCAGCGACGCCGAAGCGGACCGTCTGATCCGTAACACATACAAGGTGCTGATGACGCGGGGCATGCGCGGCACGTTGCTCTACTCGACCGACCCGGAGACGCGGGAATGGCTGGCCTCGCTGGTCCGCGTGGAGCGCGGTCTGGAGACGGTCTACGAAGGCTCGTCGTCCTCAAGGAGCCTCGGCTCATCTTGAGGCCCGCCAGCGGCACCGGAAGCCCCTGCTCACCGGCAGGTCAGGGTAGTACGGCCACGGCCTGAATCTCGATGAGCAGGTGCGGGTGGGGTAGTTGGTGCACGGCGACGGTGGTGCGGGTGGGTCCGGTGGCGTCGAAGTATTCGGCCCAGACCTGGTTGTAGCCGCCGAAGTCGTTCATGTTGACGAGGTAGGTGGTGACCTGGACGAGGTCGGTCAGGTCGGCGCCGACGGATCGCAGCAGGTCGGCGATGTTGTCGATGACGGCGCGGGTTTGTGCGCGGATGTCGAGGTTGGTGGTGCCGTACTCGTCGACCTGCACGCCGGCGAAGGTGTTGTCGGGCCGTCGTGACGAGGTGCCGGAGACGAAGACGAAGCCGCCGGCGACCTTGACGTGCGGGAAGGCGCCGCGGGGGACGGCCTTGCCCGCGACGACGCGTGCCAGCCCGCTCATGCCGACGCCCGCAGCGAGGCGGTGCCGAGGTTCTCGACCACGGCGCGGACGTGGGTGCCGGGTTTCAGGGGGACGGCGGCGGTGGCGGCGCCGGCGAGGAAGACCCAGCCTTCGCGTAGGCGTACGCCGTGGCGGCCGGCGAGGCGGATGCCTTCGTCGAGGGCGCGGCGGGGGTCGCCGAGGATCGCGGCGGTCGAGCCGACCTGCGTGACGCGTCCGTCGATCTCCAGCAACACACCCAGGTTGTCGAGCCCGTCCGGCACCGGCGACCACGGGCCGATGACGAACGCGGCGGCGGAGGTGTTGTCCGCGATCACATCGGGCAGGGAGAACGTGAAGTTCGCGTAGCGGGAGTCGATGACCTCGATCGCGGGGGCGACCGCCCGGACGGCGTCGGTGAAGTCGCCGACGGGTTCGCCGGGTTCGGGTAGGCGGTCGAGCAGGAACGCCACCTCCGGCTCCACGCGGGGGTGGATGAAGGCACTGACGTCGAGGGTGCCGCCTTCGGGGACGCGCATGGTGTCGGTGAGGCGGCCCCAGATGACCTCGTCCACGCCGACCTGCGCCATCTTCGCCTTGCTGGTCAGGCCCATCTTCAACCCCACCAGGCGCTCGCCCCGGTCGAGGCGACGCTGGATCAACGCGGTCTGCACCGCGTACGCGGCATCCACGTCCAGGCCCGTCTCGGCGGCCAACTGCGGGATGGCGGTGGCGGTGTCCGCCGCCACGCCGAGGCGCTCGGCGATACCGACAGTGTCCGGCCCGATCATGGCGTCTCCTCTGTTCGCGACTGCACGGCTCGCACGCCCGGCTCACTGCTCGCGCTCACGATGCCGCACCGTTCTGTGCGCGACCGTCGGCGAGGTCCAGTGCCACGTCCACGATCATGTCCTCCTGCCCGCCGACCATGCGGCGGCGACCCAACTCGACCAGGATCGAGCGCACGTCCACGCCGTACTTGTCCGAGGCCCGCTCCGCATGCCGCAGGAAACTGGAATACACCCCCGCGTAGCCGAGGGAGAGGGTTTCCCGGTCGACCTGCACCGGCCGGTCCTGCAACGGCCGCACGATGTCGTCGGCGGCGTCCATCAGGGCGAACACGTCACACCCGTGCTGCCAGCCGTGCAGCTCCGCGACGGCCACGAACACCTCCAGCGGCGCGTTTCCCGCGCCGGCGCCCTGCCCAGCCAGGGAGGCGTCCACCCGCACCGTGCGCCCCGACGGCGAGCCGAGCGGGCCGTCGCCGAGGATGCGGCCGTGCTCGACCGCGACCACGCTGTTGGCGACGCCGAGGGACAGGTTGTGATGCGCGTGGATACCGATCTGCGTGGTCGGCTCCAGCACCTGCCGATAGGCGTCGACCCGCTGCGCGACATCGGACATGAGTAGTCGGCCGCCGGAGTCGGTGACGTAGACGCAGTGCGCCCCGTACGACTCCATCAACTTCGCCTGAGCGGCCAGGCCGGCGGGGTCGTTCATGTGCGACATCATCAGGAAGCCGGAGACGTCCATGCCGTTCTCCCGCGCCCACGCGATGTGCTGCGCGGAGATGTCCGCCTCCGTGCAGTGGGTGGCGATGCGCACACTCGTCACGCCGAGGGCCTTCGCCGCCTTCAGATCCGCGATCGTGCCGATCCCCGGCAGCAACAACGTCGTCAGCTTCGCCGACGTCATCACCTCGGCCGCCGCCGAAATCCACTCGGCGTCACTGGCCGCACCATGACCGTAGTTCACACTCGAACCAGCAAGCCCGTCACCGTGCGCGACCTCGATCGCGGCCACCCCGGCCGCATCCAACGCCGCCGCGATCGTGCGAACCTGCTCCACCGTGTAGCGGTGGGCGACGGCGTGCATGCCGTCGCGCAACGTCACGTCCTGGATGTACAGATCAGTCACCCGGTCACCTCCACGACGTCCCGACCCGCACCGTCCCCATCAGCGCCGTCGCCACCAGCACCGTCCTGGCGCGTCGCTGCCGATCGCAGTCCGACCAGACGCTCCGCGGTGCGCAGCGCGGCTGAGGTCATGATGTCCAGGTTGCCCGCGTACGCCGGCAGATAGTGGCCCGCGCCGGAGACCTCCAGGAACACCGAGACCTGCAAACCGCTCAGGTGCCGACCCAACGACGGCACATAGGTGTCGACCCGGTCGAACTGCACGTCCTGCTTCAACCGGTACCCCGGCACGTACTCCTGCACCGACGCCACCATCTCCGTTACGGAGGCGGCGATCGCCGCCCGGTCGGCGTCGGCATCCGGGCACAGGCAGTAGACGGTGTCGCGCATCAACAACGGCGGATCCGCCGGGTTCAACACGATGATCGCCTTACCCCGCTGCGCGCCGCCGACGACCTCGATCGCCCGCGCCGTCGTCTCGGTGAACTCGTCGATGTTCGCCCGCGTCCCCGGACCCGCCGACCTCGACGCGATCGACGCCACGATCTCCCCGTAGGCCACCGGCGTCACCCGACCGACAGCGGCGACGATCGGCACGGTCGCCTGCCCACCGCACGTCACCATGTTGACGTTGCGCTCACCCAGATGCTCGTCCAGGTTCACCGGCGGCACCACATACGGGCCGATCGCCGCCGGCGTCAGATCCACCACCAGCCGGCCGTGCGCGGCCAACACCGCGTCGTTGCGCCGATGCGCCCCCGCCGACGTGGCATCGAACACCAACTCCACATCAGCGAACTCCGGCATCCCGACGAGACCGTCCACACCCTCGGCGGTGGTCGCCACACCCAACCTGCGGGCCCGCGCCAACCCGTCGGAGTCGGGGTCGATGCCCACCATCGCCACCATCCGCAACGACTCCGACAACCGCAACACCTTGATCATCAAATCGGTGCCGATGTTGCCCGACCCGATCACCGCCACCCCGACGCTCACGACGCATCCCCCTCACGCATCACCGCGAAGACCGCCATCCCGCTCACGACGCCTCCCCCGAGAAACAGAGGCGCACCGAGCCCAGCCCGGAGATCCGTGCCTCGTACGCCGCGCCTGCCGTCACCGGCACCATCGGACCGAGCGCCCCGGAGAGCACCACGTCGCCCGCGCGCAGCGGGTCGCCGGAGCGAGCCATGGTCCGGGCCAGCCACTCCAGCGCATGCAGCGGGTTACCCAGGCAGGCCGCACCCGCTCCGACCGACACCGGCTCCCCGGCCTGTTCGAGGACCATGCCGCAAAGCCGCAGGTCCACGTCGGCCAGCCGACGCGGCGTCGTGCCGAGCACGAACAGACCGCTGGAGGCGTTGTCCGCCACCGTGTCCACGATCGAGATGTCCCACCCCGCCACCCGCGAATCCACGATCTCGATCGCCGGCAACACGTGATCCACCGCCCGGATCACGTCCACGCTGGTGATCCGCTCATCGGGCAGGTCCGCGCCCAGCACGAAGGCGACCTCCGCCTCCACCCGGGGCTGCAACAGCCGGTCCATCGCCACCTCGGCCCCGTCGGGCACCGCCATGTCGTCCAGCAGCACCCCGAAATCCGCCTGGAACACCCCGAAGCTCTCCTGCACCGCCCGCGACGTCAACCCGATCTTCGCGCCCACCCGCCGGTGACCGGCGTCCAGCCACTGCCGCACCTGGAGCTGCTGCACCTGGTACGCCGCCTCGACGTCGCCGTCGGGCAGCAGGCGCCCGCGCAGCGGCGGGCATGGCTTGCCGTTGTCCCGCGCGTCGAGCAGTTCCCGGGCCGCCGCCTCGTAATCAACGCTCATGTCAGCCTTCCGCTCCGCTCGCCGCCGCCGCCGCCGCCACGACACTCCGCGACACCGATGTGCTCGCCACGTCCACTGAGCCCGCGTCACCGATGCGAACGCCGCCGCTCATGTCAGGTCCACGCAGACATTGGTGAGTTCGGAATAGAAACCCAACGAGTGCACGCCACCCTCGCGCCCGATACCCGACGCCTTCACCCCACCGAACGGCGTCCGCAAATCCCGCAGGAACCACGTGTTCACCCACACGATCCCCGCATCCAACCGCGCCCCCGCCCGATGCGCCCGACCCACATCCCGCGTCCACACCGTCCCCGCCAACCCGTACTCCGTACCGTTGGCCAACGCGAACGCCTCATCCTCATCATCGAACGGCGCCACATGCACCACCGGCCCGAAGATCTCCTCAGTATTCGTCCGCGCACCCGCACCCAACCCGGTCAACACCGTCGGCAGCACGAACGCACCACCATCACGGGCGTCACCGAAACGCGGCACACCACCCCCGGCCAACACCTGCGCGCCCTCACGCCGGGCCAGGTCGTAGTAGCCGAGCACCTTGTCCCGGTGCTGATGCGAGATCAGCGGCATGTTCACCGTCGCCTCGTCCGCCGGCCACCCGAACGGCAGCTCGGCGGCCCGCTCCGCGAGCCGGGCTGTGAACTCCTCGAACACCGGCCGCTGCACATAGATCCGCTCAGTGCAGAGGCACACCTGGCCACCGTTGGTGAAGCTCGACCGCACCGAGCCGGCCACCGCCGCATCCAGATCCGCGTCGGCGAACACCAGACCGGCGTTCTTGCCACCCAACTCGAAGGAGACCGCCTTCACCCCGTCGGAGGCGGCCCGCATGATCGCACCCCCCGTCGACGACTCACCCGTGAACGTGATCGCGTCCACCCCCGGATGCCGGGTCAAAAACTCACCCGCCGAGTCCGGACCGAAGCCGTGCACCAGGTTGAACACCCCCTCGGGCACCCCCGCCGCGGCCATCACCTCCGCCAACAACGTCGCCGACGCCGGCGTCTCCTCACTCGGCTTCACCACCACCGCGTTACCGCACGCCAGCGCCGGAGCGACCTTCCACGTCAACAGCAGCAACGGCAGGTTCCACGGCACGATCACCGCCACCACACCCACCGGCTTACGCACCGCATAGTTCAACGCCCGCCCACCGGACGGCGTGACCGTCGTGAAGGACTCCGTCGGCGCCGTCGCCACGATCTCCGCGAACGCGCGGAAGTTCGCCGCACCACGCGGGATATCCAGAGTGCGAGCCTGCGAAATCGACTTACCGGTGTCCGCGACCTCAGCAGTCACCAGATCGTCGAAACGGCGCTCCAACTCGTCGGCGACCCGACGCAGCACCTCCGCCCGCTCCCGCTCCCCCATCCGACCCCACGGCCCCCGCAGCGCCGCCCGCGCGGCGGCGACCGCGTCGTCCACGCACGCCCGGTCCGCCTCGGCCACCTCGAACACCGGCTCACCCGTCACCGGACTGCGCTTGACGAACCGCCGCCCACCCTCGACGAACTCACCACCGACGAAGTTGCGCAGGGTCGGCGGGTCGGCGCTCGGGTGGCCGTCGCGCAGGCTCACCGGCCAGGATGACTCGGGCATGGTCAGGTGTCCCTTCCGGTTCAGGTGGTGGGTTCGGTCCGCTCGCTGCCGGGGTCGGCGACGAGCGCGACCACGGCGGCGTCCACGGTGGGTTGGCCGGTCACGGCCGCGGCGGCCTCGTCGGTGACGACCAGGACGGTGGTGCCGACGCCGACGTTCAGGGGGTCGACGGCGACCAGGTCGGGCCCGTCGCCGCGCGGCCGGACCAGGACGAGCCGCCTGCCCTGCAACGCCGGCAGGATGCGGTCGGCCCACACCTTGCCGACGACCTCACCGAGCACCATCGGTTTCTCCCCGCAGGCCGGCGATGACCTCGCGGATGCGGGCCGGTTCGGGCGCGTCCAGCAGGGCCGCCGTGGTCGGATGGGGCTTCGGGTAGACCTGGGAGCTGCGCAGCTCGCCGTGGGCGCGGATGGCGGCCTCTCCGGCGGAGACGGCCTGGCGTACGGCGGCAAGGGTGCCCCGGACGGCGACCGCGAGGTAGCCGCTGGTGACCCGTTCCACGGCCACGCACCGGACGTCGGCGGTCTTGATCATGGCTTCGATTCCCGCCGAGAGCGCCACCAGGCCGCGTGTCTCGACGATTCCGATCGCGATGTCGGAGGACATGTCTGATTCTCCTTACCCGGTTGTCAGTTGCCGACGAGGTCAGGCTCGGCGGCCAGCGCGCTGACCGCGTCGCAGGGGCTGGCGAAGACGATCGAGCGCACCGAGCGGCTGCGCGTCCGGGCGGTCTCCTCGCCGATGTCCACCGCCTCCTCGACGGTGGCGAGGTCACCGCGCACGGCGACCGCGACGATGCCGCCGCCGAGGCGTACGACCTTGGTCACCTCGACCTCGGTGGCCTTCACCATCGCGTCGACGGCGTCGAAGATGGGGGTGAAACCCTCGGCTTCGACGAAGCCCACGGCCACGTTTCGCATGTCTGCTCCTTGCTCTGGTTGCGGGTCGGCTTCGGTCAGGGACGCTCGGGCAGGTTCCAGGACAGGACGGCGGCGCCGGTGCCCCAGATGGGGCCGTACGAGTGCAGCTGCGCCGGTCCGCTCGCGGCGCCGGTCCCGGCGGCGAATGCGAGGGCCCGGAACTGGCTGTCCGCCTGGGCCTGCCGGGCGTAGTCCTCGCGGATCGCGAGCGCCTCGTCGACCTTGCCGGCGGTGAGCAGGTCGAGTACGCGGGTGTTCCACTGGTCGTGCGCGGGTGCGCCGATGTGGTCCTGCACGGGCTCGATCCACTGCTGGATGAGTCCGGAGGACAGGCCGCTCACCACGACGACGGCGGCGCGTACCCCGGCGTCGCGGGCGGCGGCGGCACCGGCCCGGCCGACGTCGGCGAGGGTGTCGGCGTCGGCGTACAGGTTGCAGGAGACCTGCGCCCAGCGCAGCTTGCGCTCCGGGTCGAGCAGCGCCGAGGTGACGATGGTCCCGGTGTCGATCGGGAATCCCTCGTAGCGGGTGCGGCGCGCCTGCTTCCCGTCGGCCTGCACCCGGTCGGCCCAGCGCTCGCTGAACTCCACGTCGAAGCGCAGGTCGTAGCGGAGCAGGCCGTAGTCGTAGGCGTACCAGTTCTCGTCGACGTGTTCGCCGCGCGGGTTCGGGTCGCACTGGAACTGGTGGCCGAGGACGGTGAACCACTGCGTGGACAGCAGCAGGACGACGTCGGGCTCCAGCCGGCGCAGCCGTTCGCCCACGTCGCGGGCGGCCGAGGCCAGCGCGGCCCAGCTCGGTGCGGGTTCCTTCGCCAGCAGGTGGGGCATGCCGGGCAGGAGCGCCCCGGCGACGATTCCGGTCCGGTCAGCCATGAGGGCTCCCCTCGGGCAGCCACTCGACGACGGCGTTTCCGGTGCCGATGATCGTGCCGTAGCCGAGCACGTCACCGGCGACCTTGGGCCAGCCCATCGCGGCGAGCAGCCAGGTGAGGCTGCCGGCCTTCGTCTCCGACGCGGTGGCCTCGATGTGTTCGGTGATGAGTTCCCGCAGCGGGGCGGTCGGCCCCCGGCGGATCGCTTCGAGCAGCTTCATGTCCCACCGGTACTGGTGGTTGTTGTAGGGGTGTTCGCGTTCCATGTCCTCCGGCAGCTCCGGCTCCTCGTGCCAGTGCAGGTGCGACAGGGAGTTGGAGGCGAGCAGCACGGCGCGGCGGCCGGTGGCCTCGACGGCGCGGCGGGTGGCCTCGCCGAGCACCTCCATCTCCTCCAGCGACGCGTCGGAGTAGAAGTACGGGTTGTTGTTGGCCGACAGGGACACCACGGGGATGTCCCAGGCGGGGTTGACCAGGTGCAGGGCGCCGATGGTGGCGTAGTCGACGCGTACCCGGGGGTCGCGCATCGCGCGGGTGACCAGGCCGAGGCCGCTGGCCTCCTCGACGATGGCCTCGCCGAGTTCGACGTCGGTGCGGAAGTCGTACCGGTACCGGAAGAGGTGCGGGAAGATCGGCTCCACGGAGATGCCGCGCGGGTTCGGCACGCAGTTGACGTGGTGGCCGACCATCGTGATCCAGTGCGGGGCGTGCACGATCAGCACGTCGGGTCGGTGCACCTCCTGGATGCGCCGGCGCAGCCGCTCGTAGGCCCAGCGCAGCGTCTCCCAGCCGCCGGTGGAGCGGGGCTCGTTCTGCGGCGGGTTCTCCGCGTAGATCAGGTGCGGCGGGTGCGGGCTGAGGCAGCCGGCGACGATGCCGGCGCGGGCCGGCGCGGGCTGCGGGGCCGGGGCGCTGCCGGCGCCGCCACCGGTGCGGGGCCTGGTGGTGGCCACCGGCACCCGGAAGACCCTGCTCATGACCGCCCCTCCCCGCTGAGGACGCGCACGTACGCGCGGTGCTCGGCGGTGGCGCCGAGGATCTGCATCCCGTCGTCGTCGAGGGCTATCTCGTCGGCGGCGAGCGCGGTGTCGTGGCGCAGCCAGGCCCGCAGCGGTGCCGGGTGCACGCCGTGCAGTTCGACGAGGCTCTCCTCGGCCAGGCCGCTGCCGGGCGCGACGTAGGCCAGCCGGCGTTGGCCGCGCCGGCCGGTGTAGGCGGGCTGGTCGGTGGTGGTGAGGCGCAGCCAGCTCCGCTCGTCCCGCAGTCGCTGGCGCAGGTCGGCGGTGGCGGTGCGGTCGGCCTCGCCGTCGCCGTCGAGGACCACGCCGTAGCGCCGGCGGGCCTCGTCGCCGGTCAGGTAGTCCTGTCGGACGTCCTCGGCGACGGCCTCGGGCGCGCGGTCCAGCGGGTCGCCCCAGCCGCCGCCACCGGCGGACTCCATGACCAGCACGTCCCCGGCGCGCATGGGGAAGCCGGCGATCTTGCCGGGGGTGTCGAAGTCGACCCGTCGGCCGTCGGCGCGGCGCAGGTGGGTGACCGTCGGCGCGCCCGGGCCGCCGTGGCGCAGCCCGTACGGGGGGACGGTGGTGCGGTCGGTCTGCACCGAGTACGACCCGCCGCTGGCCAGCAGCCGGGTCTCCCGCCGGCTGCCCAGGCCGCCTCGGTGGGTACCGTCTCCGCAGGAGCCGGCGCGCAGCTCGCACGCCTCGACCAGGATCGGGATCTCGGTCTCCAGCCGCTCGACGGACTGGATGGTGGAGATGTCGCCGAGGTCGACCGGGTTCATCGCGCTGGGGCCGTCGGATTCGAGGAATCCGCCGTTGCCGCCGGCCGGGTAGTCGTAGTAGAGGTAGGGCTGACCGGTGTGCTCGTCCACGCCGCCGATGAGGTTCTGGAAGGTGGTGCCGAACTGGTCGGCTGCGATGAGGTCGGGTGCCACCTGGCTCAGTGCGGCCATCACCGCGGAGATGACCCGCTTGCGGACCTCGCTGTGGGCGTTGGCCGGGGCGGGGTAGCTGACGTGCACCACGGTGCCGGGCTCGGTGAGCACCCGCAGGGGCCGGAACGCCCCGTGGTTGACCAGCCCACCGGGGTCGAGGGCGGACTTGACCGCGATGAACACCCCGGCGACGGTCATCGCCCGCGACGAGTTGACCACGGCGGCGACCTGGGTGGAGGAGCCCCGGAAGTCGGCTTCGATCTCGTCGCCGTCGACGGTCAGCCGGCAGCGGACGATCGCGGCGTCGTAGTCGCCGTCGGTGTAGAGGTCGAGGTAGTCCTCGTACCGGTAGGTGCCGTCGGGCAGCGACCGGATCATGTCGCGCAGCCGCTGCTCGGTGCGGTCCATGTTGGCCGCGACGCAGTCGAGGATCAGGCCGGTGCCCCAGCGGTCGACGAGTTCCCGCAGCCGTCGTTGCGCGGTGTGGCAGGCGGCGATGCTGGATTCGAGGTCGCCGCGGCGCTCCTCGGCCATCCGGACGTTGGCGAAGAGGATGTCGAAGGCGGCCCGGTTGGGACGGCCCTCCTCGATCAGCCTGATCGGCGGGATCCGCAGCCCCTCCTGGAGGATCTCGGTGGCCTGGCCGGACACGCTGCCCGGGGTCATGCCGCCGATGTCGGCCCAGTGCATCCGGACGCAGGGGAAGAGGAACATCTGCCCGTCGACGAAGACCGGGCTGATCAGGGTGACGTCGTTGAGGTGGCTGCCGCCCCGGTACGGGTCGTTGACGATGTAGAGGTCTCCGGGGCGCATCTCGGCGGCGAAGTCGGCGAAGATCTCGGCCACCGAGGCCGGCATGGCGATGACGTGTCCCGGCATGTCCCGGCCCTGGGCGACCATCTGCCCGGAGGGGTCGAAGAGTGCGCAGGAGAAGTCCTGGGCGTCGGCGATCACCGGCGAGTGCGCGGTACGGAAGATCGTCTGTCGCATCTCGCGGACGATCGAGATGAGACTTTCGGTGACGACTTCCAGGTCGATCGGATTCACGGTCATGCGGATGCCTCACTGATTCCGGTGTCGGTCCGTGTCTTCCGCCGGAGGGGACCTGGACTGGTCGGGGCGAGTGGACCACCGTGCATTGGACCATCATGTGGTCCTAGAGTTATATTATGAAACCTAGCAGCCGGAAAGGCAGGGAAGCAAGATGTCGTACGCCACTGACCCGACGCCCGACGAGGGCGTCGCCCCCCGCGAGTCGGGCACCCAGGCGCTGGACCGCGCCCTGGGCGTCCTGCTGGCCTTCCGGGGTGACGCCGTCGAGCGCAAGGTCAGCGACGTGAGCCGGGAACTGGGCCTGCACAAGTCCACGGCCAGCCGGCTGTTCCGCGCGCTGGCCGACGCCGGATTCCTGCAACGCAACGAGGAGAACGGCACCTACCGCCTCGGCGTGGCCGTCTTCGAGCTGGGCGCCCGCTTCCTCGCCGGCATCGACCTGCACGCGCTGGCCCGTCCGCTGCTGCACCAGCTCGCCGAGCGGGAGGGCGAGAGCGTCAACCTCGCCGTCCTGGAGGGCTCCGACGCCATCTCGCTCTACGTCGTGCAGGGCACCCGCAACGTGCAGCTCGTCTCCCGCCTCGGCCGGCGCATCCCGCTGTGGTGCAGCGCGGCCGGCAAGGCGCTGCTCGTCGACCACGACGACGACGCCCTGCGCGCCCTGCTCGCCACCGTGCCGTTCACGGCGATGACCAGCAACACCATCACCGACCTGGACACCTTCGTGGCGCACATGGACACCGTGCGGCGGCAGGGCTGGGCCCTGAACGACCAGGAGAGCGAGCACGGGCTGCGGGTGGTGGCCGCCCCGGTGCGCGACCGGCGCGGACGGGTGACCGCCGCGATCAGCATCTCCGGGCCGATCTTCCGGCTGGACGACACCCGCACCCGCGAACTGGCCGACGCCGCCTGCCGTACCGCCGCCGAGCTGTCCCGGCAGCTCGGCCACGGCTTCGGCGACCGCTGGGGCGACTGACCGCGTCGCCCACGGGCCGGTCACCGCGGCTCCCCGCCGTCGCGCCGGCGCCGCGCCGGGCGCAGCGTCCGGCGCCGGCACGGCATCAGGTGCCGGCGCGGCGACCGGCGGCGGCGCGGCGGGACGTACGCCGTCAGAACCGCTCCTGGGTGACCTCGGGCAGGACCCGGACGTGCAGCACCGCCGGCCCGGTCACCGGCAGCACCTCGTCGAACGCCGCCTCGGCGCTCGCCTGGTCGGTGACCGTCCAGGCCGGCACGCCCAGGGACCGCGCCACGGCGGCCAGGTCCCGGGCCGGGAACCGGGCCAACGCCGGGTCGACCCCGCGCGGGGCGAACTTGCGCACCTCCGCGCCGTAGCCGCCGTCGTCGAGGACCATCAGCAGCACGGGCGCACCGACCCGGGCCAGGGTGTCCAGCTCCCCGAGGCCGGTGAGCAGGCTGCCGTCGCCCTCGAAGGCGACCACCGGCCGGTCCGGGCGGCCCACCCCGGCCCCGACGGCGTACGGCAGGCCGACCCCGATGCTGCCGAACTCCCAGGGCGCGATGAACGCGCGGTCCACGGCCGGGGAGTCGAGCAGCAGGTTGGGCCAGCCGCCGAACTGCCCCACCCCGACCACGGTGGTGCGCCGGGCCGGGAGCCGCCGGGCGCAGACCCGGATGAACGCCCGGGGGTCGATCCCCGCCGCCCCCTCGACGAACTCGATGCCGTCGAACGGGTCGGCCGCGGCGATCTCCGCGGCCAGGGCGGGGCTGCGCCAGTCCGGGCGTTCGACCGGGTCGAGCAGGGCCGCCACGGCCCGCGCGGTGACCGCCGCGTCCCCGACGATCCCCGCGTCGACGGGCCACCGCGCCCCCAGTGCCCGCGCGTCGACGTCGACCGCGACCACCTGGGCCGCGGGGAAGAGCGCGCCGTGGTCGGCCGTCCACCGGTTGAGTCCGGCGCCGAACGTGACCACCAGGTCCGCGTCGGCCAGCACCCGCCGGGTCAGCGGGCGGGCCAGTCCCCCGGCCACCCCCAGGTGGTACGGGTGGCCGGCGAAGAGCCCGGCGGCCAGCACGGTGGTGGCGAGCACCGCGCCGCACCGGTCGGCGAGCCGGCGTACGTCGTCCGCTGCCGCCTCGGCGCCCCGCCCGGCCAGCAGCACCGGGCGGCGGGCGGCGGCCAGCCGGCCGGCCAGCTCGGCGACCGCCGCGGCGGTGGGCACCGACGGTGCGGGCCGGTGCGTCACGACGGCGACGGGCGCGGGCACGGCACCGGCCGGCACCGGCTCGTCCTGCAGGTCGATGGGGACGTCGAGGACGACCGGGCCGGGCCGTTCGGCGGCGGCGCGGAACGCCAGGCCGACGTCGCGGGCCGCCGTGGCCGGCGCCGTCACCGGCACGAACGCCCCGGCGGTGGCCAGCGCGAAGGGCTGTTGCGGGAAGCTCTGCACGTGCAGCGGGTCGCCGGGCGGGGTGTCGCCGGCGATCAGGACCAGCGGCGTGCCGGCCTGCCGGGCGATGGTCAGCGCGGCGCCGGCGACCGCCAGGCCGGGGCCCTGGGTCACGGTGACGACCCCGCACCGGCCGGTGGCGCGGGCCCAGCCGTCGGCCATCATCACCGCGGCGTTCTCGTTGCGGGCGGCCACGAACCGGACGCCGTGCCGCTGCACCAGGTCCGCGACCAGGAACATGTTGGCGTCGCCGAGCAGCCCGAAGATCGTGTCGACCCCCTGCGCCACGACGGCGTCGGCGATCGCCTCGCCGGCCCTCACCGGGGGTCCCGGGCGAGGTAGTCGCCGGCGGGGCGCAGCGCCACGCTCAGCGCGCCGAGGTAGGAGTCGTTGGCGGCGGCCTCGAACCGGGGGCCGGCCAGGCGGGCGGCCCGCTTGGTCATCGACCGGCCGACCGCGGAGGTGGCGAGCAACCGCTCGGCGAGCCCGGTCGCGGCGTCGGCGAGCCGCCCCGGGTCCACCACCTCGGTCACCAGCCGCAGGTCGCGCAGCTCGTCGGCGGGGATCCGGTCGCCGAGCAGCAGCCAGCGCTTGGCCAGGTCGGCGCCGACGAGGTCGGCGAGGATCGCCATGCCGCTCCAGGTCAGCGGGATGCCGAAGCCCACCTCCGGGAAGGTCGCGAAGCAGGTGTCGGCGGCCACCCGCAGGTCGCTGGCCAGTCCGAGCACCGCGCCGGAGCCGATGGCCGGGCCGTTGAAGGCCGCGACGGTGGTCTGCTCCAGCCGGTACCAGCGTTCCACCAGCTCGGCGGTGCGGCGCTGCACGGACATCGTGGCCCGGGCGTCGAGGGTGGCCAGCTCGTGCAGGTCGGTGCCGGCGCAGAAGGCGGTGCCCGCGCCGGTGAGCACGACCACCTCGGTCCGGTCGTCGCGGCCCAGCTCGTGCAGCACGTCCTCGAAGCGGGCGAGCATCGCCAGGTCGAAGCTGTTGCGCCGGGCGGGCCGGTTCAGCGTCACCCGGGCCAGTCGCCCGTCGCGGTGCAGCAGCACGGATTCCTCGGCGCGGTGTGCGTCGGTCATGGCGACTCCGAGTTCAGTAGGGCGCGGTCGACCAGCGCGGCGGCGTGGCCGACGTACGACAGCGGGTCCAGCAGGCCGGCGAGTTCCGCCGCGGGCAGGGCGGCGGCCACCTCAGGGTCGGCGCGCAGCGCCTCGGCGAACGGGCGGCCCTGCTCCAGGCTGTCGCGCACGATCCGCATCACCAGGTGGTGGGCCTGCTCCCGGCCGAGCGGACCGGCCAGGCGCAGCATCACCGCCTCGGAGAGCACGAGCCCGCCGGTCAGGTCGAGGTTGGCGCGCATCCGGTCGGGGTTGACCCCGAGGTCACTGAAGACGTCGACCAGGCGCTGCAACGCGCCGCCCAGCAGGATGAAGCACTCCGGCAGCAGCTTCCACAGCGTCATCCCGACGCCCATGTCCCGGTCGTCCTGGGCGACCATGGTCTGCAACGCCAGGGGCACCTGGGCCCGCAGGGTGCCGGCGGCGGCGATCACCGCCTCGCAGCGGATCGGGTTGCGCTTGTGGGGCATGGTGCTGCTGCCGACCTGGGTGGCCCGCTGCGACTCGTACGCCTCGCCGACCTCGGTGCGGCCGAGGAAGTAGACCTCCCTGGCCAACTTCTCGGCGCTGGCCGCGACGAGGCCGAAGACCATCAGGCACTCGGCGAAGCGGTCCTGGGTGGCGTGCCAGGGGGTGTCGGCGACGCCGAGCCCCAGGTCGGCGGCGACCGCGTGCTCCAGCGCGAACGCCTGGGCGCCGTAGCCGGCCATCGTGCCGGCCGCGCCGCCCATGCTGGTCACCAGCAGCCGCTGCCGCAGTTGCCGCAGCCGGACGCGGTGCCGTTGCAGTTCGTCCTGCCACACCGCGCAGCGCAGGCCGAACGTCGTCGGCAGCGCCTGCTGCCCGTGGGTGCGGGCGGCCATCGGGGTGGCGCGGTGGCGCAGCGCGAGCCGCCGCAGCGCGCGGACCAGTTCGTCGACCTGCCGTTGCACGATGTCCAGGCCGTCGCGGGCGCGCAGGACGAAGCCGGTGTCCATCACGTCCTGGGTGGTGGCGCCGAGGTGGACGTAGCGACCGGCGTCGCCGGGGCAGGCGGCGGTCAGCGCGCGCACCAGCGGCACCAGGGGGTGCACGGTGTCGGCGGCGTCGGCGGCGAGCACCGCCGTGTCGAGCCGCTCGACGCGGGCGGCCTCGGTGATCGCCTGCGCGGCGGCGGACGGGATGATGCCCAGGCGCGCCTGGCCCCGGGCGAGGGCGGCCTCGACGTCGAGCCAGGACTGCATGAGCTGCCGGTCGTTGAAGACCCCGCGCATCTCGGCGTTGCCGAAGAAGCTGGTGACGGTCAGCGAGTCCAGGAAGCACGATCCGAGCTGCATCAGCGTTCCCCCTCCGCGACGAGCAGTTCCCGGGCGGCCCGCCGGTCGACCTTCCCGGACGGCAGCAGCGGCAGGTCGGCGACCGCACGGATCAGGGTCGGCACCTTGTGCCGGGCCAGCCGTTCGGTGGCGCCGCGGGCGAGCCGGTCGACGTCGCAGTGCCCACCCGGGACGGTCACGACCAGGGCGGCGACCTCCTCCCCCCAGCGGGGTGACGGCACGCCGACGACGCACACCCGGGCCACGGCCGGGTCGTCGGCGAGCACGGCCTCGACCTCGGCGGGGTGGACGTTCTCGCCGCCGCGGATGATCAACTCCTTGATCCGACCGGCCAGGGTGAGGACCCGTTCGTCGGTCAGCGCGCCCAGGTCGCCGGTGCGCAGCCAGCCGTCGCTGGTGATCGTGGCGGCGGTGGTGAACGGGTCGTCGGCGTAGCCGCGGGTGACCGAACTACCGCGTACCAGCAGCTCCCCGACCTGTCCGGTGGGCACCGGGGCGCGGGTGGCGGGATCCACCACCGTGGCCTCCAGGGCCGGCAGGACGCGCCCGACGGTGTCACCGGGCGCGCCGCAGGTCCCGTCTCCGGGGTCCAGGCTGATCGTGGGGCCGGCCTCGGTCTGGCCGTAGACGACCGCCACCCGGTCCAGGCCGAGCACCCGTCGGGTGCGGGTGAGCAGCGCCGGGGTGCACGTGGCGCCGCCGAGGAAGCCGACGCGCAGCGACGACAGGTCCCAGCGTCCGGGGTCGCGCTCGACGCGGTCGGTGAGCATCGACGCCATGGTGGGTACGGCCTGCACCACCGTGCACGCGTGCCGCTCGATCTGGTCGAGCACCGGCTCGGTGCGGAACCGGCGGGTGGAGACCCACAGCGCGCCCGTCACCAGCGCCAGCATCGCCCCGCTGCCGAGCCCCGCCGCGTGGGCCAGGGGCAGCGGCGAGGCGATCCGGTCGTCCGCGCGCAGCCGCGCCGCCTCGGCCGTCCAGGCCGCGTTGGCCAGCAGGTTGCCGGCGCTCAGCGACACCATCTTGGCCGGGCCGGTGGAGCCCGAGGTGAACTGGATGTTGCAGGCGGCGTCCGGGTCACCGACGGGTGCCGGGACGGTGCCGTCCCAGCCGGGCAGCTGCGCCAGGGCCCCCGGTCCCAGGTCCGCGCCGAGGACGTGCCAGCCGTCCGGGCGCTCGCCGGGCGGCAGTGCCGCCAGGGCCCGCGTGACGGTGGACGGGCCGTGCCGGTCGCGGACCCGCTCGGCGGCGTAGAGGCGTCGGGGTCGGCTGCGGGCCAGCGCCGAGGTCAGCTCGGGACCGGTGAGGCCGGGGTGCAGGGTGGTCAGGGCGGCGCCCCGCCAGGCCGCGGCGGCCAGCAGCACCAGCCAGGCCAGCCCGTTCTCGGCCCAGACCGCGATCCGGTCGCCACGGCCGACGCCCTGGGCCGCCAGGACGGCGGCGGCCCGGCCGGCGAGGTCGGCGAACTCCCCCGTGGTGACCGGCCGGGCCGGATCGTCGAAGACGTACAGGGCGCGGTCCGGCTGCCGCGCGGCGCGCTCCAGCACGGTGAGGTCGAGGGCTGGCGGGATCACGGATCACTCCTTGGTCAGCAGCAGGTTTCCGTGGTCGTCGACCGTGGCGGTCCATCCGCCGCCGACGACGGTGGTGCTGCCGTTCTCCCGCACGACGGCGGGGCCGGCGACGACGGAGTCGGGGCCCAGGTCGGCGCGGCGCCACACGGTCGCCTCGACCCAGCCGCCCGGGCGGTAGAGACGGGTCCGGCCGGGCTCCGCCGGGCCGCCGGCCGGGGCGGCGAAGCGTACCGCCGGGCGTGGCCCGAACGCGGTGAGCCGGCAGTTGACGATCTCGGCGGGGTGGTCGGAGCGGGTGTAGGCGTACCGCTCGGCGTAGGCGGCGTGGAAGGCCGCCACCAGGTCGTCGGCGTCGGCCGGCAGCTCGGCCAGGGCGACGGCGAGGTCGAAGCTCTGGCCCTTGAACCGCATGCCGACCGACAGGCCGAAGCTGACCTGGTCGGGCTCCACGCCGTCCTCGGCCTTGAGCTGGGCCAGGGCGGCGTCGCGCAGGTCGGCCTGGGCCGCCCGGACGGCGGCCAGGCCGTCGTCGTCGGCCGGCACCAGCACGGTACGCACGTAGTCGTGGCGGGCCTGGGCGGTGACGAAGCCGAGCGCGGAGAAGTTGCCGGGCACCGGCGGGACCAGGACCCGGCGGATGCCGAGTTCGTCGGCGAGGTCGGTGGCGTGCATCGGGCCGGCGCCGCCGAAGGGCATCAGCACGAAGTCGCGCGGGTCGTGGCCGCAGGCGACGGAGATCTCCTTGATCGCGCTGGTCATCTTGACCGTGGCGAGGGTGAGGATGCCGTGCGCCAGGTCCAGCTCGTCGAGGCCGAACGTGCCGGCCAGCCCGGCCAGGGCGGCGCGGGCCGCGTCGAGGTCGAGCGGCACCTCCCCACCCAGGCTCTCCTGCGGGTCGAGGTGGCCGACGAGCAGGTGCGCGTCGGTGGTGGTCGGCTCGGTGCCGCCGCGGCCGTACGCCGCCGGGCCGGGGGTCGATCCGGCGCTGCGCGGTCCGACGCGCAGTTCCCCGCCCCGGTCGCGCCAGGCGATCGAGCCGCCGCCGGCGCCGATGGTGTTGATCTCGACCTGGAAGGTGCGGTTCGGGTAGCCGGCGATCTTCCCGTCGTTGGTCATCAACGGGGCACCGTTCTTGATCAGGCAGACGTCCGTGCTGGTGCCGCCGATGTCGCAGGTGATGACGTTCGGGTAGCCGGCGAGCGAGGCCAGGTGCACGGTGGCCGCGACCCCGCCCGCGGGCCCCGAGAGGGCGAGGTTGATCGGCAGCCGCCCGGCCTCCTCGGTGGAGACGACGCCGCCGCTGCTCGTCATGATCGACAGTGGGTGGGCGTAGCCGCCGTCGGCGAGGGCGTCGCCGAGGCCGCGCAGGTAGTCGGCGACGGTCGCCCGCACACTGGCGTTGAGCACGGTGGTGGCGAACCGCTCGTACTCGCCCTGCTCCGGCACCACGTCGGAGGAGACGGTGCAGACCAGGTCGGGGTACCGCTCCGCCAGCCGCCGCGCCGCGGCCCGCTCGTGGGCGGGGTTGCGGTACGAGTGCAGCAGGCAGACCGCCACCGCGCGGGGACCGGCGGCGGCCACCCGGTCGAGGGCCTCGTCCAGGTCGTCGGTGTCCAGCGGCCGGACGACGCGGCCGTCGGCGCCGATGCGTTCGCGCAGCACGTGCCGGTGCCGGCGCGCGACGAGCGGCGGCCGGGCGCTCTCCTTGACGCTGTAGAGGCGGGGCCGGTGTCCGAGGCCCATCTCCAGCACGTCCCGGAAGCCCTCGGTGGCCAGGACGGACACCGGCTCGCCGGAGCCTTCGAGGAGCGCGTTGGTCACCCGGGTGGTGCCGTGCACGAACCGGTCGACCGTGTCCAGGCTGACACCGAGCTTGGCGAGACCCTCGAAGATCGCCGCCGCCGGATCGTGCGGCGTGGAGAGGGTCTTGGCCTCGGCGAGCCGGGCGGTGGCCGGCTCGTAGACGATGACGTCGGTGAAGGTGCCACCGATGTCGACGCCGATGCAGAGCATGGCGAGCCTTTCGGATAGGGGTGGATGGCGTCGGCGACGGGTCGGGCCGCTAGAACGTGACGCCGTAGCGGCGCAGGGTCCGTCCCGTGACCAGACGCAGGATCCAGTCGAAGAGGTAGCCGAGCAGGCCCAGGGCGATGATGCCCACGAAGACCCACTCCGTCTTGGCGTAGTTGCGCGCCGTCCAGATCAGCGATCCCAGGCCGCTCTGGGCGGCGACGATCTCGGCGGAGACGATCGTCAGGAACGAGTTGCCCATCGCCAGCCGGGCCCCGGTGACCACGTGCGGCACCGTCGACGGCAGCACGACCGAGACGAGGCTGCGTACGGGACCGGCGCCGAGCGCGCGGGCCGCCCGCATCCGGATCTCGTTGACCGACAGCACCCCGGCCAGGGTGTTGAGGGCGACGATGAAGACGGTGGTGTAGAAGATCAGCGCCACCTTCGACGCCTCCCCCGGCCCGAGCCAGATGATGGCCAGGGTGACGAAGGCGATCGGTGGCACGAAGCGGAAGAACTGGATGTAGGGGTCGAGCATCAGCCGCAGCCAGGGGATGCAGCCCATCAGCAGACCCATCGGTACGCCGACGAGCACGCCGAGCAGCCAGCCGGTGAGGATGCGGGTCGAGGAGGCGCTGACCGAGTCCCACAGGGTGCCGTCGCGGATCAGTTCGACCGCGCCGTCGAGGGTGAGCCGCGGCGAGGGCAGGAAGAAGGCCGTGTAGTTGCGGCTGACCAGGTCCCAGATCAGCACGCCGAGCAGCACCGACAGGACCGACAGCCCGATCCGGGTCAGCCGGGGCCAGCGGTTGCGGCGGGGGGCGGTCGTCGCCGACGCCCTGGTGCGGTCGGGAACGGTGGGTGCCTCGACTGTCATCGCCCCTCCGTCCGGTCGTCGTTCGTGTGGTCGGCGCCGGGCCGGCCGTCGTGGCCGTCGTCGAGTCCCTGGGCGCGCAGCGTCCGGGCCACCTCGGCGCCGATGTCCTCGCGCAGCTCCCGGAAGAGCGCCGCGCAGGCCGGGTCGGTCAGGTCGCGGGGCCGGGGCAGGTCGCAGCGGTAGTCCTTCTTGATGGCCGCCGACGGTCCCGCGGTCATCGTGACGATCCGGTCGCCGAGCAGGATCGCCTCGCCGATGTCATGGGTGACGAAGACGATCGTGGCGCCGGTCTCGCGCCAGATCCGGTCGAGTTCGACCTGCATCACCAGCCGGGTCTGGGCGTCCAGCGCGCCGAACGGCTCGTCCATCAGCACGACCGAGGGGTCGTTGGCCAGGACCCGGGCGAGCTGGGCCCGCTGGCGCATGCCGCCGGAGAGCTGCTCGGGGAACCGCTCGGCGCTGTGCGTGAGGCCGACCATCGCCAGGTACCGCTCGACGACGGCGTCGCGCTGGGCCTTCGGCACGCCGCGCATCTGCGGCCCGAAGGCGACGTTCTGGCGTACGGTCAGCCAGGGGAACAGCGCCTCGGCGCTCTGGAAGACCACGCCCCGCGACACGTCGGGGCCGGTCACCGGCTCGCCGCCGCAGGTCACCTCGCCGGCCGCCGGGCGGACGAACCCGGCGACCGCGTTGAGCAGCGTGGACTTGCCGCAGCCACTCGGACCGAGCAGGCAGACGAGCTCACCGGCGGCGATGTCGAGGCTGGCGCCGCGGACGGCGACGAACTCGCCGAAGCGGATGTCGACGTCGCTGATGCGGATCGGGGAGCCGGCGCGGCTGGCGGGTCGGCCGGCGGGGGTCGTGGCGGGGGCGGTGCCGTTGACTGTCACGCCACCCCCTTGACCATGACGGTCGCCGGGTCCGCCTTCTGGGTGACGATCTTGCTGTCCTGCTGGAACTGGGCGATCTCGCCGTAGCGCTTGAGGTCGTCGTCGGTGAAGTCGCGGACCTGGCACTGGACGCCCTCCAGCAGCGTCTGGGCCTCCTTCGCCGGCACCTTGATGGCCTTCTCGGTGACCGTGCCCGCCTTGGCCGGGTCCTGGGTGAGCTGCTCGCACGCCTGGCCGATGGTCTGCACGACCTTCTTGGCGGTCTCCTTGTTGGCCTCGTACCAGGCGCCGTCGACGCCGATCACCAGGTTGTAGACGTAGCCGATGTCGCCGCTGGTCAGCAGGACCTTGCCGCCGTTGGCGACGCCGCGCGACGGCCACGGTTCCCACATGATGTAGCCGTCCACGTCGCCGCGTTGCAGCAGGGCGGGCATCTCGGCGGGAGAGGCGTTGACGAACTCGACGGACTCCCGGCTGATCCCGCGCGCCGCGAGGACCTTGTTGGTGGCGTACTCGTTGACCGTGCCGGGGACGACGCCGTACTTCTTGATGCCCGCCACGTCGGCGATGCCGGAGCGTGCCACGAGCTTGATGAAGCTGGGCGACTGCGAGAAGACGGCCAGGCCCTTGATGTCGCCCCGGGTGGCCCGGTTCAGCAGGCTCGACTCGGTGCTGGCCGTGAACTGGCCCTGCTTGGCCAGGATCGCGTCGAGGCCACCGGTGCCCTCCTGGAACTGGGTGACGGTGACGTTCAGGCCGTTGGCCTGGAACAGCTTCTCCTGGTCGGCGAGGTAGATCGGGGAGTACGCCGGGTCGACGCCGACGCCGAAGTTGACCGCCACCGAGGGGGCCGCCTCGCCGCCGCCGCCGGACTCGGTCGGGCTCTGGTTCTCCGCGCATGCCGCAACGGCGGCGGTCACCAGCAGGGCTGCTACCGCAGCGCGCAATGCTCGCATTCTCATGGCTACCCCAGATACCTAGCGGCTCATATTATGGTTACCGTTGCTTAATATGGGACGCTACTGCCGGACGGCGTGCGCAGTCAAGAGATTCGGCCTCACCTTCCTGCAACAGACAGTAGCCGTCGATCATCGCCAGTCGACGAGTCGAACAAACCGGGAGCCCGATGAACACGCTGGACAAAGGGGCGCATGCCGACCGACCGGGCCGGCCGTCGAACCGACGGGGAACCGCGCCGACTACTTTCAGTAGTCTCGTCGGACTGCGCACCTCGCTACGCCGGGCGTGGACCCCGACCGAGACGATCCTCTACGCCCTCGGGGTCGGGGCGGGACAACGCGACCCGGCGGCGGAGCTCCACCTCACCACCGAGAACTCCACCGGCCACCCGCAGCGGGTGCTGCCGACCTTCGCCAGCGTGCTCGCCGCCGACCCGCCGCCCCTGGGCGAGCTGACCGCGATCCGGCACGCGGAGGAGGCGCTGACCCTGTTCCGCCCGCTGCCACCGGCCGGGCAGGTGCACACCACCGCCGCCGTGACCGGGCTGCACGACCAGGGCAGCGGCGCACTGGTCGAGCAGGTCTCCCGGCTCCACGACCCGGCGGGCACGGTCCTGGGCACCGTACGCCGGGCGATGTTCGTCATCGGCGCCGGCGGATTCGGCGGGCGGCGCGCCCGGCCCGCCCTCTGGCACCCGCCGGCCGACCCGCCCGAGCACCGGATCGTCACCACCATCCGCCCGGACCAGGCGCTGTTCTACCGACTCAGCGGCGACCGCAACCCGCTGCACTCCGACCCGGCCGTCGCCGGTCGGGCCGGGCTGCCCCGCCCGATCCTGCACGGCCTGTGCACCTTCGGCTTCGCCGGCCGGCTCCTGCTGCCCCTCGTCGGTGACGACCCGACGCGCGTGCGGCACGTCCGCGCCCGCTTCAACGCCCCGCTGCACCCCGGCGACACCCTGACGGTGCACGCCTGGCGGCGCCCGTACGGCGTGGTCTTCCGCGCCACCGACGGGACCGGACGGGTCGTCCTGGACCGGGGCGTGCTGGCGGTCGCCGCCCGGTGAGCGCCCCTGGTGTGCCGACCCGACGGCACGCGGGTCGCCGCAGCCCGCGCGAGCTCCCTGTCGGCGGTGGGCTCGGCACCCGGCGGGCCCACGGCGTCGCGGCGGCGTGCCGTCACGTCCCCGACGCGGGGGGCCGCTCGATCGCGTCCAGCCTGCGGCGCAGCAGGGCCCGCTCGGGTTCGGTGCCGGCCAGGCCGAGCGCCTCCCGGTACGCCTCGGCGGCGTCGGCGTGCCGGCCGAGGCGGTGCAGCAGGTCGGCCCGGGCGGCCGGGTAGGGGTGGTGGCCCCGCAGCAGCGGCTCGTCGGCCAGCTCGTCCAGCAGCGCCAGGCCCGCCTCCGGGCCGTCGCGCATCGCCACCGCCGCGGCCCGGTTCAGCGCGACGACCGGGGACGGCGCGAGGGCGAGCAGCACGTCGTAGAGCGCGACGATCTGCGGCCAGTCGGTGGTGGCGAGGTCCGCCGCCTCGACGTGCAGGGCGGCGATCGCGGCCTGCACGCCATACGGGCCGGGCGGACCGCCGGTCAGCGCGACGGGCACCAGGTCGAGGCCCTCGGCGATCATGCGGCGGTCCCAGCGGCCACGGTCCTGCTCGTCGAGCAGCACCAGCTCGTCGTCCGGGCCGGTGCGGGCGTCGCGGCGGGCGTGGATCAGCAGCATGAGCGCGAGCAGCCCGGCGACCTCCCGGCCGGCGGGCAGCAGCCGGCGCAGGATCCGGGCCAGCCGGATGGCCTCCTCGGCGAGGTCGAGCCGTTGCAGGCGCGGGCCCCCGCTGGCGGCGTAGCCCTCCGTGAAGATCGAATACACCGCCTGGAGGACTCCCGGCAGCCGCTGCGGCAGCTCCTGCGCGCCGGGCACGCGGAACGGGATCCTGGCCTCGTGGATCTTCTTCTTCGCCCGGGTGATCCGCTTGGCCATCGTCGCCGTCGGCACCAGGAAGGCGCGGGCCACCTCGGGCGTGGTCAGGCCCGCCAGGTAGCGCAGGGTCAGCGCCCCGTGGTCCTCGGCCGCGAGCGCCGGGTGCGCGCAGGTGAAGAAGAGCTGGAGCCGCTCGTCCGGCAGCTCACCGCCCGGCACCGGGGCGGGGGCGGGCTCCGCCCGGTCCGCCTCGGCCTGGAGGATGGCCAGCCGCGCGGCGAGGGCCTGGTCCCGGCGCAGCCGGTCGACCGCCCGGCGGCGCGCCGTGGTCATCAGCCAGGCGCCGGGTTTGGGCGGAACGCCGTCGACCGGCCACCGCGTCAGCGCCGCCTCGACGGCCTCGGAGGTGACCTCCTCGGCCAGGTCGAGGTCGCCGAAGCGGCGGACGAGGGCCGCCAGCAGCCGGCCGCGTTCCTCACGGAACACCGCCTCCACGACCGCCGCCGGCGCCTCGCCCGTCCCCCCGGTGTCGGCGGGCGCTCCGCCCACCGCGCTCAGCCCCCGAACTCGGCGACCGGCCGGACCACGACGGAGCCGCCCGCGCGCGCGCCGGGGCAGCGCGCCGCCCAGTCGAGCGCGACGTCGAGGTCCGGCACGTCGATCACGTAGAAGCCGCCGAGGATCTCGCGGGTCTCGGCGAACGGCCCGTCCGTGACGGTCCGCCTGCCGTCCTGGCCGACCCGCACGGTGGTGGCGGTGACCAGGTCCGCCAGCGACTCGCCGGAGACCAGGATCCCCGCCTCGCGCACCTGCTTGTCGTACGCCATCCAGTCGCCGACGTCGCAGCCGGCGGCCCCGCCGTCCTCGCCGACCGCACCGGCGTTGATGAGCAGCATGTACTTCACGATCGTCTCCCCTCCGTGTCGCGTCGCCTCTTGGGTGCCGGGCGACGCCGTACGACATCACTACGGACGGGAGACGGCCGATTGGACACCCCGCTCGAAGATTCTTCCGCGCCGGGGTCCGGGCTACCGGTGGAACCCGTCGTCGCTTCCGTTCGCGGCGGCCTCCGGCAGGAGGTGCCGCAGCCCGGTCAGTTCCAGTACGGCGTGGGCGGGGCTCTGCGGGGTGGCGGTGACGCGCAGGTGCGCGACGATCCGGGCGACCTCGTGCAGGATCCGCACGCCGGTGCTGCTCAGGTGCGTGACCGGGGTGAGGTCGATGGTCAGCGGCAGGCTGCCGCCGCGGCTGGCCTGCATGATCGCGGCGCGTAGCCGGGGGCCGGTGACCAGGTCCACCGGCCCCTGCACCCGCAGCACCCGGCCCGTCGGGGTTTCGATGACGGCGGCCGTGAACTCCTCGTCGACGGCGGCCTGCTTGTGGGGGCCGGCCGCCTGGGCGGCGGCCACGGTGGTGACGTTGGTGGCCTGGCCGATGTGGTGGTGCATGCTGACGGTGGTGCCGGCCTCGGTGTGCCGGACCTCCGCGCGGTCGACGAGCCCGCGGATCATCGTCAGTCCACGGCCGCGGCCGCCCGGGTCGGCGACCGGTGGGCGCCACCGCCCCTGGTCGGTGCAGGTGACGTGCACGACGCCCTGGTGGTCCAGCGTGCCGTGCAGCGTGAACGTCCCCGGCGTACCGCTCGGATAGGCGTGGTCGACGGCGTTGGTGACGGCCTCCCCCGCGGCGTGGACGAGGTCGCTCGCGTCGAGTTCGCCGGCCCCGATCCGGACGAGCCAGTCGCTCAGGTGCCGGCGCATCGGGCGCAGCGCCGTCCTGTCGGCGGGCAGGGTCACGTGCAGCGGTGCGAGGGGCTGCGGCAGGAGGTGGGCGGCGAGGAGCGTGGTGTCGTCGCCGAAGCCGCCGCCGGCGAGGGCGAGCCGTTCCGTGACCAGGGTGCAGATCCGGTCGGGCAGCCGCTGCGGGACGGTCGTGGCCGCGTCGAGTATCGCCCGCCGGGCGGCCGTCGCGGCGTCGGCCAGGATGCGGGCGCCGTCGTGCAGGCTCTGCCGGGGGCGTTCGATCAGGCCGTCGGTGTAGAGCAGCAGAACGTCGTCGGCCCGTAGCTGGTGGGCCTGCACCGGGGCGGGGCCGGCTCCGGTGCCCAGTGGTCCCGTGGGCGTCAGCGGCAGGTACCGGGCCTCGCCGGTGGCGCCGATCACCAGCGGCGCGGGGTGTCCGTGGCTGGCCGCTTCGAGCGTCCCCGTGTCCGGGTCGAGTACCGCGAGGCAGGTGGTGGCCGCCCGGGTCACGTCGGCGCGGCCCGCGAAGTCGTCCAGCACGGCCAGCACCTGCGGCAGGTCACCGCCCGACTGCAACGCCTGCCGGGCGACCGTACGGAGTTGCCCCATGGCCGCCGCGGCCGCCGCGCCGTGCCCGACGACGTCGCCGACGGTCAGCGCGAGCCGGCCGTCCGGCAGGGGAACCGCGTCGAACCAGTCCCCGCCGGCGACGAGGTCGCTGCTCGCGACGAGGTAGTGGGCGGCGACCTGGACGCGCGGCAGGACGGGCAGCAGGTCGGGCAGGAGGCTGCGTTGCAGTTCCAGGACGAGGCCGGCGGCCTGGCGGTAGCGGTGCTCGGCGGTGGCGGCGGCCGCCTCGGCGGCCTGCCGGGCGGCCACCACGGGAGTGGCGTCGACGGCCTGCACGATCACCCCGCGCACCGAGCCGTCGGGGTTGCGCCACGGCGCCATGTCGAAGGTGTAGAAGGCCTCCGTCAGGCTGCCGTCGCCGTTGCGGTCGGTCAGGACGCGCTGCTCGTAGCCGTGCGAGCGGACACCGTGCAGGGCCTGGTCGAGCAGTTCGAAGATGTGCTGGCCCGCGAGTTCCGGCACCGCCCGCCGGAAGGGCTCACCGATCAGGCCGCTGCGGTTGCCGACGGCGGCGCGCACGGCCGGGTTCGCGGCCACCACCCGCAGCTCGGGCCCCTCGAAGATCCACACGAATCCGGGCAGCTGCTCGAAACCGTCGAGCACCGCCTGCGGATCACCGGAAGACCACGCGGTATGCGGATCGGCCACAGACGCTTACCTCTCACCCGTGCGCACCAGCAGCACCCTGTCATGCCCGCGCCCGCCCGTCCAATCCGCCACGTGCGGCTTCGTGGTCGACGGGTCCGGGCTCCTTGACCTCGCCGGCCGGTTGGCCGTAGGTTCCAGCCCTACATCGACATCGGTAACTCGATGTGGCCGGCCTGCGGTCCGGTCCCCACGTCCGGGGCCTTCCGGGACCCCTCGCGACAAGGACGGTCATCATGATCACACGCCGTTCCCTGCTCGGCACGGTTGCCGCCGCCGGCGTGGCCACGGCCGTCGCGCCGGCCCTCGCCCCCGGCACTGCCCGGGCCGCCTCCTGGAAGAAGCGCCTGACCGGCGCCGACCTGGACACCAACCACCGGTGGCGGGTCGCGGGCACGGACCTCGGCATCCCGTACATGCTGGAGAACGGCTCGATCGGCTACCTGTTCGGCGACACGTTCGACACCCCGTGGCCCGAGGGCCCGCCGGTGCCCAACGACTGGCGCTCGCCGGTGATGCTGCGCTCCGCCGTGCACCCCGGCGCCGCCGGCGGGATCGTCTTCGACAGCGCCGCCCGCGTCGCGGGCAACGGCCGGGCCCCGGAACTGATGCACAACGGCCACCACGGCATCGGCATCGACGGCCTCTGGGAGGTGACCGTCATCCCCAACGACGGCATCGCCTTTCCCGAGACCGGCCGCCAGCTCGTGTCGTACATGAGCATCGAGAACTGGAACTCCGCCGGCCCGGCCGGGCCGCACTGGCGGTCGCGCTACGCCGGGCTCGCCTACAGCGACAACGGCAACGACTTCGTCCGTACGCCGCTGAAGTGGTGGAACGACGGCACCAACACCGACCCGTTCCAGATGTGGACGATGCAGCGCGACGGGGACTGGGTGTACGTCTTCTCGGTGCGCGCCGGCCGCCAGCACGGGCCGATGATGCTGCGCCGGGTCCGCTGGGACCGGCTGTTCTTCCCGGAGTCGTACGAGGGCTGGGGTTGGAACGGCAGCAACTGGGGCTGGGGCCGCCCGTGCACGCCGATCCTGACCGGCCGCTTCGGCGAGCCCTCGGTGCGACGGCTGGCCGACGGCACGTGGGTGATGTCGTACCTCAACTGCGCCACCGGGTGCATCGTCACGCGCACGGCGGACGGGCCGGACCGGGTCTGGACGGCCGAGCGGATCCAGGTCACCTCCTGGCAGGAGCCGGGCCTCTACGGCGGCTTCATCCACCCGTGGTCCAGCCGGCGGGCCAACGACCTGCACCTGATGGTGTCGAAATGGACCAGGACGCCCGACAACCGCAGCACCGCCTACCACGTCAGCCAGTTCGTCGGCTCGGCGTGATCCCGCTGCCGTCACCGGTGTCCGGCGGCGGCCCGGCGCACCATTCGGCGCGCCTCGTCGCGGGGCACGCCCGTGGCACGCAGCAGGTCGTTGGCGATGGTCCGCAGCTGGGACACGACGATGGTGCCGGAGAAGCCCATGTCCTGACGGCACGCCTCGCCGGCCTCCCGCACTGCCACCAGCACCCGCTCCCGGGCGCCGACGGGCTCCCGGGCCGCCAGGAACTCGCGGTGCAGCATCCGGACCGCCTCGCCGTAGCGCTCGACGGCGGCGGGCAGGCCGGGCGGCACCGGCTCGTCGTCACGCAGGGCGGTGCCGATCCGGCGCACGAGGGTGCGGCTGTTGCGGAAGGCCCGCTCCATGTGCTCCACGCCGTGCCGGTAGGCCCGCAGCGCCCGGCGGCGCCGCCAGCGCAGCGGCGAGAACCGGGCCACCTCGTCGGCGGCCTCGACGGCCTCGCTGAGCCGGTCGAGTTCCGGCTCGGCGGCGCGCATCCGGTCGAGCACCTCTTCGGCCGCGCGGGCGTCGCCGCGGGCCAACGCCTCCGCCGACGCGGTCAGGTGGCGGGCGAAGAGATCCAGCGCGGAGTCGGCCACCCGCCGCACGGTCCGTAACGGGTGCAGGGGCACGATGACGAGCACGACCAGCAGGCCGATCACTCCGCCGACCAGCGCGTTGATGGTCCGGGGCAGTTCCAGGTCGGGGTTGTTCGGGGTGAGGGTGGCCACCAGCACGCCCGTACCGCCGGCCTGGGTCATCAGGGCGCCGCCGCCGCGGACCAGCACCGCCACGGCGATCGCCAGGAAGACGATGACGCCGGTCTGCCACGGCCCGGTGCCCAGCAGGCCGATCAGCACGTCACCCACGGCGATGCCGAGCACCACCCCGGCGATCAGCTCGACGGTGCGGCGGGTGCGGTTGCCGATGGACGCGGCGATCACACCCACCGCGGCGGCCGGGGCGAAGGTCGGGTCCTGGTTGCCCAGCAGCTCGCGGGCCACCACCCACGCCAGGGCCGCGGCGAGGCCGGCCTGCACCGCGAGCAGGAGGTACGTCTGCAACCGCCGGTAGGTCTCCCGGCCGGTCCGGCGCAGCCGGGAGTCCGGCTCCGCCGCCTGTCCGTCCCCCGCGAGCCGCATGGGCGGGGGTACCCGGTTCGCCCTGCGCCGAACGTCAGGCGGGATGGGCCATGACTCCAGTCAGCGCGACGACACCGGGCAGCCGGGTGTCCTGGCGCAGGAACTGCACCACCACCGGCACCGACGAGCGCAGCAGGCAGCCGTAGGGACGGTCGAGGCGGACCGCCTCCGGGTCGATCAGGTCGTTGACCCGCACGTGCCGGATCCGGCGCGCCCCGACCAGGATCCGGTACGGCCCGACGGGCTCGGCGTCCTCGTAGTAGACGTCCAGGCTGATCTCGGTGTCCTGGTCGGTGGCGTTGAGCACGCACAGCTGGTCGAAGCTGGTGAACTCCGGTTCGGGGCCGTGACCGGGGAACGGCACGTGCCCGCCCGGGACGACCCACGTCCGCGCGCCGACGGGTGGCATCACGCCTCCTCGAGCAGCCGGGTCAGGTCGGGGGTGAGGAACACCCCGTCCGGGTCCAGTCGGCGGCGCAACGCCTGGAAGTCGTCCCAGCGGGGATAGAGCGGACGCAGCTCGCGAGCGGTCAACCAGTGCTTCTTTCCCCAGTGCGGCCGGCCGCCGTACTGCCGGAAGACCGCCTCCATGTCCCGGAAGTACTCCTCGTACGGCAGGGAGGTGTTCTGCAGGCAGGCGATGGTCGCGGTCGGCCGGCCGTAGGCGTTGCTGAGCCAGATGTCGTCGGCGGCGACGCTGCGCACCAGCACCCGCCAGCCGGCGACCCGGCGGTGCCGTTGCCTGACGCGCCGCCGCACCTCCGCGAAGCAGGCCGGCAAGGCCTCCACCGGCAGCATGTACTCGATCTCCTCGAACCGCAGCTCCCGGTGGCGGGGGATGGCCCGGTGGGTGGGGGCCACGTGGACCTCGCGGGGCTCGTCCACGGCCGCCGAGCCCGGTACCCGCGGCGCGTGCCACACCCGCTCGTCCGGCGTCTCGTCGACGCGGTTCATGACCCGGACCTGGGTCAGGTCGCTGCGGGGATACCAGTAGAAGTCCATGTTGCGGTTGGTGTGCTGCAACTCCGCCAGGTGGTCCAGGGTCCAGGCGACGGGCGCGCACCAGGACCGGCGGTGCAGTTGGTAGCGGGGCTGCACGGCCAGCGTGACCCGGGTGAGGACGCCGAGGGCGCCCAGCGAGAGCCGGGCCGCCGGCAGGAGGTCCGGGTTGCGGTCGGCGCTGACGTCCAGCGTCTCGCCGGTGCCGGTGACCAGCCGGACGCCGGCCACCTGGGTGGAGAGGTTGCCGAAGCCGAGGCCGGTGCCGTGGGTGCCGGTGGCGGTCGCGCCGGCGATCGACTGGTAGTCCACGTCCCCGAGGTTCTCCATCGCCAGCCCCGCGTCGTACAGGCCCTCACCGAGCGTCCTGAGCTTGGTGCCGGCGTGGACCGTGGCGCGCTCGCCGTCGTCGGCGATCACCCCGGCGAGCCGGTCGAGGCTGGCGAGGATCCCGTCGGTGCGCACCAGCGGGCTCGACGAGTGCCCGGAGCCGACCGGCCGCAGCGTCGTGCCGGTTTCGCGGGCCCGCCGCACCAGCGCCCGCACCTCGTCCTCGTCCGCGGGCTCGGCGTACTCGGCGGGGGTGAACGACAGGCTGCCGGACCAGTTCACGAACTCTCGTCCCACGTCCCCTCCTCCTCCCGCCGGACGGCGGCTTACCCGCCCGCGGGTGGGGTAGTCGCGAGGACGCCGGGCCCGGTGACGTCGAGGACGTCGAGCAGGCCCAGCAGTCCGGCGAGCACGACGGCCTCGTCGTGGGTGAGGGTGATGCTGCGGGTGGCGTCGGGGTCGTCGCCGTCGGGGTAGACCAGCTCACGCCGGCCGCCGACGTGGTGGGTCACCACCCCGATGCGCAGTCCCGCGTCGGTGGTGAACATGCGGCGGAGCCCGATACCGGGCAGGGGGGTCAGCTCGACGTCCATCGAAAACTCCAGGTGGTCGGTCCCGGCCCGGCGGGCGGCCGGTGGGCGGCGGCGGACGGCCGCACGGCACCGTCGTCACGACGCCGTGCGGCACCGCCGGTGTCAGCCGGTCAGCAGCAGGCGCAGGCCGGCGAGCGTGGCCAGGTGCGGATCGGCGGGCATCGTGACGACCCGGCCGGTCAGGGCGGCCAGCCGGGCCCCGAGTTCGGGGTGCGTCGCCCCGCCGCCGGTGATCAGCAGCCGACGTCGCCCCGGCCACACCGGCCGGGCGCCCAGGCGTCGGACCGCGGCGGCGATCAGCGGCACCTGGTCGAGGACGTTGGGCACGTCGACGCGCTCGGCCGCCTCGACCGCGCGGTCGGCGATGTGGGCGATCTCGGTGCGCCCCTGTCCGATGTCGACGGCGACCACGTCGTCGCCGTCGAAATCGGCCCGGCAGGCCAGGGCGGCGGCCAGCGGCTCCTCCACCGTGGCGACCCGCCCGCCGAACGCGTGGCGTACCGCCGTGACGAGAAGGTCCTTCTGCCGCAGCGTGGCCGTGGCCGGCACACCGACCACGACCGGGGAGACGTCGTCGCCCGGCCGTCCGCTCGCCGCGGCCACCACCCGCAGCAGGTGTACGCAGGCGAAGAAGTCGGCCACCACGCCGTGCCGCACCGGCCAGAGCAGCTTCGCGTCACCGGTGTCGCGCAGGGCGATGGCGGCACGCCCGACGGCCCGGGCGCCGGCCGACGTGCACGCGACGACGGCGGGCTCGGCGACGACCGCGCCGGACGTCGGCGTCCACAGCCGCACCGTGGAAGTGCCCAGGTCCAGGGCGACGGGATGCCGCAGGCCGAGGCGGGCGTACGCGCCGGGGCTCAACATGGTCACCGCCCCCACGGCGCGGCGTACGCCACGGGTCGCGGTCCGTCGCCGACGGACCGGGGCAGGATGGATCGATCGTGATGCAGGGTCGGCATGGTGCTCCAAGCCACGGGCCCGCGTGGTACGACGCGGGAGGCGGACGGGCTTCAGACGGCGAACGTCAGCCCGGGCGGAGCGCGGTCGGCCGACCAGGCGGGCACGCAGCCGGGGACGGCCCGCCGCGCGCACCGGAACACGATGCACAACCCGACGGACCGGGCCGCGGCGAGCACCATGAGCAGCACGGTCAGCATCAGCAGCGCCGGCAGCGACACCCGCTTGCCGGCGCGGCGGAGGCCGTGCCGATCCTGCATGCCGACACCATAGCCGGGCGGCCCGCCGATCGACCACGCCGTCGCCGGGTGGACGGCCGTCCCCGGGATGCGCCCGCCGCTCGGCGCGTCGATGAGCCGGCGCAGTGCTCCGGGGAGGTAGTCGCCGTCGCGCGGCGCTTCGCGTCCGTCGGCGCGCGGCGCTTCCCGACGGGAGGCGCGCGGTGCTTCGCGTCCCTGGGCGGTGCGCGGTGCTGAGCGCAGGCTCCGAGGGTCCGGGCCCGTCGTCCCGGCGCACCGGGCCGGTCGGCCCTGCCGCCCGTGCCGGCTCGGGGCCGAGGATGGGACCGGACGTCGTCGTGATCCTGGAGATGATCAGCATGTGCAACTACTGCGGCTGCCGGGAGTTCCCCCTGATCGGTCGGCTCTCCGCCGAGCACGAGGCGATCGCCAACGCGGCCGGCCGGGTGCGTGACGCGGTCCGGGCCGGCGGCGCCGACGCACCGGCGGCCCTCGACGCGCTGCTGGCCCTGCTGGGCCCGCACACCGCCACCGAGGAGGAGGGTCTCTTCGTCGAGCTGCGGGCGGAGGGCAGCCTGGCCGACGCCGTGGAGAAGCTCTGCGCCGAACACGACGACATCCACGGCGTGCTCGGCACCGTCGACCGCACGGCGCCGGACTGGCCGGCGGTGCTGGCCGCCCTGGACCGGCTGCACCGGCACATCGACAACGAGGAGCACGGGCTCTTCCCGGCCGCGGTGATCGCGCTGCCCATCCCCGCCTGGGACCGGATCACGCCGGCGGCCGGCGCCGCGCGGTAGGTCGCGCCGAAGCCCGGTACGCGCGCGGGTCGCGCTGGTGGAGGCGCACCTGCGGCGCCTTCCGTCGATCGCCGCTGCCACGGGCCGGGAAGCGTTTCCACTACGCAGCCGCGGCGGGTTCGTGGCCTTCGGCCGCACCTGCCCCCGGATCCGGGCAGCGCCTACGAGGAGATGGGGGCGCGTCCAGGCACGAGACCTGTCACTGGACGACATCCCCGCCGGCCGTCGTCGCTGTTACCGGCCTGGTCGCTCACGGCCAGCCGGCGTCGTAGTGGCCGCAACCGCCGGCACCCCGGGCGTCGCCCTCCCTGAGCGTTACGGAATCGCTCCGGAAAATCCGGTCGCCTGTATCCCGCAGTCAGGACACACACGTCACGCTCCATCCCGGAGAAAACCTGTCAGGCCCTGATGACCTGGCATGGGCGCACACACCCGACCCGTCAGCATGCTCCTTAGCTATCGTTAGTTTTCCGGAAATTCTTGCTCGCCACTGAGTCGCGCTGCCATACTCCACATCCACCAGGGTCGATGACAACGGGCTCGCAGGCTCTCCGGCGCAGCCCGCCGAGCGGCCCCGGTCCGGCACACCCCCACCACACCGGTCCGCCCCCGACGGTGCGGAACGGCCCCCGGAAGGAGCAGGAATGATCGAGAGGTGCCATCGGGACACCCGGCCGAGATCGCGCTCGCGCACACGCGCGGCCCTCGCCGTCGCCGCCGTGGGACTGCTCGCGGCGACCGGCGCCACGGTCCTGCCCGGCGCGGCGAACGCCGGGACCACCCTGGGCGCGTCGGCGGCGGAGCGCGGCCGCTACTTCGGCGCCGCCGTCGCCGCAAACAAGCTCAGCGACAACACCTACGTCACGATCCTCAACCGCGAGTTCAACTCGGTGACGCCCGAGAACGAAATGAAGATCGACGCCACCGAGCCTCAGCAGGGGCAGTTCACCTTCGCCAACGCCGACCGGATCGTCAGCCACGCCCGCAGCCGGGGCATGAGCGTGCGGGGCCACACCCTGGCCTGGCACTCGCAGCAGCCCGGCTGGATGCAGAACATGAGCGGCAGCGCGCTGCGCCAGGCGATGCTCAACCACGTCACGCAGGTGGCCACCCACTTCCGTGGTCAGGTGGTGGCCTGGGACGTGGTGAACGAGGCGTTCGCCGACGGCGGCAGCGGGGCCCGGCGCGACTCGAACCTCCAGCGCACCGGCAACGACTGGATCGAGGCGGCGTTCCGGGCGGCCCGGGCCGCCGACCCCGGCGCGAAGCTCTGCTACAACGACTACAACACCGACGACTGGAGCCACGCCAAGACCCAGGCCGTCTACGCGATGGTCCGCGACTTCAAGCAGCGCGGCGTGCCGATCGACTGCGTGGGCCTCCAGTCGCACTTCAACAGCGGCTCGCCCTACCCGGGCAACTACCGCACCACGCTGTCCAGCTTCGCGGCGCTCGGCGTCGACGTGCAGATCACCGAGCTGGACATCGCCGGGGCCTCGCCCACCACGTACCGCAACGTGGTCAACGACTGCCTCGCGGTCTCCCGGTGCACCGGCATCACCGTGTGGGGCATCCGGGACAGCGACTCCTGGCGGGCCTCCGACACACCGCTGCTGTTCGACAACGGCGGCAACCGCAAGCCCGCGTACGACGCGGTCCTCGCCGCCCTCAACAACGGCACTCCCCCGCCGACCACCCCGCCGCCGACGACCGGCCCGACCACCCCGCCGCCGGGCGGAAGCTGCACCGCCACCCTGCGCGACGGCACCCGGTGGGGCGACCGGTTCAACAGCGACGTCACGGTCAGCGGCGCCACCAACTGGACCGTGGTCGTCGAGGTGACGCCCCCGCAGAAGGTCTCCGCCACCTGGAACGGCACCCCGAGCTGGGACGGCAGCGGAAACGTCATGACCATGCGGTCCAACGGCAGCGGCAACGTCTTCGGGTTCACCACGATGGCCAACGGCACCTGGACGCGCCCGCTGGTGCGCTCCTGCACCGCCTCCTGACCGTCGGGTGACCGGACGGCCCCGGGACGGCGCCCACCGCGCCGTCCCGGGGCCGCCGGGTTCGGGGGCCCCGGGCAGAGATGCCGGCGGTACGCGGACACCACCGCACCCACCTCCGGGGCGTCGCTGGCGCGGACCATATATCGCTGACTAAAGTCAGGCTTCATGGAAGCGGAGCTCATCGCCGCCGTGCGGCGGTTCAACCGGACGGTGACCCAACGGGTGGGGGCGCTCGACGACGAGTACATGGCGCGCGCCCGCCCCCTCGCCCAGGCCCGCCTGCTGTGGGAGATCGGCCCCGGCGGCGCCGAGGTCGCGGCGCTGCGGTCCCGACTCGGGCTGGACTCGGGACACCTCAGCCGCCTCCTGCGCGCCCTGGAGGGCGACGGGCTCGTCACCGTCGGGCCGTCCGACCAGGTGGGCGGGGACGGGCGGGTCCGGGTCGCCACGCTCACCGACGCCGGCCGCGCCGAGTGGACCGAACTCGACGAGCGCTCCGACGAGTTCGCCCGGTCGATCCTCGCGCCGCTGACCGGGCGACGCCGCGAGCGGCTCGTCGCGGCGATGGCCGAGGTGGAGCGGCTGCTCGTCGCGTCGATGGTTCTGATCGAGCCCTGTCCGCCGGGCGACCCGCGGGCGCGTGCCTGCGTACGGGCCTACGCCCGGGAGGTGGCGCGGCGCTTCGACGGCGGGTTCGACCCGGCCCGGAGCAACCCGGTCCACGACGAGGAACTCGTCCCCCCGGCCGGCGTGTTCCTGCTCGCCACCCTCAACGCCGAGCCGGTCGGCTGCGGCGCGGTGAAACTCCACCGCGACGCGCCCGCCGAGATCAAGCGGGTCTGGGTGGCGGACTCCGTACGCGGGCTCGGGATTGGGCGGCGGATGCTGAGCGAGCTGGAACGCCACGCCGCCGGGCGGGGCTGGACCGCCGTCCGGCTGGACACCAACCGCAACCTCACCGAGGCGATCGCGATGTACCAGGCGGCCGGCTACCGCGAGGTCGAGGCGTACAACGCCGAGCCGTACGCCCACCACTGGTTCGAGAAGCGCCTGACGCCGTGACGGCGCGAGCGGCGGGGCGACCGGTCGTGGGGCCGACGCTTGCGGGACCTCCCGCATTCATAGATACTTGTCGATGTTCCTGAGCCGGACGTGATCGGGCAGCCGGGCAGCCCTCGATCGGAACCCCGCCCTGTCCACCGTCCGAGGAGAGGAACCATCCATGAGAGCCAGACTCCGACTGCTGGGCGCCGCCCTGGCCGCCGCCGCGCTGACCGCGCTGGCGGCGGTGGCGCTCGCCCCGCCGGCCGCCGCCGCGACCCTGACCGAGGTGACGAACTTCGGCCCCAACCCGAGCAACCTGCGCATGTACCTGTACGTGCCGGACTCCGTCGCGCCCCGGCCGGGGCTGCTGGTCGCGGTGCACTACTGCACCGGCACAGGCCCCGCGATGTACGCCAACACCCAGTACGCGGCGCTCGCCGACCGGTACGGCTACATCGTCGTCTACCCGTCGGTGACCCGCAGCAGCCAGTGCTTCGACGTCTCCTCACCACAGGCCCTGCGCCGTGACGGCGGCAGCGACCCGGTGGGCATCAAGTCGATGGTCGACCACGTCCGGCAGCGGTACGCCGTCGACCCCGACCGGATCTTCGCCACCGGCATCTCGTCCGGCGCCATGATGACCAACGTCCTGCTCGGGCTCTACCCCGACGTGTTCAGCGCCGGGGCGGCGTTCTCCGGGGTCCCCTTCGGCTGCTTCGCCACCACGAACGGCTCCGAGTGGAACAGCGAGTGCGCCAACGGCCAGGTCACCAGGACCGCGCAGGAGTGGGGGGACCTGGTCCGCAACGCCTATCCGGGCTACACCGGGCGACGGCCCCGGATGCAGACGTGGCACGGGACGAACGACGAGGTGCTGCGCTACCCGAACTTCGGCGAGCAGATCAAGCAGTGGACCAACGTGCACGGGTTGAGTCAGACGCCGACGTACACCGACAGCCCGCAGGCCGGCTACACCCGCACCCGCTACGGCGGCAGCGGCGACCGGGCGCCGGTCGAGGCGATCAGCATGCAGGGGGTGTCGCACAACCTGCCGGTCGATGCCGCGCAGGCGATCCGCTTCTTCGGGCTCGACACCACCGCGCCTCCTACCACCCCGCCTCCGACCACCGCGCCTCCCACGACGGCGCCGCCGACGACCCCGCCGCCGTCCACTCCCCCGCCCTCGCCGGGCGCCTGCCGCGTGGGCTACAGCGTCAACGCGTGGAACGCCGGCCTGACCGCCTCGGTCACCGTCACCAACACCGGCACCACGACGGTGAACGGCTGGTCGCTGGCCTTCACGCTGCCCGCCGGCCAGAGCATCACCGGCGGTTGGAACGCGACGTACGCCCCGACCAGCGGCGCGGTGACCGCCCGCAACGTCTCCTACAACGCCACCATCGCGCCCGGCGCGTCGGTCAGCGTCGGCTTCCAGGCCACCCACACCGGCGACACGGGACGACCCTCCTCGTTCACCCTCAACGGCGCCACCTGCACGATTGCCTGAACCGGCCCGGGGCGGCGCCGGAGCCGGCGCCGCCCCGGGCCGCGGGAGCCGGCGGTTGACGTACGCGAATGGAAGGTCCTCGTTGTTGTCCTCCCGCGATGCGGTGGACCGTGGCCCGACGGAGCCTTGCCGTGCTGGCCGGCTGGCACGCGTTCGCCGTGCTGGCGACGGTCACGGGCTGGCTCGGCTGCGCACTACTGGCCTGCGGCCTCCTGTACCGCTGACAAGTGCCGGCTCCGGGCGGCCCAGCGCGAAGGGGCTCGGCGTGCGCGCACCAGCGCGGACGTGACCTCCCACCCGGCTGCTTGAATGAGTGGATGACTGACTCGCTGGTGCAGCCCCTGAGCTTTGGATACTCGTTCGACGTGGGGGACGCGCGCCGGCTGCGGTTGCTCGATGAGCGCGGTGCCGAGCTCACGATCGTGGAGCCTCGCCGCGGCGCGGAGAAGGCGGCGTGGCCGCCCCGGTCACGGACGCCGGCCTTCCAGGCCGACACCGTCGTGGTCACGCTGGCCACCGGTGAACGGTTCGAGTTCGTCAACGGCAGGAGCGCGCCCTGCCGCCGACGCAATGCCGGCACCACGTGGACGCTCCGGGGACGCCGGTACGAGGTCGTCCACACGAGCTCACGCCGGGCGCAGCTCCGCCGGGACGGGGTGCTCCTCGCCTCGGCGCGTTCCTCCTCCCGCCGGTACGGCCCCGTCCGCACCACCCTCGAAGCGGAGTGCGACGTTGCGGACCGGATCGGGGTCGTGCTCCTCGAACAGGTCGTCCGCCCCGGCCGACCGATGGCCTTCTTCGCCGCTCTCGACATGCTTGCGATGTCCGGGTGAGGCCGATGGCCGTCGTCACCCGCCCGGGGCACCGTTGCGAGGAGCCTGGCCCCGCCGGGCGTCCCTGACGAACAGGATCCCGTCGGTGCCGGCCACGTGGGCCGGGTCGAGCGGGGAGTAACCGAACCAGGGCGACACCCGGGCAGCGGGTGCCATGTCGGCGATGGCGGTGGCCAGTCGGCGGGCGTCGACGAGGTGACGCTCCCCGGGCAGCGCGTACAGCAGCCCCTCGACGGTGTCCGGCGGCGGGGTGTCGACTCCCTGGTGGCGGATCGTGCCGATGGCGGTGGCGAGGAAGGCGTACTCCTCGCCCAGGTGCGCGTCGACGATCGCGCCGGCGCTCCACCACTGCACCGGCACGCCGCCCATCCGCATCCTGCTCCTGTTCCGCTGGAGGTGGCCGTTGTGGGCGTGCACCAGTGCCGGCCCTCGTGCGGCGATGGCGAGCAGGTTGGCGGCCATCATCGAGTCCCGCACGCCGAGCAGCCGCGCCATGCGGCTCGGTGACGTGTCGGCCATCGCGTGGTGGTAGCGCAGCAGGCCGATGGCGGTACGCCCGTACAGGCGTGCCCGGTGCCAGTCCTCCCGTGCGGACACGGCAAGCAGGTGTGGCGTCTGCGCGTCGAGCAGGGCCACCAGCTCGTCGGCGAGCAGCCGCAGCCGTCCGGCGTCGGGCGTCCGCCCCACGGACCGGGACGGGTCCATCATCGCGGCGGGATCGGTCCACCGGTCGTCGGCGCCGAGCAGGCGGTCAAGCGTCTCCGCGGCGCAGGGAAGCAGGTCGGCGTCGACCCGGGCGGCGAGGTAGGCGTGGAGCGCGGTGAGGGCCCGCCGTGGGCTCGCGGCACCGGTGATCTCCAGCGGGCCGTCGAATCCGGCGAACCGGAGTTGCTCCGACGGGGGCCGGCCGTCGTTGTACGCGCGCATCCACCGCACCAGCTCACGGTTGGCCGCGAAGGCGCCCCACCCGTGGCTGAACCCGCGCTCCATGACGTCGTCGAGGAGGCCGGCGCCCGAGGTGACGTGGTCGTCCACGACCAGGCCCATCAGGCAGTCGCTCTCGATGGCGATCGTCCGGTAACGCTCCTGCTCGACGAGTTGCCGGAAGAGATCGTTGCGCAGGTCGAGCAGGACGTCCTCGCCGTGGGTGGGCTCGCCCAGGGCGAGCAGCCGCGGCCTGGTCGGGAGCAACCCCATGACGGCAGCGGCGTCGACGACATGGGCGGCCTCTGCGATACCAGCAGTCATGCCCTAAACGGTATCGTTGAACCAACGGTGCAAACTTCTCGTCGACGTCAGCAGGATGATGGGGCCGAACCTTCAAAGCAGCGGCAGGCTCAGGCCGGTCGACCTGGCGCGCGCACACGGCCTGTCTACACAGGCGGTCAGGAACTACGAGGCGGCCGGCATCCTTCCGGCCGCCGGACGCACCCCGCACGGCTACCGCACCTACACGCCGCTGCACGCGCAGGCACTGCACGCGTTCCTCGCCCTCGTGCCCGGACACGGGCATGCGACGGCCACGGCGATCATGCAGGCGGTCAACCGGGACGCGACCGAGGACGCGCTCCGGCTCATCGACGAGAGCCACGCCCAGCTTCTCGACGACCGCCGCACCCTCCAGGCCGCCGAAGCCGCTGTCGGCGACCTCGATCCGGTGCCGCAGGAACGGAGCACCACGTTCGTCGGCCCCCTGTCGAGAAGGCTCGGCGTCCGCCCGGCCACCCTCCGCAAGTGGGAACGCGCCGGCCTGGTCCAACCGCGCCGCGACCCGCAGACGGGCTACCGGGTCTATCACGCCGCCGACGTGCGCGACGCGCGGCTGGTCCACCAGCTCAGACGGGGCGGCTACCTGCTGGCGCAGATCGCCCCGCTGATCGCCCAGGTCCGCTCCGCCGGGGGCGTCGCGCCGCTCGAGTCGATGCTGCGCGACTGGCACGCCCGCCTTTCCGCCAGGAGTCGCGCCATGCTGACCGGCGCTGCCGCGCTCGACGCCTACCTCAACTGCCGGCCGGCCCCGTCCGGCGACGAGCCGAGCGCCTTGCCGGCCACGGATCCAATCCCGCCGCCAGATGGCTCCCGCTGATCGTCGCCGTCGTCGGTCGGGCGGTCGCCGCCCGCCTCACCGTTCCTCTCGGGCCCGATCATCCGCCGCTCGGTCACCCGGTCGCCGTACGAGCAGTTGCCAGTAGTCGCCCGGGCGGTCGTGCGCCGTGAGCCACCGCCGGAGCGCCTCGATCGACGACCGGTGCGAGGCCGAGCTGACCTCGTACCACCTGTGGAGCAGCAGCTCGTGTATCCGGACAGCCTGCGCGGCGTACTCGAGCACCCAGCCGTCCACGGCCCGGACGACGGCCACTTCCTCAGCCCGTCCCCGGAGCAACGCGGTGCAGTCGATGTCCGTGGCGATCTGGAGCCCGCCGCCGACGGCGAGGACGCAGAACTCGACGGTCCGGTCCCCCGGTCCCACCTCGATTGTCTGCGCGAAGACGAGGGCGTCGTCGTCCGGGGGCACGAGCATGCCCTCGCCGGCCGCCCCGGGTGGCACCACGTAGTGAACCCAGAACGTCATGGGCAGATGCTAACCACCCCCGTAGTGCTGGCCTGGTCGAGTCGACGGGGTGCCACGCACAGCGAATCGTGGATTGCGCACGGCCCGTCGCTATCCGCGACTCGGGATGACTGCCAGGGCGGCCTCGGCGAGGCCTTGAAGCTGCCGGGTGTCGGCGCCGTCGCGCGCCTGGACGGACATGCCTTGAATCACCGCGGCGAGCGCCCTGGCCAGGCTCTCGGTGTCGGTTCCCTCGGGAAGCTCCCCCTGCTCCAGGGCGTCGTCGCAGCGGTTGCGGATCATGTCCAGCGCGCGTTCGCGCTCGATGCGGACGGCCTCGGCCGCGACGCGTGCATCCGGGCTCGTGGCCAGCATGCCCGTCGAGATCATGCAGCCGCGCCCGGGACCGGTGGCGAACTCGCGGGCGGCGCGGCTCAGGTACTCGGCGACGGCTCGGCGGAACGGGAGTTGATCATTCAGGGCGAACCCCTGCTTGTCCTGGTATCGCTTCACAGCCCGTTCGAACAACTGCTCCTTCGATCCGAACGCCCGGTACAGGGCGGGCGCGGTCAGCCCTGTGGCCTCCTGCAACCTCGCCAGGCTCGCGCCCTCGTATCCGTGCTCCCAGAACTGGGCCAGCGCCGTGTCCAGCGCAACATCGGGATCGAAGGAGCGCGGCCGTCCCGCGCGACGCGTCACAGATTCCATAGTGAGTGCTACGATATCGCACCAACCGTTTCGTAACGATCGCTACGGAGGAATCCGTGACCCGACCGACCGCTCTCATCACCGGCGCCTCGCGCGGCATCGGCGCTGCCGTCGCCGAAGGCCTAGCCCGCGACGGGGCCGCACTCATCGGCATCCACTACGGCCACGACCGCGGCGCCGCGGAGGCGACCGCCGACCGCATCCGCACACACGGCGTCACTCCCGTGATCATCAGAGCGGACCTCTCCGAGGGTGAACGGGCCGCGCAGACGATCGCCGACGAGTGGAAAGCTGCCGTCGCCGATCATGGGCACTCGGGCACGGACGTCTTGGTCAGCAACGCCGGGATCAACGGCGCCCAGACACTCTCGCAGCTGGATTCCGAAACCTACGCCCGCGTGCTGGCCGTGAACCTGACTGCGCCTCTCTTCCTCCTACACGCCCTCGGCGACCACCTCAACGACCAGGGGCGCGTTGTCGCGATCTCGACCGGGTACACGCGGATCGCTGCGCCCACCCACGTGGCGTACACCGCCTCGAAGGCCGGCTTGGAGGGGGCGCTACGAGCCATCGCGCCTGAGCTGGCGACCCGCGGCATCACCGTCAACGCGGTCGCGCCCGGCGTCGTGGACACCGACATCAATGCCGACTGGATCGACGCGCCCGGCGCGCGCGAGCAAGCCGCGGCGCTGTCCGCCTTCGGCCGCATCGGAACCGCTGAGGACATCGCCGACGTGGTCCGCTTCCTCGCAAGCGACGCCGGCAAATGGATCACGGGCCAGACCATCGACGCCACCGGCGGAACCCACCTGTGAGCCTCGGCGAAGCGGCTGACGGTCTCCGCGAGCCGACGGCACGCGAAGGTGGGTCGGCACTGGGCCGACCGCCGACATCGTGGTCCTCCCCCGACCGGGCTACCGGGCGTCAGGTGTTGGCCGGGCGGCGGGCGACCAGGCGCACATGGGTGGCACTGGACAGGCCCGCCGCTGTGGCTCCACGCCGACCTGCACCCGGCCAACCCGGCATACGACCTCGCCGCCGTGTGGCTCCTGCTACCGGACGACACCACCGACCACTTCTACGCGGCCTACCAGCCGACCCCGGACACCGCCACCATGCGCCGTGCCTGCGGCTGGGCGATGGCAGGCGCCCTTGGCGGCATCCTCATCGGCGACGCTGGCGTCCACGGCCGCCCAGGCGGCAAGCCCAGCGGATGGTGGTGCGTACGACGAAATAGCGACCGATGACCAGGCCAACGATCGAGAGAACCTCTTCACTACGGGGTCCGTCCAGCGGAAAGTCATTTCGACTTCGTAGGCCGATCCTGGATGTTCGACCCAGCTCTAATCGCCTCGTAATGCGGATCCCGGAATCCTCACTCACCGGCAGGACAGCTGTACGCGGCATGGGGGTGCGCGTTTCTGCCACAAGCCCGGCGGCGATATTGTCGCTAGTCTGTGTTCGTGGTCGAGACGCCGGGAATGCGTTGGGGTCGGAAGGCCGCGAGGCGGTTGGCGAGGCTGGGCTCGGTCCGGATCGGCCCGGGCCTGACCGGTGAGGAGTTGACCCGGGTCGAGGAGCAGTTCGGGTTCGAGTTCGCTGATGATCACCGCGCGTTCCTTGCGGCGGGACTGCCGGCGGGCGGCGGCTGGCCGGACTGGCGCTACGGCAATCCGGACGGCTTGCGGCACTGGCTCGCGCTGCCAGGGAAGGGCGTGTTGGAGGCGGTCAGGTTCAGGGGCTACTGGGCTTCGAGTTGGGGCGATCGCCCGGACGGTGCGACCGATGCCGAAGCCGCTGCGGCCGACCACCTCGCCGCGGCACCTGGGTTGGTTCCGATCTTCGGCGGTCGGTACCTGCCCGCCGGTCGGGGAACCTACGGACATCCGGTGTTGTCCGTGTACGGGGCCGACATCATCTGCTGGGCGCCGGACCTGGTCGACTATGTACTGCAGGAGTTTGGCGAGGGCGGTGCCGGCAAAAGGTACTCATACGAGGACTGGGAGATGTCGGCAAGCGCAGAGTTCTGGGCGGAGTACCTGGCGTGGTCGGGTGCCGAATCGTAATCCACGAGGATGTGGCAGGCCCCAGCGCTGCGCCGACGGCATAGATATCGGCATGAGCGCGCTTCGCGGGAGATCCGGGTGCCGTCCGCCTCCCGACGCCTCTTGGTGTCGCTGATCGGATACCTTCACCGGTGCCCGGACCGGAAGATCCGTCGGTCCTCCGATCGTGTCGGGCGCGAGAGCTGGACCATATCGTCGACAATTTCGACCGGCTCCGTCACCTGGAACAGGTCGACCGGTGGCAGGCCGGCCAGATAGGCAACGTTGATCGCCCATTTCTGGTACTGCCACTCGCAGTTGCCCCAGTGCTCCCAGAGCCGAAAGTTGAGGCGCCAACGCCCCCACTGGCCGACCAGCAGGCGGAGCACCGTGTCATTCGGGCGCTGCGGAAAGACAGTGAAGCACTGACACCAGACCTGGGTGTCGCTGGTGACCACAAGCTGCCCAGCCACCATCTCCAACCGCACCCCAGCCGAGCTGAACGGCCGGGCCTCCGGCCAAGTGAGCCTGGTCGCCGTCTGTCGCACCGCGAAGCCGTCCTCCTCACGGGCAACGACCTGGTGGACAAGCACCTCGGCCCGCCCCCCGGGTGGTGGCAGCTGGAGTGCCTTGACGGACGCATCGCGTCGCGCCACCCTTCGCACACCTCCCTTCCGCTTCACCCGTTCCTCAGGGGCGGCCAGGTCACCAGGAGGCAGCCGGAACACCTCCGCTATGGCGTTACGTCGTACCGCCCCGGGCGCGCCTCGCGACCGCTTCGTCCAGGCCGTCAGCACCCGTTGGACCACGATCATCAGCCGACTCTCACAAATCCTGTCAGGACGGTCAAGCGACATGAGTCGAGGGGATCTCAGTCACGCGAGCGATCTGCCCGCCGAGGACTTGCACGTCATGCGGTACGGCGCCGACGCAGCATCGGGCCGGTGACGTCTACGGGCAACCGCCTCTGCCGCCGACCGTGCGATCTCCCAGATCGGGTCGCGGGCGTCGGGTTCAGGGTGCGTACACCTCGGCTCTCGCGCGGGAGCGCCACGCCGTCGGGCATGATGTCGTCGTGTCGGACGCGGGGGTGGCCACGGCCGCAACAGTGCAGGCGGTGCGGCGGTACGGATGGATCGGCCTACTGGCGGCCTGGCTCGGGGTGGCGTTGGTCGAAATGAGAGACCTGCCCAACGCCTCACTGCTGCTGTTCGTCATTCCCCCGTTCGAGCTCGCAGTGTGGCTCATCGCCCTGACGCTGACGGTGCGACTGGCGTTCCGTGCCGTCCCCGCAGGCGCTTCGGCGGCGCTCGCCACTGCCGTGTTGCTCGTCGGTGCCTGCGCGTGGTTCACCAACTGGGGGCTGTTCCACCCCGCGTCGTACTGGGCCTCGCACCGCTGGGCGTTCAACGCCGTGGCCGACGGTGTCAAGGAGGGGCGAATCGGGAGTTCCCGCGAGTACTACGGCCAGCCTCTCCCGCTGCACCTTCGGGACCTGTCCACCAACGGCCGGGCAGCGGTCGTCGGCCGCCAGGACGACAAGCCGGTGGTGTTCCTGCCGCAGTGGATCGGCATCCCGGATGACGCCGGCGGATACATCTACCTCGACGCACCACCCCGACCGGACCTGGTTGTCGACCTTTTCGGCGAGCCCGTCCGGGTCGCCGGCGGACAGCACCTCGGCGACGGCTGGTGGTACGTCCTGCCGGGCGACTGACGACGCAGCGCCAAGCCGGAACATAGATCTATATACGTAGGTGAACGGGTCGCCACGGCGATGACCGGAGATCGCACGGATGTCTGGGCAGGTCTGGGGCCTGGCGGCCGCTGACCTGACCGGGCCGATCTACGTGACCAGCCAGCCAACTCGGGCTCCAGAGGGTCGCCTCACTGATCGCGTCCCTGCCGACGTCAACCTCCCCGTCCGGTCGACCTGTTCCTTCGGGTTGATCTGGCCGACCAGGACGGGCGGCTTGGGCCGGTTCCACGGCAGCACGGGCTGGTTCGTCCCCGCGGTGGCGTCGGTCATGCGGGGCTCTCCTCGTCAGCAGATGAGGGGGTACCGTTCGCCGTCGTAAACCAGACCCGATGCCGCATACGCTGCGCTGGTCCGTCGACGACCCCCTGCTCGACCACGGCATTGAAGGCCGAACTCACCACCGTGGCCCTTTCGGGCGATGCCGGCGCCGTGCCCGTGCGCGCTCCCTTCCCGGTCTGTCTCAAGCCCGATCACCGGGGCAGGTCAGCGACCACAACAGATTCGACGTCGCCCCGACTCGAACGTCGGCTTCCTCGCCCAGACCGGCACGACCCTCGAATCCGACACCGGCTGGCTGCAAATATCCTGTCGTTTCGATCGCTGCAGCAGGGGCTCTTCCGAACACCCGAGCCGGGCGGGTCGCTGTTATAGCGGAATGAGGCCGGAGCGGGCGGCGTACCAGCCGAGTTGCATTCGGCTGTTGGCTCCCGTCAGTTCCATCAGGCGACGGAGCCGGCGCTGCACCGTGCGTTCGCTGGTGCCGAGCCGGCCGGCGACGGTCTTGTCCGGCAGCCCGGACAGCAGCAGCGTGAGCAGGAGGATGTCGACCTCGTCCATGGCCTGTACGCCGTCGGCAAGGCCGGCAGCCGTGACCCGGAGCGGTGTCGCCGCCGCCCAGACCCGCTCGAACAGGTCAACCAGCAACCGAACCAGAGACTCGCCACGTATCAGCAGGAAACCGGGGGCCATACGCGTCTGGTCCGACCGCATCGGCAGAAGGACGGCCTGCCGGTCGATGATTATCATCTTGTTCGGCAGGGCGTCCGCAATCCTGACCTCGTAGCCGTTCTTCAGGAATCCGCTGATCTCTTCGGGAACGCGGGAGTCGTCGAAGGCGCTGCGTTCGTAGACGTAGCGGTACGTCGGCGCGAACCTGCTGAAGGTTTCGAGATCGGGATTCAGGATGTATGGCGGCCGGAAGAACGCCACGATCTCCGTCTGCGCACCCCGTTCCATGGTGTCGACCCACGTGGCGAGTTGCTCGGGCGTGGTGATCGCCTCCACCTGACCGGCCAGCCAGGACGATCCGGTGCGGTACACCGCGACCAACTCCGCCAGCCTGCCGTGGACCTGTTGCAGCTCGGCCTGACGCTGCACGATCAGTGCGCCGAGTCCGACGTCCGGGGCCACCGCCGTGTGCAGCCCGCTGTCGTGGCCGGTGACCAGACCGAGTGAGACGAGCTTGGCCAGGCAGTCGGCGACGGTCGCGGGAGCGATGCCGAGACTGTCCGACACCTCGGTGACGGTGGTCTGCCGGCGGCGGAGGATCTCGGCGTAGACCGCCTCCTCGCGCTCGTCGATGCCGAACCCACTGAGCATCTCGCCCCTTCCACGTGCCGCTGTGCGCCGCATCAGTCTCGGATACCGCCATCGGCCGCTGACCAGGTACTCGGCATGTGGGATCGGGCAGCCGGGCGGCCCCTCCCCGAAGACGTCGGCGCGTGGCGAGGACCCGACATGTCTGGTGCTCGCCAGGCTGCACCGTAGCGCCGCCGGCGGAACGTTGACCAGGCTGTTCGATCACCAGGCGCTCTACGGCGCCGGTAGAGGGGAGTCATTGAGATGCGGGTATGGCGTAGACGGACGCTGCTCGGCGTAACCGTCGCTGCCGCGCTCGTCGCGACGGGCGGCGGTGCGGCAGCCCATGGACAGCCGTCGGCGACTCACGGCGGTGTGACCACGGTCCCCCGGTCGGCGCAGACGACCAGCCAGGTCACCCTGCTCACCGGTGATGTCGTCACGGTGACGAGCGGCGCGAACCAGCCGACCGCGGTGGCGGTGAACGGGCACGAGGGTTCGAACGGAAGAACCACCATCACCACCGTCGGCGAGGACATCTACGTCCTGCCCCAGGAGGCCCAGTCGCTGATCACCGCCGGACGGTTGGACCGGCGGTTGTTCAACGTGACCGGTCTGATCGAGCAGGGGTACGACGACGCCCGCAGCGGGTCGATCCCGCTGATCGTGCGGTACCGGGGCAACGGCGTCGCGGCACGTTCGGCGGTCCCCTCGGGCGGCCAGGTGCTCCGGCCGCTGACCAGCATCAACGGTGCGGCGGTGGCAGCGGACAAGAAGCAGGCGGAGGCGTTCTGGGAAGCCATTGACGACGACGGCCCACAGGCGGGTACGGCGCGGACCCAGCTGGCCGGTGGAATTGACCGGATCTGGTTGGATGCCAAGGCCACGGCGCTGCTCGACGTGAGCGTGCCCCAGATCGGCGCGCCCGGTGCCTGGGCGGCGGGCTACGACGGCACCGGGGTGAAGGTGGCGGTGCTGGACACCGGGATCGACCCGAACCACCCGGACTTCTCCGGAAAGATCGTCGAAAGTCGGAGCTTCGTCCCTGGCGAGCAGGTCACGGACGGACACGGCCACGGCACCCACGTCGCTTCGACGATCGCCGGCTCCGGCTCGGCCTCGGGCGGGAAGCACAAGGGGGTGGCCCCCGGCGCGCAACTGCTCATCGGCAAGGTGCTCGGTGACGGCGGTTCGGGCTCGGACTCCGGGATCATCGCCGGGATGGAGTGGGCGGCCCGCTCCGGTGCCAAGGTCGTCTCGATGAGCCTCGGCGGCCCGGGAACCGACGGCACCGACCCGATGGCGCTGGCCGTCAACGAGCTGACCGCCGAGACCGGTGCCCTGTTCACCATCGCCGCCGGCAACGACGGCCGCAACGGGGCCAGCACCCTCGGCTCCCCGGGTACGGCCGATGCGGCGCTGACCGTGGGCGCGGTCGACGACGCGGACGACATCGCCGACTTCTCCAGCCGTGGCCCACGGATCGGCGACGGTGCGATCAAGCCCGAGATCACCGCGCCCGGGGTGGCCATTGTCGCCGCCCGGGCCGCCGGCACCGAGATGGGCACGGTGGTCGACCAGCACTACACCTCGGCCAGTGGCACGTCGATGGCCACTCCCCACGTCGCCGGCGCCGCCGCGATCCTCGCCCAGCGGCATCCGGACTGGACCGCCGAGCGGCTCAAGGCCCAACTGGTCAGCACGGCGAAGGCGCACGCCAGTGACCTGGTGTTCAGCCAGGGCGCGGGCCGGGTGGACGTGTCCCGGGCCGTCCAGCAGGACGTGTTCGGCACCGGCGTGGTCAACTACGGCATCGTGCGGTGGGACGCCACCGCACCGGTGGCCAAGCAGGTGACGTACACCAACGACGGCGACCAGCCGGTCACCCTGGCCCTGTCCCTGCGGGGTGCCGCACTGCCCGCCGGGCTGCTGAGCCTCGGTGCCGAGACGGTGACCGTGCCGGCGAAGGGCACCGCCACGGTGCCGGTGACCATGAACCCCGCGAGGGTGCCGACGGGCACCTACGGCGCCCACCTGTCCGGTGTCTCCGCCGACGGTAAGACGGTGGTCTCCACGGCTGTCGGCCTGGTCAAGGACGTGGAGCGGTTCAAGGTCGACGTCAAGGTCATCGGCCGGGACGGCAAGGCACCCGCGCTCGCCAAGGCCGAGGTGCGACTTTTCGATTTCGGGCGACTCGCCATGCCCGAGGTGTTGTACCCGGATCTGGACGGGACGATCACGCTGTCCCTGCCGGCTGGTGAGTACACCCTCCACGCGGGAATCTCCGACCCGAGCGCGGAATACAACCGGGTCTGGGAGTACACCCAGGGCATCCTGCCGAACGTGTCGATCAAGGCCGACCGGACGATCACCTTCGACGGGCGCAAGGCCTCCCCGGTGAGCATGCGGACGCCGAAGCCGACGAAGACCGACCGTACCCGGGTCGGTTTCAACAACTTCAGCTCCGACCAGCAGAAGCGGTACGGCCTCGAGATGTGGACGGGTGGTGAGACCGCGCACTACTCGATCCCCACGGAACAGAGCAACGACAACCTGGAGGCGTACACCGGGTTGACGCTGACCGCGCCCGACCTGGCCGCGCGGATCGTCGGCCGGAACGCGACGTCGTTGGACGCCGCCTACTTCGGCGGCAACGGCGGCTCAGTGCGGTTCGACGGCACCAGGCGACTCGAGGTGGTGTCGGCCGGAACCGGCACCCCCGAGGAGTACGCCGGGCTCGCCGTGGAGGGCAGGACCGCGCTGGTCAAGCGCAGTGCCGCCGTCTCCCCCCAGCAGCAACTCGCCAACGCGGTCGCCGCGGGCGCGTCAGCGGTGATCATCTACAACAACGTCCCCGAGCGTTGGGGGGTCGACTTCTGGACCCGCACCCCCACCGCGATCCCGGCGATGACCCTCTCCGGCGCCCAGGGTGTGCACCTGCTCGACCTGCTGCGTCGCGACCGGGTCACGGTCGAGTTCAAGGGGGTGGCGGTCAGCCCGTACGCCTATGAACTGCTCCAGGTGGAGAAGGGTGGCCTGCCGGCGAACCAGCGGTACCGGGTCCGGGACAAGGACCTGGCTACCCTGCGGACCGCCTACCATGCCTCCGCCAACGGCACTGAGGGCGGCCAGATCCGCTACATCTGGGCACCGCGACAGCAGGTGGCGTACGGCGCTCCGGACCGGCTGATCATGCCGGCGACCCGGACCGAGTACGTCAGCGCCGGACTGCGGACCAGGCAGGTCACGCAGCTTGGCCCGGTGTGGCAGTTGGGCGGGTCGGAGCAAACCGAGGCGGTCGCGGTGCTGCGGCCCGGCCAGCGGCTGTCCCGCACCTGGAACCAGGCCGTGGTCCGTACGGCGCTGCCGCCGGATCTCGCGGGGGCCGCCTACCGCGACGACGACCTGGTCGTGGTCCAGTCGGCGGCATTGCTCGACGTCGGAGCCGACCACACGCAGCAGCCGCACGTCATCCAGACCGACAAGGTCCGCACCACCGTCCACCGCGACGGCGAGCTTGTCGGCGCTGCGAACTGGGCAGTGTTCGCCTTCCCGGCCGTGCCGCAGCGGGCCGAGTACCGGGTGACGCTCGACGTGGCGAGGAAAGACTCCTGGTGGACGACCTCCACCAAGGTCAACACTGCCTGGACGTTCCACTCGCAGCGCGCGGACGCCCGGCAGATCATGCCGATGCTGTCGGTCGACTACGGCGTGGATGTCGACCTCAACAACCGGGCCAAGGCCGACTCCCGGTTCGACATCGACCTGACCGTCCGGCACCCGAAAGGGCTGTCCGGGCCGGCGGTACGGAACGCAAAGCTGTGGGTCTCCTACGACGACGGCGCGAGCTGGCAGTTCGCCGAGGTCAACCGCAAGCGGACGGGGCAGTTCGAGGCCACCATCCGACACCCGAAGTTGGCCGCGACCAACGGGTTCGTGTCGCTGCGGGTGCAGGCCACCGACGCTGACGGCAACACCGTCGAGCAGACCGTGACCCGCGCCTACCAGCTCCGGTAACAGACAGCGCTCCCTTGGACGCTCCCACCCGGCCTTCCGGGTGGGAGCGTCCAATGCGCGTACACCTCGCTGGCGCGACAGTGGGCGACCCGATCGTGCGGCGGCTTCCGGCCGGTCGCATCGATTCGGGCTGGTTGGGGCCGGGTTGCCGCCCCCGGCCGACTCCCTGCCGCCCGACGGCGCGGACGGATCCTTGACGGCCCACAGCACCCCGATTAGGGTCCGGTCCGTAATGACTTAGACGAACGGAGTCCACCATGCCGCTCAGCCGTCGTTCACTCCTCGGGAGCAGTTGCCTCACCGGCGCCGCACTGGTAGTAGGCCATGGAGCGGCGGCCGGCCCGGCGTTCGCACAGGACGATCAGAAGCTCATGCCGACGAGTTTCGGTCCTGCCTCTTTGACCGCCGCTATCCGGGGTGCCGCCGTCATCGGCGACAGCGTCTTCGTCACCTCCCGGTTCAACACCCCCGAGGGGAAGATGCGGCTGGGCGAGTTCGACGTCAACACCGGCGAGATGCGCAGCATCGACGACCTCACCATCCCGAGCAACGGCGGGCAGAAACTCGCCGCCGACGGCCGGTACGTCTACATCGGCCCCGCCGGCAGCGCCTATGTCTACCGGTTCGACCCACGATCCAAGGAGCTGGTGGCCTGGGCCCGCGCCGGAGGCAGCACCACCTGGTACTACGACATGGTCGTGCACGGCGAGCACCTCTACATCGGCACGTACCCGGACTGCACGGTCAAGCGGATCCGCCTGGCCGACGCGACCATCGAGACGTACGGCCGCATCTCCACCTCGCAGTACGCGGCGGCCGTGGCGGTCGACGACGAGTACGTCTACGGCGGGTCGGCCGCGCCCGGCACGCTGCTGGCCTGGCCGAAGGCCGGCGGCGCGCCCACCAACCTGACCCCGCACCTCAGCTCCTCGCCGGTCGGCATCCTGGACATGACCGTCTCCAACGGCGTCATCTACGTGGCCAGCGGCCGGCAGCTGATCTCGTTCCGCCGCGACGGCTCCGACCGGGTCTCCCGGGACATCCCGGCCGAGGACCGCTACATCGACCAGGTGACCGTCGGCAGCGACGGCAAGGTGTACGCGCTGACCCGGCTCACCACCAACCTGTACGAGGTCACCGCCGACGGACTGGTGAAGGTCGGCCAGCCCCTCGCCGACGTGGAGAACCAGCTCCTCACCCCGCTGCCCGGCGGCGCGCTGCTCGGCGTCAGCGGGCTGGGGCACGTGTGGAGGACGACACCAGGCGGCACGGCCAGCGTGTGGCAGACCGCCACCCGGGGTTTCGGCTACCCGGAGACCATCCAGTCAATGATGCGGCACACCCGGGGCAAGATCTGGGTCGGCGGCCACTACGCGATGACGGTGCACCGCACCGAGGCCGGCACCAGCGATCGGTTCGACATCAATGGCGAGGTCAAGACGATGGCCGAGGGCAGGGCCGGCGTGGTCTACGCGGGTCTCTACCCGAGCACCCAGATCGTGGCCATCGACCCGGACGACTACGAGATCAGTGTGCTGGGCCTGCTCGGCAACGAGCAGCTGCGCACCAAGCGGATTTTCGTGGACCAGCCGCGCAACCAGCTCGTCGTGGCGTCCAGCCCACAGACCACCAAGCACACCGGCGCGCTGACCTTCATCGACCTGGCCACCAACGCCTTCGACTCGCACCGCGAGTTCCTGCCCGAGCAGAGCGTCATGGACGTGGTGGTGCAGGGCACCACCGCCTACATCGCCGGCGACACCTACGGCGAGGGCACCACCGGCCCGATCCGCAAGGTCGCGCAGGTGGCGGCCGTCGACATCGTCACCCGCAAGCTGCTGTGGCGCGAGGAGATCATGCCGGACTGGCAGTCGTATGAAAGCCTGCACGTGGTGGGCAACCTGCTCTACGCGATGGGCCGGCGCCCGCGCGGCGCCTGGTTCGCCTACGACCTGCACACCCGCACCATCGTGATGGAGGGCGACCTCGGCGGGTACGGCCAGTTCAACGGGGTCGACGGCCGGGTGTTCTCCTGGGTCCACTGGACCAACGACATCAGCGAGCTGCCAACCGTGCCGGGCGGCGAGGTGACCACGCTGTACGACAACGTGCCGCGCGGCTGGTACAACAACCCGTCGTTCCACTTCACCCCGAACGGCAAGGCGACCTGGGGCATGCACGGCATGGACCTGGCCCTCTTCCCGCTGCCCGGAAAATAGACCGGCACGCCGATGAACGGCGGGACCGGCCCGGATCACCCGAACTGGTCCCGCTCGGCGCGTGGACGGAGAAGCCGCTGCACCAGTGGCGGCGACAGGCCGTCCACGCAGAGATCGACCACGGGAGGCTCCGCCGACGGAGCGATGGCCGGCGGCGGGGCTAGGTGCGGCGGGGCTTGCGGCCGCGCGGCGCGGTGGTCGGGGCGCCGGCCCGGGACGACGGCGGCCGACCAACCCGGCGGAACAGGCCCGGGACCAGGCGATACGCCGTACGCTGCCGGGGATGAGGTGGGCACGATCCCTCGTCGCGCTGGCGGCGACCCTGACCCTGGCGCTGGCCGCATGCACGGCCGGGCCAAAATCGCCGGCCGGTGCGCCCGGCCGCTCCGCCAGCGTGGCGGCCACCCCGTCGCAGGCCGTGCCCGCCGAGATCACGCTGGCCTTCGCGGGTGACGTGCACTTCGCCGGCCGAACGGCCGGCTTGCTGAAGGACCCGGCGACCGCGTTCGGGAGGATTTCGTCGGCGCTGTCCGGCGCGGACCTCGCGATGGTCAACCTGGAGACCGCGGTCACCACGGGCGGCAGCCCGGAGCCCAAGCAGTTCCTGTTCCGGGCACCGGCGAGCACCTACGACGCGGTGAAGGCGGCCGGCGTCGATGTCGTGTCGATCGCGAACAACCACACGCTGGACTACGGACGTGAGGGACTCGCCGACACCCTGGCCGCGGCGGAGGCCGCCGGGGTGCCGGCCGTCGGAGCGGGTGCCGACGCGGCGGCGGCGTACGCGCCGTGGATCACCCGGGTCGGCGCTACGAGGATCGCGTTCCTCGCCTTCAGCCAGGTCGACGAGCTGTGGTCCGAATGGAAGGCCACGGAGAGCAGGGCCGGCATCGCTATGACGAGAGACCTACCCCGCGCGGTCGCTGCGGTGCGCGCCGCGCGGCAGCGGGCCGACGTGGTCGTCGCATACGTCCACTGGGGCACGGAGGGCGACGCGTGCCCGCCCAGCGAGGCGCGCGCGTTCGCCGGCGAGATGGCCCGGGCGGGCGCCGACATCGTGGTCGGCACCCACGCCCACCTGCTGCTCGGTGACGGCTGGATCGGCAGGACCTTCGTCCAGTACGGACTGGGCAACTTCCTGTGGTGGCGTGACGACGCGTACCGCAACGACACGGGCGTGCTGCGGGTGACCCTGCGCGGCGCGACGATAGTGGAGACGGAGCTGGTGCCGGCGTTGATCTCCCGGCGCACCGGCCAGCCCGAGCTCGCGGGCGGTGCGGACGCGGCCCGGATCCTCCGGGAGTACGCGGATCTGCGCGGCTGCACCGGGCTCGCCCCCTCCCCCACGGGATAGTTCAGGCGCGAGCACCGAACGGCCAGGGACGGGTGGGGTCAGGACACATCGAGGCGGAACAGCTCGGCCGCGTTGCGCCAGGCGACCCGCGCGGCCAGTTCCGGGTCGAGGTCGGCGGCGAGCACCGCCCCGAAGGCCGCAGCCGGGTCGATGAGCGTGGCGTCGGTGCCGAAGAGCAGCCGCCCCGGGTCCACTGCCGCGGCCACGGCGGCGAACCGGCCCGCCTCGGTGTGCGAGAAGCACGGCTCCAGCCAGAGCCGGTCGACCGAGTTGGCCGCCTCGATGGCATGCCGCCAGCCGTTCGCGCCCATGTGCCCGGCGATGGCGCGCAGCCCCGGGATGTCCGCGACGGCCTGAGCCAGGTCGAGCGGCGTCGCGTCCCAGGTGTGCACAAGGGCGGGCAGGTCGTGCGCGGCGACCAGTTCCAGCGCCGCGCGGGTCTGCGGGGACTCCGCCGGGGAGGCGGTGTAGTCGGTGTGGATCTTCACTCCGACGAACCGGCCGGTGGGGAGCAGTTCGCGCAGGTCCCGTTCGGCGTCGTCGAGGCGGCGCGGGTTGATCGTCAGGTACCCGAGCAGGCGTTCGCTGGTCTCCAGGACCCGGGCCATCGCCCGGTTGCCGGCGGCGACGTCGTAGATGACCGCCTCGGTGGCGGAGACGACGGCGAGGTCGATGCCGTAGCGGTCCATCACCGCGAGGTTGGTGGCGACCGCCCCGACGTCCATGCTGAAGAACCAGGGTCCCCAGTGGGCGTGCACGTCGATGATCATTCCTGGCCCTCCAGGATCCGGCGGGCGTTGCCGCCCGCCACGGCGGCCACCTCGTCCGGCCCGAGGCCGCCGCGGGCGAGCCGCAGACGCGGCACGGCCGGCTCGTAGAACGGGGTGCGGGAGCCGTAGAGCAGCCGCCCGACGCCGACGTGGGCCGCGACGGTCTCCAGCGCGTCGGGCGAGTTGAGCAGCCGGGTGGAGGTGTGGAAGCCGGGCTCGTCGCGGGCCGCCACCACGAAGTCGCCCAGGTGGTAGAAGTGCGTGTCCAGGAAGACCACGGTCGCGCCGCGCAGCGGCCGCCAGAACCGGCGGACGTCCCCGCCGGTCAGGATGACCAGGCCGGCCTCGGTGGCCCGGCGGGCGACGTGCCGCACGGAGGGGAAGTCCGGCTCGACGCGCTGCTCGTCGGGGAAGAGCCGCACCGCCCGGAAGCCGCGCTCGGCGAGCCGGACGACCTCCCGCTCCGCGCCGAGTGGATCGCGCAGGTCGAGCGCGCCGACCGGCAGCACGGTGGGCCCGGCCAGGGCGGCGGCCTCGTCGTTGCCGCTGAACACGTCGAACAGCGCCGCGCGGAGGCTGGCCACGGCCGCCCGTGCGATGCCGTTCGCGCCGAGGGTGGCCGCGACGTCTCGGGGATCGCCGGTGGGGCCCGGCCGGTCGGCGTACCGGCCGACGAGGACGTCGACGTCGAAGGTGACCGGCGGCAGGTCGGCCGCGACGAACGGGTTGTCGCTCACCGCTGCCTCGCCACCGCGAGCACGCGGTCCCGGTCGCCGTCCGGCAGCGCCGGGGCGTACGGGTCGACGGCGTGGGTGGCGGGGATCCGTCCCTCGTCGGCGGCGATCTGGAGCATGCGGAGCACGTACCCCTCCATCGGGTCGGTGAAGGTGACCTCGGCGAGCCGGTCTAGCCGGGCGGAGGCGGCGACGAAGTCGTGGTGCTTGCCGTCGGCGTACGCCCGCAGCACGGCGGCGGTGATCGGCACGGCGGCGGCGGCGAGGCCGACCAGGGCTGCCTGCGCGCCCCACATCAGCGACGGCCCGAACATCCGGTCCTCGCCGGTGACGGCCAGCCGGTCGGCCCGGTGCGCGGCGGCCAGGGCGGCCTGGCAGGCGAGCGCGTCGTGCAGCCGGGCCACCTTCACCCCGGCGACGCCGGGGTGCTCCAGCAGGGCGGCCAGCCGCGCCGGGGCGTACGGCCGGGTGTAGAGGTCGAAGGCGAGCATTGGCAGGCCGGCGGCCTGCCAGACGGCGTCGTGGTGGGCGACCGCGTCGCCGTCGACGGGGAAGACCAGGACACCGGCCGCGCCGAGGTCGGCCGCCCGGGCGGCCTGCGCGGCGACCTCGTCGGTGCGCTCCCCCGGCCGGCCGCCCACCCCGACGACCACCGGCACACCGGTGTCGACGGCGTGGCGCACGACCAGGTCGCGGGTCGCCGGGTCGAGGAAGGGGCCGCGGCCGGTGTGGGCGCACACGGCGAGGGCGTCCGCACCGTCGGCGACCAGGCCACGCAGGTACCGGTCGAGCACCGCGGCGTCGACGACCTGGTCGGCGTCCATCGGGGTGGCCGTGGCGGCGACCAGCCGCCAGCGCAGCCGGTCGCGCAGGGCCGCGGCGGCCGGCGCGATCACAAGGCCACCGCCGTGCGGACGGCCCGGGCGATCTCGTCGACGTGCGCGTCGGTGTACCGCTCGTTCCAGTCGATCACCAGCAGGGTCTGCGCGATGAGCCGCTCGGCGACCGGGAACGCGCCGGGCCCGTACGCCGGCAGCCGGTCGGCCGGCGGCACGGTGAGCGGGAAGCGGGAGGTGCCGTAGACGGGGGCCTCGGTCAGCGCCGGGGCGCAGTGCAGCGGCTGGTCGAGGTAGCCGGCGCGGGCGGGGATGCCGGCGGCGGCGAGCGTGCCGGCCACCTCGCGGTTGGTCAGCGGTGGGTCGAGCACGATGGGGAAGAGCCACCAGGCGTGCGCGTCGAGGTCCGCCGGCAGGTGCACGCCGGGCAGGTCGGCCAGCGCGGCGGCCAGCCGCCGGGCGGTGCGCCGCCGGTCGGCCAGCACGCCGGGCAGCTTCGCCAGTTGGGCGCGGGCGACGGCGCCGGCCAGCTCGGTCATCCGGTAGTTCAGGCCGAGGCCGACGTGCCGGCGCGCCTCGTCACGCGGCCACCCCTTGTCGGCGAAGAGCCGCATCCGGCGGGCCAGCACGGCGTCGTCGGTCACGGTCAGGCCGCCGTCGCCGCAGGTGATGTGCTTCCACTGCTGCAGGCTGAAGCAGCCGATCACGCCGGCCGTGCCGGCGAGGGTTCCGTCCGGGTAGCGGGTGAGCCATGCCTGGGCGCAGTCCTCGATCAGCGGCACGCCGGCGAAGTCGGCGACCGTGCGCAGGTCGGCGGCCGCGCCGAACAGGTGCACCCCGAGGATCGCCCGGGTGCGCGGCCCGATCGCGGCGGCGACCGCCGCCGGGTCGAGGTTGCCGGTGTACGGATCGACGTCGGCGAACACAGGAACGGCGTTCTGCGCAAGAATGGGCGCGACCGTGCCGAAGTCGCTGATCGGAGACGTGATGATCTCGTCGCCCGGGTTCGGCGCGACGGCCGCGACGGCCAGGTGCAGGGCAGCGGTCCCCGAGCTGGCGGCCACGGCGTGCGACGCTCCGTGGAGCTCGGCCATCTCGCGCTCGAGAGCGCGGACCTCGGTGCCCCAGACCGCGCTGAGCATGCCCGACTGGAGCACCCGGCTGACAGCGGCCAATTCCTCCGCGCCGATCGTCCGGCCGCCGGCATCGGCCATGCTGGGGAACGACACGCACCCTCCCAGGGCTACAGTAATACCGGGCCTGACCGTAATCTTGTGCTGCGAACAATGCAACCCTGACAGGAGGCAGCGGTGACCATTGAGATCGGGGTCGTCGGTCCGCACGACCTGGTCGACGACGTGGCCGCCACCTGCGAGGAGCAGCCCGGCGTCACCGCCAGGCGGCTGCACTACGACCACGAGTCGCAGGCACCGGCGATCGTGGAGGCACACGCCGGCCAGGTCGAGGCGTGGCTGTTCACCGGCGTCGTGCCGTACACCCTCGCCCGGGAGGCGAACCTGCTGAACCGGCCAGCGGTCTTCGTCGACTACACCGGCGCGACCCTGCTCCAGGCCGCCGTGCGGCTGCTGCGCGACGGCCGCGACGTCACCCGCATGTCGATCGACACCGTCACCGGCGCCGACCTCGCCGGCACCTTCGGCGAGGCCGACCTGCCGGTGGACCGGGTCCGGTCGCTGCCCTACCGCAGCGGCTTGAGCTCGGACGACGTGATCGCCTTCCACCGCCGCCAGCGCAAGGCCGGCGCGGACGTCGCCGTCACCTGCCTCAGCTCGGTCTACGAGACGCTGCGCCACGAGATGCCGGCGTTCCGCCTCGCCCCGTCGAACCACTCGGTACGCACCGCGCTGCGCCAGCTCCTGCTGCAGGTCGGCAGCCAGGCCCAGGAGGACGCCCAGATCGCGCTCGGGCTGGCGAACCTGTCCGACGGCGACGACGGGCTGCTCAAGGAGGTGGCCGGGCTCGGCGGCACCGTCGCGCGCTTCGCCCCCGACACGTACCTCATCGTCACCACCCGAGGGCCGCTGCACGACGCCACCGGCGGCTTCACCGCGCTGCCGATGCTGCGCCGCCTGGCCGACCGGCACGAGACCGTCCAGATCGGGTTCGGGCTGGGACGCAGCGCCGCCGAGGCGGAGAACCTGGCGCGCCGCGCCCTGAGCCGCGCCCGCCGGGTGGGCCCCACCACGGCCGTGCTGTCGCTGCGCGGCGAGACCGACATCGTGCTGGAGTCCACCACGCCGACCCCGCCGCCGGCGGAGGTGAACCTGGCGGTCATCGCCCAACGGGTCGGCCTGTCCGTGCCGACCCTGCTGCGGTTGCGCGAGGTGCGCACGGCGGTCGGCGACGAGCCGCTGACCAGCCGGGAGGTCGCCGACCAGCTGCGGGTGCAGCAGCGCACCGCCCGGCGCATGCTGCACCGCCTCGAGCTGGCCGGCCTGGCCGAGCGGACCGGCAACCTCGCCTCCGGCACCAGCGGCCGCCCGCTGACGCTCTACCGCCTGACCCTATGACAGTGATGATGTGGGAGCGGGTCACCCGGCCGGTCTGACTCACCCTCTGACAGTGCCGCCCGCCCCTGTCCCAGGCGGGCGGCCACGAGGGCGGCGGCGAGGACGCCCGACCGGCTGACCGCGTCGGACGCGGTCAGGACAGCCAGGTGTCGAGGTGCTCGGCGACGAAGTCGTCGTCGCGCAGGTGCGGGTACGCCCGGTGCACCCGGTCCAGCTCGGCCATCTGCCCCGGCGACAGCTCCTCGGCCGGATCCAGGCACCACCGGCCGGCCAGCAGGCCCTGCCGGCGCAGCACCTCGTGGATGCCGGGAATGCAGCCGTGGTAGCCGTTGGCGGCGTCGAAGATGGCGGCGTTGGCGTCGGTCAGGTGACCGTCGAGGGTGAGCAGCCGGCGCAGCGCGGCGTCGTCGCCGGCCCGGGCCCGGCGGGCGTCGTCGAGCAGCGTCACCGCGGTGTTCGCCCAGACCGCCCACTGGCCGAGCAGCCCACCGACGAACTCGACCTCGACGGCCCGGCCGTCCACCATGACCCGGTGCGGGGCCACGAGGTCGGCGAGGATGTGGTCGTCGTTGCCGGTGTAGAGGGCCAGGTCGCCGTTGCGGCCGACCGCGCACACGCCGTGCAGCACGTCGAGGGTGCGGTAGCGGTCGAAGGGCGCCACCTTGATCCCGACCACCGATTCGAGGGCGGCCAGTCGGGCCCAGAAGCCCCGGGACAACTCCCGGCCGCCGACGGCCGGCTGCAGGTAGAAGCCGATCACCGGCAGCACCTCGCCGACCGCCCGGGCCCGCTGGACGAGGGCGTCCTCGTCCAGCGGCGCGTACGGCGGCAGCAGCACCATGTGGTAGCCGAGCGAGGCGGCCAGCTCGGCCTCGGCGACCGCCTGGGCGGTGTCCCCGCACGCGCCGGCGACCAGGATGGCGTCCGAGCCGGCCGCGGTCTCGGCGGCCAGCTCCAGCACCGGGGCGAGCAGGCCGACCTTCGGGTCGTGGATGGCGAACTGGGTGGTGTGCACGCCGACGGCGATGCCTCCCGCGCCGGAGGCCAGGTAGTAGCGGGTCAGAGCCCGCTGCCGGCGCTCGTCGAGCTGGCGGTCGGCGTCCAGGGCGAGCGGGTGCGCCGGGATGACGCAGCCGCGCCGGAACCGGGCCAGGGCCGAGGTCTGTCGGGTGCTCGATGCGGTCAACACGGTCTCTCCTAGAAGTTGCCGTCGCGGCGCTGGAATCCGGTCGGCTTGCCGAGCAGGGGTTGGCCGTTGGCGACCCAGTCCGCCGTCAGGTCGATCAGGTCGGCGACCGGCACGTCGGGGTAGCCGAAGAGCCGGTGGCAGAGCTGGGCGTTGGACAGCAGCGCGGTCGGCGCCTCGGTGCCGGTGAAGACCGGCTCACGGCCCAGCCGGGCGGCGAGCGCGGTGGCGACCTGACGGACCGAGACCAGCTCCGGCCCGGTCAGGTTCAACACGAACGGCGGTGTCCGCGTGTGGTGCAGGGCGCGCAGGGTTACCTCGTTGGCGTAGCCCTGCCAGACGATGTTGGCGTGGCCCATGGTGAGGTCCACGGGCTCGCCGGCGTGCAGGGTACGGGCAATGTCGACGAGGACGCCGTAGCGCATCTCGACGGCGTAGTTGAGCCGGATCAGGGCCAGCGGGGTGTCGTCGCGCAGCGCGAAGTGGGTGAGGATGCGCTCGCGGCCCAGGCAGGACATGGCGTACTCGCCGACCGGCTGGACCGGGGTCTGCTCGACGCAGCCGCCGGAGGTCACCGGGACCAGCGGGTAGACGTTGCCGGTGCTCAGGGCCACGAGGCGCGAGCCGGCGAAGCGCTGCGCGACCCGCCCGGGCAGGTAGGTGTTGGTGGCCCAGGTGGCGTGTTCCCGGCCGGAGGTGCCGAACTTCGCCCCGACCAGGAAGACCACGTTCGCCGCGTCGGGCAGCGCGGCGAGGGCGGCGTCGTCGGTGACGTCGGCCTCGACCACTACTGCGCCCTCGTCGCGCAGCGCGTCGGCGAGCCCCGCCTCGGAGAAGCGGGACACCGCGATCACCCGGGCGTCGGTGCCCGCCGCCGCGACGCCGCGCAGCGCCAGCCGGACGAGGCTGGGCCCCAGCTTGCCGCCCGCCCCGAGGATCAGGATGTCCCCGTCGAGCTTGCGCAGGTCGTCCACCAGGACGTCCCGCGGGCGCGAGAGCCGCTCCTCCAGTTCCGCCACCGTACGCATGCCAGCCACGCCCCTTCCGAAGTAACGGTCATGACCGTAAACCTCCGGTCGGAGGGGCGTCAAGGCACCCGACGCATGGATCGGGTCGGCGGGGGTCAGGCCACGGCGCGCGCCGAGGTGAGAACGTCCAGGACGGCCCGGGTCTGCGCCCACGGCACCGGGCTCGGCGCGCCCCGGACCATACCCACGAACGCGTCGATGGTGGCCCGGTAGCCCAGCTCGTCGGCCCCGCCGCGCAGCACCACCCGGCGCTCCCCCGCGGCGGTGTGCACGGTGACCTCGTACGCCTCGCCCTCGCTGACCCCGAGCACCTCCACCGTGCCGGGCACCCCGTCGTTCCACTGCACGGCCAGCAGCCCGGTGTCCTCGGAGCGCAGGCCCCGGTGCCGGCGCACGGTGCCGGCGGCCCCGACCAGCCGCACCGCTGGCCCGAGCAGCGCGACCAGCAGCTCCACCCCGTGCAGACCCATCATGACCAAGGTGCCCCCGCCGACCGCCGGGTCGTCCTGCCACGGGTTGTAGCCGGTGGCCCAGAGCCCGACGTCGTGCCGGACCGTGGCGCGCACCGACAGCACCTCCTCGCGCGGCACGTCGAACGCGACGAACTCCGGCGCGAAGCGCAGCACCGAGGAGGAGAGCACCAGCTCCGGGGCCCGCGCCACGACGCGTTCCAAGCGGTCGAGCTGCCCGACGGTCGCGGCGGCCGGCTTGTTGACGAAGCACGGCAGCTTGCGCTCCAGCACCTGCGACAACGCCTCCGGCACGTCCGAGGTGGGGACGGTGAGGACCACGCCGTCCGGGCCGGTCGCCAGCAGCGCCGCGAGGTCCGGCGCGACCGCCGCGTCCGGCTGCTCGGCCCGGAACCGCGCCAGCCGCTGCGGGTCGGGCTCCCACACCACGAGCTCCGCGTCGTCGCGCAGGGTGCGGGCGTCGGTGTAGGGGTGACTGGTGGCCAGTCCGGCGAGGGCGATGCGCATGAGCGCAGAGGCTACTCATCCGGGCTGCCGCCGCGCCAGGGGCAGGTCAGCCCTGCTCAGCCCGTGCGATCGAGGTGCTCCGGTCGCACCTCATGGCGCAGCTGCTCCCCGCGTAGGAACCGGTCGATCTCGGCGATGACGATGTCGGCGGCCCGCCGCCGCGACTCGACCGTCCCCGCCGCCTCGTGCGGGGTCAGCAGCACGTTCGGCAGCCGCCGGAACGGATGGTCCATCGGCAGCGGCTCGGCGTCGAAGACGTCCAGCGCGGCGTCGATCCGCCCTGAGCGCAGCACGGCCAGCAGCGCGGTCTCGTCGACCAGCGCCGAGCGGGCGGTGTTGACCAGCAGCGCGCCGTCGGGCATCAGGGCCAGCTCGCGCCCCCCGATCATCTTGACGGTCTCCGGCAGCACCGGCGCATGCAGGGACACCACGAGGCTGCGGGCGAGCAGGTGGTCCAGGTCGACCCGCTCGACGCCGAGCACTCCGGCGTCGGCGTCGGACAGGTACGGGTCGGCGACCAGCACCCGCGCCCCGAGCGCCCGCACCAGGCCGAGGTACGCCCGGCCGGTGCGGGACGCCCCGACCACCCCGACCGTCGCCCCGCGCAGCTCCCGCCGGGGCGGCGCCACCTTCGCGGCCCCCCAGTCCACCCCGGTCCGCAGGGCGTGATCGAAGCGGTGCAGCTGGTGCAGCAGGGCGAGGGTCAGCGCCAGCGCCTGCTCCCCCACCGCGTACGCCATCGCCTCGCCGGCCTGGGTGACGCGGACGCCCCGGGCGAAGCTGGCGGGGGTGACGAACGGTTTGACGCTGGCCCCGGTGTGCGCGAGCAGCCGCAGCCGGGGCGCGGCGGCGAGCACCTCGGCGGTCAGCGGGGCGGTGCCCCAGCCGGTGACGACGACGTCGGCGTCGCCCAGCAGCCGGGCCAGGGCGCGCTTGTCGCCGACGTCGGCGTCGTCGGCCGGCAGCCGCACCTCCCCCAGTCGGCGCAGCGCCGCCCAGCCTTCGGCGTCGAAGAACAGCTCGCGGACCTCCGGCGAGGCCGCCACCGCGATGACGCTCACCCTTTGATACCCGTGGTGGCGACGCCCTCCTGGAAGTGGCGCTGTCCGATCAGGTACGCCATGAAGATCGGCACGAACGCGACGACCGACCCGGCGAGGAGCATGTTCAACGCCACGTTCTCCTGCTGCAGCGAGGCGATGCCGGTGGTGAGGGTACGCATGTCCAGGCTCTGCCCGACGATGAGGGGCCACAGGAAATCGTTCCAGTGCCACAGGAAGACGAAGACGCCGAGCGTGGCGAGGATCGGCTTGATCAGCGGCAGCACGATCGAGACGTACACCCGCCACTCGGAGCAGCCGTCGAGGCGGGCCGCCTCGAACAGCGAGTCGGGCAGCGAGGCGATGAACTGCCGCATCAGGAACACCGCCTGGGCGTTGGCCAGGGTCGGCACGATCATGCCCCAGTACGTGTCCACGCCGTTGAGCTCGGAGATGATGATGAACGTCGGGATCATCGTGACGTGGTACGGCACCATCAGCATCGCCAGGAACGACCAGAACATGGTCTCCTTGCCCGGGAACCGCTTCTTGGCGAAGGCGTAACCGGCCATCGAGGCGAACAGCAGCACGCCGACCACCGACACCACCGAGTAGACGACGGTGTTCCACATCCAGCGCAGCACGCTCTTGGCACCGATCACCTGGTCGTACGCCTCGGTGGAGAACGGCCAGGGCAGCAGGCTGTCCGGGAACGTGACCGGCCCGGTCGGTTTCAACGACAGCACGACCATCGCATAGAAGGGGAACAGGGTGATCGCCGCGCCGACCACCAGCAGGGCGGTACGGCCGATCATCCAGCCCTTGCCGGGCCTGCCGGGCCGGTACGGTCGCCGGGCGCGCGTGGGCGGCGCCGGCGGGACAGGCATGACGGTGGCTGGTGGCGTGATCGTGTCCGTCATTCTTCCCTCCCGAGGGTCAGCCGCTGGATCAGCGCCACGATGATCGTCAGCACGAACAGGGCGACCCCGACGGCGCTGGCGTAGCCCAGGTCGAAGTACTTGAAGCCTTGGTCGTAGAGCAGGTAGACGAGGCTGTAGCTGGACCGCACGGGGCCGCCGGCGGTCATCACATAGATCATGTCGAAGACCTGGAACGACACCGTGGTCTCGATGATGGCGACGAAGAACAGTGCGGGCCGCAGTTGGGGCAGCGTCACGTACCGGAAGCGCTGCCACGCCGACGCGCCGTCGGTCAGCGCCGCCTCCTCCAGCTCCGCCGGGATGTCCTGCATCCGGGCGAGCAGGATGAGCATGCCGTAGCCGAAGCGGGACCAGACGGAGACCAGGACCAGCGCGGGGACCACCAGCGCGCTGTCGGCGAGCCAGGAGCCGGCCGGCAGGCCGACCGCGCCCATGGCCCGCGACCACGGCCCGTTCTCGGCGAAGACCCAGGTGAAGACCACACCGGCGAGGACCAGGCTGGTCACCACCGGCAGGAAGAAGATGGACCGGAAGAGCTTCGCGCCGCGGAACGCACGGCGGGTCAGCAGCGCCATGCCGAGGGAAGCCAGCATCGACAGAGGCACGGACAGCACGGTGAACAGGACCGTCACGCGCAGCGCCGACCAGAACGTGGGGTCGTCGACGAGCCGACGGAAGTTCTCCAGCCCGACGAAGCCGGTTTCGCCACCGATCGTGTAGTCGGTGAAGCCAAGGATCACCCCGGCGATCGCGGGCCCGAACCGGAACACGGCGAAGAGCAGCAGAAACGGCAGGACGAACAGCAGCGCCGTGCCGGCCTCGCGGGCGGAGGGGCGGCGCACGCGTACGCGCTGGCGGCGGCTCCCCGGTAGTGCAACCATCTGACAACCTTTCTCGGCGACCCGCGGTGGGCGGGGTGGGCCCACCGCGAGCCGCGCCGGCGCTATCCGAGCAGCGGGGTGGCGGCCTTCGCCGCGTCGTCGAGCGCCTGCTCCACCGACTTCTTGCCGAGCAGGGCGGCCTGGATCTCCGGGGAAAGGACGCCCTGGACGTCGCGGGCCTTCTCGTGCAGCGGGCCGACCGTGCTGGCGCCCACCTGCTTCTCCTGCTCACCGAGAACCGGGTCGCCGGTGTACAGCGGGCCGGTGGACTTGCGCGGGGAGAAGAAGCCGGAGGCCAGGTCGTACTTCTTGGTGTTCTCGGCGTTGGTGGCGAAGGCGAGCCACTTGCCGGCCGCCTCCTTGTTCTTGGAGGTCTTCAGCATCGACAGCGAGCCGACGGTGCCGTAGCCGATCTGCTTGGTCTCGGTGAAGTGCGGGACGACCTGGATGTTGTCCTTGCCCCAGAACTTCTCGATCTCGGTCACCGGCACGCTCCACACGCAGCCGACCTTGTTCTGCGCGATGCGGGTCTGCTCGATCGGCGGGACGGCGGTGACAAGGGACTTGTCGACGTAGCCGCCGTCGACGAGCTGCTTGAGGAAGTTCAGCGCCTTCTTGCCGGCGTCGCTGTTGAAGGCGACCGACTTGCCGTCCGGGCTGAACACGTCGCCGCCGGCCTGCCAGAGCAGCGGGTAGAAGGTCTGGTTCAGGGTCTGCTTGGCGTCACCGGCGTACGCGGCGACGTCGTAGCCCTTGGCCTTGAACTTCGGGGCCAGGGTGAGCAGGTCGTTCCAGCTGGTCGGGTAGGTCGTCTCGCCGACGGCCGCGAAGACCTTCTTGTTGCAGATTGGCGTGGAGGCGCTGGTGAGGATCGGGGCGCCCATCATCTTGCCGTCGATGCTCACCGACTGCACCACGTTCTCGTGGTAGTCGCTCCTGGTCGCCTCGTCGAGGTACTTGTCGACGGGCTCGATGTTGCGGGCGTACTTCGGCAGCTGGTCGGGGATCAGGTAGACGACGTCCGGCCCCTTGTTGCCCGCGATCGCGGTGGCGAGCGCCTGGTCGCGGTTGGCCCAGGGGAAGATCTCGACCTTGACCTCGATGTCGGGGTTGGCCGCCTGGAACGCCTTGATGGTCTCGTCCCAGTGCGCGCGGTGCTTCGCCTCTTCGAAGATCACCGGATATTTCCACATTGTCACGGTCGCCTTGCCGGAGTCACCGGAGCCGGAACCGCCACAGCCCGTGGCCGCGAGCGCGGCGACGAGCGCCACCGCCACGGCCGAAAGGCTCTTCCGAACACGCATCTCGCATCCTTCCGGGGGAGTCAAGTTCGCAGTACATTAACTTACGGTCCGGGCCGATACTAGAGCCCGTATGTACCGAGGTCACATCGTTACTGTTCGTGCGAATGCCTGGACAGATCGATCCAGAACCGTAATAGCGAAGGACTCCGATGACCGTCACCCTCGCCGTCGTCGGCGCCGGCAACCGCGGCAGCACCTACGCCGGATACGCACTGCGCCATCCTGAGCGGGCCCACATCGTCGCAGTCGCCGACCCCCGGCCCGCCCACCGGGCCGCGCTCGCCGATGCCCACGGCATCGCGGCGTCCGCCTCGTTCGAATCCTGGCGGGCCCTCAGCGCGCACCCCCGACTGGCCGACGCCGTCGTCCTCGCCACCCCCGACCGGGAACACGCGGAACCGGCCGCCCGCCTCGCCGACCTCGGCTACCACATCCTGCTGGAGAAGCCGATCGCGCCGACCGAGGCCGAGTGCGAGGCGGTCGCCGCAGCGGCCGAGCGCACCGGCGTGCTGCTCGCCGTCTGCCACGTGCTGCGCTACACCCGCTACACCGACGCGGTGAAGCGGCACGTCGACGCTGGGACGCTGGGCCGGATAATCGGCGTGGAACACTTGGAGCCGGTCGGCTGGTGGCACTTCGCCCACTCCTACGTCCGCGGCAACTGGCGCCGCGCCGACGACTCCTCCAGCAGCCTGCTCGCCAAGTGCTGCCACGACCTGGACTGGCTCCGCTACATCGTCGACGACACCCCGGCACAGGTCAGCAGCGTCGGCGCGCTGCACCACTTCCACCCCGGCAACCGACCGGCCGGCGCCGCCGACCGCTGCCTCGACTGCCGGGTCGAGTCGACCTGTCCCTACTCGGCCGCCCGCTTCTACCGCGCCTGCCTCGCCGACCCCGCCCGGCACGAGTGGCCGCTGTCGGTGGTGACCCGCGACCTGACCGGCGACGGCGTGGACGCCGCGCTGCGCGACGGGCCCTACGGGCGGTGCGTCTACGCCGGCGGCAACGACGTCGCCGACCACCAGAGCGTCACCGTGTCGTTCGCCGGCGGCGCGACCGCCACCCTCACCATGAGCGCCTTCACCCCCGGCGGGCACCGCCGAACCCGGATCATGGGTACCCACGGCTACCTGGAGGGCGACGGCGAGCAGGTCACCGTGACCGACTTCGTGACCGGCAACAGCGTCACCACGGACACCCGGGGCGGCGGGGCGGACGCCGGCTCCGGCCACGGCGGAGGCGACATGGCACTGATGGCGGCCTTCGTCGAGGCGGTGGCCACCGGCGACCGGTCGCGGGTGCGCTCAGGCCCGCGGGAGTCCCTGGACAGCCACCGCATGGCGTTTGCCGCGGAACGCAGCCGGCTCGCGGGCGGCGTCCCGGTGGCACTCGAGCCCATCTCACGCTGACCCGGTCGCTCCCCTGCTCCGGCTGTCCCGTCCCGTCGGCGTCCGGTCAGCCGACGGTGCGACGTATCGGGCCGGGGTCCGGGAGGGCAGCGCGATCGCAGTTCGTCGAGCCACCGCCCGCTGGAGCAGGAGGGACCAGCCGGCGAGGGCAGCGGCGCCCGGCTCCTCCTGCTCCCCCACCCCACGACGTAATCGCTTATGACAACCGTTATCGTTACCGGATTGCCTCTGCTTCCCAACGAAAGTTCATGGTTGTGACACGACTACGTCTCGCCCTGTCCGCCCTGCTCGCCGCTGGTGTCACGCTGACCGGCTGCGGTGGCTCCTCCGCACCGTCGCAGCCCGCTGCCGCCGTCGCGCCCTCCGCGCCGCCGGTGGAGGCGGTGACCCACAGGTTGAGCCTGACCGACGCACGAGGGCAGACGGTGAGCCTGAAGTCGAAGCCGGACCGGATCGTCTGCCTGACCGGGCTGTGCGACGACGCGCTGGTGGAACTGGGTCTGACGCCGGCGGCGACCACGACACCGAAGCTCGTCGCCCGTCCCGACTACCTCGGGGAGGCCGGCAAGGCAGTGCCCACCCTGCCGGGCATGTTCGGCAACGAGGACGTGGCGGCGATCGCCGCCACGAAGCCGGACCTCGTCATGGGTCTCGCTGGAGCGCACGACCAGCTTCGCCCGGCGATCGAGAAGTTCGCGCCGCTGTGGCTGGTCGAGGTGAAGACGTACGAGGACTCGGTGCGCTACCTGCGCGACGTGGCGGCGCTCACCGACCGCGGCGCCCAGCAGGTGCTGGCCGAGCGCGCGTTCCGCGACCGGCTCGCCGCCGCCCGCGCCACCTCGACCGAGCGTGGGCTGAACAAGACGACCGCGCTGGCGATGTACGGCGGCACGTCGATCGGGGTCAACACCTCCGACGACCTGCTCGGCCACCTGCTGTCGCAGGTGTTCGACTACCCGTGGCCGAGCAAGGGCGGCGGCTTCGACACCGCGCAGGCGTACAACGTGGAGGAGATCCTCGCGCGTGACCCGGACATCGTGTTCATCCAGTCGTTCACCTTCGGCCCGGACGCCAGGACGGTGTCGGCCCAGTACGCCGCCAACCCCGTGTGGAAGCGGATCACGGCAGTGCGGGAGGGCCGGGCGCACGAGGTGCCGGCGGAGCTGTGGGCCTCGGGCCGGGGCACCCGCGCGTTGGGGTTGATTCTCGACGAGGCGGTCGCCAAGGCGACCGCATGACGGCGCTCGGCGTCGCCGTGCCCCGGCCGGTGCTGCGCTGGTCGGCGGCGTTGACGCTGGTGGCTGCCCTCGCCGTGGTGGTCGGGTTGACCCTGGGCGTGAGCCTGCCCGCAGAGGCGGACGTCGCGCGGGTGGTGCTGTGGGAGCTGCGGATGCCACGGCTGCTGCTCGCCCTCCTGGGCGGCGCGGCGGTCGGGGCGGCGGGACTGCTGATGCAGGCGGCACTGCGCAATCCGCTGGCCGTGCCGGAACTGATGGGGGTGTCCACCGGCGGTGCCCTGGCAGCGGCGGTGACGGTGGTCTGGGCGCTGCCGGTACCGGTGGCGCTACAGCCGGTGGTGGCGCTGGTCGGGGCGGTGTGTGGGGGTGCGGTGTGTCTGGCTGCTGCCGGCACGGGTCGCGGCCCGGGCGCGGTGCTGCTGATCGGCGCGGCGGTCTCCACCGCGTTGCAGGCGGTACTGCTGGCCGTGCTGGCGGCTGCCGACCGGCTGCAGTACGACACGCTGTTCCGGTACCTGGTCGGCAGCCTCACGGGCATCACCTGGGACCACGCCCGGCTGACGCTGCCGTGGTTGCTGGCGTGCGTGCCGCTGGCTGTGCTGGCGTTGCCCGCGCTCGGGGTGTTGCGCCTCGGTGACAAGGCGGCGGCGGCCGTCGGGCTGCACGTGGGCCGGGCTCGGATCGCCGTGCTGGGGCTCGCCGCCGTCCTGGTCGCCGTGGTGGTGGGACCGTGCGGACCGATCGCGTGGATCGGATTCGTCGCGCCCCACGCTGCCCGCCGGCTGCGCCCGGCCGCCGACGCGCGCCTCCTGCTGCCCTGGGCGGCGGCGATCGGCGCGCTGTTCACCACGGTCGCCGACCTCGCCGCTCGACACGTCTTCGCTCCGGCGGAGACTCCGCTCGGCGCGTGGACGGCGGCCGTCGGCATCGTCGCCGGGTTGCTCATGCTGGCGCGACGGAGCACGTCGTGAGGTGGTGGTGGGCGGTCGGGGCGCTGCTCGCGGCGGCCGTCGCGGAACTGGCCGTGGGCAATGGCGTGGACTGGCCGCAGCTGGACCCCCTGGAGCAGCGGATACTCGTCGAGCTGCGGCTGCCTCGCCTGGTAACCGCGCTGCTCGCCGGTGCCGGGCTGGGTGCGGCCGGGCTGCTGTTGCAGGCCGTGCTGCGCAACCCGCTGGCCGCGCCGGAGCTGACGGGGGTGAGCCCGGGCGCGGTGCTCGGCGTGCTCACCGGCATCCAGATCGGGCTGGTGCCCGCGGACTCGGCCTCCGGCGCGCTCTTCGCCGCGCTGGCCGGCGGCACCCTCGGTGGCGCGCTGATGTGGCTGCTGGCGCGGCACGGCTCGACGACGGAGGTGGCGGCGTACGGGTTGCTCGGGTCGGCAGCGCTGGCCGGGGTCACCACGCTGTTGCTGGCGTACCAGCCGGGTCGGTTCGGCAACGCGATGCGCTGGCTCGTCGGCTCGACCGACGGCCGGGTCTGGGCGCACGTGCAGACCGCTTGGCCGTGGCTGGTCGCGTCGCTGGTGCTGGCCTGGCTGTGCTCGGCCCCGCTGGGCGTGCTGGCCGCCGGTGACGGGCACGCCGTCGCGCTCGGTGTGCCGCCCCGCACGGCCCGCGCGATCGGCCTGGCGTTGGCCGTGGCGCTGGCTGCCGGGGCCGTCGCGCTGGCCGGCGCGCTGGCCTTCGTCGGGCTGGTCGTGCCACACGTGGCCCGGGCGATGTGCGGGGCAGACCTGCGCCGGGCGTTGCCGGCCGGCGCGCTGGTCGGGGCGAGCGCGGTCGCGGGTGCGGACGCGCTCGCGCAGGTGTTGACGGTGATGGTGCAGTCCGGATCGGCCGCACAGCGGCTGGGCGTGCCGGCGGGCGCGGTGACCGCGCTGCTCGGGGCGGTGGCCCTGGTCGTCGTGGCGCGCAGGTCGTCTCACGTGGAGGTGTCATGACGCAACCGGTGTTCGCGGCGGAGGAGGTCCGGTACCGGTACCGGGACCGGCCGGTGCTCGACGGGGTGTCCCTGGTCATCCGTCCCGGTGAGTGCGTGGCGCTCGTGGGCCGCAACGGCTGCGGCAAGTCGACCCTGCTGCGGCTGCTCGCCGGCATCGACCCGCCGCAGAGCGGGCGGGTCCTGCTGCGCGGCCGTCCGGCACACGCGATGCGCCGGCGGGACGTGGCGCGGCAGGTGGCCGTGCTGCACCAACAGCTACCGCCGATGCCGGGGATGACCGTGCGGCAACTCGTCGCGCAGGGCCGCTACCCGCACCGGGGACCGTTGGGAATGCTGTGGCGCCCGGAGGACGCCGAATCGGTCGCCGCACTCGACGCGGCGGACGTGGCGGGGCTCGCCGCGCGGGAGGTGGACACGCTCAGCGGCGGGGAACGCCAGCGGGTCCGCCTCGCGCTCGCGCTCGCGCAGCAGACCCCGGTGCTGCTGCTGGACGAGCCAACCACCTTCCTCGACGTACGGCACCAGTTGGAGGTGCTGTCGCTGGTGCGCCGCCTACACGCCGAGCGGGGCCTGACCGTGGTGGCTGTGCTGCACGAACTGGACCACGCCGCCCGGTTCACCGACCGGGTCGTGGCGCTGGCCGAGGGCAGGGTCGCCGCCGACGGGCCGCCCACCGAGGTGGTCACCCCGGAGCTGCTCGCCACGGTGTTCGGCGTACGCGGCCGGGTGGTCACCGACGCGCACACCGGCACCGTCCGGGCGCTGGCGGACACCCCGCTGGAGGCGGCGTGATCGTCCATCGGGAGTTGGTGCGGCTCGGCGGCGCCGTCGCCGGACCGGTGGCCGGGTGCGCGGCGCTCGGCGTGGCGGTCTCGGCCGCGTACGTCGGTCAGGCCCTGCTGCTCGCCGCGGCGCTGGCGGCGGTGTCGCGCCGTGACCTCGACGCCACTCCCCCGCTGTTGGCCGGAGTGCTCGCGGTGATCGTGACCCGGGCCCTGCTGCTGTACTGGCGGGAGGCCGCGACCGCCACGGCGGGCGCCCGGATCCGGGCCCGGCTGCGCGACCGGTTGGTGGCGCGGCTGGCCGAGCTGGGCCCGGCCTGGCTGACCGGGGCGCGCACCGGGCGCACCCAGGCCACGCTGGTCGACGGCGTGGAAGGGCTCGACGCCTACTACAGCCGCTACGTCCCGCAGGTGCTCGTCACGGTGGCCGTCCCGACGGCGCTGGTGGGGTGGCTGGCCACCGTCGCGCCCGTCGCCGCGACGCTGCTCGGCACCGCCGTGCTGCTGGTGCTGACCGTCCCACGGGTGTGGGACGCCACCCTCCTGCGGCGGGGCCGGGGACGGTGGGCGGCCTTCACCGCGCTCGCCGCCGACTTCCTCGACACCCTCCAGGGCGCCGCGACCCTGCGGGCCTTCGGCGCGGTCGGCCGAATGCGCGACCGCATCGAGGCGCGCAACCACGACCTGCACGCCACCACCATGACGCAGCTGCGGCTGTCGTTGATCGAGAGCGGGATCAGCGCCCTGCTCATCCAGGCCGGGCTCGCCGCGGCGACCGTCGCCGCCGCCGTGGCCGCGAGCGGCGGCCGGGCCGACGTGAGCACCGCGTTCCTGGTGCTGCTGGTCTCGGTGGAGTGCTTCCGGCCGGTGCGCGACCTGGGCGCGCACTGGCACGCCGGCTACCTCGGCATCACCGCCGTCGACGGCCTCACCGACCTGCTCACCGCGCCGGCCCCGGTGACACACACCGGCCGCGTCGCCCCCCGCTTCGCCGAGGGTCCGGCGGTCGCCGTCGAGGCGGTCAGCTACCGCTACCCCGACCGGGAGTCGCCGGCGGTGCGGGACGTGACGCTGCGGCTGTCCCCCGGCGAGACCGTCGCGGTGGTCGGCCCGTCCGGCGCGGGCAAGTCGACCCTGGCCAGCCTGCTGCTGCGGCACCTCGACCCGCACACCGGCCGGATCACCGTGGACGGCGTCGACCTGCGCGACCTCACGCGGGACGCGCTGCGCCGGACGGTGACCGTGGTCGCGCAGGAGACATACCTGTTCCATGGCACGGTGGCGGAGAACCTGCGCCTGGCCCGCCCGGACGCCACCGACGCCGACCTGCGGGCCGCGGCCCGCGCCGCCGGCGCACACGACTTCATCACGGCCCTGCCCGACGGGTACGCGACAGCCGTGGGCGAGCGCGGCACCACCTTCTCCGGCGGGCAGCGGCAGCGACTGGCCATCGCCCGCGCGCTGCTTGCCGACACCCCGGTGCTCGTCCTCGACGAGGCCACCTCCCACCTGGACAGACGACAGGAAGCCGAGATCGTGACGGCGCTGGCCGACGCCACACGCGGGCGCACCTGCCTGGTCATCGCCCATCGGCTCGCCAGCGTCCGGCACGCCGACCGGATCGCGCTGATGCGCGACGGCCGGATCACCGCTACCGGCAGCCACGACGACCTGCTGCGCACCACCCCCGCCTACACAGAGCTCGTCACCGCGCAGGAGGTGCCCTGATGGTCACGACGGACCTCGCATCCGACCCGGCCGGCCTGTCGACCGGCCGTGCCGCGCAGCCCGGACCCGGCGGCCGGCAGCCCGGCGCGCTGCGGCGGCTGCTGCCCGCGATCGCGGGGCACTCCGAGGCCTTCTGGGCGACCCTGGCGGCGAACCTCGTCGGACAGCTCGCCACCGCCGGCGCGGCGGTCCTCGGCGCGTGGCTGCTCGGACGGGCGGTCACCGGGGACCCCACACCGGTCGACGTGGTCGCCGCGGTGCTCGGCGGGCTGGTGGCGGTCATCGCCGCGGCCACCTGGTGGGAGATGCTCGTCTCGCACGACCTGGCCTACCGGGTCCTGGCCGACCTGCGACTGCGGGTCTACGACGCGATCACCCGGATCGCACCCGGCGGACTGGCCGGCAAGCGCTCCGGTGACCTCACCACCGTCGCGCTGTCCGACGTGGAGACCCTGGAATGGCTCTTCGCGCACACGATCGCGCAGCTGCTGACCGCCACCGTCGTCCTGACCGCCGGCACGCTGCTCGCCGCGTCGATCGACCCGTGGTTGCCCGCCGTGGTGCTGCCGCTGGCCAGCCTGATCACGGTGGTGCCGTGGCTGCTGCGTCGCCACGCCGACCGGCACGGCACGCGCGTCCGGGCGGCGACCGCCAGCATGACGGCTGACATCGTCGACACCGTGCAGGGCCTGCGGGAGCTGACCGTCTTCGGGGCGATGGACCGGCAGCGCGCCCACCTGGCCGCGCGGACCCGGCAGCTCGGCCGGGCGCAGCGGGCCAACGCCGCCCGGGCGGGCCTGGAGACGGCGCTCATCGACGCGCTGCTGGCCGTGGCCGGCGTCGGCGGGCTGCTGGTCGTGGCCGACGGTGTGGGTACGGGCCGTCTGGACCCCGCACTCGCACCGGTCGCGGTGGTCCTCGCCGGAACCGTGCTCGGCCCGGCGGCCCAGGTCGCGCTGCTACTCAAACAGGCCGGCGTCCTCCGCGCCGCAGGTGACCGCATCGACACCTTGCTGCGCGCCCCGGCACCGGTCACCGCCCCGACCGCCCCACTGCCGGCGCCTGCCGGTGGTGAGGTGGTCTTCGACGCCGTGCACTTCGGCTACCTGCCCGGCCGCCCGGTGCTGTCGGGCGTCTCGTTCACGATCCGTCCCGGCGAGACCGTCGCCCTGGTCGGCGCCTCCGGCGTCGGCAAGTCCACCTGCGTCCACCTGCTGTTGCGCTACGCCGACCCCACCGCTGGCCGGATCACGGTCGGCGGCGTCGACCTGCGGAACCTCGCCGACACCGATCTCCGGCGCGCGGTCACCGTCGTGCCCCAGGACGTGCATCTCTTCCCCGGGTCGATCGCCGACAACATCCGCCTGGGCCGGCCCGACGCCACCGACACCGACCTACAGCGAGCCGCCGGCACCGCACAGGTCAGCGCGTTCGCCGACGAACTGCCGCGCGGGCTGGAGACCCCCGTCGGGGAACGGGGCGGCGCCCTTTCCGGTGGCCAACGAGCCCGGGTCGCCGTCGCCCGTGCACTGCTCACCGAGGCGCCGATCCTCGTCCTCGACGAGGCCGTGGCGAACCTCGACGCTCGCACCGAGCGTGACCTGGCTGAGGCCCTCGACGCCGCCCGCGCCGGGCGGACGACCCTGGTGATCGCGCACCGCCTGTCCACGATCATGCGCGCCGACCGCGTCGTGATGCTCGACGCCGGCCGCGTCGTCGCCGATGGCACCTTTAGAGATCTGCGCGACCGGCAACCCCTGGCCGGCCTGTTGGCCGATCAACTCTCGGTCCACCGGCCAATATCATCTGTCGATCTCGGTCTGCCGCAGTCGACGCTGCCGTGATCTCGCGGTGTGCATCCAGCGACCAGCTCGTCGGCGATGGCGTCCGCAACGCTCCGGCCAACGCCAGTACACCGGAGCCTTGGGCGGATCGAGTATGCGCGGGCGTTCGCGTGGCCGGAAGTCGTCGTCGCAGCGCATCAGCCGGATCAGGATCACACCCCTGCCGAGCGGCTGCTCCTGCTCATCCCGGCCTGCGCCGACAGCAGCCGCCCGCACACGGCCGTCGACCTGGTCGCGGATGCCTTGACCACTCACTCTCGGTGCCCGGTCCGACGTGCGTCAGGTCAGCGAAGAACTACTCGACAGCCGCAGGTACTGGACGCCGTGCCGATGGGCAGACATCGATGACGTCCTCGTCGGCCTTGAATCGCATGCCTGCCGCCGCCACGGAGGTGACCTGTCGCCGGAACAACTCCGCCTCATCGCCGATGCGCTCCAGCTCTGAGCGAACGCCGCATACCGGTAGCACCCCAGGGCACTACTTCCGTGCTCCGAACGCTGTGGAGGTCGCACGTTGCGCCGCTCGATGCACGAGTTGCGGCAGATCAGTGTGCTCGGAGCCAGTACCTCGCGTGCCAGAATCCGGCATGACGATTCGCCGTGCCGTGCCCGATATCACCACCGCCGATCCGGTCGCGAGCAGCGGCTTCTACCAACTTCTGGGCTTCCGCGAGGAGATGAACCTGGGCTGGGTGGTCAACCTGGTCTCACCGTTCGACCCCACCGCCCAGGTCATCCTCATCACCAAAGATGCAGCGGCCTCCGTAAACCCGGACCTCAGCGTGGAGGTCGCTGACGTCGACGCCGTCTACGAGGCGGTACGCGCGACGGGCGCAGAAATTGTGCACCCGATTACCGACGAGCAGTGGGGCGGCCGGCGCTTCTTCGTCCGCGACCCGGACGGCAATGTGGTCAACGTGGTCAGCCACCGCTGACTGGCAGAAGGCCAACGGCCTACCGTCCCGACAAGTCTCTCGAGTCTGGCGAGCTGGTGACTTGTGCGGAGCGTGACGTCTCCGCCGGTCAACGAGCGGCCTTGGAAGCGGCAGATCCGGGCGTCAGCCTGGCACGGCACGACCACGGGTAGATCGGGCGGTAGGAGATGGCGCGCGAAGCACAGCACGAGTCACCACCAGAGCCATTGAGCGCCGTGTCGGTGCTGCGGGGTGGTGGGAATGGTGTCGACGATCCTGTTACCGCGATGTTCTTTCGCGGCGGTAAGGCATGCGGCTCTCGCAGCCTGACGTTCCCTGCTGGTCCAGACGGCGTTGATGAACCAGCGCGGCGGGCCTCCACCGCCGACCAGCGACCGCAGGCCGGTTCGCGGGTGATGTGGACCGTCTTTGTCCGTACGAGACATGGTTGCCCCTCTCGGGGCCGCGGACGCGGCCGCCTAACGGGGGTGGAACGCGGCGCTGATCCTTGTCCTTAGGCCGACGACCATGACCGCAGAATAGGTCATTGCGTCCACAGCGTCAGGACCGAGGTTCGATGTGCACGACTAGCGGCAGATGTGCGCACCCGATCTGCCAGAGCAACGGCATCGCCCGCTGGCCGGCGACTGCGACGAGCCATACCCGCGCGATCGCCTGACAGCGTCTTGTGCCCTACTGGGTCCCCACCGGTGGGGACTGTCGTTGCCCGCCGTGTCGAAGTGTCTGGGCACGCCTGAAGGGTGCCGGGAGAGATGTGGACATTCCGGCGGGTGCGGCCCTGCCACGCTCAGGCCCTCGCCGGGCCCCACGCCTTGATCCCGCGCCTTAGCGTGGCAGGGTGGCAGCACCCCGCAGGGCACCGCCGTCAGAGATGAGCCGTCGGCTGACGTTCCTGTTCGCGTTGGCGGCGGGAGTGGCCATCGGCAACCTGTACTGGGCGCAGCCGCTGCTCAGCTTCATTGCAGGCGATCTACACGCCGCGACCGCGACGGCCGGCTGGCTCATCACCGCGACGCAGGTCGGGTACGCCGTCGGCGTGCTGCTGCTCGTGCCGCTCGGTGACGTCCTGGACCGCCGCCGGTTCGTCCCGGTGATGCTGCTGACCTCGGCCGCCGCACTGCTGCTGTGCGCGCTGGCGCCGTCGATCGGCGTACTCCTCCTCGCACTGGGCGTGCTCGGCGTGACGACGATTTCCGGGCAGGTCCTCACACCGCTCGCCGGGGACCTGGCCGGCGACGCACACCGCGGTCGGATCGTCGGCGCCGTCGGGTCCGGAACCCTCACCGGGATCTTGGCCTCCCGCACGATCAGCGGGTTCGTCGCCGGCACCGCCGGGTGGCGTACGATCTTCGCCCTCGCCGCGGTCGTCGCCGTCCTGCTCGCGGTCGTGCTCTACCGCGCGATTCCACCGCTGGCACCGCGGACGCGCATGCCATACCCGCAGCTCATCGCCTCGGTCGGCGCGGTGGTCATGCGGGAGCGGGCAGCCCGATGGACGCTGGTCCTGGCCGCCACAGGGTTCGCCACGTTCTCGCTGTTCTGGACGGCGCTGACGTTCCTGCTCAGCGGCCCACCGTTCCGGTACCCGGTAGCGGTGATTGGGATGTTCGGGTTGGCTGGCCTCGCTGGTGTCCTTTCCGGTCTGCACGGCGGTCGTCTGCACGACCGTGGTTGGTCGCTTGCGGCCACCGGCACGGCCTGGGTACTGGCCCTCGGCGCTTTCGTCGTCGCGGCGTTCGCCGGCCGCTCCGTCGTACTCATCATCATCGCGATCATCATGATCGATGTCGCCCTACAGACGCAGGCCCTCCTCAACCGGGCGCGGCTGTTCGCCCTCTCCCACGAGGCCCGCAGCCGGCTCAACACGGCGCTGGCCACCGGCAACTTCATCGGCGCTGCTATCGGCTCCGCCGCCGCGACCATGCTCTGGTCCGCGGGCGGCTGGACAGCGGTCACGATCACGGGAACGGCGCTCTGCTGCTTCGCACTCACCGTGTGGGCGCTGGGACGTCGGGGCCCACTCGTGATCGCTTCGCCGTGACGGACGGTGCTGTAACGGACCGCAGTGAAACCTTCCCCAACCGCGCGACATCTGCACGTGGTGCTCGTGGTGCTCCGGAGTCGAACCCGCCATGACGCCCTCGCGCCCAGTCCACGCGTCCGCCTCTCGGCACGTCCGCAGGGCGGCGCCCGGCGCCGGCGTCACCTTCGGTGACGAGCGCTTCGCGGCATGGCAGGGCTTCGGTCGCCGAGACTATAGGCGTTGACGGTGTTGGGTGACGCGCTGGCGGCAGACGTTCATTGCCGCGACGGCCATGAATACTGCGGGACCGATCCGGACGCGATGGCGTTACCGGGAAGTCGGGATCGCTGTACCCGTTGAAAGATCAACGCCGGTGCCGGGGTGCACCCGCTTTCTCAGGTTGGGCGGCAACCGTTCCGCCACCACGTTTCCGGCGGCGTCGTACCCGACCAAGACCGGCGGGTCGACGCTCTCGTTGGCGAGGTACCAGAAGAAGAACATGTCTTCGGCGCGTACGGCTGACCGCACGGACCCGTCGGGCAGTCGCAGTTCCGCCCGCACCGCATCCCCGGCGGCAGCCCACATCGTGTGTATTCCCTTGCCATCCTCGGATCCGCCCATGGTGCTGAGCGGCTCCGTGCCCCGGTCCGCCGCGCCCGCGCACTGTCCCCCGGCAAGTTTGAAGCTTGTCGGAGCCGGCCGGTCGAGGTCACCGGGCGGCTCGAACAGCGGGGCTATGCAGGTGGTGCCGTCCTGGCCCTTGGCGGACCAGACGGACAGTACGGTGCCGTCAGGGCCCGGTGCCTGGGCCACTCGTCGTGCTGTCTGGACGTCCACCGCGCCCCCGGTTTCGGTCGCCCAGAACGACAACGGCTTAGTGAATGACTCGGGCAGCAGTCCTCCGGCGATGGCGACGCTCGCACCCGAAGCGACAAGCCCGGCAGTCAATGCGGCGGTAAACACGACCCGCCGCCTGTGCGACCGTGGAGGGGCCTCCGGGAGGTCGCCAGCGATGTTAATCAACAGGTGTGCCAGCGCAGCTTCCCGAGTCGAGGCAGGCCAGCGGTCATCGACTGCGGTAACCGGCCTGAGCTTCTCGACAACGATCATTGTGTCGCGATCCTTGGTCATGCGGTGCCTCCTGCAGATGGCAGTGGACGTTGGGCAGCGTCGACGTGAGGCGGTGCGTCCGGCTCGCCGCTGGCGCGTAGTCGCCGCCGCGCCCTGAACAGACGTACATGGAAGGCCGGTAGTGAACAGCCCGCCACCCGCGCCGCCTGCTCCGGGGTCAAGCCGTCCCAAGCGATCAGCAGCAGCGCCTCCCGCTCCTTCGGGGTCAGCGTCGCCAGTTGGGTCAGCACGGTAGCGCGCTCCGTGGCGAGGACATCGGCGGCAGCCGCCGGCTCCGCGACCTGCCGGAACCGTTCCAACTCGACGGCCACCCGTGCCTGCCGATGTCCCGATCGGCGCAGGTTGGAGATGGTGTTGCGGGCGACCACGAGCAACCAGGGCAAGGGTTCATCCGGAACACTGGCGAGCTTCCGCCAGGCCACCAGGAACGTCTCCGACACCACATCCTGTGCGGAGTCGGAGTCAAGGTGTCGCAACGCGTACGCCATCACCCGAGGTCCGTGTTCGGTCCACAGCTCCACGAACCGTTGTTCATACCGCTCGGCTGCGTGCTCTTCTCTCACACCACGTAGTGTCCGGCCGCACTTCGGAACTTACGGCGACAAGCTGCCAAAGAGTGAGCGGGTGCAGTTCACCCCCAGGACGGTGGTCCTGCGGCCTTCACGCATCGGCGACCCCAGCGCTGTTAGCGGTATCAAGCGATGAACTGTCAACGCACCCTTCTCGGCACGACAGGGCGGCGCCGAACGAGCACGGTCGGCGGCAGATCCGGATACCTGTGAGGAGTCCTGCGTCAAGACGGACGGCGGTGGGTGGCTATGTGTGGGTGACTCATGCTGGGCCGCCCGGAACGTCAGGCAGCGCGAACCAGCGGCCTTCAACCACCTCGTGTAGGTGGCCCTCGCCGGCAAGATGGGTACAGGCTGCGTCGATGTCCTCATTGCTGTGGCCGTCATCTGCGGCTTCGTCGAGGAACCAGCGAATGCGCCAAGCATCGAATGCTTCAACCTCGCGCCCGAGCGAGGGGTCGGTGACTAGATCGACCACGAATTCTGCCGCCGCCACGTGTGATCATCCTGCCGGCCACCGGACGTCCGCTCATCGGGCCCATGACAGTGCGCCGGAGCGATCGAGCGAACCCACAAGCCGACACCGTCAGGCTCGCCAGAGCGGTCACGGATCAAGGGTCGATCAACGCTGCAACTCGGCCAGGGTCGTGATCTGACACCTTCACCATCCGCCGCTACAACGATAGGTTGCGTCGATGCGCCTGGCCGTTCTCGGACCACCCGGCTCCGGTCGGGAGGCTATCGCCGGCTCCATCGCCGCGGGTCTCGCCGTTCCCTGCCTCAGTCTGGCCGACGCCGTCCAGGCCGAGATGCGGGCGAAAACCCCTGCCGCGCTCCAGGCGCTACAGCATATGAACGCTGGTGAACTCGTACCAGACCAGGTTCTCCTGTCCATGATCCGTAACCGCCTCACCGAGCCCGACGTCGCCGCCGGCTTCGTCCTCGACGGCTTCCCTAACCATGCCGTCACCGCGGTGGTCCTCGACGCCGTGTTGTTCGACCTCGGCACACCCATCGACCGAGCAATCGACCTCGTCCTGCCCGACGTCGAGGTCCTTCGCCGCCTGGCCGGCCGTCGCATATGCCGCGGCTGCGGCAGAACCTGGCACACCGAGTTCGCTGCCCCAGCACGCCCCGACGTCTGCGACCGCTGTGGAGGCGAACTGTTCCAGCGCCACGACGACAACCCGGACCGCATCACTGCGGGCCTGCAGTCCTACCGGGCAGCCGCGGCAGCCACACTCAGTCACTACCGCGCATTAGGCAAGCTGACCTCCATCGACGCCACCCTCACACCGGCGGAGATCACCGCCAAGGCACTCGCATGACCCGAGGGCAGACAGCCATATCGCCACCCGCGCTTGTCGGTGTCGATTTACTCCACTCGGCCAGGCCGCCGCCGGACTGCTGACGCAGATCCGGGCACGCACGGCCTGTTGTCGGGGTACCCCTCTGGAGTACAAAAAGGAGATACAGCTGATCTTGCAGAGATCAAACCGGTCACCATGAGCATAACTCCGCCCCGACCGGCCGGTACCGCGGATGGCCCGGTACCGCCGCGACCGGGGCGGTACTGCATCTGCTGGCCACCGCCATCGAGGAGAGCCGGGGCGTGTCCTCGATGAGCGGCGTGCCAGCCGGCGCCGCCTACCGCCTGCGGCTGGTCTGGCAGCAAGGGCCCCGGCCCGCGGCTAACGCAGATGCCGGACGAAGAACCTGGCTGCGTCCTCCCCTGCGAACTGCGGGACACCGGTGTGTCCGCCCATGTTGGCGTGCAGCGTTTTCTCCTTGGAGCCGAAGGCGTCGAACAGGTCCAGGGCCGCCTGCCGGTCGTTGCCTTCGTCATCCCACTGCAGCAGGACATGCAACGGAATGGTGACCTGTCGGGCCTCCTCGAACATGGTGCGAGGCACGAAACTCCCTGCGAAGAAGCCGGCGGCCACGATGCGCGGCTCGACCACCGCAAGCCGGATGCCGACGGAGATCACTCCCCCCGAGTACCCGACCGGGCCGCCGATCTCGGGCAGCGACAGGAGGGCATCCAGGGCGGCCTGCGATTCCGGGACCGCCTTGTCGACGAGCGGGAGGACGAGGGCGTCGATGATCTCGTCGCTGACCGGCTCGCCGGCCTCCATAGCCCGGCGCAGGTCGGCGCGGGCCTGCTCGACGGCGACCCAACGGGGCCGGTCACCGCTGCCGGGGAGCTCGATGGTGGCGGCGGCGAAGCCATCCGCCGCAGCGTGCCGGGCCCGCGCCACCAGGCGGGGGTACATCTTGTGCAGTCCGAGCGGGGGGTGACCGAGCAGGATCAGCGGGACCGGTGCCGATGCGGATCCGGGCGTCCACAGGATGCCGGGGATCTCGCCGAGGGTGAATTCGCGTTCGAGGACGCCGTCATCGAGGCGCCGCTCAGTAGTGAATCGCATGGTCGTGCCTTTCGGGAGTGCTCGTGAACGGCGCTCCCGGACGACCTATCGCCCGACCGTGACCCCAGAGGGGAGCACCCATGTCGAAACGTTCACGGGTACCACCTCCTCGGTCTCTCGCACGGCCTCGGGAAAACTAGCAGCGGGCCGCCGTGATCCGCCAACGTGTTTTCTGTGGCAGGCAGACGGTGTATGGGCTGTTCAGGCGGTGGCAGTGCTCGGGGGTGCGGGCGCGGGTCCTCACGGGGTTGCAGGCAGTGCGGACGCGGCCGACTTGGTCTGCTGGGAGGTCAACGTCGACTCGACGATCTACCGGTCTCTTCAGCACGTCGCCGGCGCCCGACGCGACGGCGACGCGCAGCAGGAGCCAGCCGGTGGGGTGGTGTCTGAGCCTGCCGATCACGGACTCGGCCGGCCCCGGGGTGGCCTGACCACGAAGATCCACCTGGCGTGCGAGCACGGCCAGAAGCCGCCGTCGATCCTGGTCACCGCCGGGCAGCGCGGGGACTCGCCGCAGTTCGTGCCGGTGCTGCGGGGTATCCGGGTGCCCCGACTGGGACCAGGCCGAGCACGGCAGCGGCCGGTTCGGGCGCGCGGCGACAAGGCGTACTCGTCGCGGGCAACCGTGAATATCTGCGCCGCCACGGGATCAAGGCCACCATCGCCGAGCCCGCCGACCAGGCCCGCAACGGTAAGAAGCGCGGCGCAGCCGGTGGCAGGCCACCAGCGTTCGACATCGAGGACTACAAGGCCCGTCACGCCGTGGAGTGCGGCATCAACCGGCTCAAACGCCACCGAGCCGTGGCCACCCGCTACGACAAACTCGCCGTCCGCTTCGAAGCTGCCGTGCACGTCGCCGCGATCGACGAGTGGCTCTGACCACCAAGCATCACCTCATGCGAAGCTGGGCCGGCTGACCAGCAGACCCCAACCGACCAGCCTGAACCTCAGCCCGTACTTCTGGAACAGGCCCTAACTTGATCTTTAACCTGTGCGTCGTGGCCTGGGACTATTCGCGGCTTTCGTTTTCTTGGTGCTGCTGTTCGGCTTGTT
>NZ_JBNCKV010000022.1:0-12895 GCF_049841695.1 Micromonospora sp. DT178
GGGAGAGTAGGACACCGCCGGACAATCTTTCAGTTCAGGGTCACCCTTCGGGGTGGCCCTGAACTGCGTTACGGACCTTTTCGTCGCCTCGGCCGGCGGCGCCGAAGTCTCAGAGGCGGAGACGGCGCGGGAGTTGGTGGCGCTGTCGCAGGTGCGGCTGCCGGCCGGCTGCCGGCCCGCGGCGGGAACGGCGCGGGCGGGCTAGGCGGAAGGCGTCAGCCGCGGGTCTGGATCTCCTCGCGCATGGCGCGGAACAGCCCGCCGGCGTCGTCGACGGAGCGGCCCGGGAACATCGCCATCACCACGCTGCCGTGGTCGGCCCACCCGCAGACCGCGAAGTCGCCGCCGTCGCCGCTGGTGGTGCCGCACTTCATCACGCCGCCGAAGCGCCCGGCGGGCACCTCGCGCAGCCCCGTCACCTTGCCGGTCTCGTCGGTCAGCAGGCCGAAGAGGCTGTCCAGGTCCCGCTCCGGCTGCCAGAGCAGGGTCGTGCCGCCGAAGACGAGCACCGAGCGCTTGTCGTCGGCGGGATCCCGGTAGACGGTGCCGAAGCTGCTGTCCAGGTCGATGTCGGCGGCGAACCCGCTGCGCAGGTAGTCGGAGGTGCTGCGGGCCCGGTCGCTGTCGTCGCGTACGAGGCCCGCCACCCGGTCCGGGGTGGCCAGGTCGGCGTCCTTCTGCTGGGCGACCCGCCAGCCGGCCGTGCCCAGCACCGCGGCCCCCGCGAGCCCGACGACCGCCGCCACGGCCCACGCCACCCGCCGGCGCCCCGACCGCGTGGCCCGCCGCTCCGGGGCGTTCTCCGGGTCCCGGTTGCTGAGCTGGATGGGCTCGTCGGTCAGGTCGATCGGTTCGGGCCCGTCGGCGACCGGGCGATCGGTGAGATGTGCGTCGGACATAGCCGACACCGTACGCGAACGGCAGGTGGCGCACGTCGGGTCCCGGGAAGCGCTCCGTAGACTTTCAGGGTGACCGAGAGACTGGATGCCCGACGCCCCGACGCCCCGACCCTTGCCGGCCAGTACCAGCCCGGCGAGGTGGAGCAGCGACGGTACGAGCAGTGGGTAGCCGCCGGCCACTTCCGGGCGACGGCGGACAGCGACAAGCCCCCCTTCACCATCGTCATCCCGCCGCCCAACGTCACCGGCTCCCTGCACATGGGCCACGCGTTGGACCACACCGTCCAGGACGCGCTGGTGCGGCGCAAGAGGATGCAGGGCCACGAGGCGCTGTGGCTGCCGGGCATGGACCACGCCGGGATCGCCACCCAGAACGTGGTCGAGCGGCAGCTCGCCGGCCAGGGCCTGTCCCGGCACGACCTGGGCCGGGAGGAGTTCGTCGAGCGGGTGTGGCAGTGGAAGGCCGAATCCGGCGGCGCGATCCTCGGCCAGATGCGCCGCCTCGGCGACTCCGTCGACTGGGACCGTGAGCGCTTCACCATGGACGAGGGCCTGTCCCGTGCCGTCCAGACCATGTTCAAGAAGCTCTACGACGACGGGCTGATCTACCGGGCCAACCGGATCATCAACTGGTGCCCGCGCTGCCTGACCGCGCTGTCGGACATCGAGGTGGAACACACCGACGACGACGGCGAGCTGGTCTCGATCCGCTACAGCGACGACGTCGTGGTCGCCACCACCCGGGCCGAGACGATGCTCGGTGACACGGCGGTCGCCGTCCACCCGGACGACGAGCGCTACCGGCACCTGATCGGCACCGAGGTGGCCGTGCCGTTGACCGACCGGCGGATCCCGATCGTGGCCGACGAGCACGTCGACCCGAGCTTCGGCACCGGCATGGTCAAGGTGACCCCCGCGCACGACCCGAACGACTTCGAGATCGGCCAGCGGCACGGCCTGCCGTCGCTGACGATCATGGACGAGCGGGGCGTCATCACCGCGCACGGCCCGTTCCAGGGCCTGGACCGGTACGAGGCCCGTCCCGCGATCGTCGCCGCGCTGCGCGAGCAGGGCCGGATCGTCGCCGAGAAGCGGCCGTACGTGCACGCCGTGGGGCACTGCTCCCGGTGCAGGACGACCGTCGAGCCGCGGCTGTCGCTCCAGTGGTTCGTCAACACCACCCCGCTGGCCGAGGCGGCCGGCGACGCGGTGCGCGACGGCCGGGTGAAGATCGAGCCCGCGGAGCTGGCCAAGCGGTACTTCGCCTGGGTCGACAACATGCACGACTGGTGCATCTCCCGGCAGCTCTGGTGGGGCCACCGCATCCCCGTCTGGTACGGCCCGGAGGGCGAGATCGTCTGCGTCGGCCCGGACGAGGAGCCGCCGACCGGCGAGGGATGGCACCAGGACGAGGACGTGCTGGACACCTGGTTCTCCAGCGGCCTGTGGCCGTTCTCCACGCTCGGCTGGCCCGAGCAGACCCCCGACCTGGCGAAGTTCTACCCGACCAGCGTGCTGGTCACCGGCTACGACATCCTCTTCTTCTGGGTCGCCCGGATGATGATGTTCGGCCTGTACGCGATGGACGGCCGGCCGCCGTTCGAGACGGTGGCCCTGCACGGCATGGTCCGCGACCAGCACGGCAAGAAGATGTCGAAGTCGTTCGGCAACGTGGTCGACCCGCTGGACTGGATCGACCGGTACGGCGCCGACGCCACCCGGTTCACCCTCGCCCGGGGCGCCAACCCGGGCGGGGACGTGCCGGTCAGCGAGGACTGGTGCCAGGGCTCCCGCAACTTCTGCAACAAGCTGTGGAACGCCACCCGCTTCGCGCTGCTCAACGGCGCGCACACCGAGGGGCCGCTGCCGGCGGCCGACACGCTGTCGACGGTCGACCGGTGGATCCTGTCCCGGCTGGCGCACGTCACCGCCGCGGTGGACGAGCAGTTCGAGGCGTACGAGTTCGCGAAGGTCTGCGACCTGCTCTACCACTTCGCCTGGGACGACGTCTGCGACTGGTACGTGGAGCTGACCAAGCCGGTGCTCGCCGAGGACGGGCCGGCCGCCGAGGCCAGCCGCCGGGTGCTCGGGCACGTGCTGGACCAGCTGCTGCGGCTGCTGCACCCGGTGATCCCGTTCGTCACCGAGGAGCTGTGGACCGCGCTCACCGGCGGCGAGACGGTGATGACTGCCGCCTGGCCGGTCGCCGACCGTACCGGAGTCGACGACGCCGCGGAGGTCGAGGTCGGCACCCTCCAGCGGGTGGTGACCGAGATCCGGCGGTTCCGTTCGGACCAAGGGCTGCGCCCGACGCAGCGGGTCGCCGCGCGGCTCGACGGCCTCGCGGCCGCCGGCATCGCCGCGCACGAGCCGCTCATCCGGTCGCTGGTGCGGCTGGATCCGGCCGGCGACGGTTTCCAGGCCAGCGCGACGCTCGCCATGCCCGGCGAGGTGAGCGTGGCCCTGGACACCCGGGGCTCGATCGACGTGGCCGCCGAGCGGGCCCGGCTGACCAAGGACCGGGCCGCCGCCGAGAAGGAGGCCGCGCAGGCCCGGGCGAAGCTCGGCAACCCGGCGTTCGTCGGCAAGGCGCCGGAGCCGGTGGTCGCCAAGATCCGCGACCGGCTCGCCGTCGCCGAGGCCGACCTCGTCCGCATCGACGCTGCTCTGGAGGCGCTGCCCTCGTGACCGACCGCACCGATTTCGCCACCGTCGAGGCCGAGCTGGCCGAACGCGGGTTCACCCGCATGGCCTTCGAGCTGGACAAGATCGAGTCGCTGCTGGACCTGCTCGGCAGCCCGCAGCGGGCGTACCCGTCGATCCACCTGACCGGCACCAACGGCAAGACCTCGACGGCCCGGATGATCGACTCGCTGCTGCGGGCGTTCGGGCTGCACACCGGCCGCTACACCAGCCCGCACCTGGAGAGCGTCCGGGAGCGGATCAGCCTGGACGGCGAGCCGGTGGACGAGGGGCGGTTCGTCGCCACGTACCGGGAGATCGAGCCGCTGGCCCGGCTGGTCGACGAGCGCTCGGCGGAGCCGCTGACGTACTTCGACATGACAACCGCGCTGGCCTTCGCCACCTTCGCCGACGCCCCGGTGGACGTGGCGGTGGTCGAGGTGGGCCTGGGCGGCGCCGAGGACGCCACCAACGTGATCCAGGCCGGGGTGTGCGTGCTCACCCCGGTCGGGCTGGACCACACCGAGTGGCTCGGCGACACCATCCAGGACATCGCGCTGGCCAAGGCGGGCATCATCCACAAGGGCGCGACGGTGATCTCCGCGGCGCAGGAGGAGGAGGCCGCCGGGCCGATCCTGGAGCGCTGCGCCGAGGTCGGCGCGACCATCGCCCGGGAGGGCGCCGAGTTCGGGGTGCTGCGGCGGGCGGTCGCCGTCGGCGGGCAGGTGCTCACCCTCCAGGGCCTCGGCGGCGTCTACGAGGAGGTGTTCATCCCGCTGCACGGCGCCCACCAGGCGCAGAACGCGGCGGTGGCGCTGGCGGCGGTCGAGGCGTTCCTCGGCGCCGGGGCGAAGCGGCAGCTCGACGTCGAGGCGGTCCGGGAGGGCTTCGCCACGGCCAGCTCGCCCGGCCGGCTGGAGCGCGTACGCAGCGCGCCGACCATCCTGCTCGACGGGGCGCACAACCCGCACGGGATGGCGGCCACGGTCGCCGCGCTCCAGGAGGAGTTCGCCTTCAGCAAGCTCGTCGCGGTGGTCGGCGTCCTCGCGGACAAGGACGCGGCCAGCCTGCTGGAGCTGCTGGAGCCGGTCGTCGACCAGGTCGTGGTGACCCGCAACAGCTCGCCCCGGGCGCTGCCGGCCCGGGAGCTGGCCGCGCTCGCGGCGGAGGTCTTCGGACCCGAGCGGGTGGAGGTGGCCGAGGAGATGCCGGACGCGATCGAGGCGGCGGTGGCGATGGCCGAGGAGGACGTACCGGGGGAGCTGAGCGGGGTCGGGGTGCTCGTCACCGGGTCGGTGGTGACCGTGGCAGACGCCCGCCGGCTGCTGAAGCGATGACCGGGCCGGAGCGGGTCACCGCGGGCGACGACCGCCCGGCCGGGGCGGCCGACGGCACCCCCGGCGGGCGACCGCCGCGCCGATCCGGGCTGCGCAATCCCGAACGGGCGGTACGTGGCCTCGGCGCCGGCACGCTCAGCCTGGAGGCGCTGGTGCTGGTGCTGGCCATCCAGCCGATCCGGGTGGTCGGCGGCGACCTCGGCGGCGCGGCGATCGGGGCGGTGGTGGCGCTGGCCGTGGCGGCGGTGCTGCTGGCCGGCATGATGCGCCGGCCGTGGGCCTGGCACGCCGGCACCGCCCTGCAGGGGCTGCTGATGCTGGCCGGCCTGCTGCACTGGTCGCTGCTGGTGCTGGGGGTCGTCTTCGCCCTGGTGTGGGCCTACGCCCTGCACGTGCGCCGGGTCATCCTGGGCTGACGGTCAGGCCTCGGCGCGTTCCCGCCACTGGGTGAGGGCGATGCCGTGGCCGTCCGGGTCGCGGAACGCCGCCGCCCACACCTCCAGCTTCGTGCCCCGGTTGACCACCCGGGGGGCGTACGTGAACCGGACGCCCGTCCCGCGCAGCCGCTCGTAGGCGGAGCCGATGTCGTCGACCTCGAGGTTGACGTGCACCAGCCGGCGGCTGATCGGCGCCGCCTCGGTCACCTCGCGCAGCACCAGGCGGGTTGTGCCGGAGGCGAGCACCGCGTTGCCGGAGCCCCGGTCGACCTCGGTGAAGCCCAGGTCGCGATAGAAGTTGAGCGAGCGGGGCAGGTCGGTGACCAGCAGGGTCAACCCCACTCCGGCGATCGGCGCCCCGAACTCGTCGCCGGCCGCCGCGGTCTCCCCGGCCTCCCCGTCGACGTCGGTCGCCGGGCCCGGACCGAAGATCGCCTCGTCCAGTTCCTCCGGGCTGATCCGCTCGTCGCGGACCCGGTCGCGCGGCGGGGCGGGATCGTCCAGGGGCAGGTCGAGCGGATCCGCCGGCGCGGGCGCGTCGAACCGCTCCTCGGCGGGCGGACGGGGCGTCGGGGTGGCCCGGCGCGGCAGGGTGCCGGTGGCGGGCTGCTCGACGAGCGTGCCCTCCAGCACGACCGGCCCACCCGGACGCTGGTGCATCACGACGGGCTCGCGCTCCTCGGGCCGCCCGACCCGGTCCCCACCGAGCGGATCGCCCAGCGGATCCCCGACGGGGTCGCCCAGCGGATCGCCCACCGGCGCCCGGAAGTCGTCCCGGAAGTCGTCGCGGTAGTCCTCCCGGAAGTCGTCGTCCGGCGCCCGGTCCGCCCACGGCGGGGCCTCCTGCTGGATCAGCACGTCGTCCAGCGGCTCGGCGCCCGCGTACTCGGGCGGCAGGTCGGCCGCGACGGCGGCGGCGGTCTCCGCGTGGGTGGGCACGTCGTCCCAGAGCACCCGGACGTGGCGCTGGTCGTCCAGGGCCACCCGGATCGGCAGCGTCTGGCCCAGCGACGGCCACTTCGCCACCGGCACCCGCGGCTCGATGATCTTCTTGGACCGGGGTGGCAGCCCCGGGGCGTCGATCACCAGCTGGAGTTCGCAGCGGCCGAAGGCGTACTGGGTGGGGGGCTCGGAGGCGCTGTGCACGTGCCCGACGCCGACCACCCAGGTGCGACCGCCCCCGCGCACCGTGGCCAGCGCGATGGCCAGCACCAGCAGGGCGACCCCGAGCGCCACGATCGCCCAGCTGGTCATGCCGAGGCCGAAGAGGACGACGAAGGTGGCCACGGTGCCCAGCACCGCGGCGATCAGCTTGCGTACCGGTGCGATGGGCCGGTTCCCGCCATTCGCCACAGTGGACCTCCCGAGGGTCAAGGGCCAGGCTAGGCCGGATCGGCCGCCGGAGGAAGGACCGGCCGCCGCGCCGGTGCCGGGACCGGGTCGCTAGGCTGACCGTACCCAGCCCGGCCGTCTTCCGCGCACAGGAGGAACCCAGCGTGTCCAGCAGCAGCCCCGATGAGCGCACCCTCGTACTGATCAAGCCCGACGCGGTCCGCCGCGGGCTGGTCGGCGAGGTGATCTCCCGCTTCGAGCGCAAGGGGCTGCGGATCGACGCGATGGTGTCCCGGACGATGGACGCCGCGCTGGCCGACGAGCACTACGCCGAGCACGTCGACAAGCCGTTCTACCCGCCGCTGAAGGACTTCATGACCGGCGGCCCGCTGGTGGCGCTGGTGCTCTCCGGCGACCAGGTCATCGACGTGGTGCGCGGGCTCGTGGGCGCGACCGACGGGCGGCGGGCGACGGCCGGCACGATCCGCGGCGACCTGTCGCTGTCCAACCGCGAGAACCTGGTGCACGCCTCCGACTCGCCGGACAGCGCGAAGCGCGAGATCGCGCTCTGGTTCCCCGAGCTGGCCTGACGCACCCCGCCGCCGCGGGCCGGTGCGCGTCGAGCGCACCGGCCGCCTGCGTCGCGTCGCGGACCGTCACGCCTCCGTCGGGAGGTCGGTGCGGCAGGTCACGGCGATCCGGTTCCACACGTTGATGGTGGCGATCGCCATCAGCAGGTCGGCGAGTTCCTTCTCGGACCACACCTTCGCCGCCGCGTCCCAGACGTCGTCGGGCACGCCGTGCTCGCCGAGCCGGGTCACCGCGTCGGTGAGCGCCAGCGCGGTCCGCTCCCGCTCGTCGAAGAACGGCGCCTCCCGCCAGGTGGCGACGGCGAAGAGCCGCCGGTCCGACTCGCCCGCCGCCAGCGCGTCGCGGCTGTGCATGTCGACGCAGAACGCGCAGCCGTTCAGCATCGACGCCCGCAGCTTCACCAGCGCCAGCACGGTGTGCCCGACGTTCGCCCGGACGTACTTCTCCAGCCCCAGCACGGCCTGGTACGCCTGCGGTGCCACCTCGGCCACGTTGATCCGTTGCATGACGGCCCTCCTCGGTCCGGTCGGTGTTGACACCCACACGACGGTGCGCGCAGGCGCGGCGTGACACCGGCGGACGTGAGCCCGGTCACGCCGGGCCGGCCTCGCCGGACGGCCAGGGGACTCCCGCGGCGGAACCGGCCGCGACGGACCTGCCCCGAGCCCCCGGCGGACCTCGTGGGCCTGCCTACCGACGTCGGGCAGGCTCACGAGGTCCGCCGGCGGTCGGGACGAGCGCCGCGCGGGTCCAGCGGTGTCAAGGTGATCTCGTCGGTGCCGGTCGGTCCGAGCGGGCCGATCAGCTCCCCGTTGTCGACCGCCGGGTCGACGCCGCGGACCGCGTCCACCTCCCGGCACCGTGGCCGCGACCACCCCGTGCGACAGCGGTACGTCCGTCGTCGCCCGCCGCCTTCACCGCGTCGGTGCTCATGCCCGGCAGGTTAGGGGGACCACGACGCCGGTGGGAACGAATTCGGCTCCGGCCGAATGCTCAGGCCGAGGCGACGACAGGCTCGTCGCCCACCAGCTGGACGAGCGCCAGGCCGGCCGGTTCGAGGCTGTACAGCACCCGACGGCCCACCCGGCGGCGGTGCACCACACCGGCGGAGAGCAACGCGGAGAGGTGCTCCGAGACGGTGCTCGGTGCCAGCCCGAGGGTGGCGGCGAGCCCGGCCGTGGTGGACGGCCGGATCAGCGCCCGGAGCACCTGGGCCCGGGCGCGTCCGACCAGGACGGCCAGCCGGTCGGTGGCCGCTGCGGGGGACGCGGCCCGCCCCAAGCCCTCCTCGGCGAGCAGCGCCGCGCCGCGCGCCTGGTAGGAGACGGCGACGATCTCCGGATGGTCGGTGGAGCAGGAGAGCGCGCCGCGGGAGAAGATCAGCGGGATCAGCAGCAGCCGCTGGTCGACCGCCTCGATCTGCCGTTCCAGCGGCTTCATGAGGGTGAGGACCGGATTCTCCCAGCGCACCCGCTCGTGCAGGTCGCCCAGGAGCGCATCCGGACCGTCCGCGGCCAGTGCGCGGGCCCGGTGCAGCACCTCCTCGTCCAACGCCGCCCGCATCGCCGGCCACCAGGGGCCGATGGCGGCGTCCCAGTAGGCCTCGATGCCGCCCGCCAGCCGGTCCAGCGCGGCCGACCGGTCGGTGACGAACGGCCTCAGCCAGTCGGGCAGGTCGTCGGGGCGGTGGTAGCGGGGGAGCTGCTCGGCGATCACCTCGGCGGGCGTCGCGCGCAGCGCGGCCAGTTCGTCGGCCAGGGTCGGGGTCGACGACGGCGGGATCGGGGTCAGGAAATCGGGCGAGCTGCTGCCCGAGGCGAGCAGCAGTCGGACCGGCGCGGTCGCCGGCACCTCGGCGAGTACCTGCCGGGCGTGTCGAGCCCAGCCCGTGTACGGCCAGGATGCCTCTCCCGGGTTGCGGTGCAGCAGGCAGAGGCTGGTCCACACCTCCCAGAGCGGGCTGATCGCGATCCGGGTGCGCGCGAGCGTCGGCTCGTCCAACCTGATCCGGATCACCCCGTCACCCTAGGCACCGGTCGCCGGGCGGGTTTACTCGGCGGCGATCTTTCCGGGCGGTCGGGTAACCTTGACGGTCGTAAGGCGATGACCCGGCCATCACCGGTGAGCCTCCGGAAGAACAGCCGGTTCGCCCCGGCCCAGTAGAACCGGACGGGTCCGGCCCGTCACAGCCGGCCAACGAGCGGGCGGTCGATCCTGGCCGCCAAGCGGGGTGGTACCGCGGGCCTGCCCGGGGGCGCCGTCGAGGCGTACCCGAGAAGGCTCGTCCTCGCAGACCCACACGACAGTGAGCTGCGCGAGGAGAGCGACCCCCGATGGTCTATCCGTTGCACGACCCGACCGCCGCCGGCGTCCCGGCGAGCCCGGACCTGCCCGCGGTCGAGCGCCGGGTCCTGGAGCACTGGACGGCCGACAAGACCTTCGAGGCCTCCGTCGAGGCCAGGCCGGCCGGCGACCAGGGCAAGAACGAGTACGTCTTCTACGACGGCCCGCCGTTCGCCAACGGCCTGCCGCACTACGGCCACCTCTTCACCGGCTACGTGAAGGACGTGGTGCCGCGCTACCAGACGATGCGCGGTCGCCGGGTGGAGCGGCGCTTCGGCTGGGACTGCCACGGCCTGCCCGCCGAGGTGGTCGCCGAGAAGCAGCTCGGCATCACCAGCAAGGCGGAGATCCTCGACCTCGGCGTGGCCCGGTTCAACGAGGCGTGCCGCTCCTCGGTGCTGGAGTTCACCCACGACTGGGAGCGCTACGTCACCCGGCAGGCCCGGTGGGTCGACTTCGCCGACGACTACAAGACCCTCGACCTGGACTACATGGAAAGCGTCATGTGGGCCTTCAAGACCCTGCACGACAAGGGCCTGGTCTACGAGGGCTTCCGGGTGCTGGCGTACTGCTGGCGCTGCGAGACGCCGCTGTCGAACACCGAGACCCGGATGGACGACGTCTACCGGGACCGGCACGACCCGACGCTGTCGGTCTGGTTCGCGCTGACCCCCGACGAGAGCGCGCCGGAGCTGGTGCGCGGGCCGGTGCGGCTCGGCGTCTGGACCACCACGCCGTGGACCCTGCCGTCCAACCTCGCGCTCGCCGTCGGCCCCGACATCGAGTACGCGGTGCTGGAGCGCGACGGCCAGCGCTACGTCGTCGGGGCGGCGCGGCTGGCCGCGTACGCCAAGGAGCTGGAGGGGTACGAGCAGGTCGGCACCGTCTCCGGCCGTGACCTCGTCGGGCGCCGCTACACCCCGCTGTTCGACTTCCTCGTCGAGCAGGCCGGCCCGAACGCCTACCAGGTGCTCGGCGCGGAGTTCGTCACCACGGAGGACGGCACCGGGATCGTCCACCTGGCCCCGGCCTTCGGCGAGGACGACCAGAACGTCTGCAACGCGGCCGGCATCCCCACCATCGTCACGGTGGACGACCACACCCGGTTCACCGGGCTGGTGCCGCCGTACCAGGGCGAGCAGGTCTTCGACGTCAACAAGCCGGTGATCCGGGAGCTCAAGGAGCGGGGGGTCGTCCTCAGGCAGGACACCTACACCCACTCGTACCCGCACTGCTGGCGCTGCGACACCCCGCTGGTCTACAAGGCGGTGTCGTCGTGGTTCGTCGCGGTGACGAAGTTCAAGGACCGGATGGTCGAGCTGAACCAGCAGATCAACTGGACGCCGGGGCACATCAAGGACGGCTCGTTCGGCAAGTGGCTGGCCAACGCCCGCGACTGGTCGATCAGCCGGAACCGGTTCTGGGGCTCGCCGATCCCGGTGTGGAAGTCCGACGACCCGAACTATCCGCGGGTGGACGTCTACGGCTCGCTGGAGGAGATCGAGCGCGACTTCGGCGTACGCCTGAGCGACCTGCACCGGCCGGCGGTGGACGACCTGGTCCGCCCCAACCCGGACGACCCGACGGGGCAGTCGACGATGCGCCGGGTGCCGGAGGTGCTGGACTGCTGGTTCGAGTCCGGCTCGATGCCGTTCGCCCAGGTGCACTACCCGTTCGAGAACCGCGACTGGTTCGAGCACCACTACCCGGGCGACTTCATCGTCGAGTACATCGGCCAGACCCGCGGCTGGTTCTACACCATGCACGTGCTGGCCACCGCGCTGTTCGACCGGCCGGCGTTCCGCAACTGCCTCAGCCACGGGATCCTGCTCGGCTCCGACGGGCGCAAGATGTCCAAGAGCCTGCGCAACTACCCGGACGTCTACCACGTGTTCGACGCCTACGGCTCGGACGCGATGCGCTGGATGCTGATGTCCTCGCCGGTGCTGCGCGGCGGCGACATGGCCGTGACCGAGCCGGGCATCCGCGACGCCGTCCGGCAGGTGCTGCTGCCCCTGTGGAACGTCTGGTACTTCTTCTCGCTCTACGCCAACGCCGACGGGCACACCGCGCGACGCAGGACGGACAGTACCCACCTGCTGGACCGGTACGTGCTGGCGAAGACCAACGAGCTGGTGTCGACGGTCCAGGAGCAGATGGACGCGTACGACATCTCCGGCGCGTGCGCCACCGTGCGGTCCTACCTGGACGCGCTGACCAACTGGTACGTGCGCCGCTCCCGGGACCGGTTCTGGTCCGGCGACGCCGACGCCTTCGACACCCTGTGGACGGTGCTGGAGACGCTGTGCCGGGTGGTGGCGCCGCTGGCGCCGCTGACCGCCGAGGAGATCTGGCGCGGTCTCACCGGCGAGCGGTCGGTGCACCTGACCGACTGGCCGTCCGCCGGGGAGTTCCCGGCCGACCACGACCTGGTCGCCGCGATGGACGCCACCCGGGAGGTCTGCTCGGCGGCGCTGTCGCTGCGCAAGGCCAAGGGCCTGCGGGTGCGCCTGCCGCTGTCGACGCTGACCGTGGCCTCGCCCGTCGCGGCGCAGCTGCGGCCCTTCGGCGACCTGGTCGCCGACGAGGTCAACGTGAAGGCGGTGCAGTTCACCGACGAGGTGTCCGCGTACTGCCAGCAGGTGCTGACCGTGGTGCCGCGCGCGCTCGGCCCGAGGGTCGGCAAGCAGGTGCAGCAGGTCATCAAGGCGGTCAAGGCGGGGGAGTGGGAGCTGGTCGACGGCGCACCCGTCGCCGCCGGCGTCACCCTCGCCGAGGGCGAGTACGAGCTGCGCCTGGTCGCCGCCGACGCCGAGCACTCCGCGCCGCTGCCCGGCGGCGAGGGCGTGGTCGTGCTGGACACCGAGGTCACCCCCGAGCTGGCCGCGGAGGGGCTGGCCCGGGACGTCGTGCGGGTGGTGCAGCAGGCCCGCCGCGACGCCGACCTGGACATCTCGGACCGGATCGTGGTGGCGGTGTCGGCCGCCGAGGAGGTGCGCGCGGCGGTGGCCGCGTACACCGACTTCGTGGCCCGGGAGGTGCTGGCCGACTCCGTCGACTTCGCCGACGGGGTGGACGGCTTCACCGGGGAGGTCGGCGAGGGCGAACGGGTGACCGTGGCCGTCCGCAGGGTATGAGTCGGTGAGACGGGGGTGGTGCGGCGGGGGGGCCCCCCCCCCCCCCCCCCCCCCCCCCCCCCCCCCCCCCCCCCGCCGGCGCCCCCCCCCCCCCCCCCCCCCCCCGGGGCCCCGCGGGTTACGGGGCCCCCCCCGGT
>NZ_JBNCKV010000022.1:12905-100656 GCF_049841695.1 Micromonospora sp. DT178
GGGGGTGGGCGGGGGGGGCCCTGGGGGCGCGGGGGCGGCGCGGGGGGGGGGGGGGGGGGGGGGGGGGGGGGGGGGGGGCCCCCCCCCCCCACCACCCCCACCGGCCCCGACACGCCCGCTCACCAGGCGGTCGACCCGCCACCCCGACGACGCCCCGTGGACCCGTCGGTTACGGTGACACCGCCTGTTCGCACACACTCCGCCGGAGGACCAGTGCCCCTGCTCTACACCATCGGCAAGCTCACCGTGGCGCCCGCGCTCCGGCTGGCCTTCCGTCCGACCGTGGAGGGGCTGGAGCACATTCCGGACACGGGGGGAGCGATCTTCGCGGGCAACCACCTCTCGGTCGCCGACGAGTTGTTCCTCGGCACCGTGGTCCCCCGGCACCTGGCGTTCTGGGCCAAGTCGGAGTACTTCAAGGGCACCGGCCCGAAGGGTGCCCTCTCCAAGTACGTGCTCACCGGCCTGGGCGCCATCCCCGTCGAGCGGGCCGGCGGTCGCGCGGCCCTGTCCGCGTTCGACGCCGCCATCCCGGTGCTCAAGGCCGGCGACCTGGTCGCGGTCTATCCGGAGGGGACCCGGTCGCCGGACGGCCGGCTCTACCGGGGGCGCACCGGCGCGGCCCGGCTGGCCGTGGCGGCCGGCGTGCCGATCATCCCGGTCGGCATGACCGGCACCGACAAGGCCCAGCCCATCGGCACCCGGGTGCCCCGCCCCGGCCGCGCCAAGATCACCATTCGGTTCGGCAAGCCGCTGGACTTCACCGGCCGGCCGGACGACCGCACCTCGCTGCGCGAGATGACCGACGAGGTCATGGCCGAGATCCAGAAGCTCACCGGCCAGGAGTACGTGCCCCGCTACGCCCCGCCGCGCGCGCACTCCGCCACCCCCGGCGACGCCCCGGCCTGAGCCGGGTCACGCAGCGGCCGGAGGCGCGCGCTGCTGCCGCTGCTCCGGTGTCCGACGGCGTGGAGCCGGTCGGGCCGCGAGGCCCTACTTCTGGTTGGTCGTGACCATCTGCTCCCGCAGGGTGCCGAGCAGGGTGGCGCTGTCGTCGAGGGAGAGCCGGGTGAAGACCGCGGTGGCGATGCTGCCGTGGTCGACCGAGGTGCACACCACCACGTCCTGGCCGTCGGCGCGGCCGACCGCGCAGCGCTGGTGCCGGCCGCGTACGCCGGTGTCGACCACCTGGGCCTCGCCGAGGGAGTACTGCCCGGTGAGCCGGGTGATCTCGTCCTCCGCGTCGGACTCCGGGGTGAACCGGAAGCCGGTGCCGCCGAAGATCGTCACCCGCTTGCCGGCGGGCGTGGCGTAGACGCCGGCGAAGGTGTCCTCGGCCAGCCAGTGCGCCTTGCGCACGTCCGCCTCCAACTGCTTGGCGGCCGCCTTGCTGGTGTTGTCGTCGCGCAGCCGCAGGTCGGCCACCTCGGCCGGCAGGCTGGCCTCGGCCGGGTACTGCGACGACATCGGCACCCCGTAGTAGGCCGGGCAGCCGCAGCAGCAGGCCAGCATGAGCAGCAGGACCCACGGCCAGCGGCGACGCTTGCGGGCGGGCGTGGGGGCGTACCCCCTGGGAGCCTGCTGGCCGGGCGGCGGCCCGGCCGGCGGCGCCGTCGCCCGACGCTGCCTCGGCGGCGCGGGCGGCGGAGGCGGGGGAGGCGCCGGACGGGCCGGGGCGGGCGCCCGGGAGACCGGCGGCGGGGAGACGGGGTACGACGCCACGGGCGGCGGGGAGACGGGGTACGACGCCGGCGGCGGGGCGGCCGGGTACGCGACCCGGGGCGGCGTGGGCCGCGGTGGCTCCGGCGGCGCGGGGGACTGCACGGGTGGCGACGGCGGCCCGGAATACGGCCTGGTCGACGGCGCGGCGGGGTAGGGCAGCGTCGGCGAGGGCGGCGGGGGCGGTGGCAGGTCCCACCCGCCGGTGTCCGCGCCCGCCCACGGGTCGACCGGGGTGCGGTGCTCGGGTTGCTCGGGCGGGGGCGCCGGCGGAGGCGCCGGCACCGGGGGGATCTCGGCTGACTCGCCCCAGGCCCGCTTGCGCGGCTTCGGCGGGGGAACCGCCGCCGAGCCGCTCCACCGGGGCGCGGACGGCTCGGCCGGTCGCTCGTCGGCGGGGAACATCCGCGTGCCCTGCGGCCCCACGGCCGGTGGCTCGTCGCCGGGGAACATCCGGGTGCCCTGCGGTCCCACGGCCGGCGGGGCGTCGTCGGGCAGCAGGCGGGTGCCCTCCGGGCCGGTGCCGGCCGGCCGCCCGGGCCCGGCGTCGCGGGTGCTCTCCGCCCCGGCGTCGCCCGTGTCCGGCCGTGCGGCGGCGTCGCCCGAGCCCTGCGGCGCGGTGGCATCGTGCGTGTCCGGACGTGCGTCGGCCTCACCGGCGGCGTGCGGCCCGGCGTCGTCCGCGTCCTGCGCGACGTCGGTCGTCGCGGTCGGTCCGGGATCGTCGGTGGGCAGCTCACGGGTGCCCTCCGGGCCCGTGCCGCCGGCGGGGGCGGGTGCTGCGGGGGAGGTCGGGGGCTCCTCGGTGACCGCCGGATCCGGACCCTGGTCCTGACCCGGAGGGCTCCCGTCGGCCGGCCGGTCCGTGCCCGGCTGCGGCTGCGGCATCGCGGCAATCTCCTCTCGCGCCGGTCCGAGGTTAGTACCGACGCGCCAGCGGGGCGATTCCGGCCACCGCCGTCGCGGGCACCGGGAGGGGCCGGACGGGCCCCGCGACGTGCCCGCGACGGCGGTGGCCGGCGTGCCGGGGGCGCGGCTACCGGCGACCCGGGGACGCGGTGACCGGCGTGCGCGCGGTGGCCGCCGCCGGGCCGCGTACCCTTGGGCATCATGAGCGTCCCGTCCACCACGCCGCGCCCCGCCGCGGCCAATTCGGTCTGGCCCCGGCTGGAGCCGCTGCTGCCCCAGGTGACCAAGCCCATCCAGTACGTCGGTGGCGAGCTGGGCGCGGTGGTCAAGGACTGGGACGCGGCGGCCGTGCGCTGGGCGCTGATGTACCCCGACGCCTACGAGGTCGGCCTGCCCAACCAGGGCGTGCAGATCCTCTACGAGGTGCTCAACGAGCTGCCCGACGTGCTCGCCGAGCGGACCTACGCGGTCTGGCCGGACCTGGAGAAGCTGATGCGCGCGCACGGCGTGCCGCAGTTCACCGTCGACGCGCACCGCTCGGTGCGCGACTTCGACGTCTTCGGCGTCTCCTTCTCCACCGAGCTGGGCTACACCAACCTGCTCACGGCGATCGACCTGGCCGGCATCCCGCTGCTCGCCGCCGACCGCACCGACGCCGACCCGGTGATCGTGGCCGGCGGCCACGCCGCGTTCAACCCGGAGCCGATCGCCGACTTCGTCGACGCCGCCGTGCTCGGCGACGGCGAGGAGGCGGTGCTGGAGATCACCGGGATCGTGCGGGAGTGGAAGGCCGAGGGCTCCCCGGGCGGGCGCGACGAGCTGCTGCTGCGCCTGGCCCGCACCGAGAGCGTCTACGTGCCGCGCTTCTACGACGTGGACTACCTGCCCGACGGCCGCATCCAGCGGGTCGTGCCGAACCGGCCGGACGTGCCGTTCCGGGTGCACAAGCGCACGACCATGGACCTGGACGCCTGGCCGTACCCGAAGAAGCCCCTGGTGCCGCTCGCGGAGACCGTGCACGAGCGGTACGCGGTGGAGATCTTCCGGGGCTGCACCCGGGGCTGCCGGTTCTGCCAGGCCGGCATGATCACCCGGCCGGTGCGCGAGCGCTCCATCACCACCGTCGGGCAGATGGTGCGGGAGGGGCTGGAGTTCTCCGGCTTCCACGAGGTGGGCCTGCTGTCGCTGTCGTCGGCGGACCACTCCGAGATCGGCGACATGTGCTCCGGTCTGGCCCAGCAGTACGAGGGCACCAACGTCTCGCTCTCGCTGCCGTCGACCCGGGTCGACGCGTTCAACATCGACCTCGCGCAGGAGCTGTCCCGCAACGGTCGGCGCACCGGCCTGACCTTCGCCCCCGAGGGCGGGTCGGAGCGGATCCGCAAGGTCATCAACAAGATGGTGTCGAAGGAAGACCTGATCCGCACCGTCGTGACCGCGTACACGAACGGCTGGCGGCAGGTGAAGCTGTACTTCATGTGCGGCCTGCCCACCGAGACCGACGAGGACGTGCTCGAGATCGCGGACATGGCCCACGAGGTCATCAGGGCCGGCCGGGCCGCCACCGGCTCGAAGGACATCCGCTGCACGGTCTCCATCGGCGGGTTCGTGCCGAAGCCGCACACCCCGTTCCAGTGGGCGCCGATGGAGCGGCCGGAGGTCATCGACGGCCGGCTCAAGATGCTCAAGCAGGCGATCAACGCGGACCGGTCGCTCGGCCGGGCGATCGGCTTCCGCTACCACGACGGCGAGCCGTCGCTGATCGAGGGCCTGCTCAGCCGGGGCGACCGGCGGGTCGGCGCGGTGATCCGCCGGGTGTGGGAGAACGGCGGCCGGTTCGACGGCTGGAGCGAGCACTTCTCCTACCAGCGCTGGGTGGAGGCGGCGACCGAGGTGCTGCCGACCTTCGGGGTCGACCTCGACTGGTACACCACCCGCCAGCGCGACGAGCTGGAGGTCCTGCCCTGGGACCACCTGGACTCGGGCCTGGACAAGGACTGGCTCTGGCAGGACTGGCAGGACGCGCTCAGCGAGTACGAGCAGGACGACTGCCGGTGGACCCCGTGCTTCGACTGCGGCGTCTGCCCGTCGATGGACACCGAGATCCAGATCGGCCCGACCGGGAAGAAGCTCCTCCCGCTCACCCCGATCAACGGTCTGAAGCTCCCCACCGGCGCCCAGCAGTAGCCCTCGGCGCACGGCGGGCGCCGCCCGCCGGGCGCCGGGTCGATCATGTGGTCATCGTCAGCGGCACGCGAGTCGCGAGCAGTGCCGCCACGATCAACCGGTTCCGACACGAGGAGCACGACGATCAGTAGGAAACCACAGCCAGAGGGCGGCCAGGCACCCGTCGTGCAGCGGGTCCGGATCCGGTACGCCAAGCGCGGCCCGCTGCGTTTCACCTCGCACCGGGACTTCGCCCGGGCCTTCGAGCGGGCGCTGCGCCGGGCGGGCGTGCCGATCGCCTTCTCCCAGGGCTTCACCCCGCACCCCAAGATCTCGTACGCCAGCGCCGCCCCGACGGGCGTGGCGAGCGAGGCCGAGTACCTGGAGATCGGTCTCCGTGAGCAGGTGGACCCGGCGGAGCTGCGCGCCGCGCTCGACGCCGCCCTCTCGCCGGGTCTCGACGTGCTCGACGCCGTCGTGGCCGCCGGCGGGAGTCTTGCCGACCGGATCGAGGCGTCGCACTGGCGCATCGAGCTGCCCGAAGTCGACCCGACCGTCCTGCAACGGGCGGTTTCCGCCTTCACGGCCGCCGAGGAGGTGCTGGTCGAGCGGATGACCAAGCAGGGCCGGCGCACCTTCGACGCCCGGGCCGCGGTGATCCGCATCGATGTGATCGCGTCGCCGGAGACGCCTTCCGGGGCACCGGCCGTACCGTGTGCGATACTCGAACTGGTCGTGCGGCAGGTCACCCCCTCCGTGCGGCCCGATGACGTCCTTTCCGGCCTCCGCGTGGTGGCCGACCTGGAGCCGCCGGTCTCGCCGAGGGTGATCCGGCTGGCACAGGGCACGCTGACCGCGCAGGATGCGATCGCGGATCCGTTGGACGCGGACCGCGACGGGGCAACCATCGGTGAACGCTGACCGTCGGTCGACGTTCAGGTAGGCAGACTTCGGCGGTCGCGCACCGTGCGCGCCCGGCGGAAACACTTTTGCGGCGACCCTGCGTGGCAGCGCTCACCCGCGCCCGGGGCAGCCAGAACTGGAGAACGTCCATGCTCGAGAACGAGCCCGAGGGCGGCGAACGGACCGGTTCACAGCCGGCCGACGAGACCGCCGCCAACAGCACCGTCGAGAACGCCGCCGGGGCGGAGACCGCCGCCGACGCCGAGACCGGCGGGGCCGAGCAGCCCCCGGTCGCGCCGGTCCGACGGCGTACGACCCGGCGGCGGGCCACGCCGCTGAACCAGCCGGAGCAGACCGAGGCGCCGGTCGAGGCGTCCACGGCGCCGGTGCCGGGCAGCGGCGAGGCGCTCCAGGCCGAGGTGTTCGCCCCCGTCTCCGGCGACCTCGACGCCGCCCCGAAGGCGACGCGCCGCCGCCGCAAGGCCACCACCGCGAAGGCCGCCGAGGACACCACCGTGCCGTCCGACGAGGCTGCCGGGCCGGCCCCCGAGGTCACCGCACCGCCCGCCGCAGAGGCGCCGGTCGCGGCGGACCAGGCACCCGCCGAGCCGGCCGCGCCGCCGGCCAAGGCGACGCGTACCCGCCGGAAGAAGGCGGCCCCCGCCGCGGCCGAGCCGGCCGCGGAGACCCCGACCGACGTCGCCGGGCCGACCGGCACCACGCCCGCGGAGCAGCCGCCGGCCGCCGCCGGGATCGAGCCGGAGGCCGGCACCGGGTTCGGCGCCGCCGCCCCGCCCGCCGCCGTCAGCGGCGCCGAGAGCCGTTCCGGCGAGGTCCCGCCGGGCGTGGCGGTGACCCCGCCCGCCGAGGAGGAGCCGACCGAGGAGGTCGAGCCGGCCGTCGAGCCCGAGCCCGAGCCGGTCGTCGAGCCCGAGCCGCGCACCCGCCGCCGGCGGGCCGCGCTCTCCGCGCCCACCGTGCTGTTCATGGCCCCGCAGCCGGAGGACGTCCCGGTCGCCCGGGTCGTGGCGCCGGCCCCGGAGCCGGAGCCGGAGGAGCCCGCCGCCGAGGAGCCGGCCGAGCCGGCGCGCCGCCGCCGGCGTGGCCGCCGCGACGTCGAGGCGGTCGAGGCCGTTGAGCCCGAGGAGCCGACCGAGGAGGCCGAGGAGGCCGCCGAGGACGAAGACGAGGACGAGGACGAGAGCGCCGCGGCCCGCCGCCGGCGCCGCCGTGGTCGTCGCGGCCGTGGCCGGGGCAAGGGTGGCGCGGAGGACGCCGAGGACGAGGAGTCCGAGGAGGCCGCGCAGGCCGAGGCGGAGGAGCCCGAGGGCGACGAGGACGAGGAGGCCGAGGGCGGCGACGCCCTGACCCGCCGCCGTCGCCGTCGCCGCCGCCGGGGCGCCGGCGACGTCGAGGCGGGCGCCGACGACGGCGTGCCGACCGTCGTCAAGATCCGCGAGCCGCGCAAGACCGTGGACGAGGTGCAGGGCGTCTCCGGCTCCACCCGGCTGGAGGCCAAGCGGCAGCGCCGCCGCGACGGCCGCGAGCAGCGCCGGACCCGGCCGCCGATCCTCAGCGAGTCGGAGTTCCTGGCCCGCCGGGAGGCCGTCGACCGGGTGATGGCGGTACGCCAGCGCGGCGACCGGACCCAGATCGCCGTCCTGGAGGACGGGGTGCTCGTCGAGCACTACGTCACCCGCAACTCCTCCGGCACCATGGCCGGCAACGTCTACCTCGGCAAGGTGCAGAACGTCCTGCCCAGCATGGAGGCGGCGTTCGTCGACATCGGGCGCGGCCGCAACGCCGTCCTGTACGCCGGCGAGGTCAACTGGGACACCACCGGCCTGGAGGGGCGGGCCCGCTCGATCGAGCAGGCGCTGCGCTCCGGCGACTCGGTGCTGGTGCAGGTCACCAAGGACCCGATCGGCCACAAGGGCGCCCGGCTGACCAGCCACATCGCGCTCTCCGGCCGGCACCTGGTCTACGTGCCCCACGGCAACGCCTCCGGCATCAGCCGCAAGCTGCCCGACACCGAGCGCAAGCGGCTGCGGGACGTGCTGAAGAAGCTGGTGCCGGACGGCGCGGGCGTGATCGTCCGGACGGCCGCCGAGGGCGCCAGCGAGGACGAGCTGGCGCGCGACGTCAAGCGACTCCAGGCGCAGTGGGAGGACATCCAGGCCAAGGCGGCCGAGGGCGGCGCCCCGGTGCTGCTCTACGAGGAGCCCGACCTGGTCATCCGGGTCGTCCGGGACCTGTTCAACGAGGACTTCCGCGAGCTGGTGATCGAGGGCGAGCAGTCGTACGACATGGTCGAGTCGTACCTGTCGCACGTCTCGCCGGACCTGGTCGCCCGGCTGCGCCGGCACGTCGGCGCGGCCGACGTCTTCGCCGAGTACCGGATCGACGAGCAGATCATCAAGGGGCTGGACCGCAAGGTCTTCCTCCCCTCGGGCGGGTCGCTGGTGATCGACCGGACCGAGGCGATGACGGTCATCGACGTCAACACCGGCAAGTACACCGGCTCCGGGGGCAACCTGGAGGAGACGGTCACCCGGAACAACCTGGAGGCGGCGGAGGAGATCGTCCGCCAGCTCCGGCTGCGCGACCTCGGCGGCATCGTCGTGATCGACTTCATCGACATGGTGCTGGAGTCCAACCGCGAGCTGGTGCTGCGCCGGTTGACCGAGTGCCTGGGCCGGGACCGCACCAAGCACCAGGTCACCGAGATCACCTCGCTCGGCCTGGTGCAGATGACCCGCAAGCGGATCGGCGCGGGCCTGCTGGAGGCGTTCAGCGAGACCTGCGAGTGCTGCAAGGGCCGGGGCCTGATCATCCACACCGAGCCGGTGCCGGAGAAGCCGCGCTCCGGCGGCGGCGCGGGGGAGAAGGTCAAGGCGGTCGCCTCGGCCGTGGCCGCCCCGGCGGCGGCGGCGGAGCAGGGCGCCGGCTCGTCCCGGCGGCGGGCGCGCAAGAGCGCGCCGGCCGAGCGCACCGTGGCCGAGGTCACCGAGACCGACGCCGACGCCGGCCCGGAGACCGAGTACCACGACACCATGGGCTACGACCTGTCCCGCTACGAGGCGGACACCGCCGCCGCCGGAGAGGTCGCCGACAGCCAGACGGGCGAGTCGGCCCGGCTGGCCGCCCCGGACGACCCGGACGCGCTCTCCGACGCCGACGGCGACGAGTCGGAGGGCGGCTCCGGCCGGCGCCGCTCCCGCCGCAGCGGCGCGCGGCGGCGTACCCGGCCGTGACCGGCTGACCGACCCGACGTGTGACAGGGCCCCTTCCCGGTGATGTCCGGCGGGAGGGGCCCTGTCGTATGGTCGATCCCCGGCCACGATCGGCCGCCTGCGGTCAGGAGAAGAACGATGCGCCGTCTGCTCGCCGTCACCGCGCTCACCGCTGCCCTGCTCGCCGGCGCCGGGTGCGCGGCCGAGCGCCCGGAGCGGGCCGGCCCACCCGGTGACGCGCCGACCGGTGGCGCCACGCCGGGCGGGCCCACCGGCACCGGGCCGGGGGCCGGCAGCGGGGCGGCCGGCGGCAACGCGCCCGAGGTGTGTGCCGCGGCACAGCGGGCCGGCGAGACGGCCGTGCGGACGTACGTCGAGGAACTCGGCAAGATGGTCGCGGCGGTCGGGGCGGACGACGCCACGGCGGCCCGGACCGCCCGGGACCGCATCTCCACCGCGCTGACCGACTGGCGCAGCACGCTGCGGCGCGAGTCGACCCGGGCCGAGGACGCGCAGCTCAAGACCCTTCTCGCGGACATGGCGGCGGAGGTCGGCACGCTGGGCACCGACGTCGACTCGATCGACGAGACCGAGCTGGACCGGCTCCGGCAGCGCCTCGACCAGCTCTGCGCCCGCTGACCGGCGGGGCCCGGTTTGGGCGTGGGCCCTCCGATGGCGTACGCTGACCTGCGGTGCACTTTGGTGTACCGAGTTCTCGCGTGCCCGCGCCGCCGTGCCTCTGCTACCCGGCGAGCCGCCGCGGGAACACCCGCCAGCAGCCTCAACGACAGGGAGTCCGCCTCCGATGTACGCGATCGTCAAGACCGGCGGCAAGCAGTACAAGGTCGCCGAGGGCGACGTGATCGAGGTCGAGAAGCTCGTCGGTGCCCCCGGCGACGCGGTGAAGCTCACCGCGGTGCTCCTCGTCGACGGTGACGACCTGGTGACCGACGCGGCGAAGCTTGCCAAGGTCGCGGTGTCCGGCGAGATCGCCGCGCACACCAAGGGCCCGAAGATCCGGATCCACAAGTTCAAGAACAAGACCGGCTACCACAAGCGCCAGGGTCACCGCCAGCCGTTGACCCAGGTCAAGGTGACCGGCATCTCCAGCGGGAAGTAGGTCGTCCTCAGATGGCTCACAAAAAGGGTGCGTCCAGCTCGCGCAACGGTCGTGACTCCGCGGCCCAGCGGCTCGGCGTGAAGCGCTTCGGTGGTCAGGTCGTCAGCGCGGGTGAGATCCTCATCCGTCAGCGTGGCACCAAGTTCCACCCCGGTGACCTGGTCGGCCGCGGCGGAGACGACACGCTCTTCGCGCTGGCCGCCGGTGCGGTCCAGTTCGGCACCAAGCGCGGTCGCAAGACCGTCAGCATCGTGCCGCAGCAGTAGTCTTCCGGCGAAGCGGGCCGCGGACCTCGTGTCCCGGCCCGCTTCGCCTTTTCTCGTGCGGGGCGTGACCCTCGCTGGAAGGATTGACGCCCGTGGCGACGTTCGTTGACCGGGTCGTCCTGCACCTGCAGGCCGGCGATGGCGGGCACGGTTGTGCCTCGATCCACCGGGAGAAGTTCAAGCCGTTCGGTGGCCCCGACGGCGGCAACGGCGGGCACGGCGGCAGCGTGTCCCTGGTGGTCGACCCGCAGGTGACGACGCTGCTCGACTTCCACTTCCGCCCGCACGTGAAGGCTGAGAACGGCAAGGGTGGCGCCGGCTCGAACCGGGACGGCGCGAACGGGCGCAACCTCGTGCTCAAGGTGCCGAACGGCACGGTGGTGCAGGCCCCCGACGGCACGGTCCTGGCCGACATGGTCGGTGAGGGTACGACCTTCGAGGTGGCCCGGGGCGGGCGCGGCGGCCGGGGCAACGCGTCGTTGGCCAACGCCCGGCGCAAGGCCCCCGGCTTCGCCGAGCTGGGCGAGCCCGGCGAGCAGCTCGACGTGGTGCTGGAGCTCAAGAGCGTCGCAGACGTCGGGCTGGTGGGCTTCCCGTCGGCCGGCAAGTCGTCGCTGATCTCGGTGATCTCCGCCGCCAAGCCGAAGATCGCCGACTACCCGTTCACCACCCTGGTGCCCAACCTGGGCGTGGTCCGGCTGGACAACCACACCTTCACCGTCGCCGACGTGCCCGGCCTGATCCCCGGGGCGGCCACCGGCAAGGGCCTCGGCCTGGAGTTCCTGCGGCACATCGAGCGCTGCGCGGTGCTGGTGCACGTCATCGACACCGCCACCCTGGAGCCCGGCCGGGACCCGGTCGCCGACATCGACACCATCGAGGCCGAGCTGGCCGAGTACGGCGGCCTGGCCGACCGTCCCCGGCTGGTGGCGCTCAACAAGGTCGACGTGCCGGACGGCCGGGACCTGGCCGAGATCGTCCGCCCCGACCTGGAGGAGCGCGGTTTCCGGGTGTTCGAGGTCTCCGCGGCGACCCGGGAGGGGCTCAAGGAGCTCATGTACGCCATGGCGGAGCTGGTGGAGCAGGGCCGCAGGGCCGCGCCGCCGGCCGAGGCGACCCGGATCGTGATCCGGCCCCGGGCGGTCGACGACGCCGGCTTCACCATCGAGGCCGCCCCGGACGGCGCCTGGGTCGTGCGCGGCGTCCGTCCCGAGCGGTGGGTGCGGCAGACGAACTTCGACAACGACGAGGCCGTGGGCTACCTGGCCGACCGGCTGGCGCGCCTGGGTGTCGAGGAGAAGCTGGGCAAGGCCGGCGCGGAACCGGGCGACCTGGTCCGGATCGGCGAGCGGGAGTTCGACTGGCAGCCGACCCTCTACGCCGGGGCCGACTTCATCCCCGGCAACCGGGGCACCGACGTCCGGCTGGAGGAGAAGTCCACCCGGGCGTCCGCCGCGGAGCGGCTGGCGGCCCGCAAGGCCCGCCGCCAGCGCCCGGAGGACGAGTTCGAGGGCACCGACGCCGACGTCTCGGACGACGCCGACCTGTCGGACGGGGACGGCTTCGACGACGCCGGCCCCTCGCGCGAGGCCGGCCCGTCCCGTGACGCCGGCCCCTCCCGTGACGCCGGCCCGTCCCGGGCCGCCGTGGAGAACGACGCCGGATAGCCGGTCGCGCTCCGTGAGCGGGTCGACTGCCGGAAACCTGCCCGAAATCCCCGCCGCCTAGCGTGGCCTGATGCTGATCGAGTCCCGCCCCGCCACCGATCCGGAGATCGACGCCCTGGTCACCGCCCAGCAGCGCGAGCTGCGGGCGGCCGACGGCGGGCTGGACGGCCAGGCGACCGTCACCCACGACGACATCCGCTACCTGGTGGTGGTCGCCGACGGGCGGGCGGTCGCCTGCGGCGGGATCCAGGCGCTCGACGCCGGCACCGGCGAGGTGAAGCGGATGTACGTCCGCCCGGCGTACCGGGGGCGGGGCGTCGCCCGGCAGTTGCTGACCGCGCTGGAGGAGCTGGCCTTCCAGCAGGGGCACGCGGTCCTCCGCCTGGAGACCGGCACGTACCTGCCGGCCGCGATCGGGCTCTACACCTCCAGCGGCTACGAGCCGATCCCGGTCTACGGCGAGTACGTCGGCAACCCGTACAGCGTCTGCTTCGCCAAGCGGCTGCGCGTGCCGGCCTGACGGCGGCCGGGCGGTCAGTCGCCGGTGTGCGCGTGTTCGGCGGTGACCGGCTTCGACTCCGGCGACGCGTGCTGACGCAGGAAGATGCTCAGCACGATCAGCGTGCCGACGGCGAGGAACTCGCTCTGCCAGTTCTGCATCGACTGGAACCAGAAATCGCTCGTGCCGAGGAACTCCCACACGCCGATCGGCGGCGCGCCGCTCTGCAACGCCTGCTGCTCGTTGTAGTCGGCGGTCCCGCCGAGCAGGTGGCCGACGAACGAGCCGGCGAAGATCAGCAGCAGCGCGATGGAGAGGCTGTTGCGGTAGATCACGAGGGGCAGCCCGCCGGCGCGTACCGGCCAGGGGGAGTCCGGGGTGGCCCGCCGCTCGTCGTCCTCGGGCCGGTCGGTCTGCCCCACCGGCTTCGACTCCGCCGAGCCGCGCTGCACCAGGTAGGCGGTGAGCAGGACGTAGCCGCCCATCTGGAGGAACTCCGACTCCCAGTTCTCGAAGACCGACTCGATGAAGTGCCCGCTGCCCAGGTACGCCAGCCAGCTGGTCGGCGCGGCCCCGAACTCGGCCAGCTCCTGGTTGTGCGTCTGCCAACCGAACACGCTCTGCAGCACCAGGAAGACGAGGAACGCGCCGAACATCGCCACGGTCAGCGCGTTGTCCCGCAACCACTTCGGCATGACGACCTCCTCGTCGACGGGCCTCCGACCTCCCTGCCCGCAGGTCGCGGCGGGCAAACGCCGCGACGCGGTGCCGGTCAGGGACGGTCGAAGGGGTCGTCCAGCCGGGTGCCCGTGCCCACCTGGTTGGAGAGCAGCAGCCCGAAGGCGAGCATGCCGAAGCCGAGGACCAGGTGCAGCCAGTTGTCGGCGTCGTTGACCGGGATGAAGTTCGCCGCGCTCTCCCGGTCGATCGCGAAGCCGTACAGCCACAGGCCGAGGTAGAGGGCGCCGCCGCCGGCGAGGAAGATCCGGGCCCCGGCGACGCTGCGGGCCAGCACCAGGCCGGCCAGTCCGAAGCCCAGGTGCAGCGCGTTGTGCAGGATCGACACTTGAAACAGGCCGAGCAGCCGGGCCTCGGAGTGGTGGCCGGCGAACGTCATGTCGTCGTAGCCGCTGGTGATGCCGGGGATGAATCCGAGCACCCCGATCAGGGCGAAGACCCCGGCCGCGGCCACGGCGGCGAGCTGCACCTTCGGCTTCGGGCCCGGCGGGCCGCCGCGTGCGTGTCGTGCCATCGATTCACCTCCGTGGACCCGCGGAACGCCCTGCCCGCGGCGCCGGCCCGGAGAAACCGACGACGCCGTGCGCGACGACGCCGTCACCCGACCCGACGATCCTCCATTTTGTAGACCCGCGGCGGCGGGGCGCAGGAGAAGTCACGAACGAGGTATGGAACCGGCGACGCAGGGTAGGTCAAGAGATGCGACGGCAGGAACAGCCGACGCATCCCCCCAGCACAGACCCGCGGAGACTTTCCGAGCGGAAGGGAAATCATGACCTACGATCTGTCACCCACGACTTCCACGTACGGGCAGGAGTCGAGCAACGGCAGCGGCGTCCGTGAGCAGGCCCGTCAGGTCGGCTCGGAGGCCAGGCAGGCCGGCGGCGCCGTCGCCGAGACGGCCAAGGAGCAGGGCCGGGAGGTCGTCGGCGAGGCGAAGCTCCAGGCGCGCAACCTCTACGGTGAGGCCCGCAGCCAGCTCGCCAGTCAGGCCGGCGACCAGCAGCGGCGTGCCGCCGGCGGGCTCCGCTCGCTGGCCGACGAGATGCGCTCGATGGCCGAGCAGGGCGGCCAGGCCGGCCCGGTGAGCGAGATCGCCCGCCAGGCCGCCGACCGGGTGCACGGCGTGGCCGGCTGGCTGGAGCAGCGCGAGCCCGGCGACCTCATCGCCGAGGTGCGCGACTACGCGCGTCGCAACCCGGGCACCTTCCTGGTCGGCGCCGCCGTGCTGGGTGTGCTCGCCGGCCGGCTGACCAAGAACATCTCGGCCGCCGGCGACAACCAGAGCGGCAACGGCTACCCCGCGTACGGCTCGGGCGCCGGCTACGACCCGGAGCGGACCGCGGTCATCCCGACCCCGCCGGCCCCGCGTGCGGTGCCGGACGCCGTACCGCCGGGCGGCTACCTCGACCCGACGCCGGGCGCGTACGCCGACCCGCAGACCACCACCAGCTACGCCGACCCCGCGGGTGGCGTCGGCCAGCCGCTGCCGCCGGTGAGCCAGACCGACCCGCTGCCGGGCGTGCCGTCGACCGGGACCACCCGTCCGTGAGCCCACGAACCATCCGAAGGGAGGCGGCGGCATGAGCATGCCGACGCAGGGGGCGGGGCTCGACTCCGGTTACCACCCCCACGACGCGGACGAGGTCAGGGGCAGCTCGATCGGTGAGCTGATGCGCCAGGTCACCACCGACCTGTCGACCCTGATGCGGCAGGAGGTCGAGCTGGCCAAGGCCGAGATCCGCCAGGAGGGCAAGAAGGCGGGCAAGGCCGCCGGCCTCTTCGGCGGCGCCGGCTTCGGCGGCTACATGGTGGCCCTCTTCCTCTCGCTGGCCCTCTGGGCCGGGCTGTCCAACGTGATGGACGCCGGCTGGGCGGCCCTGATCGTGGCCGTCATCTGGGGCGCGATCGCCGCGGTCCTCTACTCGAAGGCCAAGACGAGCGCCGAGCGCATCCGCGGCCTCAAGCAGACCAACGACAGCGTGCAGCGGATCCCCGACGCGCTCAAGCCCCACCCGCAGGAGGTCACCCGATGAGCACCGACCCGGACCAGATCCGCCGGGAGATCGAAGCCACCCGGAACAACCTGAGTTCCGACGTGGACGCGCTGGCGTACAAGGTCAGCCCCGCCCGCATCGTCGACGACCGCAAGCAGCGGGCCCGCAACGCACTGCAGAATGTGAGGGACAAGGTGATGGGAAGCGCTTCCGACCTGGGTCACAGCACCAAGCACGGCGCCCACGCGGTGGGCGACCACGCCTCCTCGGCGGCATCGACGGTCAGCGACAAGGCCCACTCGGCCGCCTCGACGGTCAGCGACAAGGCGCACTCGGCGGCCTCGACGGTCAGCGACGCCGCGCAGCGGGCGCCGCACGTGATCCGGCAGAAGTCCGAGGGCAACCCGCTGGCCGCCGGCCTGATCGCCTTCGGCGTCGGCTGGCTCGCCTCCTCACTGATCCCGTCGACCCGCCGCGAGCAGCAGGTGGCGTCGCAGGTCAAGGAGAAGGCCGGCGAGCACGCCGGGGTGGTGAAGGAGAAGCTGGGCGAGGTCGCCAGCGAGCTGAAGGAGGAGCTGCGCGAGCCGGCGCAGCACGCCACCCAGTCGGTGCGCTCCACCGCCCAGGACGCGGTGCACGCCGTCAAGGACGACACCCGGTCTGCCGCGCACGACGTGAAGGACCACGCGCAGCAGTCCCGCGAACAGGTGCGGTACTGACCAGCCCGATCACCGTACGCCGCAGCTCGCGGCCACTCCCGGAGCATCCTCCGGTCAGTGGCCGCGAGCTGCCGTGTGCGTCCCGGGCGCGTCCCGTCGTGGGCGGGGGCGCGGGTCGTCAGCGCAGGTGACGGCGGAGGGTGCGTTCGAAGTGGGCGGCGCGCCGCACCCGGCCGCCGGCGTAGCGGACCCCGCCGAAGAGCAGGCGCCGGCCGACGGCGAGCCAGCCGCACACACCGCGTTCCAGCACCCAGAACGGGGCCGCCAGGGCGGTGGCCGGCGGGAAGACCGCGCCGCCCCCGCCCCGGCGCCGGCCCGCCTCGGCGAGCGCCACCGTGGTCGCGGCCGCCCCGAGCAGCAGCCCCGGTCGCCGGGTCGCGACCGCCGCCGCCAGCGCCGGCAGGACCGCGAGCGAGGCCACCAGGCGGGCCGGCTGGGCCAGGTCGTCGTACGCCTGGCGGACCCGCTGGCCCAGGAAGTGGGCGGTGTCCGGCGGCAGCCGGCGTACGTGCAGCCAGGCGGGTGCCGCCTCGGTCCCGCCGTACGCGCGCACGGTGCGGATCAGCTCCAGGTTCTCGAAGAGCACGTCCGGGTCGTACCCGCCCATGGCGAGGAAGGTGCTCCGGCGTACCGCCAGGGTGCCGGGGTAGTCGGCGCCGAGCGCCCGGTTGAGCAGGGTGCGCCCGGTGTCCCACCACGCGTGCCAGGGCAGCGGGTCGAAGTAGTTCTGCGGCCGCACCAGGTCCACCCGGTCGAGCAGCCGGTGCACGGCGAGCAGCCCCGCCTCGTCGTAGCGGACGTCGTCGTCGGCGATCACCACGTGTTCGTGCCGGGCCGCGCCGACGCCGGTGAGCACCCCGGTCACCTTGCCGTTGACGCCGCGCAGGGCGGGATCCGGCCGCAGGTGCCGGACCAGGCCGCGCCAGGCCCGCGCGTGGCGGGCGAACAGTTCCGGGGGCGACCCGTCGACCACGGTCACGTCCACCCGGGCGCTCAGCCGGCGCAGGTATCCGGTCAGCTCGGCCAGGCCGGCGTTGTCGGTCCAGCGCAGCGGCAGCACGTACGCGAGGGGGAGCCGGCGGTCGTCGGCGTTCCCGGCCGTTGGCGCGCCGGTGCCGCGCTCCTCGCCGCCGGGCGCGGCGCCGGCCGGGCGGGCCGGGGCGCTCACGCCTGCTCCGGGCGGCGGTAGACGGACACGTGCTCGCGGCTGTGGTCGGTGAACGGCCGGCCGCCCCAGTCCTCCCACCGGTGCTCGCGGCGCAGCCCGGCCAGCTCGGCCATCAGGTCCAGCTCCGCCGGCCAGGCGTAGCGGTGGTTGGCGGGCAGCAGGTGCACCCCGCCGTTGGTGAAGCGGACCTTCGTGGTGGTCATCCGCTGCTCGGCGGGGTGCAGCAGGGCCGCCTCCAGCAGCACCACGTCCTCCGCCACCCGCACCGGCCGCAGCGCGCCGCCGGCACGGAAGGCACCCGGGTCGGGCACCCACGCCTCGACGACGAACCGGCCGCCGGGGCGCAGGTGGGCGGCGGCGTTGCGGAAGCAGGCCACCTGGGCGGCCTGGTCCGGCAGCGCGAAGATCGTGTTGAACGCGAGCACCACCAGGGCGAACTCGCCGGGCACCCGGGTCTCGGCGAAGTCGCCGACGGCCACCTCGACGGCGTCCCCGCCGGGCTTGGCGCGCAGCCCGGCGGCCATCTCGGGGGAGCCCTCGACGCCGGCGACGGTCAGTCCCCGTGCGGCCAGCGGCAGGGCGAGCCGGCCGGTGCCGATGCCGAACTCGCACACCGGGCCGCCGTCGGCCAACGCGGCGAGGCGCTCCACCGCCGCGTCCGGTGTCAGGTGCGCGTACGTCTCGTCGTAGACGTCCGCGGCGTGCCGACCGTACTCGCTGGCGTCGAAGGACACGGTGCCTCCCGGTGGCGGTGGGTGCCCGCAGCAGGTGCCCGGTTATCGACCGGGCAAACCGGCGCGTCGTTTCGGTCGGGCGGTCCCGGGTAGCGCAACTCGTGCGGGTGGACGATCCCCGGGGCACCCGGGTGGAGGAGACGAGATGACCAGCAACGGAACGAGGTGGGCGCTGCTCGGCGCCACCACCGTGACCGTGGTCGGCGTCGGCAGGGCGGTGGCCCGTCGACGACGCCGGCACCAGCCCGAGAGTCAGGATGGCTGGTACGTGGTGCGGCGCGGGGTGACGATCGACCGGCCGGCGGCGGCGGTCATCGGCTTCTGGACGGACCGGGAGCGGATGGACCGGGCGTTGGCCGAGTGGGCGACGCTGGAGCAGTTCGGCGACGACCGGTGGCGCTGCGTGGCGCGGGACCCGGCCGGTGGGGGCACCGAGTGGCGGGCCGAGATCACCGTCGAGGGCCCCGGGCGGCTGCGCTGGCGGGTCACCGACGGGCCCGAGCAGGAGGGCACGGTCCACCTGACACCGGCGCCCCAGGACCGGGGCACGGAGGTCCGCGCCGAGCTGCGGTGGCGCTCCGGGCCGCTGCGCCGGGCGTTCGGACTCCTCGGCGGCGACGACCCGGACCTGGCCCTGCGGGACGCGCTGCGTCGGGTCAAGGCGCTGGTGGAGTGCGGCCAGGTCATCGACACCCGGCGGGACCCGTCCGGGCGCGGGCCGGCCCAGGAGAAGGCGACCGACAAGGTGCGGGAGAAGCTGAGGACGGGAGGACGGGCGTGAGGGCGCTCTGCTGGGAAGGCGTCGGCAAGCTGGCCGTACGCGACGTGCCGGAGCCGCGGATCCGCGCCGAGGGCGACGTCATCGTCAAGGTCGGCGCCAGCAGCGTCTGCGGCTCCGACCTGCACCTGATCAACGGCTTCCTGCCGGCGATGCGGGAGGGCGACGTCCTCGGCCACGAGTTCATGGGCGAGGTCGTGGAGACCGGCCCCGGCGTACGGCGGCTGCGCGTCGGCGACCGCGTCGTGGTCGGCTCGGTGGTGGCCTGCGGTGGCTGCTGGTACTGCCGCACCGAGCAGTACTCGCTCTGCGACAACTCCAACCCGCAGCCGGTCTTCACCGAGAAGCTCTGGGGGCACTCGCCGGCCGGCATCCTCGGCTACTCGCACGCCGCCGGGGGCTACTCCGGCAGCCACGCCGAGTACGTCCGGGTGCCCTTCGCCGACATCGGGGCGTTCACCGTTCCCGACGGGGTGCCCGACGACTCGGTGGTGTTCGCCTCCGACGCGATGCCCACCGGCTGGATGGCCGCCGACTTCTGCGCGCTGAAGGGCGGCGAGGTGGTCGCGGTCTGGGGCGCGGGCGGGGTCGGCCAGATGGCGGCCCGGTCGGCGCAGCTCCTCGGCGCCGAGCGGGTGATCGTGATCGACCGGCTGCCGGAGCGGCTCGCCACCGCCGCCGACCGGCTCGGCGTGGAGACGGTCAACTACGCCGAGACCGACGTGCTGGAGGCGCTGCGGGAGATGACCGCCGGCCGGGGGCCGGACGCGTGCATCGAGGCCGTCGGCATGGAGTCGCACGACGTCGGGCCGGTGTACGCGTACGACAAGGCGAAGCAGACCGCCCGGATGCAGACCGACCGCCCCACGTCGGTCCGACAGGCGATCATGGCCTGCCGCAAGGGCGGCACGGTGAGCATCGTCGGCGTCTACGCCGGCCTGGTGGACAAGTTCCCGCTCGGCGCGGCGATGAACAAGGCGTTGGTGCTGCGGATGGGGCAGATGCACGCCCAGCGCTACATCCCGATGCTGCTGGACCGGATCGCGGCCGGCGAGATCGATCCCGGCTACCTGGCCACCCACCCGATGCCGCTGGAGCAGGGCGCGCGGGGCTACGAGATGTTCGAGAAGAAGGAGGACGGCTGCCTGCGCAGCGTCCTGCACCCGGCCTGAGCGCGCCACGACCGCACCGCCCCGGGGCCGACGAGGTCCCGGGGCGGTGCCGTGTTCAGGCCGTCCGGCGGACGTTGGTGATCAGGAACCCGCTCGGCGGCAGCGCCGGCATCCGGTGCAGGCTCACCGCCAGGTCCTGCGGCGGCACGTCGTACCGCATCGTCGTGGTCAGGTTCGTGACCGCCCGCTTCATCAGCTCGATCGTGATCCACTCGCCGGCGCAGCGGTGACCGGTCAGGTGCTCGCCGCCGCCCTGCGGCACGAGGGCGAACGGGTCGCCCCGCCAGCCGGTGAAGCGCTCCGGCCGGAACCGCTCCGGCTCCGGCCAGAGCGCCGGGTGGTGGTTGGTGCCGTACAGGTCGAGCAGCACCCGCCGGCCGCGTGGGAAGTGGTAGCCCTGCCAGTCGAACGGGCGCCGGACCCGGGCGGCGGCCACCGGGAAGAAGGGGTAGTAGCGGCGTACCTCCTGCACGAAGCTCTCGGTGGCCTCGTCGCTCTCCCGGACCCGTTCCCGCCAGGCCGGGTGGTCGTGCAGGGCCAGCGCGGCGAAGACGACGAAGCGGTCGACGGCGACCGTGGGACGCAGCACGTTGAGCAGCTCGACGGCCGCGATCCGCCGGGGGAGCAGCCGGCCGTGGGCGTCGCGGTGCTCGGCGATCGCCCGCAGCGCGCTGCCCTCGGGGGCGGGGAGGGTACCGGCGCGCTCCCGGTCGACGACCTGGCCGATCCAGCGTTCGCCCCGGCGGCGGCCCCACAGGCCACGCCAGTGCCGGGGGCCGAGGGCCGCCGGTCCCTCGATCATCGCGTGCAGTTCGGCGGTACGCCGGTCCACCTCGCTGTCCGCGAGCGGTACGCCGGCCCAGGCGCAGACCGCGCGGGTCAGCATCCGGCCGACCTCGTCGTAGAGCACCACCGGCCCGCCCGACTCCCAGGACGGGACGCGGGCCCGCCACTCGTCGTCGAAGAGCTGCGCGAGCTGTCGGACCGCGGTCGGCGTCATGATCGACATGAACATGGCCTTGCGGTCGGCGTGGTCCGTCCCGTCGAGGCCCTGCACGCCGCCGCGGCCGGTGAGGGTGCGCTGCGCCCGCTTCGGCATGGCGCCCGCCCGGACGAAGCGCTCGGTGTCGTAGAAGAGCTCCGCCGCCGGCCGGCCGCGCAGGCAGATGGTGGGCTTCAGCAGCAGCCGGGCCTGGAAGATGTCGGTGCCGTGGCGGTCGCAGCGTCGGCCGACGAAACGGTAGCCGTCGCGCAGGAACGCCACGGAGCTGTCCGGGCTGCGTTCCGTCGGGATGGTCGCCATCGGGCCTCCTGACCGGGGTGCGGCCGTTGCCGGCCGGGTCCTGTCCGTGCCTCTGCGTCTACCCAGGCCGGCGTGGCTGAATCCCGTGCCCGCGTCGGGCGGGCGGCGCCGAGGGTGCGGGGAGGGGCCAGCGGACGACGCGTCTGCTGGCCCCTCCCAGGGACGCGGAGAGCTGGTTTTCTCGGGGGAGCGGTCCGCCGGTTCGCCGTCGGCAGGACGCCGGCGGCGGCCGGGACCGAACGCGGGCGGTGCACCGGAGGACGAGCCCGCTCACGATCGCCACGGGGAGGACACATGCGTGACAACAGGCCGGCGTACTGGCGGCAACGGCAGGCGCGGGAGGCGCTCGGCGCGGCCGGGGAGGTCGCCGGCGCGTCGTTGATCGCGCCGCCCCGCCGCTCGGCCCGGCCGGACCGGTTCTTCACTGTGCATCTCGGCTTCACCGCCGCCGACCTGGCGTCGGCCCGGGAGTTGGCCGTCGGGTACGCGGAGGCGCTGAGTCTGTTGCGGCCCGAGGTGGCCCTGGGCGCGTCGGCGCTGTCGCCGGCCGAGGCGTGGCAGCGGGCCGAGCGGTTGTTCTGCGGCGCGTCCGGCCCGGACGGCGAGCGCTGCGTCGACGTCGCCGGCCATCCCGGCTTCCATCACGCCCCGGGGCCGGGCGGGCTCGGCTGGGGCGACGGCGACCAGCCCGCCATTCGAGATCATTGATGCGACAGCCGCGCGTGCGGGCGATCGGGCCCCGTCACCCGTACGCGCGGCTGTCGGATATGCGTCGGGAGCCTGGATCCGGGAGCGGGTCATCACATTTGCCGTCACCGAAAAAGCACTGTGCCGGGAATCCCGAATACGGCTCATTCGAAACGGCGATCCCCCTGCTGAGGAATTGATCTCAAATCCCGCGCCGGAGCAACCCGATCGTCGAGCGTCCGTTTTGTTGTCATTTAAGGGCCCAATTCGCGCCGTCGTCGACGCCGAAAGGTCAGACCCGATCACCAATGCCGGAAGTGCTTCGTTTGTTCACCGAGGCAACCGCGCCAGGTGACCGGGAGGTTGACTCCCCACCAGGCGGAAACGACCGCTCCTGCGAGTTCGGGGGAATCGCACATGCACGTGATGCTGGCCTGGTTCGCCGACGACAATCTGTCGGAGAGCGCCCGGCGCGCCGCGAGACATCGCTTTGAATCGGCCGTCGCCGATGTGGTGCCCGACAGTTTCGTGCGACACGAATTCGGGGCCGACGACTGGGGCGTGACGGTCCTGCACCGCAGCGATCAGGGCCACTACCGGTGGCCGGTCGTCGACACCGTCGGGCCGGTCACCGCCGTGTCGCTCGGGCTGCCCGTGGGTGTCGACGTGACGGGCGGCCCGGCGGCGCTGGCCGGACGCCTGCTGGCCGGCGAGGAGGTGCACCGCGAGGTGGTGCCGCCGTTCGGCCTGCTGGCCCTCGACGCGGGCGGCAACTTCGCCCTGCAACAGGACTGGATCGGCATGTGCCGGGTCTTCACGGGCGGGTCGGGCGGCCTGACGGCCTTCTGCACCCGGCCCAGCCTGCTGGCCGCGTTCCTGCACGGCGACCCGCGGCCCGACCTGGACGGCTGGATGTCGTACACCCTCTGCGGGCACTTCGGCGGCGACAGCTCCCCGGTGCGGGACGCCCGACTGCTCCGCCCCGGCGAGCGGGTGACCGGCCGCCGGCGCGACGGCGGCGGGTGGCAGCTCACCACCACCACGAGGTACGCCACCGACGACGTGGTGCGGGACGGACTGGCGGCGCAGGGTCGACCGGTGACCGAGCTGCTCGACCGCGCCGCCGACGCCATCACGGCCACCGCCGCCAGCATCCATGGCCTGTACGACGAGGACATCACCCTCGGGCTGTCGGGCGGGAAGGACTCCCGGCTCATCGCCGCGTCGCTGATCGCGGCCGGCCGGACCCCCAGGTTCCTGACCAACGAGGACACCCGCGCCGAGGGCGAGGTCGCCCGCGAGCTGGTGCGGATCCTGCGTGACAAGCGGGGACTGCACCCCGAGCACACGCTCCGGCTCGCCGGGGCGCGGGCCAACGTGCTCGGGACCGGCCTGCACGAGCGGGCCCGGCGACTGCAACGGCTGACCGACCACCAGTTCCCCTCCAGCTACCTGGTGCGCCCCGCCGGCCCCGGACGCCTGGTCGACCAGGCCGGCCCGGCCACCTTCACCGGTGCCGCCGGCGAACTCGCCACCGAGTACTGGTATCCCCCGACGGACGACGAGGGCGGCCCCTCCCCGCAGGAGACCGCCCTGGCCCGGCTGCTGAACGCCGTGCCGACGGGCGTCGCCGACGCGGCCGTGATCACCGCGGAGCGGGAGAGGATCGGCGGCCTGCTCGACCACGGCAGCGGGCTCGGGCTGCACGACCTGCGCCTGGTCGACTACATCTACCTGGTGGAGCGGGTCCGCCGCTGGTACACCTCCGCCTACGCGGTCGGGATGGTCACCCCGTTCCTGTCGCCCGGCTTCGTCGCCGCCACCTTCGCGTTGACTCCGCAGCAGAAGCGCGAGCGGCTGATGCACACCGGGCTGATCGCCCGCCTGGTGCCCGAGTGGGCGCAGGTCCCGTTCGTCAGCGTCTCCACCGGCCCGTCCACCGCCACCCGGGTGTGGGAGGGCGACGGCCTTCAGGCCATGGCCGATCTCCTGGACACCGCGCACGGCCCGCTGACCCGGCTCGTCCGCCGGCCCGCCGTGGAGAAGGCGCTCCGCGCCGCGGCCCGGGGCGGTCGACCCGACCAGCGGACGCTGCAACAGTTCACCTGGCTGGCGCTCGCCTCCGAGCAGCTCGAACCGGACACCACCCGGCCCGCCACCGGCGCCGCGTACGCCCGGATCACCGCGCCCCCGCAGCAACGCCAGCCGGCCGGCGGCGCGGTCGCCCGACTGCGCTGGATCAAACGGGCCCCGTTCGGGGACCGGCTCTGGTCGGCGGTGGCCAGGCGGGTGCGGCCACGGCGGCCGGGCCAGTGAGCCGGCGCATCGACGATGTCCTATTGCGAAGCCCGCTTGACCACGAGTAGCTTGGCACCGTTGCAGAGCCGAGCCGGCCTCGCACCCGTACGTCGCACTCGTCACGAGCGCGCCGCGCACGCCATCCGCGTGCGTCTGGGCAGGCGTGCCTGTGCCCCGAACTGTCGGGGCCTCACCCTGAGGTAGGCCATGAAGAGAAGACTGCTCTCCGTCGGCGCCGCGCTGCTCGCCGTCGCCGCGTCCGTCCTGGTGTTCGTCAAGCCGGCGGACGCGGCCGTGGGACTGCACGTCGACGGACGCAACATCGTCGAGGCGAACGGCCAGCCGTTCGTCATGCGAGGTGTCAACCACCCCCACGTCTGGTACACGGGCGAGACCGACTCGTTCGCCGACGTCAAGGCGCTCGGCGCCAACACCGTCCGGGTGGTGCTGGGCAGCGGCAAGCGCTGGGGTCCGTCCACCGACGTCGCCGACGTGATCTCACTGTGCAAGCAGAACCGGCTGATCTGCGTACTGGAGGTCCACGACACCACCGGCTACGGCGAGGAGGGCGCCGCCGCGTCGCTCGACGAGGCGGTCGACTACTGGATCAGCCAGAAGAGCGCGCTCGTCGGCCAGGAGAACTACGTCGTCATCAACATCGGCAACGAGCCGATCGGCAACGTCGACGCCGGCCAGTGGACCGCCGCGACCACCGCCGCGATCACGAAGATGCGCGCCAGCGGCTTCGAGCACCTGCTCATGGTCGACGCGCCCAACTGGGGTCAGGACTGGCAGTACGTCATGCGGGACAACGCGCAGGCGATCCTGGACGCCGACAGCCGGCAGAACACCGTGCTGTCCATCCACATGTACGCGGTGTTCAACACGGCCACGGCCATCACCGACTACCTGGACCGGTTCGAGGACAACGGGTGGCCACTGGTCATCGGCGAGTTCGGCTGGCGGTTCAACGCCAACGAGGTCGACCACGAGACGATCCTGGCCGAGTCGCAGGCCCGAGGTCTGGGCTACCTCGGCTGGTCCTGGAGCGGCAACACCGACCCGATCCTGGACATGGCCACCAACTTCGACCCCGCGCGGCTCACCACCTGGGGCGAGCGGATCTTCAACGGCGCCAACGGCATCAGGGCCACCGCCAGGGAGGCCACGATCTTCGGCGGCGGGCCGACCGGGACGCCCTCGCCCATCCCCACTCCGACGAAATCACCCACCCCCAGCCCGACCGGCGGCGGCAAGGCCTGCGCCGCCGAATACCGGGTGGTGGGCCAGTGGCCGGGTGGCTTCCAGGGCGAGGTCCGGGTCACCGCCGGCAGCTCGGCGATCAGCGGCTGGACCGTGACGTGGGCCCTCGCCTCCGGCCAGGCCGTCGACCAGGCCTGGAACGCGACGGTCACCACCAGCGGATCCACCGTCGCCGCGCGCAACGTGAGCTACAACGGCAGCCTCGGCCCGGGTACCGACACGGTCATCGGCTTCCTCGGCTCGTGGAGTGGCACCAACCCCGTTCCGCCTCTGACCTGCACCGCCACCTGACGGCCGACCGCGCGGGCCGGGCGTGGTCAGCCCGGCCCGCACGGTCGGGCAGGCAGCGGTCAGCCCGGCCTCAGTCCAGGTCGAACTCGCCGTCCTGGGCGCCGGCGACGAAGGCGTCCCACTCGGCCTGGGTGAAGACCAGGACGGGGCCGTCCGGCTCGGCGGAGTTGCGCATGCCGATCAGGTCGTCGACGAAGGCGACCTCGACGGCGCTCTCGGAGGTGTCGCCCTCGGCCCGCTGCCAGACCGCCCGGGAGAGGTCGAAGTCGCCCTTGGGGTGCGAAGCCATCGTTCAGTCCTCCAGTGCCACGGGTCATGGGGGAGACACGTACGGTTCCCCATCGGGCAGGATAAGCGGATGCCGAGCCTGACCCGTGTAGAGGCGACCGCGCGTGGCGCGGCGATCACCGTCGAGTCCTATCAGGTGGACCTTGACCTCAGCGGCGACGGCGAGCGGTTCCGCTCCGACGTCACCATCCGCTTCCGGGCGACCCCCGGCGCGGAGACCTTCGTCGAGATCCAACCCGCGAAACTGCTGGCGGTACGCCTCAACGACCGTGACGTCGACGCGTCCACGCTGGACGACAACCGGCTGCCGCTGACCGGGCTGGCCGAGGCCAACACGCTCACCGTCGCCGCCGAGATGGCGTACTCGAACACCGGCGAGGGGATGCACCGATTCGTCGACCCCGCCGACGGCGAGACCTACCTCTACGCGATGTCGTTCCTGGACAACGCGCAGCGCCTCTTCGCCGCCTTCGACCAGCCCGACCTGAAGGCCCCGGTCACCATGTCGGTCACCGCCCCGCCGCACTGGGTCGTCGCGGCCAACGGCCAGCTCGCCGCCACGCCGCGCCCCGGGCGCTGGGAGTTCGCCCCGACGGCGCCGCTGGCGACGTACTTCGTCTCGCTGATCGCCGGCCCCTGGCACGTCCGGCGCGACGAGCACGACGGCATCCCGCTCGGCGTCTACTGCCGGCGCTCCCTCGCGGCGCACCTGGACGCCGACGCCGAGGAGATCCTCACCGTCACGAAGCAGTGCCTCGACCGGTTCCACCAGCTCTTCGCGGAGCGCTACCCGTTCGGCAAGTACGACCAGGCGTTCGTGCCGGAGTTCAACGCCGGCGCGATGGAGAACCCGGGCCTCGTCACCTTCCGCGACGACTACGTCTTCCGCTCCGCGGTCACGGACACCGAGCGGGAGCAGCGCGCCACCACCATCGCCCACGAGATGGCGCACATGTGGTTCGGCGACCTGGTCACCATGCGCTGGTGGGACGACCTGTGGCTCAACGAGTCCTTCGCGGAGTACCTCGGCACCCGGGTGACCGCCGAGGCGACCCGCTTCGAGGCGGCCTGGACGACCTTCGCCCTGCGGCGCAAGGCCTGGGGCTACGCGGCCGACCAGCGCCCCTCCACCCACCCCGTGGCGCCCGAGGAGGTCGCCGACGCCGCCGAGGGCCTGCTCAACTTCGACGGCATCTCGTACGCCAAGGGCGCCAGCGTCCTGCGGCAGCTCATCGCCTGGCTCGGCGACGACGCCTTCCTCGCCGGCCTCAACGCCCACTTCGCGAAGCACCGGTTCGGCAACGCCACCCTGGCCGACCTGCTCGGCAGCCTCGCCGCGGCCAGCGGGCGCGACCTGTCCGGCTGGGCGGAGCGCTGGCTGCGCTCGGCGCAGGTCAACACGCTGCGCGCCGAGGTCACCGTCGACGCGGACGGCCGCTACACCGAGGTGGCCATCGGGCAGACCGCCCCCGCGTCGCACCCGGTGCTGCGCCCGCACCGCCTCGGCGTCGGCCGGTACGCCGCCGACGGCACGGTCGTCCGGGCGGAGGTCGACCTCGACCCGGACGCCGACGGCGGCCGGACGGTGCTCGCCGGGCTGGCGGGCGAGCCGGCGGCCCGGCTGCTGCTGCCCAACGACGGCGACCTGACGTTCGCCAAGATCCGGCTCGACCCCGCGTCGGTGGACGCCGTGCCGCTGGTGCTGCCCGGCCTGGCCGACCCGCTGGCCCGGGCGCTGCTCTGGGGCGAGGCGCTGGACGCCGCCACCGACGGGGAACGGCCGGTCGCCGGCCTGGTCGCCCTGATCGCCGCCGCCCTCCCCGCCGAGACCGAGGTGATCATCGCCGAGGACGTGCTCGCGCTCAGCCGCTCGCTGGTCGACCGCTACCTCGATCCGCTCGCCCGCGAGGCCGCCCTGGCGCAGGTCGCCGGCGCCTGCGGGAAACTGCTCGACGGCGCCCCGGCCGGCGGCTCGTTGCAGCTCGCGGCGGCCCGGGGCTGGCTCGCCGCCAGCACCGACGCCGACCGGCTGGCCGGCTGGCTCGCGGGCCGGGACGTCCCGCCGGGGCTGGCGGTCGACGCCGAGCTGCGCTGGTCGCTGCTGCTCCGGCTGGTGGTGCTCGGCGCGGCCGGCGCGGCGGAGATCGCCGCCGAGGCCGCGGCCGACCCGAGCGCCGCCGGCGCCGAGCGGGCCGCCCGCTGCCGCGCGGCGCTGCCCGACGCGGAGGCCAAGCGGACCGCGTGGGAGATCGTCGTGTCGAACACCGAGCTGTCCAACCGGCTCGTCGAGGCGACCGCGGAGGGCTTCTGGCAGCCCGAGCAGGCCGAGCTGACCGCCGGCTACGTGGCGCGCTACTTCGCCGACATGCCGGCCGCCGCGCGCTCGCGTACGCCATGGGTGGCGGACCAGATCGCGAAGTCGGCCTTCCCCCGCTACGCCGTGGCGCAACCCACCCGGGAGGCGGCCGCGGCGCTGCTGGCCCGCGACGACATCACCCCCGGCCTGCGCCGGGTGGTCACCGACGCCGACGACGACCTGCGCCGCGCCCTGGTCGCCCGGACGGCGGTCGCCGCGGCGGCGGCCTGACGCCGCCCGCCGGGCGGGACGGTCCGGCGGCCCCTCGGGGCCGCCGGTTCCGCCCGGCCTAGGATCGCGGGGTGGAGGAAGACATCCGGCGGGTCGGCATCATGGGCGGCACCTTCGACCCGATCCACCACGGGCACCTCGTCGCGGCCAGCGAGGTGGCGGACCGGTTCGGGCTGGACGAGGTGGTCTTCGTCCCCACCGGCCAGCCGTGGCAGAAGGCGGACGAGCCGGTCAGCCCGGCGGAGGACCGCTACCTGATGACGGTCATCGCCACCGCCTCCAACCCGCGCTTCCAGGTCAGCCGGGTGGACATCGACCGGGGCGGGCCCACCTACACCGTCGACACCCTGCGCGACCTGCACGCCGAGTACGGCCCGAAGGTGCAGCTGTTCTTCATCACGGGGGCGGACGCGCTGGAGCGGATCCTCTCCTGGAAGGACCTGGACGAGATCTTCGAGCTGGCCCACTTCATCGGCGTGACCCGGCCGGGCTTCGAGCTGACCGCCGCGCACCTGCCGGCCGACACGGTGAGCCTGGTGCAGGTCCCGGCCATGGCCATCTCGTCCACGGACTGCCGGGCCCGGGTCGCCCGGGGGGAGCCGGTCTGGTACCTGGTGCCGGACGGTGTGGTGCAGTACATCGGCAAGCGACGCCTCTACCAGCCGTGATTCGGCCCGGTATGGGATGGTTCGGGCGGGTAACGCGCCAGAACTGACGAGTCGGGATTCCGTCGGGTGTGAGACGCTTGGAGGATCGCACGGTTGATCGAAGGAGAACGGTGACAATTTCCGAACGCGCCCACGAGTTGGCCATCGCCGCCGCCCAGGCCGCGGCCGACAAGAAGGCGCAGGACATCGTCATCATCGACGTGGGCGACCAGCTCGCCATCACCGACGCGTTCCTGCTCGCCGCGGCTCCCAACGAGCGTCAGGTGCTCGCCATCGTCGATGCCATCGAGGAGCGGTTGCTCGAGCTGCCGGAGAAGGCCAAGCCGGTCCGGCGCGAGGGCGAGCGGGGCGGCCGGTGGGTGCTGCTCGACTACGTCGACATCGTGGTGCACGTCCAGCACACCGAGGAGCGCGAGTTCTACGGCCTCGACCGGCTCTGGAAGGACTGCCCGACGATCCCGTTCGTCGACCGCGACCTCGTCGACGCCGAGTCCGGCACCGGCTCCACCACCGCGGAATGACCCGCCTGATCATCTGGCGGCACGGCAACACCGACTGGAACGCCGCCAGCCGGGTCCAGGGGCAGACCGACGTACCGCTGAACGACCTCGGCCGCGAGCAGGCCCGCACCGCGGCGCCCCTGCTGGCCGGGCTGAGTCCGGACGCCATCGTGGCCAGCGACCTGAGCCGCGCGGCGGACACCGCCGCCGCGCTGGCCGCGCTGACCGGGCTGCCGGTGCGCACCGACCCGCGGCTGCGCGAGCGGCACTTCGGGTCCTGGCAGGGGCTGGCCCTCACCGAGGCCGCCGAGCGCCACCCCGTCGAGTTCGCCCGCTGGCGGGCGGGCGACCCGGACCCGGGCGCCGGCATCGAGACCCTCGATGACCTCGGCAAGCGGGTCGGCGCGGCCCTGTCCGACGCCGCCGACGCCGTGCCCGGCGGCACGGTGGTGGTGGCCACCCACGGCGGCGCGGCCCGGCAGGGCTGCGGCCACCTGCTCGGCTGGGAGCACGCCGTCCTGCGCACCATCGGCTCGTTGCAGAACTGCCACTGGACCGAGCTGCGCCACGACGCCGCCCGGGGCTGGCACCTGCGCGCTCACAACGTCGGCCTGATCACCGTCCCGGCCACCGAGGCCGTCTGACCCGGGCGTTCCCCGGCCACATCGGCTAGCGTGCCGGGCATGCCCGTCGCGGTCGTCACCGACTCCACCGCCTATCTCCCGCCCGAGCTGCTGCGCGACCACCGGCTGACGGTGGTGCCGCTGGCCGTCGTGCTCAACGGCGCCGAGGGGCTGGAGGGGGTGGAGACCACCCCCGCCGACGCCGCCCGGGCGCTCGGCGGCCGGCGCGTCTCGGCGAGCACCTCCCGCCCCGCGCCGGAGCAGTTCGCCCGGACGTACCGGGAGCTGTTCGACGCGGGCGCCGACGGGATCGTCTCGGTGCACCTGTCGGCCGAGCTCTCCGGCACGGTGGAGGCCGCCCGGCTGGCCGCCGCCGGGTTCGACGACCGGGTCGCCGTGGTCGACAGCCGCTCGACCGGCATGGGCCTCGGCTTCCCCGCCGTCGCCGCCGCCACGGCCGCCGAGCGGGGCGAGGACCTGCCGGCGGTACGCGACGCCGCGGTCGACGCCATCGCCCGCACCAGCATCTGGTTCTACGTCGACACGCTGGAGTTCCTCCGCCGGGGCGGGCGGATCGGCGCCGCCGAGGCGCTGCTCGGCACCGCCCTGTCGGTCAAGCCGATCATGCACATGCCGGACGGCGCGATCGTCCTCAGGGACAAGGTGCGTACGGCCAGCCGGGGCGTGGCGCGGCTGGTCGACCTGGCCGTCGAGGCCGCCGGCGACGCCGAGGTCGACCTGGCCGTGCACCACCTCGCCGCGCCGCAGCGGGCCGAGGCGCTGCTGGAGGCGCTGAAGGTCCGGCTGGGTGACCGCCTGCACGACTCGTACGTCTCGGAGGCCGGCGCGGTGGTCGCCGCGCACGCCGGGCCCGGCCTGGCCTGCGTCGTCGTGCACCGCCTGCCGCCCGACATTGGCTAGTCTCGATCCCGGAACGCCCGCGCCGCCCGGGTGTGCCACCGCAGTCGAACTGCCCCGCCTCACGGAGGCGGGACCGGCGGGGTGACCGCGCGTCCGTGCTGTCCGGGACCGGCGGGCATTCGCGTCCGCTTCCGTGCTGTGCGTCGCCGCTGTCGAGCTGCCCCGCCGGACGGGGCAACGTAGGCGCCGGGCCGACAGGCGGCGGTCGAGCCGCCGCCGGAACGGGGAGGATGCGATGTCCTGTGTGGTCACCGGTGGTGGGCGCGGGGTCGGCCGGGCCGTCGTGGAGCGGCTCGCCGACGTGGGCGAGACGGTCGTGGTGATCGAGCACGACCCCGACGCGGTGGCCTGGCTGACCGGGCACCCGGCCGCCGACCGGTTGACGGCGGTCGTCGGCGACGCCGCCGACGAGGAGGTCGCCGCCCGGGCCGCCGACCTCGCGGAACGGACCGGGCCGCTGACCGGCTGGGTCAACAACGCGGCGGTGTTCCGGGACGCCTCGCTGCACGCCGACCCGGTCGGCGAGGTGCTCGACCTGATCGGGCGTAACCTGCGTCCCGCCGTGGTCGGGGCCGCGACGGCGGTGCGCCGTTTCCTGGCGGCCGGCACCGGCGGGGCCATCGTGAACATCTCGTCCCACCAGGCCCGCCGGCCGGTGCCCGGCTGCCTGCCGTACGCCACCGCCAAGGCGGCCGTCGAAGGACTGACCCGGTCGCTGGCAGTCGAGTACGGGCCGCGCGGCGTGCGGACCAACGCGGTGGCGCTGGGCTCGATCGCCACCGAGCGGCACGCCGCCTTCCTGGCGGGTCAGGAGCCGGCCGCGGCGGAGTGGATCGACGCCGAGCTGACCCGGCTGCACCCGGTTGGTCGCATCGGCCGGCCGGCGGAGGCCGCGGAGGCCGTCGCGTACCTGCTGTCACCGGCGGCAGGCTTCGTCAACGGGGTGACCCTGCCGGTCGACGGCGGGCGGTCGGTGTTCGGGCCGGACCCGGAGGCGCACTGACCTGCGGCTGTTCGCCGCCCTAGCACATCGGCCCCTTGATCAGGCGGTTGTCCACAGGCGGGGCCGTCGTCCACAGCCGGGCGCCGACCGGCCTCGCGTCCCGTCGTCGCGGACCTAGCCTCGCGTCGTGTCAGACGACGAGGAGACGGTGGTCCGGGAACGACTGCGCCGGCTGGTGGCGGGCCGGCCGTCGACCGCTCCGTGGGCGCACCCGGGCGGGTCGGACGATCCCGTGGGACGGCCCGGCGGACCGTCCGTCGACCATCCGGGCCTGGTCGGGGTGTCGGAGCCGGTCCCGTCGCCGCCCCGCGCACCGGCGTCGTCCCTTGCCGGCGCGGCGGAGTTGCCGGAACCCGACCCGCCGGCCCGCGCCCCCGAGGCCGGTGTGGCGTCCCGGTTGCCGGGGCCCGGGGCGTTCGACCCCGGGCGGCGGGGGGTGCGCGCGCTGGCCGCCGTCGCCGTCGTGGTGGTGCTCGGGGCCGGCTTCTGGGCCTGGCGGTCCCGGCCGCAGGCCGAGCCGGTCCGCCCGCTGGCCAGCGCCGGGGCGTCCGACGCGACGGTGACCGGCCTCGCGGAACCGGCCGCCACGCCGGCCGGCGAGCTGGTGGTCGCGGTCGCCGGCAAGGTACGCCGTCCCGGGCTGGTCCGGGTGCCGGCCGGCGCGCGGGTCGCCGACGCCGTGGAGGCTGCCGGCGGGGCGCTGCCGGGGGTGGACGTGGCCCTGCTCAACCCGGCCCGGAGGGTCACCGACGGCGAGCTGATCCTGGTCGGCGTCGCGGCACCCCCGGGCGCGGCACCTCCGCCCGGGGCGGCTGTCGGCGGCGCGCCGGGGGCGCCCGGCGCGGGTGGCCGGCTCAACCTCAACACCGCGACGCTCGCGCAGCTCGACGCGCTGCCGGGCGTCGGCCCGGTGCTCGCCCAGCGCATCCTCGCCCACCGCGACCAGCAGGGCGGCTTCCGCTCGGTCGGCGACCTGCGCCAGGTCGACGGCATCGGCGACGCCCGCTACGAGCAACTCAAGGACCTGGTGACGGTGTGACGGCGGGCGGCGTGCCCGGCCCGTCCGGCCCCGGGGCCGCCGGCGTCGACGCCGGGGGCGAGCGGGTCGCGGCGGCCATCGACCTGCGGCTGGCCGGCCTGGCGGTGGCCACCTGGCTCGCCGCGCTGGCGGGGCTGCACCTGACCGTCGGCGGGGCCCTGCTGCTGGCGGCGGTGGCCGCCGGGGCGGCGGGGCTGGGCGGGCTGCACCTGGCCGGCGTCCTCGGGCGGCCGGCCGGCCCGACCCGGCGGTACGGCTGGATCGCCGTCGCCGTGCTGCTCGGCGTGGTCTGCGGTGCGACGGCCACCGCCGCCCGGCTGTCCGTCCGCGACGCCGGACCGGTTCGCGCCCTGGTCGAGGAACGGGCCCTCGTCACCGCCGAACTGGTCGTCCGCGACGACCCCCGTCCCGTACGCGGCGTCGCCGGGCGCCCGGCCACCCTGCTCGTGCCGGCCGATCTGACCCGGTTCACCGGCCCGGACGGGCGGCGGATCGCGACGCCGGCCCGCGTGCTGGTCCTCGCCACCGATCCCGGCTGGCGGGGGCTGCTGCCCGGGCAGCGGCTGACCGCCGAAGGACGGCTCGCCGCCCCGCGCGGCGGCGACCTGACCGCGGCGGTACTGAGCGCGGCCGGGCCGCCGGCGCCGCAGGGGGCCGCCCCGTCGTCGCAGCGGGCCGCCGGCTCGCTGCGTGCCGGTCTGCAACGCGCCTGCGCGCCGCTTCCCGACGAGCAGGGTGGGCTGCTGCCCGGTCTGGTGGTCGGGGACACGAGCCGGCTGCCGCCCACCGTGGAGGAGGACTTCCTCGCCACCGGCATGACCCACCTGAACGCCGTCTCCGGCTCCAACGTGGCCATCGTCGTCGGCGCGGTGCTGCTGCTGGCCCGCTGGGCGCGGGCCGGGCCCTGGCTGGCCGCCGGGATCTGCGGGCTGGCCCTGGTCGGCTTCGTCATCCTGGTCCGTCCCTCGCCCAGCGTGGTACGCGCCGCCACCATGGGCGCCATCGGGCTGGCGGCGTTGGCTGCCGGGCGTCCCCGGGCGGCGCTGCCCGCCCTCTCCGCCGGGGTGGCCGTGCTGGTGCTGGTCGACCCGGAGCTGGCCGGCGACGCCGGCTTCGCGCTCTCCGTGCTGGCCACCGGCGGTCTGCTGCTGCTCGCCCCGAGGTGGCGCGACGGGCTGCGTCGTCGAGGGGTGCCGGCCGGGCTCGCCGAGGCGCTGGCCGTGCCGGCGGCCGCGCAGCTCGCCTGCGCCCCGGTGGTGGCCGGGATCTCAGGCACGGTGAGCCTGGTCGCCGTGCCGGCGAACCTGCTCGCGGTGCCGGCCATCGCGCCCGCCACGGTGCTCGGGGTGCTGGCGGCGGCGGTGTCGCCCGTGTGGCCGGCCGGGGCGGAGTTCGTCGCGTGGCTGGCCAGCTGGCCGGCCTGGTGGCTGGTCACGGTGGCGCGGCAGGGCGCGCGGTTGCCGGCGGGCACGCTGCCGTGGCCGGGCGGGGTGACGGGGGCCCTGCTGCTGGCCGGGCTGACCGTCGCGCTGCTGGTGGCCACCCGGCACCCGGTGGTCCGCCGGCTGGTGGCGGTGGTCGTCGTCGCCGTGGTGGCCGGCACGCTGCCGGTACGGCTGGCCGCCCCCGGCTGGCCCCCGGCGGGCTGGGTGGTCGCCGCCTGCGCGGTCGGCCAGGGCGACACCGTCGTGCTGCCGGTGGCGGCCGGCCGGGCGGTGGTCATCGACGCCGGGCCGGACCCGGGGGCGGCGGACGGCTGCCTGCGCCGGCTGGGCGTGCGGGAGGTCGCGCTGCTGGTGGTCAGCCACTTCCACGTCGACCACACCGGCGGCGTCGCGGGCGTGTTCCGGGGTCGACCGGTGGGCGCGGTGCTCACCCCGCAGTGGCCGGAGCCCGCCGCCGGGCGGGAACTGGTCCTCGCCGAGGCCGCGGCGCACTCCGTCGACGTGGTGGCGGGCGCGGCCGGCTGGCGGTACCGGGAGGGGGGCGTCGAGTTCACCATCGTCGGCCCGCCCCGTCCGCTGCGCGGCACCCGGTCGGATCCCAACAACAACTCGCTGATGCTGCTCGCTACCGTCTCCGGCGTACGGATCCTGCTCGCCGGGGACGCAGAGACCGAGGAGCAGCGGGCGTTGCTGGACGACACGGGCCCGGGCGGCCTGCGGGCCGAGGTGCTGAAGGTCGCGCACCACGGGTCGGCCTACCAGGACCCGGCATTCCTGGACGCGGTGCGTCCCGTGGTCGCCCTGGTGCCGGTGGGGACGGGCAACACCTACGGGCATCCCAATCCGGCAGTGCTCGGGCGGCTGGCCCGGGGCGGGGCGCGGGTGCTGCGTACCGACACGGACGGGGACGTGGCGGCGGTGCTCGGCCGGGCCGGTCTCGGGGTGGTGACGCGGGGCACGCCGCCGGGACGACAACGGTAGAAATCGACGCCGATTATCGGCTTTAGCGGTGGACTGAGGTAAATGTCTGGATTTGCGCTGAGTGCGGGCTCCGCACCCGCAGTGCCGACGAGCAGACTGGATCCGGCCGCCGGCCGTGCGAATATGGGCGGCGTGACCGCCGCCAGCCTCGCTCCCATTCTGCTCGTCCTCGGCGACGAGGAGCTGCTCGCCACGCGCGCGGTCACCGAAGCCGTCGCGAAGGCCCGCGGCGTCGACCCCGACGTGGACGTCCGCGAATACCAGGCCGGTGCCCTCGTCGTCGGCGAGATCGCCGAGATGCTCAGCCCGTCCCTCTTCGGCGGGCGTCGGGTGCTGGTGCTGCGCGCCGGCCAGGACGCCCGCAAGGACCTGGTGGCGGCCCTGCTGGCGTACGCGAAGAACCCCGACCCGGACGTGCAGCTCATCGTGCTGCACCTCGGTGGGGCCAAGGGCAAGGCGTTCGCCGACGGGCTGAAGGTGGCCGGCGCGACGGTGGTGCCGGCGGCCAAGCTCAAGGGGCACCGCGACCGGGTGGCCTTCGTCCGGGACGAGATCCGCCGGGCCGGCGGGAAGTGCACCGACGACGCGGCCGAGGCGCTCATCGCGGCGGTCGGCAACGACCTGCGCGAGCTGGCCGCCGCGTGCTCCCAGCTGATGGCCGACACCGACGGGCGCATCGGCGCCGACACGGTCTCCCGCTACTACCGGGGCCGGGTCGAGGTGACCGGCTTCACCGTCGCCGACGCCGCCATGGTGGGCGACGTGCCCGCGGCGCTGGAGGCGCTGCGCTGGGCGCTACACGTGGGGGTCGACCCGGTGCCGATCGCCGACGCGATCGCCGACGGCGTCCGCACCGTGGCCCGGGTCGCCGCCGCCGGTCGGGGCGATGCCTTCCAGCTGGCGAGCACCCTCGGCATGCCGGCGTGGAAGATCAGGTCCGCTCAGCAGCGGGCCCGTGGCTGGACGCCGGAGGGGCTGGTCCAGGCGATGCAGGCCGCTGCCGAGTGCAACGCGGCCGTCAAGGGCGGCTCGGACGACCGCGCGTACGCGCTGGAGCGGGCCGTGTTCTCGGTCGCCGCCGCCCGGCAGGGTGGCGCCAGGTGAGCGGAGCACCCCGTGGCTCGTGGGCCACGATCCCCGCCGACGAGGAGCGGTACCGGCCGCTCTACGCGCGCCTGCTCCGGCTGCGCTTCGTCAACCCGGGCGGGGTGCTCTGCTTCCTCTTCTTCGAGGGCGCCGTCGCGCTCGCCGCGCTGCTCGCCCTCGCCGAGCTGGTCACCTGGTGGGCGGTGCTCATCCTGCCCGCCACGGTGGCCGCGATGGTGAAGCTCAACGACATGGTCGCCGCGATGGTGGTCCGCTCCGCCGCCCTCGTGCCCGAGCAGGAACGGGACCGCTTCCGCCAGCAGATGGAGCCGGTGGTCGGGCGGGCCAGGGTCGACTGGGTCGCGCACACCGTGCCGGGCGTCGTCGTCACGGCGTCGGCGATGCCGCGCGCCGCGCGGGCCGTACGCGACCGGCAGGCGCACCTGGACCCGCAGCACGGCACAGGGGAGCGGGACGCCGCTCGCGCGGACGCCGAGTTCGGCCCGCAGCGCGCCCACCACGATCCGCTGGGCTGACGATCCGCCGCCTGCCGCCTGCCGCCTGCCGCCTGCCGCCTGCCGCCTGCCGCCCGCCGCCCGCCGCGGGTCGCCTCGGTTCAGATCTTGGAAGGAAACGGCCCGGCTGGGGGCCGGTTCTCGCCAAGATCTGGTGTGGAAGGATGCGCGCGATCAGGCCCATGGCCCTGCCTGCGGCGTGATCCGGGTGGCCTCGGGTCGCGGCGATCGCGTGCGTCCCCGGCGACCCGCTTGGCCGCATCCCGTCCGGCGGGGGCGGTACGGATTTCTCGGGACAGCAGGCGTCACTCGTGCCTCCGGAGCCGGCGACGACGAGAACCCGGCGGAGGGGACCCCGGCCGGGTGGTGGTACGGAACGCGGTACGGCAGACAGCCGGAAGCCCCGGGCACTTCCCGGGGCTTCCGGTCAGGTCTGAGGTCGCCTCGTCAGGCGGAGAGCGACACCACGCGCTTGGCGATCGCGGACTTGCGGTTCGCGGCCTGGTTCGAGTGGATCACGCCCTTGCTGACCGCCTTGTCCAGCTTGCGCGAGGCGTCACGCATGAGGACGGTGGCCTTCTCGACGTCACCGGCCTCAGCAGCCTCGTTGAACTTCCGGACGGCGGTCTTCAGCGACGACTTGACCGACTTGTTACGCAGCCGGCGCTTCTCGTTCTGCCGGTTGCGCTTGATCTGGGACTTGATGTTCGCCACGCGACAGCCTCGTCTTGATAGCTCGGGTTGGTCTGCTTCCGCGCGCGACGAGCATGCGTCATCGCTGCGCGAAGAGCCAGGTTACCAGGTTGCCCGGGACGAGCCAAAACGGCTCGGTCCCCGCCCTGGCGGGCGCCGCGCCCCACGGTCGCGGCAACCGCCGGCAGGTCAGGTCCAGCCCTGCCGGCGGGCGAGCCAGCCGAGTGACTGCTCGCCGCTCCACCGCTGGTGCGCGGGGAGGTGCGGCGACGCGGTCCCGGGCGTCGCGGCGGCGGTGGTGAGGAAGTAGCCGGACAGGGCGGCGAGGGCGGCGTCCAGCGCGTCGGGCGGTGCGCCCGCCGATGCCGGGTGCCGGGCGAAGAGCGCGTCGGCGTCCAGGCCGTCGGCGTACGCGGTGAGCAGCAGGGTCACCAGGTCGAACCAGGCCGGCCCCTGGCAGAGCCACGTCCAGTCGCAGAACCAGGCCCGCCCCGTCCCGTCGATCAGCACGTTGTCCAGCCGCAGGTCGCCGTGGATCAGACCGGTCGCGCCGGCGGCGTACGCCGGGAGAAGGGACTCCAGCGCGACCAGGTCGGGCAGGCGGTCCCGGACCGGCGCGGGCAGCGGCGGTGCCGGCTCCCGGCCGGCGGCCACCTCGCCCCACCAGAGGATGTCGTCCCGGGCCAGGTCGGCGAGGTGGGGCAGCCCGAGCTCGCGCAGCCCGGCCGGGGCGTCGGCCAGCGCGGCGGCGACGTCGGCGTACCCGGTCAGGGTCGCGGTCAGCTCGGCGGGGTCCCAGGGCAGCCGGGGGGTGTGCCCGTCGACGGCGTCCAGGCAGAGCGCGAACCAGCCGGCCTCGTACAGCGTCCACCGGGGGCGGGGCGCCGGCAGCCCGTCCGGCAGCCGGTCGAGGATCGCGGCCTCCCGGGCGTACCAGTCGACCAGTCGCGGTTGCTCGGCGGTGGCGGCGGCCTTGACGAAGGCCCGGCCCCCGGCGGCGGTGCGGAGCACGGCGGCGAAACCGCGGGTGAAGCCGGCGCCGGCGACCCGGGCCGCGACCACGGGCGCGCCGAGCCGCTCGCCGACGGCGGTACGCAGCGCGGCCGGCAGCGTCGCCCACTCCGGCCGGCGGGCGGTCGCGTGGTACGGCACGGGCGGCGGGGACGTCGGGGTCACGCCACCATGCTGCCGGGCGGCGGGTCGGGCCGCACCGCCACCGCCTCCGGCGCCCGCGACCCGCCGGGCCTGCCGTGGCGGGGCGGCGGCGGGGGCGCGGTCTGCCAGACTGCCAGGCCATGAGGACCGACGACTTCTGGCAGTTGATCGACCGGGCCCGGGCCGGCGGCGGAGGAGAGCCGCACGCGGTCGCCGCGCGGGCCGTCGCCCTGCTCGCCGAGCGCGACCCGGAGGACATCGTCGGGTACGCCCGCCACCAGGCACGGGTGCTGTCCGCCTCGCACAAGGTCGACCTCTGGGGCGCCGCCTACCTGATCAACGGTGGCGTGTCCGACGAGGGCTTCCACCACTTTCGGGGCTGGCTGATGACCCAGGGGCGCGAGGTGTTCGCACGTGCCGTCGCCGACCCGGACTCGCTGGCCGGGCTGCCGCAGGTCAGGGCGGCCTCGCTCAGCGGCGAGGAGTTCACGGCCGCCGAGATGCTGGCGGCGCCGTGGGACGCGTACCGCCGGGTCACCGCCGCCGATCTGCCGGCGGACCCGGAGCCGGCCCCGGTGCCCGACCTCAACGACTTCTGGGACTTCGACGACGAGGAGGAGGCGAAGCGGCGGCTGCCGAAGCTCGCCGCCCTCTTCGTCGAGCCGCCCGCCGAGTGACCCCGCTCGCCCCTGTGCCGCCGGGCGCGGGCCGCGCTCCCGGGGCGGTCCCGGCGGTGGGGATCGCCCGCACAGCGGACGCGCGGCGGCGACGTGGGAGCATAGAGGGGGCTGGCGTCGTGCCGGCCCGCTCACGTCAGCCGACCAGAACGGACCGCTGTGCCACCGACGCTCGATTCCGGCGCGAACGCTCCTGGTTCCACCGACCCGGCGCGCATCCGGAACTTCTGCATCATCGCCCACATCGACCACGGGAAGTCGACCCTGGCCGACCGGATGTTGCAGCTCACCGGCGTGGTCGACCCCCGGCAGATGCGTGCGCAGTACCTCGACCGCATGGACATCGAGCGCGAGCGCGGCATCACGATCAAGAGCCAGGCCGTCCGGATGCCCTGGACCATCCGGGAGGGCGACCGGGCCGGCGAGACCGCCGTGCTCAACATGATCGACACCCCGGGCCACGTCGACTTCACCTACGAGGTGTCCCGGTCGCTGGCCGCCTGCGAGGGCGCGATCCTGCTGGTCGACGCCGCGCAGGGCATCGAGGCGCAGACCCTGGCGAACCTCTACCTGGCGCTCGAGAACGACCTGCACGTCATCCCGGTGCTCAACAAGATCGACCTGCCGGCCGCCCAGCCGGAGAAGTACGCCGAGGAGCTGGCGCACCTCATCGGGGGCGACCCGGCGGACTGCATCCGGGTCTCCGGCAAGACCGGCGACGGTGTGCCGTACCTGCTCGACGAGATCGTCCGGCAGTTCAAGCCCCCGGTCGGCGACGCGGCGGCGCCCGCCCGCGCCATGATCTTCGACTCGGTCTACGACGTCTACCGGGGCGTGGTCACCTACGTCCGGGTCATCGACGGGCGGATCAGCGCCCGCGACCGGATCAAGATGATGTCCACGGCCGCCGTGCACGAGCTGCTGGAGATCGGCGTCATCTCGCCCGAGATGGTGAAGGCCGACGCGCTCGGCGTCGGCGAGGTGGGTTACCTGATCACCGGCGTGAAGGACGTCCGCCAGTCCCGGGTCGGTGACACGATCACCATCAACTCCCGGCCGGCGACGGAGGCCCTGGGCGGCTACAAGGACCCGAAGCCGATGGTCTACTCGGGCCTCTACCCGATCGACGGCTCCGACTACCCCAACCTGCGCGAGGCGCTGGACAAGCTCAAGCTCAACGACGCCGCGCTCGACTACGAGCCGGAGACCTCGGGCGCGCTCGGCTTCGGCTTCCGCTGCGGCTTCCTCGGCCTGCTGCACCTGGAGATCATCCGGGAGCGGCTGGAACGCGAGTACAACCTCGATCTCATCTCCACCGCGCCGAACGTGGTCTACCGGGCCATCACCGAGGACGGCCAGGAGATCGTCGTGACGAACCCGAGCGAGTACCCCACGGGCAAGATCGCCGAGGTGTACGAGCCGGTCGTGCGCGCCACGGTGCTCACCCCGAACGACTACGTCGGCGCGGTGATGGAGCTCTGCCAGGGCCGCCGGGGCAGCCTGCTCGGCATGGACTACCTCTCCGCCGACCGGGTGGAACTGCGCTACACGCTGCCCCTCGCGGAGATCATCTTCGACTTCTTCGACCAGTTGAAGAGCCGCACCAAGGGCTACGCCTCGCTGGACTACGAGCCCTCCGGCGAGCAGGCGTCCGACCTGGTGAAGGTCGACATCCTGCTGCACGGCGAGCCGGTCGACGCGTTCAGCGCGATCGTGCACAAGGACAAGGCGTACAACTACGGCGTCACGATCGCGGCGAAGCTGCGCAACCTGATCCCGCGCCAGCAGTTCGAGGTGCCGATCCAGGCGGCGATCGGCAGCCGGGTGATCGCCCGGGAGACCATCCGGGCGATCCGCAAGGACGTGCTCGCCAAGTGCTACGGCGGTGACATCAGCCGCAAGCGCAAGCTGCTGGAGAAGCAGAAGGAGGGCAAGAAGCGGATGAAGATGGTGGGCCGGGTGGAGGTCCCCCAGGAGGCCTTCATCGCCGCGCTCTCCTCCGACTCCGGCGACGCCAAGGCACCCGGCAAGAAGTGACCCGCCGCCGGTGCGTCCGGCGGATGACGACGTACGACGGCCGGCGCCCCGGCCGGGCTGCGGACCCCTCGGTGGTCCCGCCCGGCCGGGGCGTCGGCCGTCCGCGTCGAAGGAATTTTTCGGCCCCGCAGCCCTCGCGCTCCGCCCGCCGGACGGAAGGGCGCCACCTGCGCGAATGGTCGCGCGGGGGCAATCGCCGCGCCATGTGCCATTGACGTACGACGTCGTCCTCGTCGGTCGGACCGGTTTGGGTTTTCGGCGGGTCGGGAACTTAGCGGTCACGACAGGAACACCACAGACAGTGGTACTGAATCTTTTAGAGAAGGAGGGCGACGTGGAGCTCACCGTTTGGGGCATCGTCACCGCGCTCATCGTTGGTCTTATCATCGGCGCTCTGGGTCGCCTGCTCGTGCCGGGCCGCCAGAACATGCCGATGTGGCTGCACATGCTGATCGGTGTGGGCGCCGCGTTGCTGGGCACCGTGCTGGCTCGGGCGATGGGTATCGCCACCGAGACCTCCGGCATCGACTGGGGCGAGCTGCTGGTCCAGGTCGTGCTGGCCGCGATCGCCGTGGCGCTGGTCGCCGGTGTGGGTCGTCGCCGCAGCGTCACCCACCGGTAATCCCCGTACCGCTCGACGGGCGCCCGACCGAACTGGTCGGGCGCCCGTTTCGCGTCCGCCCGGGGCCCCTCGCGGGCAGGCCCGGGCGTCCGTCCGTTCGGTCCCCGGGCGGACGTGGCAGCGCTGCGGCGGTGCCGAACGTCCGGTCTGGACGCGCGTCGAACCGGTGCCCCGGAAAGTCGGTTTGGAATTTCGGCGGGTCGGGAACTTAGCGGTCACGACAGGAACACCACAGATCGTGGAACTGATTCTTCTCGAGGAGGAGGGCGACATGGAGCTCACCGTTTGGGGCATCGTCACCGCGCTCATCGTTGGTCTCATTGTCGGCGCTCTGGGTCGCCTGCTCGTGCCGGGCCGCCAGAACATGCCGATGTGGCTGCACATGCTGATCGGTGTGGGCGCCGCGCTGCTGGGCACCGTGCTGGCTCGGGCGATGGGTATCGCCACCGAGACCTCCGGCATCGACTGGGGCGAGCTGCTGGTCCAGGTCGTGCTGGCCGCGATCGCCGTGGCGCTGGTCGCCGGTGTGGGTCGTCGCCGCAGCGTCACCCACCGGTAATCCCCGTACCGCTCGACGGGCGCCCGACCGAACAGGTCGGGCGCCCGTTCGCGTACGCCCCGATCGTCTGGGTGCGCCCGGTTTCGCCCCCGCGCCCGGCCGCGCATGATCGATCCGCTGCGGTACCGTCGCCTCTCTTTCGCCGACCGCCCACTGTCGTAAAGGAAATTTTCCTACTAAGGTGCGGCGGAGAAGGTTAGTGCCAAGCGGCGCGAGGGAGATGTGGCGTGAACAGGTGGAAGCGGCTGGCCCCGGTCACCGCCGTCGTGGCCTCGGCCGCGATGGTCCTGGCCGGTTGCGGTGGCTCGGATGACGACAAGGCCGCCGACAACAGCAAGCTGACGGTCTGGATGATGGGCGAGGGCAGCGAGGCGCAGACCAAGTTCCTCGACGGCGTCGAGACCGAGTTCCGGCAGAAGCACCCGGACACGGACGTGGTGGTCCAGTACATCCCCTGGCTCGAGGCGCCGAAGAAGTTCCAGGCGGCGCTCGCCGGCGGCGAGGGGCCGGACGTCACCGAGCTGGGCAACACCGAGACCCAGGGCTGGGCGGCGCAGGAGGCGCTGGCCGACGTGACCGACCGGATGAACGGCTGGACCGAGGGCAAGGACCTCCTCCCCGACCTGGTCAAGAACGCCCAGCTCGACGGCAAGCAGTACGGCGTCCCGTGGTACGCCGGCGTCCGGGGGATGTACTACCGCACCGACTGGTTCGCCGAGGCGGGCGTGAAGCCGCCGACCAACTGGGACGAGCTGGTCTCCGCCGCCAAGACCGTGCAGGCCAAGAAGCCGGGCACCTACGGCATCGCTCTGCCGGGCAACTCCGAGCTGCCCTTCTACTCGTTCCTGTGGGGCGCCGGCGCGGAGATCGCGACGCAGCAGGGCGACTCCTGGAAGTCCGGCTACAACACGCCCGAGGCGCAGAAGGCCGTCAAGTTCTGGACCGACCTGGTGACCGTGCACAAGGTGGCCCCGCCGGCCGCCGCGGGCTGGAACGAGATCGACGCCCGGACCCAGTTCGCCACCGGCAAGGCGGCGATGGCCTTCGGCGGCAGCTGGCAGCAGGGCGCCATCAAGAAGGACAACCCGGAGATCGAGAAGGTCTGGGGCACGTTCCCGATCCCCGGCCCGGACGGCAAGGCGGCGCCCGGCTTCGCCGGCGGCTCCGACGTCGCGATCTGGAAGGACAGCGAGCGGCAGGACCTCGCCTGGGACTACCTGACCGTGCTGCTGAACAAGAAGAACGACCAGGCCTTCGCCGACAGCCTCGGGTTCTTCCCGGTCTACAAGGACCTGGTCGGCGGCGACAAGTACGCCAACGACAAGATCATGTCGGCGTTCGCCACCACGATGCAGAACACCAAGCTCACGCCGCTCACCCCGAAGTGGGTGGAGGTCAGCCGGACCAAGACGGTGACCCAGGCGATGAACAGCTCGGTCATGAAGGGTCAGAAGACGGTCGAGAAGGCTACCGCCGACGCGGCCGCGGAGATGGAAAGCATCCTCAACGCCAAGTGACCACGCTGACCGAGGCGCCGGAGACGGCCGCCGCGCGGGAGACCCCCGCGCGGCGGCGTCGCCGGGTGGACCGCCTGCCCTACCTGCTGCTCCTGCCCTGCCTGGTGATCATCGGCGTGCTGCTGCTCTGGCCGCTCGGCCAGGTGGTGGTGATGTCCTTCCACCAGCTCAACAACGTCCGACAGTTGCGCGGCGACCGCGAGTGGCCGTGGGTGGGCCTCGGCAACTACGCCGAGATCCTCAGCGATCCGTTCTTCGTGACGGTGCTGCGCAACACGGTCCTCTTCGCCGTGGCCAACGTCGCGCTCACGATGGTCCTGGGCACGCTGGTCGGGCTGCTGCTCAACCGGCTCGGCAAACGGATGGCCGCCTTCGTGGCCAGCTGCGTGATGCTCGCCTGGGCCACCCCGGCGCTGACCGGCACGATCGTCTGGAAGTGGATCTTCGACGACACCAGCGGCCTGGTCACCTGGCTGTTCAACGCGCTGCCGGACGGGCTGTCGCAGAGCCTCTTCGGGCGCAGCGACTGGACCGGCTACGGGTGGTTCAACTCGCCCCTGCTGTTCTTCTCGATCCTGACCCTGGTGGTGGTCTGGCACTCGTTCCCGTTCATCGCCGTCAGCGTGCTGGCGGGTCTGAAGAGCGTGCCGAGCGAGCTGCACGAGGCGGCCCGGGTCGACGGGGCCGGCCCGTGGAAGGTGTTCTGGAAGATCACCTTCCCGCTGCTGCGGCCGGTCTTCGGCATCCTGGTCGTGCTCTCCACCATCTGGGACTTCAAGGTCTTCACCCAGCAGTTCGTGCTGGCCGGCGGCACGCAGGACCGGCCGACGTTCATGCTCTCCATCTACTCGTACGCGGAGGCGTTCTCGCCCCCGCCGAAGTACGGTCTCGGCGCCGCGATCGCGGTGATCCTCACCCTGATCCTGCTGGTGGTGACCGGCCTCTACGTCCGCATGGTGCTCAAGCAGGAGGAGGACGCGTGACGCGACGCGGAGGCGGCGGGGGCGCGAAGCGGCTCGCGCTCAACGGCGCGGGGCTGCTGGTGGCGCTCTTCGCCGCGTTCCCGGTCTACTGGATGATCGCGACCTCGCTGAAGCCGAGTTCGGAGATCTTCTCGTCCACCCCCCGGCCGGTGCCCACCGAGCCGACCCTGGAGCACTACCGGCAGATCCTCACCGGAAACCTGATCCCGGGCGTCACCTTCGCCGACTTCTTCCTCAACAGCGCGCTGGTCGCGGTCTGCACCGTGGTGCTCAGCGGCCTGGTGGCGCTGCTGGCCGCCACCGCCGTGGCCCGGTTCCGCTTCAAGCTGCGGACCACCTTCCTGATCATGCTGCTGGTGGTGCAGATGATCCCGCTGGAGGCGCTGGTCATCCCGCTGTTCCTGATGATCCAGCGGCTCGGGCTCTACAACACCCTGCCCAGCCTGATCCTCACCTACCTCGGCTTCTCGCTGCCGTTCGCGGTCTGGATGCTGCGCGGCTTTGTCGCCGCGGTGCCCAAGGAGTTGGAGGAGGCCGCCGCCATCGACGGAGCCAGCCGGGCGCAGACCTTCCGCAAGGTCCTCTTCCCGCTGGTGGCGCCCGGGCTGGTGGCCACGAGCATCTTCTCGTTCATCACCGCCTGGAACGAGCTGATCTTCGCGCTGACCTTCATCAACGACCAGGAGAGCTACACCCTGCCGGTCGCGATGACGTTCTTCTTCGGCCGCGACGACACCGCCTGGGGCCCGGTGATGGCCGCCTCCACGCTGTTCACCCTGCCGGTGATCGTCTTCTTCCTGCTGGTGCAGCGGCGGATGGTCTCCGGGCTGGTGGCCGGAGCCGTCAAGGGCTGACGCCCGCAAGGACACGCGAAGGAAGGGCCCTCGTCGACGAGGGCCCTTCCTTCGCGTGTCGGGGGCGTCCGGGCCGCGGGCTAGGCTGACCGCCATGACGGGCAGGCTGGCATCGGTGAACCTCGGCGGCGTGACCGAGGCGGAATGGGCGGGCGACGCGAGCGGTCGCAGCGGCATCGACAAGCGGCCGGTCGACGGCCCGGTGCTGCTGCGCGCGGACGGGGTGGCCGGCGACTTCATCGGCGAACGCGCCCACCACGGCGGTCCGGACCAGGCGGTCTACGCGTACGCCGAGGAGGACGCGGCCTGGTGGGCGGGGGAGATGGGCCGCAGCATCCGCCCCGGCGGCTTCGGGGAGAACCTGACCACGTACGCGCTGGACGTGACGGGCGCCGTGATCGGCGAGCAGTGGGCGATCGGGTCGGCGCTGCTCCAGGTCACCAAGCCGCGCACGCCGTGCACCACCTTCGCCGGCTTCTGGGGCGTGCCCGACCTGATCAAGCGGTTCACGGCGCGGGCGACGCCCGGGGCGTACCTGCGGGTGCTGCGCGAGGGGGAGGTCGGCGCGGGGGACCCGGTGGAGGTGGTGGACCGGCCCGCGCACGGGGTGACGATCGGCGAGGTGTTCCGCGCCCTGAGTCTGGAGCCGGAGCTGCTGCCCCGGCTGCTCGACGCGCCCGACCTGCCGGACGGGCTCCGGGAGAAGGCGCGCCGCCGGCTCGCCGGCCGCAGCTGACCCGACCGCCGCCATCGCGGCCCGCCGCCGCACACGGAGGCGGGGCGCCGCATCCCCGAGAAGGATGGACGTGGGCGGCCGGGAACGGGAACGGGCCCCGTCCCGTGGGGGAGGGGGCCCGTCCGACGGCGGCCCGGCGCGCGCCGGGTGACCGGGTCAGCGCAGCCAGGGCACGCTGCGGTCGAGCAGACCGCGCTGCTTGAGCTCCTTGCGCAGCGGGATCTCGTCGTCGATGTAGCCGTCCCAGTTGATGCCCCAGTAGTTGGCGGTGTGGGTGCCCTCACCGCAGAGCTGGCGCTGCACCGGCGTGCGGTTGGCCCACCACTCGCCGTCCTTGTCGATGTGCAGCTCGTCCAGCGGGCGGATCCACCGGTAGGTGTAGCCGACGAAGAGCATCTTGCGGGTGATGGTCGACAGGTTGGTCGACCGCGAGTGCCACTGGCGGCGGTCGAAGATGAAGGCGTCACCGGGGTTGGCGGTGATCTCCACCGTGCCCTCCGGGTCCGGGTTGTGCACGGAGGTGTCCTCCGGGCGGGGCAGCGAGTTCCACAGGTGGCTGCCCGGGATCACCTTGGTGGCGCCCCGGCCCTTCTCCGACAGGTCGGACAGGACGTAGGCCACCTTGAGCGAGAACATCGGCCGGGGCAGGTTCGGGTCCATCGTCTCCGGGTCGGAGTTCTGCCGGTAGCCGTCCTGGTGCCAGCCCCAGTAGGGCTTCTCCGGCTCCGCCGCCGGCGGGGTGACGTCCAGGTGGTTGTGGTGGGTGTAGATGTTCCAGCCGGCCAGGCCCCACATGTACGGGAAGGCGATCGGGTGGGTCAGCAGGTCGCCGAAGAGCTCGTCGCGCTCCAGGAAGCCCAGCAGGTGCAGGGTGCCGTCCTTGGTGGTGGTGCCCTTCGCCTTCTCCTCGGCGTAGACGCGGTCCACCGCCGCCTCCAGCGCCGCCCGGTGGTCCTCCGTCAGCACGTTGCGCAGCAGGAGGAAGCCCTGCTCGTGGAACTCCTTGCGGTCGGTGTCACTGATCGGTTCGTAACCGGTCCGGTCGCCGTAGTCGAACACCTCGACGTACCCCTCCCCATGAGGCGAAACCATTGCTGGCACAGGCCGCCGATCGTAACCCGCTGGTTCCGGGGCGGGACACTGCCCAGCACGATATGCGACCGTTGTCCGGACTGTGGGGAGCGGCGCGGTGACGATTGGTCACAGCTGCGAAGCGTGCCGGGGTTTATCGCCGGGAATGCCGGTTTGCGCGGTGACTGCCGGTAAGGAGATCGGGGCCACTACGCCTCGGCGTAGACCTCCGCGACGACCCGCCCGGTCGCCGGCGTGTCGTCGGTCCGGTTCCAGGTGCCGTCGCGGGCCGTCCACTCCAGGTCGCCGAAGCGCACCCGCTTCACGCCGTGGTCCTGGGCGTGGGAGACCAGCCAGTGCGCGTACCGCCAGCCCCGCAGCTCGTCGGCGGCCGGGACCGTCAGGCCCGTCAGGTCCGCCGCGGTGCTCGCGCCGGCCAGGCCCCAGTCCAACGACAGGCCGCGGGTCAGCGCGCTCGCCGCGGCCTCGCCGCGCATCGCCGGATCGCGGCCCACCGTGCAGGCGACCGCGCCGGTGGCGTGCCCGACCAGGGCCCGGGTCAGCACCTCGGACTCGTCCGCCCACTTCTGGTACGCCTCGGGGAAGGCCGAGCGCTGCACCCTCTGCGCCGCGTCGGTGACCCGCATCTGCTCCCAGCCGCGCACCTTCTTCAGCGCGGCGTAGAACTTCCTGGCCGCGTACCGGGGGTCGCGGATCTGCTCCGGGGTGCCCCAACCCTGGCTGGGGCGCTGCTGGAACAGCCCGACCGAGTCGCGGTCGCCGCCGGCGAGGTTGCGCAGGCCGGATTCCTGGTAGGCGGTGGCCAGCGCCACGACGACGGCCCGCTCGGGCATCTTCCGCTGGATGCCGATGGCCGCGATCGTCGCCGCGTTGGCCATCTGGTCGGGGTCCAGGGCCACCCGCCCGTCCGCCTGCACGGTGCAGGTCCGGCTGGCCAGGGGGAGGCGCAACTGCCCGCCCATCTGCCGGATGACGATCCAGATCCCGACCGCGGCGAGGACGACGAGGACGACGCCGCCCGCCACGACTGCCCGAGTACGCACCCACACCCCCTGATCGACAGTCCGACAAGCGTACGTCCCTCGTGGTGCCTTCCGGGTCGTCCGACCGGTTCTCCTGGACCGCCCGGCGCGACGCGCCGCCCGGTGCTACCGGTCGGCGCCCGCGGCGGCGTCGCCGTCGGCGGCGGGCACCCAGCTCGCCGGCCGCTTCTCCCGGAACGCCAGGACGCCCTCGCGTCCCTCCTCCGACAGGAAGTACCCGGTCGAGAGGGTGGACAGGCCGGCGATCTCCGTCCGCAGGTCCACGGCGGGCGGCCGGCGCAGCAACTGCTTCGCCCCGGCCAGCGCGCCCGGAGCCCCCCGCACCAGAGAGTCGCAGTACCCCGCAACCGCCGCGTCCAGTCCGTCCGCCGGCACGGCGGCGGTGACCAGACCGATCTCGGCCGCCCGCCGGCCGTCGAAGGTGTCACCGGTCAGGTAGAGCTCGGCCGCCGCGCGGGGGTGCAGGCGGGGCAGCACGGTCGCGGAGATCACCGCCGGCACCACGCCGATCCGCACCTCGGTGAAGGCGAACGTCGCCTCCCGCGCGCACACCGCCAGGTCCGCCGCCGCGATGAGACCGAGGCCGCCCGCCCGGGCCGGGCCGGCCACCTTCGCCACCACCGGCTTCGGGCACTCCCAGACCGCCGCGAGCACGTCGCCGAGCATCCCGGCCGGCACGGTCCCGCTGGCGTACGCGGCGGCCGTCTCCTTCAGGTCCGCCCCGGAACAGAAGACCGGGCCCGTGTGGTCGAGCACGATCACGCGTACGGCGTCGTCGGCGACCGCCTCGGCGAGGCCGGCCAGCAGCTGGGTCATCAGCGGCGTGGAGAGCGCGTTGCGGTTGTGCGGGCTGTCCAGGGTGAGGGTGGTCACCCCACGGGCCGTGGCGGCCCGCACGAGCACGTCGGGAGAGGTCATGGAAGGGCACACTAGTGGCCATGCCCGGCGTCCTTCCAGAAGGCGAAACCGTCCCCGTCGACGGCTCGCTGCCCGCCACCGCCACCCGAGCCGTCGGCGCGCGCGGCTTCGGCGTGTACGTGCACGTGCCGTTCTGCGCCAGCCGCTGCGGCTACTGCGACTTCAACACGTACACCGCCGCCGAGCTGGGCGGCGGGGCGGGCCGGGAGGACTACGCCGACACCGTGCTGGCCGAGCTGGCCCTCGCCCGCCGGGTGCTGGGCGACGCCCCGCCGCCCCGGGTCGACACGGTCTTCGTCGGCGGCGGCACCCCGACCCTGCTCCCCGCCGACGACCTGGCCCGGATCCTCGACGGCATCGACCGCACCTGGGGGCTCGCGCCCGACGCCGAGGTGACCACCGAGGCCAACCCGGAGTCGGTCACGCCGGAGTCGCTGAAGGCGCTGCGGGCCGCCGGCTACACCCGGATCTCGCTGGGCATGCAGTCCGCCGCGCCGGGGGTGCTGGCGATCCTCGACCGTACGCACAGCGCCGGCCGGGCCGTCGCCGCCGCCCGCGAGGCGCGCGACGCGGGGTTCGACCACGTCAACCTGGACCTGATCTACGGCACGCCGGGGGAGACCGAGGCGGACTTCGCCGCCTCCCTCGACCAGGTCGTCGCCGCCGGGGTGGACCACGTCAGCGCGTACGCCCTGATCGTGGAGGACGGCACGCGGTTGGCCGCCCGGATGCGGCGCGGCGAGCTGCCGTACCCCTCCGACGACGTCGCCGCGGACCGCTACCTCGCGGCGGAGGCCGCCCTCGACGCGGCCGGTCTGTCCTGGTACGAGGTGTCGAACTGGGCCCGCGACGAGGCGGCCCGGTGCCGGCACAACCTGCTCTACTGGACCGGCGCCGACTGGTGGGGCCTCGGCCCGGGGGCGCACAGCCACGTCGGCGGCGTGCGCTGGTGGAACGTCAAGCACCCCACGACGTACGCGAAGCGGCTGGCCGCGGGCGACTCGCCCGGCCTGGCCCGCGAGGTGCTCACCGCCGACGAGGCGCACATGGAGGACGTCATGCTCCGGCTGCGCCTCGCCTCCGGGCTGCCCCTGGCGGCCCTCGACGACGCCGGTCGGGCCGGCGCCGCGCGGGCCCTCGCCGACGGGCTGCTGGTCGCCGACGAGCACGCGGCCGGTCGGGCCGTGCTGACGCTGCGGGGCCGGCTGCTCGCCGACGCGGTCGTCCGTGACCTGCTGCCCTGAACCGCGTGCCGGGGCCGGCCGGGGGAGCGGCCGACCCGGGTCACCTGGTGAAGCCGTAGGTCATCGGGTAGCGGTAGAGCACGCCCTCGTTGGCCTTGACCCCGCCGACGATGCCGAAGATCAGCGGCACCAGCCAGACGAGCATCGGGACGAAGAACAGCACCCCGCAGGTGATCAGCGTGACCACCCAGCTCAGCACCCCGACGATCATCCAGGTGAGCTGGAAGTTCAGCGCCGCGACGGCGTGCGCCCGGGCGGTCGGCGACTGCTGCCCCCGGGCCATCAGCGCGATGAGTGGCGCCAGCCAGCCGAGCAGGCCGCCGCCGACGATCACGCCGACCGCGCCGCCGAAGTGGGCGATCAGGGCCCAGTTCTTGTCGTCGTTGCTGGCGTAGCCACCCGTCGGCGGTCCGTAGCCGCCACCGGCCGGATAGCCGGCCCCCGGCGGGCCGTAGCCGCCGGGCGGAGGGAAGCCGCCGGGCGGGGGATAGCCGCCGGGCGGCGGATAGTCACCGGGCGGCGCGTAGTCACCGGCCGGCGGGTAGCCGCCCGACGGCGGCTGCTCGCCGGTGGGCGGCGGATAGCCACCGGGTGGAGGATGGCTGCCCGGGCCCGGCGCCCCGGACAGTGGTGCGGTGGGGTCGCCGGAGCCGGCGTGGCCGGGAACCCCCGACGGAGCGGTCGGATCCGGCGGGAAGCCGGGGTCCCCCGCTCCGGGAGGGCGAGGTGGTTCAGTCATGGAGGTCACGGTAGGGGCAGCCGGCAAGGCGGCACCAGCGTGACACCGGCCGGGACGCCCGGACGACCGGTCCCCGGGGCCGTCGGGCGGGCACGAGCGGTCGCCGATCGGACTGATCGCCCCAGGTCGATCATCGCGCCGGCGGCCCCGCCGACGTAGACTGGCACTCGCTACAGTCGAGTGCCAGCAGCCCGCCCCGGCCCCCCGCGTGCCGGGGCCGACGTGCGACAGGAGGTGGGGAGAATGGGTCTCGACGACCGCAAGCTCGCCGTACTGCGCGCGATCGTCGAGGACTACGTCGCCACGCAGGAGCCCGTCGGCAGCAAAGCGCTGGTCGAGCGGCACCAGCTGGGGGTCTCACCGGCGACCGTCCGCAACGACATGGCCGTGCTGGAGGAGGAGGGCTACATCCGCCAGCCGCACACCAGCGCCGGCCGGGTGCCCACCGACCGGGGCTACCGGCTCTTCGTGGACCGGCTGTCCCGGGTGAAGCCGCTCAGCCCGGCCGAGCGCCGGGCGATCGAGCGTTTCCTGGTCGGCGCCGTCGACCTCGACGACGTGGTGCACCGCACCGTCCGGCTGCTGGCGCAACTGACCCGGCAGGTCGCCGTGGTGCAGTACCCGAGCCTGGCCCGCTCCTCGGTGCGCCACCTGGAGCTGGTGCCGATCTCCACCACCCGGCTGATGCTGGTCATGATCGCCGACACCGGCCGGGTCGAGCAGCGGCTGGTCGAGCTGCCCGCGCCGATCCCCGCCGACGACGTCACGGACCTGCGCCGGCTGGTCAACGAGAAGCTGGTCGGCACCCGGCTGTCGGAGACCCCGCCGCTGGTGCAGGCGCTGGTCGAGGAGTCGCTGCCGCACCTGCGGCCGGCGATGACCACCCTCTCCACCGTGCTGCTGGAGACGCTGATCGAGCGGCACGAGGAGCGGATCGCGCTGGCCGGCACGGCCAACCTCACCCGCGGCGGCCTGCTCGACTTCCAGGGCTCCCTGCGTCCCATCCTGGAGGCGCTGGAGGAGGAGGTCGTCATGCTCAAGCTCATCGGCGAGGCGGAGCCGAGCACGACGCGGGTGCTGATCGGCGACGAGAACGAGATCGACAACCTGCGCGCCGCCTCGGTGGTCAGCACCGGCTACGGGCCGGGCGCGACCAGCGTCGGCGGCCTCGGCGTGCTGGGGCCGACCCGGATGGACTACCCCGGCACCATCGCCACGGTACGGGCCGTGGCACGCTACGTGGGCGAGCTGCTGGCCCAGAACTGACCAGTCAGGGCCGACGGCCGGCTCCGGCCGCCGACCGGCGCAACGCGAGACGAACATGAGGACACGGAACGCAGTGGCCAGGGACTACTACGGCATTCTCGGGGTGAGCCGGGAAGCCTCCGACGACGAGATCAAGCGCGCCTACCGCAAGTTGGCGCGGCAGTTCCACCCGGACGTGAATCCGGATCCGGAGGCACAGGAGAAGTTCAAGGACATCAACGCCGCGTACGAGGTCCTCTCGGACGACCGGAAACGGCAGATCGTCGACCTGGGTGGCGACCCGCTCGCCCCCGGCGGCGGGGGTGCGGGTGGCCCTGGCGGCCCCGGCGGCGCCGGGCCGTTCGTCGGCTTCCAGGACATCATGGACGCGTTCTTCGGCGGCGCGGCCGGCGGTTCGCGGGGTCCGCGACCGCGGACCCGGCCCGGCGCGGACGCGATCCTGCGGCTGGAGCTGGACCTGCACGAGACCGCGTTCGGCGTCGAGGCGCCGATCACCGTCGACACCGCCGTGCTCTGCACCACCTGCTCGGGCGCCGGCACGGCGGCCGGCACCCACCTGGCCACCTGTGAGGCGTGTGCCGGCCGGGGCGAGGTGCAGTCCGTGCAGCGCACCTTCCTCGGTCAGGTGGTCTCCGCCCGGCCGTGCACGGTCTGCCAGGGGTACGGCACCACCATCCCGCACCCGTGCCCGACCTGCGCCGGCGACGGCCGCGTCCGCACCCGGCGTTCGCTGACCGTCAAGATCCCGGCCGGTGTCGAGGACGGCATGCGCATCCGCCTCGCCCAGCAGGGCGAGGTCGGCCCGGGCGGCGGCACGGCCGGCGACCTCTACGTGGAGATCCACGAGCGGCCGCACGACGTCTACTCCCGCAAGGGCGACGACCTGCACTGCCGGGTCACGGTGCCGATGACGGCGGCGGCCCTCGGCACCCGGCTGACCATCAAGACGCTGGACAGCGAGGAGACGGTCGACGTCAAGGCCGGCACCCAGCCGGGCAGCACGCTGCGGCTGCGCGCCCGGGGCGTGCCGCACCTGCGCGGCACCGGCCGGGGCGACCTCTACGTCCACCTCGACGTGCGCACCCCCACCAAGCTCGACGCCGACCAGGAGAAGATGCTGCGCGACTTCGCCAAGACCCGGGGCGAGGAGGTCGCCGAGCTCACCAAGCAGGGCGGCTTCTTCTCCCGGATGCGCGACGCCTTCAACGGCCACGCCTGACCGGCCTGACCGCCCCGGCGCTTGCCGGGGCGGCTAGCCTGATCGTCGTGTCCGCGCCGCTGTTCCTGGTCGAGTCGCTGCCCACCGCCGACCAGCTCACCCTGGGCGGCCCCGAGGGGCACCACGCCGCCACCGTGCAACGGCTGCGCGTCGGCGAGGAACTGCTGCTCGCCGACGGCCGGGGCGGCACCGCGTCCGCGGTGATCACGGCCGTCGGCAAGGGCACCCTCGACCTCGAGGTCACCTCCCGGGGGTACGTCGACGCGTCCGTCCCCCGTCTCGTGGTGGTGCAGGGCATCGCCAAGGGCGACCGGGGCGAGCTGGCCGTGCAGGCGATGACCGAGGTCGGGGTGGACGAGATCGTGCCCTGGGCGGCGTCCCGCTCGGTGACCCAGTGGCGCGGCGACCGGGGCGTACGGGCGCGGGAGAAGTGGGTCGCCACGGCCCGGGAGGCGGCGAAGCAGGCCCGCCGGTCGTGGCTGCCGGTGGTGGCCGGCGCCCCCGACGAGTCGACGACCCGGGTGGCCCACCGGATCGCCGGCGCCGCCGCGGCGTTCGTCCTGCACGAGGAGGCGAGTGAGCGGCTGACCACCGTCGAGCTGCCGGCCGCCGGTGAGATCGTGCTGGTCGTCGGCCCGGAGGGCGGCATCGCCGAGGCCGAGCTGGCCGCCTTCACCGAGGCCGGCGCCCGGCCGGTGCGCCTGGGGCCCTCGGTGCTGCGTACGTCCACCGCCGGGGTGGCCGCCCTCAGCGTCCTGGCCACCCGCCTTGGCCACTGGTGACCCGCTGCGGTCAGACACCCCGCCCGCCCCGCCCCACCCCCGCGTCGATCATGCAGTTGTGGTGGGCGAGATGTACGTTTTCGCGCCCTTGGTCAGGCACCACAACTGCATGATCGCCGAGACCTGGCGGTGTCGCCGCCCGGCGATTTCAGCTGCGCAGGTAGGACGCGCCGTTGAGGTCGACGATGGTGCCGGAGGCCCACTCCGCCTGCGGGGAGGCGAGCCAGTGCACGGCGGCGGCGATCTCCTCGGGGCGGGCCACCCGGTTGAACGGGCTCTGCGCCCGGATCGCGGCCCCCCGCTCCCCGCTCAGGTGCCCGGTGGTCATGTCGGTCTCCACGAAGCCCGGGGCGACCGTGGCGATCGTGATGCCGTACGGGGCGAGGGCCACCGCCAGCGACTGCCCCAGGGCGTTCAGCCCCGCCTTGCTCGCCCCGTACGCCGGCTGCTCCGGCTCGCCCCGGAACGCCCCCCGGGAGGAGACGTTGACGATCCGGCCGCCCCGGTCGCGCATGTGCTGCGCGGCGCACCAGATGACGTTGCCCGCGCCGGTCAGGTTGGTCTCCAGCACCTGCCGCCACCGCGCGCGCCACTGCTCGTAGGAGGCGCCGAAGACCGGGTGCGGGGCGTCCCGCTCGCCGTACACGCCGGCGTTGTTGACCAGCACGTCGAGCCCGCCGAGCAGGCCGGCGGCCTGATCGACCATGGCCCGTACGGCATCCGGGTCGGTGAGGTCGGCGCGGACCACCACGTGCCCCTCACCCGGCAGTTCGGCGCGTAGCCGCTCGGCCAGCTCCGCCGAGTCCCGGTGGTGGATCGCCACCCGGTCGCCGCCTGCCGCGAACGCGGTCGCCACCGCCCGCCCGATGCCGCGCGAGGCCCCCGTCACCAGTACCGCCCGTGAAGTCACGCCGGCCATCATGCCCGGCCGGTCCGTGCGTCGTGGGGAAGGGCCCCCTCCCGCGGCGCGGGCGTCGACGGGGTGCGCTTCCTTACACTGCCCGGATGGGAACCGACTGCCTGTTCTGCCGGATCGTCGCCGGGGAGATCCCGGCCACGATCGTCCGGGAAACCGCCACCACGCTCGCCTTCCGTGACATCGGCCCGAAGGCGCCGGTGCACGTGCTGGTCATCCCGAAGGAGCACTATGCCGACGTGGCGACGCTCGCCCAGGGCGATTCCGCGCTGGCCGGGGAGGTCCTCGCCACGGCCGCCGCGGTGGCCGAGGACGAGGGACTGCTCGGCGACGGCTTCCGGCTGATGTTCAACACCGGCGCGTACGGCGGCCAGGAGGTCTTCCACGTGCACGCGCACGTGCTCGGCGGGGCGCCACTGGGCCCGATGCTGGCCCGGAACCTCGCGTGACGGTGATCGGCGACCGCCTGTCCCGGCTGGTGCGCACGGTCCAGGCGCAGGCCCGGGTGCCGGCGGTGTCGGCGGCCCTGCACCGCGCGGACCGCCCGCTCTGGACGTGCGCCGTCGGTGGGACCGGCAACGACACCGAGCTGGGGCCGGGCACCCGGTTCCGGATCGGGTCGGTCACGAAGACGTTCACCGCCGTGCTGACGCTCCAGTGCCGCGACGACGGCCTGCTGGACCTGGACGACCCGCTGGGTCGGCACCTGGACCTGCCGGCCCACGGCGAGCTGACGGTACGCCGGCTGCTGTCGCACACCGCCGGCCTGCAACGCGAGCCGTACGGCGACGTCTGGGACACCCTGCACACGCCGGACGTCGACGGGCTGGTCGCCGACCTGGCCCGGGCCGAGCGGGTGCTGCCCCCGGGCCGCCGCTACCACTACTCGAACCTGGGCATGGCGCTGCTCGGCCGGCTCGTCGGCCACCTGCGGGGCGGCACCTGGGCGGAGGTGCTCGGCGAGCGGGTGCTGACCCCGCTGGGGCTGGCCGGGACCTCGCCGACGCCCGGGCCGCACGCCGCGACGGGGTTCCTGGTCGACGCCTACTCCGACGAGGCGCACCCCGAGCCGCCGACCGACTTCGGGGCGCTCGGTCCGGCGGCGCAGCTCTGGAGCACCGCCTCCGACATGGCCCGCTGGGCGGCCTTCCTCGCCGACCCGGCGGCGCTGGACCCGGCCGGCGCCGTGCTCGCCCCGGCCACGCTCGACGAGATGCGCTGGCCGGCGACGGTCACCGACGAGACGCTCTGGGCCGGCGGCTTCGGGCTGGGGCTGATCCTGGTGCCGCAGGGCAAGCGGATCATGCACGTCGGCCACGACGGCGCGATGCCCGGATTCCTGGCCGGCGTCTACGGCCGGCGGGGCGGGGAGGGCACCCCCGGCGCCATGGGGGTCGCGGTGCTCGGCTCCTCCGGCACCGCCGGCGAGGTCCTCGACCTGCCGCACCGGCTGCTGGACGCCGCGGTCGAGCACGATCCCGCCGACGTCACGCCGTGGCAGCCGGGCCCGCCCGCCCCGGAGGGCGTACGCGGGCTGCTCGGCCGCTGGTGGGGGGAGGGTTTCGAGTACGTCTTCTCCTGGCACGACGGCGAGCTGCGGGCCCGGGGCGCCGACGACCCGGCCGGCAAGCCGCCGTCGGTCTTCGTCCCGCTGCCGGAGCGGCCGGACGTGTTCCGCACGGTCTCCGGCCGGGAGGCGGGGGAGCTGCTCCGGCTGACCCGGGACGAGCACGGCACGGTGGTCCTGATGCACTGGGCGACCTACCGGTTCACCCGGCACCAGGAGACCTTCGAGCGGTACGACTTCCGCGCCGGCTCCTGACGGGCGCGCGTGACCGGACGGGTCGGGGCCGAGGAGCCGCCCCGTCCGGTCCGCCCCCGCCGCGGACGGGGTGACCGGTCCGCTCGTGCCCCACGCGCGGAAATGGGCAGGGTGCCACCGCTGTTGGAAAGATAAGATGGCAGGAACGTCAGCGCGTCGCGCCAGCAGGCCGGCGCCGAGATCGAGAGCAGGTGGCGCAGGGCCCCTCGGCCCGACCTATGACCGGCACCCCACCTCCCGGCCCGCCCCGGGTGCAGACCAGGATCACCGTCCCGGATTCCAAGATCATGGTCAACCTGCTCGGCGCGGGTGACGAGATCCTGCGACTGGTCGAGCGCTCGGTCGACAGTGACGTGCACGTGCGGGGCAACGAGATCACCATCACCGGCGCCCCCGCGGACAACGCCCTCGCCGAGCGGATCTTCAGCGAGCTGCTGGAACTCATCGAGAAAGGCGAGACCCTGACCACTGACGCCGTCCGGCGTACCGTCGGCATGCTCGAGCAGGGCGGCGCCGAGCGGCCCGCCGAGGTCCTGACGCTCAACATCCTCTCCCGGCGCGGCCGCACCATCCGTCCCAAGACGCTGGGGCAGAAGCGCTACGTCGACGCGATCGACGCGCACACCATCGTCTTCGGCATCGGCCCCGCCGGCACCGGCAAGACCTACCTGGCGATGGCGAAGGCCGTCCAGGCGTTGCAGGCCAAGCAGGTCAACCGGATCATCCTGACCCGGCCGGCGGTCGAGGCGGGGGAGCGGCTCGGCTTCCTGCCCGGCACGCTCAACGAGAAGATCGACCCCTACCTGCGCCCGCTCTACGACGCGCTGCACGACATGCTCGACCCGGATTCCATCCCCAAGCTGATGGCGGCGGGCACGATCGAGGTCGCGCCGCTGGCGTACATGCGGGGGCGTACCCTCAACGACGCGTTCATCATCCTCGACGAGGCACAGAACACCACGCCCGAGCAGATGAAGATGTTCCTCACCCGGCTCGGCTTCAATTCCAAGATCGTCGTCACCGGTGACGTCACCCAGGTGGACCTCCCCGGCGGCACGACCAGCGGCCTGCGGGTGGTCCGGGAGATCCTGGAGAACGTCGAGGACGTGCACTTCGCCGAGCTCTCCAGCTCCGACGTGGTCCGCCACCGGCTGGTCGGGGAGATCGTCGACGCGTACGCCCGCTGGGACGAGCGGGAGAACCAGCAGGCGCAGAGCGTGCACGCCGTGCCGGGGCGGTCCGCCCAGGGCGGCCGGGCCGGCCGGCGCCGCTAGACCGAGGGAAGACTGTTGTCCATCGAGATCGCCAACGAGTCGGGTGTCGACGTCGACACCGACGCCGTGCTCGCCGTGGCCCGGCATGCCCTCGACGAGATGGGGGTCAACCCCCTCGCCGAGCTCTCCGTGCTGCTGGTCGACATCGACTACATGACCGAGCTCAACCACCGGTGGATGGGCGGCGACGGCCCGACCGACGTGCTCGCCTTCCCCATGGACGAGGGCAGCGTCGACCACGGGCCCGGCGAGACGTCCGCCGCCGGCGGCGAGCCCGCCCTGCTCGGCGACATCGTGCTCTGCCCGGAGGTGGCGGCCAAGCAGGCGGCCACCGCCGGTCACGCCCCCGCCGACGAGCTGCACCTGCTCACCGTGCACGGCGTGCTGCACCTGCTCGGCTACGACCACGCCGAGCCGGAGGAGGAGCGGGAGATGTTCGCCCTCCAGGCCCGGCTGCTGGCGAGCTGGCGGTCGACCCGGTCCCGGTGATGACCACCCCGACACTGGCGGCCGGCGCCACCGGCCTGCCCGACCTGCAACTGCTGGTCTTCGCGGCCGGCCTGGTGGTGCTGGCCGGCCTCATCGCCATGACCGAGGCGGCCCTCGCCGCGGTCTCGCCCGCCCGCGCCGCCGAACTGGCCCGTGACGGCGCGCGGGGCGCTCGGACGCTCCAGGCCGTCGCCGGGGACGTGGTCCGCCACCTCAACCTCCTGCTCCTGCTGCGGCTGCTCGCCGAGCTGACCGCCACCACCCTGGTGGCGCTGGTCGCGGTGGACACCTTCGGCGCGGGCTGGCGCGCGGCACTGATCACCGCCGGCGCGATGACCGTGATCAGCTTCGTGGTGGTCGGGGTCGGCCCCCGGACCATCGGCCGGCAGCACGCGTACGTGGTCGGTCGTTCCGTCGCCCCGCTGGTCCGCTGGCTGGGCCGGGCGCTCAACCCGCTCGCCTCGCTGCTGATCCTGATCGGCAACGCGGTCACCCCGGGCCGGGGCTTCCGGGAGGGTCCGTTCGCCACCCAGGTGGAGCTGCGCGAGCTGGTCGACCTGGCCGAGCAGCGCGGCGTCGTGGAGCACGGCGAGCGGCAGATGATCCACTCGGTCTTCGCGCTCGGCGACACCATCGCCCGGGAGGTGATGGTGCCGCGTACCGAGATGGTGTGGATCGAGGAGCGCAAGACGCTCTCCCAGGCGTTGGCGCTCTTCCTGCGCTCCGGCTTCTCCCGGATCCCGGTCATCGGCGAGAGCGTCGACGACGTGCTCGGCGTGCTCTACCTCAAGGACCTGATCCGGCGCACCCAGGGCGGCGCCCCGGAGGACCGGCAGCTCCCGGTCGCCGAGCTGATGCGCCCCGCCACCTTCGTGCCCGAGTCCAAGCCGGTCGACGACCTGCTCTCGGAGATGCAGGCCGCCCGCAACCACCTGGTCATCGTCGTCGACGAGTACGGCGGCACCGGCGGGCTGGTCACCATCGAGGACATCCTGGAGGAGATCGTCGGTGAGATCACCGACGAGTACGATGTCGAGCGCCCGCCGGTCGAGCACCTCGACGACGGGGCGGTGCGGGTCACCGCGCGGCTCCCGGTGGAGGATCTGGGCGAGCTGTTCGACACCGACCTGCCCACCGACGAGGTGGAGACCGTCGGCGGCCTGCTCGCCCAGTCCCTGGGCCGGGTCCCGATCCCCGGGGCGCAGGTCGAGGTCGCCGGGCTCCAGCTGATCGCCGAGGGCACCACCGGCCGGCGCAACCGGATCGACACCGTGCTGGTTAACCGGGCGGAGTCGACCGACACACAGAACGGCCCGGGCCGTGGCGAGCACGCCGAGCCCCGGGACGACACGAACCGATCCGAGGAGAGGCAACCCGCCGATGCCTGAGTCACCCGCCGTACCGGCCGCCCGGCCCACCCCGTCCGACCCGGTCGAGCTGAGCGCCGAGGACGGCAAGCTGGTCGTCCTGGCGCGGGGCGCGCGTGGCCGGGTGGGCGCCGTGGAGGGCGCGGCGGTCCGTGACCAGGACGGTCGGACGTACGCCGCGGCCAGCGTGTCGCTGCCCTCGTTGACGATCACCGCGCTCCAGCTCGCGGTGGCGTCCGCGGTGGCGGCCGGCGCGATCCGGCTGGAGGCCGCCGTGGTGGTCACCGAGGCGTCGACGCTGGACGGGGCGGGGCACGCGGCGGTACGCGACCTCGCCGCGGACGCGCCGATCCACGTGGCCGCCCCGGACGGGTCCGTCCTGGGCACGGTGGTCGAGTGAGCGACCTCCAGCCGCGCCCCTACCGGGCCGGATTCGCCTGTTTCGTCGGCCGGCCGAACGCCGGCAAGTCGACGTTGACCAACGCGATCGTCGGGCAGAAGATCGCCATCACCTCGAACAAGCCGCAGACGACCAGGCACATCATCCGGGCCGTCCTGCACCGCCCGGAGTCCCAGCTCGTGCTGGTCGACACCCCGGGCCTGCACCGCCCCCGTACGCTGCTCGGCGAGCGCCTCAACGACCTGGTCCGGCAGACCTGGAGCGAGGTCGACGTGATCGGCCTCTGCATCCCGGCGGACGAGCCCATCGGGCGCGGCGACCGGTTCATCACCGGCGAGCTGGCCGAGCTGAAGGCCACCGTGCTGGCGGTGGTCACGAAGACCGACCTGGTGGACCGCAAGCGGCTGGCCGAGCAGCTGCTCGCGGTCAGCGAGCTGGGCGAGTTCGCCGAGGTGGTGCCGGTCAGCGCGGTCTCCGGGCACCAGGTCGACGTCCTGGTCGACGTGATGACCGGCTACCTGCCCGAGTCGCCGCAGCTCTACCCGGACGACATGCTCACCGACGACCCGGAGCAGGTGCTGGTCGCCGAGCTGATCCGCGAGGCCGCCCTGGAGGGCGTCCGCGACGAGCTGCCGCACTCCATCGCGGTGGTCGTCGAGGAGATGGTCCCCGAGGGCCAGCTCATGAAGATCTACGCCGACGTGTACGTCGAGCGGCCCAGCCAGAAGGCCATCGTGATCGGCCACCGGGCGAGCCGGCTCAAGCACGTCGGCACCACCGCCCGCCGGCAGATCGAGGAGCTGCTCGGCACCCGGGTCTACCTCGACCTGCACGTCCGGGTGGCGAAGGACTGGCAGCGGGATCCGAAGCAGCTGCGCAAGCTGGGCTTCTGACGCCGGGGGCCGGGACGCGGCGCGTCCCGGCCCCCCGAGCCCGTCCGGCGCATGATCGGTATCGGTCGGACGTATGGAAGATGTCACCTTCTGGTGGGTTCCCTTCTGTTTGGCGTGCTCGGCCCGGAGGGTAGGGGATAGGACAGCCCCCGTATCCCCGGACATAGATGCAGGCTGATGCGAAACCGATACCTGGACCTGCTCCGCTTCCTGGCCATCGTTCGAGTCGTCGTCTACCACGTCACCGGTTGGGCCACGCTGACCCTCGTCTTCCCGGCGATGTCGGTGATGTTCGCGCTCGCCGGCTCGCTGATGGCGGCCTCACTGCACCGCTGGGGACCGGGGGCCGTCGTACGCCGGTTGCGGCGTCTGCTGCCGTCGCTGTGGGTGCTCGCCGCCGTCTTCGTACCCGCCATGCTGCTCACCGGGTTGCCGCTGAGCCCGAAGGTGCTGCTCTGGCTCTTTCCCATCGCCGACCCGCCGGCCAACGGCTGGGGCGCGATCGCGCTCAGCGTGATCTGGTACCTGCGCGACTACCTCTGGTTCGTGCTCGCCTCGCCGGTGGCCCTCTGGCTGTTCCGGCGGGCCCCGGTGCCCACCCTGATGGCCCCGTACGCCCTGCTCGCGGCGGCCGAACTGGGCCTGCTCCCGGCGCTGCCGGTGGCGCTGCACCAGTTCGGGCTCTACTTCGGGGCCTGGCTGCTCGGCTTCGCCCACCAGGCCGGCATGCTGCGCCGCCTGACCAACCGGGTGCTGGTGCCGGTGGCGCTGGCCCTCGCCGCGGCCGGCGCGGCCTGGATCGTCACCCACCCCGGACCGCGCGGGTACGACCTGAACGACAACCCCCTGGGCAACGCCCTCTGGTCGGCGGCCTTCGTCCTGGTGCTGCTCGGTCGGGGGCCCGCGAGCGCGCCCTGGGTGGACCGCAGCGCCGCGTTCGGCCGGGTGGTCACCGTGTTCAACCGGCGGGCGCTCACCGTCTACCTGTGGCACATGCCGTTCGTGGTGGCGCTGACCCCGCTGGTCGACGTGGTGGGCTGGTCGCACCAGGACCCGCTCGGCCTGGCGATCCGGGTGGCGCTGGTCTTCGCGCTGGTCGCGCTGGTGACCGCCCTGGTCGGCTGGGTGGAGGACGTGGCGGCCCGCAGACCGCCGGAGCTGGTCCCCGGCCGCGCCCGCCCCGCCCCGGCCACCGTCCATCCGCCCGTCGCCGGCAGGGCCGGCGAACCGGCCACCGGTCACCCGGCCGCCGCCGGGACGGTCGACGGACCGGTCACCGGGCGGGCGGCGGTGCCGGCGCCCCGCGCCGCGCGGGAGCCGGAGACCGTCGAGATCAGCGCTGGGTGACCGTCACGTTGCCGCTGCCGGTGGAGAGGTCGAGCACCAGCGTGGCGGACGGGTCGTCGGTCACGCCCAGTTCGGCGTCGCCGCTGTCGGTGCTGGAGCGGACCCGGTAGCGGCCCGCCGGCACGACCAGCTCGACGTTCCCGCTGGAGGCGTGCACGCGCGCCGAGGCGGGCGTCGTCAGGTCGACGGTGATGTCGCCGGAGCCGGCCTCGGCGTCCACCCCGCCGTCGAGGCGGTGCCCGGTGATGTCGCCGGAGGAGGTGCGCAGCGTGACCGCGGCGGCGACCTCGTCGACCTCGACGTTGCCGGAGCCGGTCTGCGCCCGGACGGGACCGCCGGCACCGGCCACCTGGATGTTGCCGGAGCCGGTCTCCGCGCGGACGGGGCCGCTGGAGGCGGTCACCCGGATGTTGCCCGAGCCGAGCCGCATCTCCACCGGGCCCACCCTGCTCAGGTCGACGTCACCGGAGCCGGTCTCGCCCTTCACGCTCACCCCGTCCGGGGCGGTGACCTCGTAGGAGACGCTGCACCGGGAGCCGCAGTCGGTGTCCAGCACCAGTTCGGTGCCCTTGATCTCGTACGTAGCGTCGGGTTGACCACCCTGGTAGCGCACCACCCGCTTGATCCGCACCTCGTCCTGCGCGCCGATGGCGCGGACGGTCACGTCGCCGGCCCCCGGCAGCACCCGGATGCTGTTGATCCGGACCGCCTCGGTGTTGTCGTAGTCGAGCCGGCGGAAGGACAGGTTGTCGCACCCGGCGGCGACGATCAGGGTGGTGGCCGCAGCGAGCGCGGCGGCGGTGCGGTGCAGAGCCATGCGAGCACGCTACGAGGCGAGGCCCGGCCCACGCATCGGGGTTCCGCGCGCGGAGACCCCGAGCTGACCCTGATTCCGCACCCCGAGAGAGAATGGTCCGATGGCCGGGTACCGCCGACAGCTCTACCGCGACGACGCGGTGGTCCTGCGCGTGCAGAAGCTCGGCGAGTCCGACCGGATCATCACCCTGCTCACCCGCCGGCACGGCCGGCTGCGCGCGGTGGCCCGGGGAGTCCGCCGCACCACCAGCAAGTTCGGCGCCCGGCTGGAGCCGTTCGGCCACGTCGACCTCCAGCTCGCCGGCGACCCCAAGGGCAACCACGGCAGCTCCCTGCACACGGTCAGCCAGGTCGAGGGCATCGACCTCTACGGCAAGCGGTTCCTCGGCGACTATTCCCGCTACACGGCCGCCAGCGCGATCGCCGAGACCGCCGAGCGGCTCACCCCCGTCGAACGGGAGCCGTCGCTGCGGCTGTTCCAGCTCACCCTGGGCGCGCTGCGGGCGCTCGCCGAGGGCAGCCACGCCACCACCCTGGTGCTCGACGCGTACCTGCTGCGGGGCATGACGCTGGCCGGTTGGGCGCCGGCGCTGACCGCCTGCGCCGTCTGCGGCACGCCGGGGCGGCACCGGGCGTTCTCCGTGCCGGCCGGGGGTGCGGTCTGCCCGGACTGCCGGCCGCCCGGCGCGGCCCATCCCGCCCCGGCCACCATCGACCTGATGTCCGCGCTGACCAGCGGCGACTGGCGGGTCGCCGACGCCACCGAGACCGGCGTACGCCGGGAGTGCAGCGGCCTGGTCGCGGCACACCTGCAGTGGCACCTGGAGCGCGCGCTACGCTCGCTGCCGCTGGTCGACCGGGGCGCCCCGGCGGCCGGCCCGGTCCCGCCGCCGCGTGGCAGCGGGGCCGGTGCGGACGGCGTGAACAGGGGGAAGACCGAGTGATCCGATCGATGAGGGCCGGGCGTCGCGAGCCGGTGCCGCCGACACCGCACCCGTCGGGCGCCCGCCCGCCGGCGCTGCCCGCCGACGCGGTGCCGAAGCACGTCGCCGTGGTGATGGACGGCAACGGCCGGTGGGCCAAGGACCGCGGGCTGCCCCGCACCAAGGGCCACGAGGCGGGGGAGTTCTCCCTCTTCGACACGGTCGAGGGCGCCATCGAGCTGGGCATCCCCTACCTGTCGGCGTACGCCTTCTCCACCGAGAACTGGCGGCGCTCGCCCGACGAGGTCCGGTTCCTGATGGGCTTCAACCGGGACGTCATCCGCCGCCGCCGCGACCAGCTGGTCGACCTGGGGGTGCGGGTGGTCTGGTCCGGTCGGGCCGGCCGGCTCTGGAAGAGCGTCATCTCCGAGTTGCAGACGGCGGAGGAGATGTCCCGGGGCAACTCGACGCTGACCCTCCAGTTCTGCGTCAACTACGGCGGTCAGGCCGAGATCGCCGACGCCGCCGCCGCCATCGCCCGCGACGTGGCGGCGGGCCGGCTGGACCCGGAGAAGGTCAACGAGAAGACCGTCGCGAAGTACCTCTACCACCCGGAGATCCCCGAGGTGGACCTGTTCCTGCGGCCCTCGGGCGAGGAGCGGATCTCGAACTTCCTGCTCTGGCAGACCGCGTACGCCGAGCTGATCTTCCTCGACACGCTCTGGCCCGACTTCGACCGCCGCCACCTCTGGTACGCCTGCGAGCTGTACGCGCAGCGGGACCGGCGCTTCGGCGGCGCGCTGCCCAACCCGGTCGCCCCGCCGCCCGCCTGAGGCTTACCGCCCGGTCGTACGGGGTACCACGGTGGTCAGCAGCCACCGACGGAGGTGAACCCACATGATCCAGAAGCGTATTGCCCAGTGGGCGATGATGGCCGTCGCCGTGCCGTTGGCGGCGGCGGGCGCGCGCCGGCTCAGCCACACGCTGGAGGCCCGCCGCGGCCCGACCGGGGTGAGCCGCCTGCTCACCAAGGGCGCCGACATGCTCCGCCCGCAGAAGGCCAAGCGTCGCCGTTTCTTCTGACCGACTCACCTGACAGTGTGACCTGACCTGACCCGAACCCCCGACCCGCTCGCCGATCATGCAGTCGCGGTGCCCCGCGAAAGCCCCGCACCGGGGCGTTTCGCCCACCGAAAGTGCATGATCGACTCGCGGGTCGGGGGTTCGGGGTTTCGGGGGTGGGCCGGGGGCGGGGTGGTTAGGGTCGGGGTGAGCCTGTGGTTCCGGGTGGTCGCGGCGAGCCTCGGGGGTGGGGATGCGGGATCTTCGGGACAAGATGATCGTGGCGTTGGACGGCGCCGACCTCGGTGAGCCGGTCCGCGCGCGGGTGGCCGAGATCTGTGCCGGGGTCGCCGAGCAGCACTGCCGGGAACTCGGCCACGCGGCGCAGCCGCGCTCCGGGGAGATCGGCGAGCTGGCCAGCGGCGATCCGGCGCTCACCTGGGCGCCCACCGAGACCGGGCAGCGGGCCTGGTGACGGCACCCGCGCCGGTCTAGCCCGGGAACCCGGCGGCCGGGTCCGAACGACGGCCTGTGGTGTGGTGACCGCCCCCTTGCCGGTCGAGAGCCCGCAAGGCCACGGAGTGGGACGCGCTGGCCGTGCAGGTGCGCGAGCTGGCGCCCGGGAGACGCACGCCGCCGTCGCCTGACGCCGCGGGAGCGGACGGGGTCAGGCCTCGATCTCGGTGCGGTCGGTGGGCCAGCGGGTGTGGAAGGTGCCCTCGCGGTCCACGCGCTGGTAGGTGTGCGCCCCGAAGTTGTCCCGCAGCGCCTGGATCAGGGCGGCCGGCAGCCGCTGGGCGCGCAGCGCGTCGAAGTACGCCAGCGACGAGGCGAACGCGGGGACGGGCATCCCGGCCCGGGCGGCCTCGGCCACCACCCGCCGCCAGCTCGGCACGCCGTCGTTGACGGTGTCCGCGAACCACGGCGCCACCAGCAGCGTCGGCAGGTCGGGCCGCTCGTCGTACGCCTGGCGGATGCGGTCGAGGAAGCGGGCCCGGATGATGCAGCCGCCCCGCCAGATCGTCGCGGTGCCGCCCAGGTCGATGCCCCAGTCGTACTCGCGGGAGCCGGCGCGGATGTGGTCGAAGCCCTGCGCGTACGCGACGATCTTCGAGGCGAGCAGTGCGCGGCGGACGTCCTCGACGAAGGCGTCGGAGTCCTCGACCCGCCAGGTCGCGCCCGCGTCCGGGAACGCCCGGCGGGCCGCCTCGCGCTGGTCGGCGTGCCCGGAGAGCGACCGGGCGAAGGTCGCCTCGGCGATGCCGGTGATGGGGATGCCCAGGTCGAGCGCGCTCTGCACCGTCCAGCGGCCGGTGCCCTTCTGCTCGGCGCGATCCAGCACGACGTCCACGAACGCCCGCCCGGTGGCCGCGTCGGTGTGCGCCAGCACGTCCGCGGTGATCTCGATCAGGAAGGACTCCAGCTCCCCGGCGTTCCACCCGCGGAAGATCTCCGCGATCTCCGCCGGCTCCGCGCCGAGTCCGGCCCGGAGCAGGTCGTACGCCTCGGCGATGAGCTGCATGTCGGCGTACTCGATGCCGTTGTGCACCATCTTGACGAAGTGCCCGGCGCCGTCCGGCCCGATGTGCCGGCAGCACGGCACCCCGTCCACCTGGGCGGCGATCCGCTCGAAGATCGGCCCGAGCGTGCGATACGACTCCGCGGATCCGCCCGGCATGATGCTCGGGCCGCGCAGGGCGCCCTCCTCGCCACCGGAGACGCCGGTGCCGACGAAGTGCAGGCCGTGGGCCCGTAGCGCCTCCTCCCGCCGGCGGGTGTCGGCGAAGTGCGCGTTGCCGCAGTCCACGACGATGTCGCCGGCGTCGAGCAGCGGGACCAGCTCGTCGACCACGGCGTCGGTGGGCCCGCCCGCCTTGACCATCACGATGACTGCCCGGGGCCGCTCCAGCGACGCGACGAAGTCGGCCATCGACTCGGCGGGCAGGAACGTCCCCTCGTCCCCGTGCTCCGCCACGAGGCCGCGGGTGCGCTCGGGCGAGCGGTTGTGCACCGCCACGGTGAAGCCGTTGCGGGCCAGGTTGCGGGCCAGGTTCCGGCCCATCACCGCCAGCCCGGTCACGCCGATCCGTGCCGTCGCCCGCCCGGCCATCCGTCCGCCCTCCGCCGTCGACACCCGCCGGTGCGACCGTATCGCGGGCGGGGCGGCCCGGAGGTCGTGTCGGGCGGTCCGTCACCACCACGTGGCGGCCGCGCCGGGAGCACGCGGACCCGCGGCGAGACAGCGGCGGGCGGCCTCCGCGGGGCGCGACCGGCCGGCCGCGGGCCCCGCCGGTAATTCGGGTGCGCGCGAACGGTCGGGCGGTTAGCGTGTGGGCATGCGCAACTGACGCCCCACTTCCGAGCCGACCCGCCGCTGTCTCGCCGCGGGTCCGCGTGCTCCCGGGCGTCCGCATTCCGCACCTGCCGTCGAGGCGGCGGTGTTCCTCGTGGTCGATCCCGGGCAGCAGTCCCGATCCCGCCCGACCGTCGCGCGACGGTCGCCGAACGAGGCGGGCCCCGGTCACCGGACGTCGCTCCGGTGCGGGAGGGCCCGCAGACCGAGGAGGCACCGGATGCCAGCCAGGCGCAACCCGAAGAAGTCCCGCACCGTCCCCACGCCGTCCGTCGCGGACCTGACGCCCGTCAACCTCGACGAGGTGGCGGTCGCGCCGGTCGTGCCGGCACTGCCGGTCGACCGGCCCGCCGCGCCGAAGGCCGGTCCGCCGGTCTCCGGCGCCGGCCGTTCCGGCCCGCTGCGCGGCCAGAAGGCCGGGCAGGCCCGCCGGTACGCCTTCCGGCGCAGCTGACGGTGCCGGCCGGGTGGAGCGTCGTCACCGGCGACTCCACCCGGTCCGCCCGCGCTCGGCCACCCGGGCCGGGGATTCCACCCGGTCCGCCCGCGCTCGGCACTCCGGGCCGGCGATTCCACCCGGCCCGTCCGTGCTCGACCAGCCAGGCCGGCGACTCCGCCCGGTCCGTCGGCCGATCAACGGACGCCGTCAGCCGATCAACGGGCGGAAGGTGCCGAGCAGCACGCTGACGGTCAGCGCGGCCCCGGCGAGCACCGCCGCACCGGCGATCAGCAGGCCGTCGGCGGCGACGAAGCGCTGCCGCCGGGCGACGGTGCGCGGGACACCGGCGTCGAAGCCCCGGGCGTCCATCGCCACGGCCAGCCGGGTGCCCCGGCGGATCGCCCCGACGAGCAGCGCGAAGGCCGTCGACACGAACAGCCGCAGCTTCGCCAGCGGGTTGCGGCCGGCCTCGACTCCCCGGGCGCGACGGGCCATGGAGATCATCTGCCACTCCTGCCCCAACAGCGGCACGAGTCGGAACGCGGCCAACGCCCCGATGGCGAACCGGGCCGGCGCCTTCGCATTCTGGATCAGCGCGTCCGCCAGGTCGGTCGGGTCGGTGGTGGCGAAGACGATCACGCCGGGCAGCGCCACCGCGAACATGCGCAGCACCAGGCCGAGCGCGGTGAGCAGCACCTCGGAGGTGACCACCACCGGGCCGGCCTCGACCAGCACCCGGCCGGAGCGCTCGGCCGCGAAGAGCACCAGCGTCACCACCACGCCGACCGCGCCGACGAGCAGCGGCCAGGCCCGTCGCGCCAACACCCGCAGGCGGACCCCGAACAGCGGCAGCAGGGCCAGCTCGACGGCGATCGCGATGGCCGGGGCCACCGGGTCCAGGGTGGCGATCAGGATGAACGAGAACACCAGCGCCGCGGCGAGCTTGGCCACCGGGTTGCGCCGGGCCAGCAACGCCTCCGGCGCGGCGACCGGCTCGAAACTGATCACGCCCGCTCCAGGGTGTGGCGGCGGTCTGGGTGGGTGACCGGTGCGGCGGTCCGTTCGCTGGTCACGGGCGTTCCAGGGTGAGGCGGCGATCTGCCAGGGCGGCGACGAACTCCGCATCGTGGGTGACGGCGACCAGGCCGTGACCGGCGTCGCGCAGCTCGGCGAAGAGGTCCACCAGCTCCAGCCAGGTGCGCCGGTCCTGGCCGAAGGTCGGTTCGTCGCAGACGAGCAGGCGGGGGGCGGTGGCCAGGGCGGTCGCCACGCTCAGCCGCCGCGCCTCCCCGCCGGAGAGGGTGTACGGGTTGGCCGCCGCGAGCTTGGTCAACCGCAGCCGGGACAGCAGCCCGTCCACCGTGGCCCGGACCGCCGCCTCGGGCTGGCCGGTGCGGCGCGGGCCGAGCGCCAGCTCGTCGAACACGGTGTTGGTGACGAACTGGTGCTCCGGGTCCTGGAAGACCGAGCCGATCCGGTGGGCCAGTGCCGGGGCGCGCCAGCGGTGCGGGGGCGTGCGGGCGTCGCCACCGGCCAGTGCCGTCGTCGCCGTGACCCGGCCGGCCCCGGGCTTGAGCAGGCCCCCGAGCAGCAGGGCGAGGGTCGACTTGCCGGCCCCGTTGGGCCCGAGGACGGCGAGCGCCTCGCCGGCGCGTACCGCCAGGTCGACGGGGGCCAGCCGGGGCGGCAGGCCGAGCCGGTCGGCGGCGAGCAGCACGTCGCCGGCCGGCGTGGTCGCGTGGCGTGGCGGTACCGGGCGGCCGGGCACCCAGACGCCCTCGTCGGCGAGCGCGTCGCCGTGCGTGCCGAAGACGGCCTCGGGCGTGCCGTCGGCGCGGACGCCGCCGCCAGGTTCGAGCACGACCACCCGGTCGACCAGGGGCAGCGCCTCGGCGACCCGGTGCTCGACCAGGATCAGCGTGGTGTCGGCGTCCAGCGCGCCGGCCACCGCCGCCCGGATCAGCGCCGCGCCGGTCGGGTCGAGGTTGGCGGTCGGCTCGTCGAGCAGCAGCAAACCGGGGCGCAGGGCCAGCACCCCGGCCAGGGCGAGCCGCTGCTGCTCGCCGCCGGAGAGCGCGGCGGTGGGGCGGTCCCGGGGGTACGGGAAGCCGACCCGGGTGAGCGCCTCGTCGACGCGGGGCCAGATCTCCCCGGCGGGGGTGCCGCGGTTCTCCAGCCCGAACGCCACGTCGTCGCCGCTGCGGGCCATCACGAGCTGGGTCTGCGGGTCCTGGAAGACGATGCCCACCCGCTCCCGGCCCTTGCGGGGGTCGAGCCCGTTGATCTCGACGGTGCCCTCCTGCTCGCCCGAGTCCTCGGGCAGCAGCCCGGCCAGCGCGGCGAGCAGCGTGCTCTTGCCGGCCCCGGAGGGCCCCAGCAGCAGCACCCGCTCGCCGACCTCGACGCGCAGGTCGACCCCCCGCACGGCCCACGCCCGTCGCCCGGCGTGCCGCCACCCGAACCCCCGCAAGGTCACCGCCCCCACCGCAACCCCTCCCTCCCGGCCCGCCCGCGAGCGTCGATCATGAGGTTGGCGGCAGCCACGGAGATCCACATCGCCGTCAACCTCATGATCAACCTCGATCCCGGTGGGGGTGGGGGTGGGGTCAGACGGGGGTGCGGTCGCGGGCGGCGGGGAAGCGGTCCAGGGCGCCCGTGGTGGCCAGGGCGCGGGTCAGGGCCCAGCCGCCGGCGCCGGCGACGACGGTGGCGCTGACGATGGTGAGCAGGGCGTACGGGATCCGGTAGCTGCCCAGGGCGTACTCGCTGTTCCAGACGAAGAAGTCGAACAGGGCCGCGCCGAGGCCGGTCAGCGCGCCGGCGATCAGCGCGGTGGGCAGCCGGAACGAGCGGTACCGGAACGCGGCGAAGGCCAGCTCGGCGCCGAGCCCCTGGATCAGGCCCTGCACGATGGTGACGCCGCCCCACTCCGAGCCGAGCAGCGCGGAGACCGTCGCCGCCACCGCCTCGCAGAAGAGCGCCGCGCCGGGCTTGCGGATCACCAGGCCGCCGAGGACGGCCGGGACCAGCCACACGCCGTACATGATCGCCTGGCCGGCGGGGAAGAACGCGAACGCCGGGTCGACGGCCCGCCACAGCAGGCCCCAGGCCCAGAAGATGACGCCGAAGGCCACCGCGATCACGGCGGCGACGACGACGTCGACGGTACGCCACCGGGTGGCGGTGTTGTTGTCTCTCATGATTGCTCCCAGTCCCGAACGAGAACCAGGAGAAGACGCACGCCGCGCCCGGAACGTGCCGGACGTCGACGCGGCTGGAGGTCGACCGAACTCCCTGCGCTGGCATTACCCAGATCAGGTTCGAGGGTCTGCGGGCGGTGCCCGCACTCTCAGCGCTGTGCGCTCCCCTGTCGGATGTGAAGTTGTGGCCCGACGCTAACACCTTTGAAGATCATCGGGCAAAGTGATCTTTGCGCAGCTCACCAGCGCGTTCGATCGACGCCCCCGATCCCGGCCCGGTACTCTCGGGCGGCCACTGGGAATCCGGCAGAGGGACACGTACGTGACATCCGAGGCTGACCGCCGCGCGCCGGACGGGCCGCACCCCGGAGCGGTGGACGTGGCCGCCCCGGGCGTACGCGAGGAGACGCCGGCGGCGCCCCGCGGCCCGGAGCGGCAGATCGGGTCGGTGGAGGTCCTCGCCGGCCTGCTCATCCTGCTGGTCCTCTTCCGCGAGCCGCTCGCCCGCGCCCTCTCCGCGCCCCGGTTGCAGACCTGGACCACCGTCTTCGTCTCGGTCATGGTGCAGGCGGTGCCGTTCCTGGTCTTCGGGGTGCTGCTCTCCGCGGTGATCGCCGTCTTCGTGCCCCGGTCGTTCTGGGCCCGGGCGCTGCCGCGTCATCCCGCGCTCGCGGTGCCGGTGGCCAGCGCGGCCGGCGTGGTGCTGCCCGGCTGCGAGTGCGGGGCGGTGCCGATCGCCGGGTCGCTGATCCGGCGCGGGGTCACCCCGGCCGCGGCCCTGGCGTTCCTGCTCGCAGCCCCGGCGATCAACCCGATCGTGCTCACCGCCACCGCAGTGGCCTTCCCCGACGACCCGGCGATGGTCCTGGGCCGGGCCGTCGCGAGCCTGGTCGTCGCGATGGTGATGGGCTGGCTGTGGCTGCGCCTCGGCCGGGCCGACTGGATCCGGCTGCCGCGCCGGCCGGAGCTGGATGACGGCTCGCGCGGGCGGGCGTTCTGGGGGGCGGTCCGGCACGACGTCACGCACGCCGGCGGGTTCCTGGTGATCGGCGCGGCGGCCGCGGCCACGATCAACGTCGTGGTGCCGGAGCGCTGGTTGCAGACGCTCGCCGACGACCCCGTGCTCTCGGTGCTCGCGCTGGCCGCGCTCGCGGTGCTGCTCTCCCTCTGCTCCGAGGCGGACGCCTTCGTCGCCGCCTCGCTGTCGCAGTTCTCGCTGACCTCCCGACTGGTCTTCCTGGTGGTGGGGCCGATGGTTGACCTCAAGCTCATCTCGATGCAGGCCGGGGTCTTCGGCCGGCGGTTCGCGCTGCGGTTCGCCCCGACCACCTTCGCGGTGGCCGTCGCGGTGGCCGTCGGGACCGGGGCGGTGCTGCTGTGAACCGGCAGGCGCAGGCGGTCGTCCTGCTGCTGCTCGGGGGCGCGGTTGTCCGGGCCAGCCTCACCGACCTGCACCTGCGCTACGTCAAGGAAGGGCTGCGGCCCTTCCTGATCGCCGCCGGCCTGCTGCTGGTGGCCGCCGCGGTCATGACCCTCTTCTACGAGCTGCGCCCGCTCCTGCGACGCACGCCCGCCGGCCACCACGACGGCCACCACGCTCAGGGCGGCCAAGGCGGCCACGACGCTCAGGGCGACCACGACGGGCACGACGGCGATGGCGGGCACGACGGCCACGGCCACCACGAGCCCCGGGTCGGCTGGCTGCTGATCCTGCCCGTGCTGGGCCTGCTGCTGATCGCCCCGCCGGCCCTGGGCTCGTACGCGGCCGGGCAGGCCGGCACCGCCGTCACCACCCGGCAGCAGCCGTCCGACTACCCGCCGCTGCCCGACGGCGATCCCGTGCGGGTGGCCGTGCTCGACTACGCCTCCCGGGCCCTGTTCGACCGGGGCGCCTCGATCGGCGAGCGCCGGGTCCAGCTGACCGGCTTCGTCACCATCGGCCCCGACGGCCGGCCGCTGCTGGCCCGGATGGTGCTCTCCTGCTGCGCCGCCGACGGGCGGCCGGTCAAGCTGGGGCTGACCGGCGCGGCCCCCGACGGGCTCGCCGACGACACCTGGATCGAGGTGACCGGCCGCTACAGCGAGCGCATCGCCCGCGACCCGGTCAACGACGCCGAGATCCCCTACCTGGACGTGGAGTCCTGGCGGCAGGTGCCCGTCCCCCGGCAACAGTACGAGTGACCCGTGGGCCCGGCAGTCCCGGGCGGCCGGGTGCGGCGCTGGGTAGGCTCACGATCATGCGGATCGAGGCCCGGGGGTTCACGTTCGACGTCCGCGTCGGCGGACCGGAGGGCGGCACGCCCGTCCTGCTGCTGCACGGCTTCCCCCAGCACGGCGGGGAGTTCGACGACGTGGTGCCCGCGCTGCACGCCGCCGGCCTGCGCACGTACGCGCCGGACCAGCGCGGCTACTCGCCGGGCGCGCGGCCCGAGGCCGTCGAGGCGTACCGGCTGCCGGAACTGGTCGCCGACGCCGTGGGCCTACTCGACGCGCTGGGCGTCGACGCGGCGCACCTGGTGGGGCACGACTGGGGCGCGATCGTGGCCTGGGCCGTCGCGGCCCACCACCCCGAGCGGGTCCGCACGCTGACCGCGGTCTCCGTGCCGCACCCCGGCGCCATGGCGTGGGCGCTGGCCGAGGACGCGGGGCAGAAGGCGCGCTCGGCATACATGACGGTGTTCCGCAAGCCGGGCACGGCGGAGAAGGCGCTGCTGGCGCTGAACGCGACCGGGCTGCGCCGGATGCTGCACGGGGTCGGCGACGACGCGCGGGTGGCCGCGTACGCGGACCCGATGCGCGAGCCGGGCGCGCTGACCGCCGCCCTGAACTGGTACCGCGCGATGTCCCGCCGGGACCTGGCCGCCACCGGGCCGGTGACGGTGCCGACCACGTTCGTGTGGAGCGGTCGCGACATCGCGATCGGCCGGACCGCCGCCGAGGCGTGCGCCGAGCACGTGACCGGGGACTACCGCTTCGTCGAGCTGCCCCGGGTGAGCCACTGGATCCCCGACGAGGCGCCCGCACCGCTGGCCGAGGCGATCCTGGCCCGGGTGCACGACCCGGTCTGACCTTCCCCGCGACGCCGGCCGGCGGACGCCGGCCCACCCCTGACGGAGGTACGACATGGACCGAGCAGACACGACGGTGAAGGCCGAGGACTTCCTGGCCGTGGTAACCGACACGATGAACCGGGTGGCCGAGAGCCAGCGCGAGGCGGTGGGGCGGGCCGCCGACCTGATCGCCGAGGCGGTACGCGCCGACGGCGTGGTGCACGCGTTCGGCACCGGCCACTCCGAGGCGCTGGCCATGGAGATCGCCGGGCGGGCCGGCGGGCTGGTCCCCACGAACCGGATCGCCCTGCGGGACCTGGTGCTCCGCGGCGGGGCCCCGGCGGACGTGCTCGGGCCGCTGCTGGAGCGCGACCCGGCGGTGGCGCACCGCCTCTACGAGCTGGCCCCGGTCGGCCCCCGGGACGTCTTCGTGCTCGCCTCCAACTCGGGCGTGAACGGCGCGATGGTGGAGTTCGCGTCGCTGGTCAGGGAGAAGGGCCACGGGCTGGTCGCGATCACCTCGGCGCAGCACTCCGGGCAGATGACCTCGCGCCACCCGTCGGGGCGCAAGCTCGCCGACTTCGCCGACGTGGTGCTCGACAACGGCGCCCCGTACGGCGACGCGACGCTGCCGCTGCCCGGCGGCGGCGCGGTCGGCGCGGTCTCGTCGATCACCGCGGCGTTGCTGGCGCAGCAGATCACGATCGAGGTGGTGGCCCGGCTGCTGGCGGCGGGGGAGCGGCCCCCGGTCTACCTGTCGGCCAACATCGCCGGGGGCGACGAGCACAACAACGCCCTGGAGGCCCGGTACGCAGGCCGGATCCGGCGCGGCTCCTGACCGGACGGGACCGGCGCTCCGGGCAGCGACGTGAGTCGGTTTCGCGCGTCGGCCGGTGGGGCATCAGCGATGCTGCCGCCGGCCGCCCCCGCCGGCAGTACCGTCTGACCGGAGGTAGCGCGTGTCCAAGGAAACCGAGAAGCAGCGCTGGCAGCGCAACTTCGCCGACCTGCTCCAGGAGCTTCGGGTCGCCCAGACCGGCGTGCAGATCCTCTTCGCCTTCCTGCTCACCCTGCCGTTCAGCAACGGCTTCACCCGTACGAGTGGCTTCCAGAAGGACGTCTACATCGTCGCGTTGCTGTCGGCAGCCGCGGCCACCGCGATGATCATTTCTCCGGTGGCGTTCCACCGCGCGCTGTTCCGGCAGGGCCGCAAGCCGGAGCTGGTCCGGTTCGCGCACCGGATGGCCAGTGGTGGGCTCGCCTTCATGCTGATCTCGATGGTCAGCGCGGTGCTGCTGATCACCGACTTCGTGCTGGACCGGAGCATCGCCCTGGTGCTCAGCGGCCTCATCGGCCTCTGGTTCCTCACCTTCTGGGTGTTCCTGCCGTTCTCCCGGCGCAACTGGGGCGACGACGACGCCGACGACGACGAGAACGAGCCGCGGTCCCTCAGCGACTGACCGGGGTCGACGAAGCTCGATATTTACCGATCGCTACCCCTGGGTAACACCCGGGGGTAGCGTGCTGTTCGTCGAGCACGTTGACGCATCCGGACCGAGGTTCGAGGGGGCCGCCGTGACCACGACAGAGAACAGCCGACCCGCGCCCGACGGATCAGGCGCCGACCGGTCGACGCCGGCCACCGCCGACGACCCGCCGGCGGCCGGCGCGGCCGGGCCCCTGCCGAGGGAGGCCGGTCAGGTCTCCGAGAAGGAGGCCCGACAGGTCGCCGAGGCGGCCCGGGAGTCCTCCTGGGACCGTCCCAGCTTCGGCAAGGAACTCTTCCTCGGCCGGTTCCGGCTCGACCTGATCGACCCCTGGCCGCGCTCCGACCCGGAGGACGTCGCCCGCGCCGACGAGTTCCTCGGCCGGTTCCGCGAGTTCCTCGCCTCCGAGGTGGACGGCGCCGCGATCGAGCGGGACGCGTCCATCCCGGACGAGGTGTTCCAGGGCCTGGCCCGCCTCGGCGCCTTCGGCATGAAGATCGACCGGTCGTACGGCGGGCTCGGGCTCAGCAACCTGCACTACTGCCGGGCGCTCATGCTGGCCGGCTCGGTCAGCCCGGCGATCGGCGCGCTGCTCTCGGCGCACCAGTCGATCGGGGTGCCGCAGCCGTTGAAGATGTTCGGCACCGCCGAGCAGAAGCAGCGCTTCCTGCCCCGGCTCGCCGCCGGCGAGGTCTCCGCGTTCCTGCTCACCGAACCGGACGTCGGCTCCGACCCGGCCCGGCTGGCCACCACCGCCGAGCCCACGCCCGACGGCACCGGCTACCGGCTCAACGGCGTGAAGCTGTGGGCCACCAACGGCACCGTCGCCACCCTGCTCGTCGTGATGGCCCGGGTGCCCGCCGCCGAGGGGCGGCGCGGCGGGATCACCGCCTTCGTCGTCGAGGGCGACACGGAGGGCATCACGGTCGAGCGGCGCAACGCCTTCATCGGCCTGCGCGGCCTGGAGAACAGCCTGACCCGCTTCCACGACGTCTTCGTACCGAAGGAGAACGTCATCGGTGGCGAGGGCAAGGGCCTGAAGATCGCGCTGACCACCCTGAACACCGGGCGGCTGTCGCTGCCGGCCATGTGTGTCGGCGCCGGCAAGTGGGCGCTGAACGTGGCCCGGGAGTGGGCCGTCGACCGGGTGCAGTGGGGGCGGCCCGTGGGCGAGCACGAGGCGGTGGCCCAGAAGCTCTCCTTCATCGCCGCGACGACGTACGGCATGGAGACCATGCTGGACCTCTGCTGCCTGCTCGCCGACGACGACCGCAACGACATCCGGATCGAGGCGGCGCTGGTCAAGCTCTACGCCAGCGAGATGGCCTGGAAGATCGCCGACGAGCTGGTGCAGATCCGGGGCGGCCGCGGCTACGAGACGGCCGACTCGCTCGCCGCCCGGGGCGAGCGACCCGCCGCCGTCGAGCAGATGCTGCGCGACCTGCGGATCAACCGCATCTTCGAGGGCTCCACCGAGATCATGCACCTGCTCATCGCCCGCGAGGCGGTCGACGCGCACCTGTCGGTCGCCGGCGACATCATCGACCCGGACGCCGGGCTCGGCCGCAAGGCCAGGGCCGGGGCGAAGGCCGGCGCCTTCTACGCGAGGTGGCTGCCCACCCTCGCCGTCGGCAGGGGACAGCGCCCGTCGGCGTACGCCGAGTTCGGCCCGCTCGCCGGCCACCTGCGGCAGGTGGAGCGCGCCTCGCGCAAGCTGGCCCGCTCGACGTTCTACGCGATGTCCCGCTGGCAGGGGAAGATGGAGCGCAAGCAGGCGTTCCTCGGCCGGGTCGTGGACATCGGCGCGGAGCTGTTCGCCATGTCCGCGGTCTGCGTACGCGCCCACGCCGAGCGGGAGGCCCGGCCCGAGAACGTGGAGCTGGCCGACCTGTTCTGCCGGCAGGCCCGGGTCCGCATCGACGCGCTCTTCACCGCCCTGTGGGACAACACCGACTCCGTCGACACGGTCGCCGCGAAGCGGATCCTCGCCGGGCGCTACGCCGCCCTGGAGGACGGCGTGATCACCCCCGCCGACGACCTGCCCTGGGTGGCCCCCTGGTCCCCCGGCCCCTCCACGACGGACGACGCCCGCCGCCGCCTCCCACCCACCCCTGCCTCCTGACCCAGTCCGCCGGGGTGGGCGGGTCTAGCGGGGGCGACGGAGGCCCAGGTGGCGTAGTTCCAGGGCGGCCAGCGCGTCGACGGTGGCGTCGTCGCCGCGGCGCCACGCCTCGGCCACGTCGGGCGCGATCCTGGTCAGCCGCCCCAGCGGCTGGGTGGCCAGCGCGCGCAGCGCCAGCAGGTCCCGGCCGGCGGGGGCGGCGGCCAGCTTCGCCGCCGAGCCGGCCCGGCGCATCCAACGCACCCGCAGCGGCAGCCAACCGAAGAGCACCAGGCCGAGCGGGAAGACCAGCACGGCGACGGCCAGCGCGAGGGCGAGCTGGTCGACCAGCTCCTGCTGGTCGCGCCCCGCCTCGGCCAGCGAGCGGGCGGCGGTGGCGGCCCGCTCGAACGGCGCGGTCAGCTCGTCGCCGACCAGTGGCACCCGGTCGACCTTGCCGCCCGCCTCGGCCAGGTTGTCGGCGAGGCCGCTGCCGGCCCCCTCCAGCTTCTGCCCGGGTACGGCGAGCTTCTGGACCAGGTCGTGCAGCCACAGCGCGCCACGGATCGCGCCGTACACCCAGGCGACGACGAGCAGGTCGGTGATCAACTGTCGGACGGCGGTCGGGAAACGATCGGCGTAGATCTTCACGCCGGACAGCGTGCCACGCGCACCCGTCCCCGGCACGCGACGCGAACGGCGGCGCACCGCCCGGCGCCCGGCGGACGGCACGACGGCGGACGGCGCCAACGGCGGCACGACGGTGGACGGCGCAACGGGCGGACCCGCGGCCGGCGCAACGGCGGCCGGCACAACGGGTGGACCCGCGGCCGGCGCGACGGTGGACCCGCGGTCGGCGCTACGGGCGGGGTCAGCCCGCGCAGGCCGGGCAGGTGCCGAAGATCTCCAGGGTGTGGCTGACGTCGGCGTAGCCGTGCTTCGCCGCCACCCGCTCGGCCCAGCTCTCCACCGTCGGCCCCGCGACCTCCACCGTGCGGCCGCAGGACCGGCAGACCAGGTGGTGGTGGTGACCCTCGCTGCACCGGCGGTAGAGGTGCTCGCCGCCCGGCGGGCGCATCACGTCGATCTCGCCGGTGTCGGCGAGCCCCTGGAGCGTGCGGTAGACGGTGGTCAGCCCGACCCGCTCGCCGCGCTCGCGCAGCATCGCGTGCAGATCCTGCGCGCTGTGGAAGCCCTCCAGCTCGCCGAGCAGCGCGCTCACCGCCGAGCGCTGCCGGGTGTTGCGGACCGTGGCACCCGTCATGATCATGATCCCTCCCCGGCGTGGCTCACCGCGTCGGCCACGATGTGTGCGACGTGCTCGTCGACCAGCGCGTACGCGATCTCGCGACCCCGCCGGGAGCCGCGCACCACGCCGGCGCCCCGCAGCACCCGCAGGTGCTGGGAGACCAGCGGCTGCGCGGCGCCGAGCTTGTCGACCAGCTCGTGCACGCAACGCTCGCCCTCGGCGAGCTCGCTGACGATGGCCAACCGGATCGGCGCCGAGAGGGCACGCAAGAGCTCGCTTGCGCCCTCGAAGGCGTCGTAGCCTGATCCGTCGGTCACCCCGTAACGGTAACCAATCCCACCGACACGCCGCTGACCAGGATCAGTGGAGCACCACCTCGTGCGGCTCCGGCGCGGGCGCGGCGGCCGGGGTACGCCGCCGGCGCAGCACCCGCCACACCGCACCGAGGACCGCGACCACCCCGAACGAGGCGATCGCCATCAGCACCACCGAGGCGCCGGGGGCGGTGTCGGCGTTCGCCGCCACGTAGACCCCGGAGCCGGCGGCGAAGAGCCCGAGCGCCATCGCCGCCGCCATCGTGCTGCGGAACCCCCGGGTCACCTGCTGCGCGGTCGCCACCGGCACCACCATCAGGGCGCTGATCAGCAGCACCCCGACGGCCCGCATGGCGATCGTCACGGTGACCGCGGTGGCCACGGCGAGCAGCAGGTTGAGCGTGCGCACCGGCAGGCCGGAGACCCGGGCGTACTCCTCGTCGTGGCAGACCGCGAAGAGGGCCGGGCGCAGCGCCAGCATGGTCACCCCGATCGCGACGCCGAGCACCGCGATGGTGGTCAGGTCCTGCGGGGAGATCGTGGTCAGCGACCCGAACAGGTAGGCGTTCAGGTTGGCGCTGGTGCTGTCGGAGAGCCCGACCAGCGTCACGCCGCCGGCGATGCCGCCGTAGAAGAGCAGGGCCAGGGCCAGGTCGCCGGAGGTGCGCCCCCGGGCGCGGACCAGCTCGATGGTGATCGCGCCGGCGGTCGCCACGGCCACCGCGACGAGCACGGGGGACCGGTTGAGCAGCAGGCCCGCGCCGACGCCGGTGAGCGCCACGTGCCCCACCCCGTCGCCGATCAGGGCGAGCCGCCGCTGCACCAGGTAGATGCCGAGCGCCGGGGCGGCCAGGCCGATGATCAGCGCCCCGATCAGGGCCCGCTGCATGTAGGGGTACTGGAAGAGTTCCATCTCAGCTGCTCCACAGCCCGGCGGGCTCGTCGGGTCCGTGCGGGTGCACGTGGTCGTGGTCGGGCTCCGCGTGGTGGCCGGCGGGCTCGGGCACCGGGCCGTCGTGGCAGATCCCACCCTGGTGTACGACGACCGCCCGGCTGATCAGCGGCCGCAACGGCCCGAGCTCGTGGGCCACCAGCAGCACCGTGCCGCCACCGGCGACGAAGTCGTGCAGCGCCCCGGCGAAGGCCTCCTGGCTGGCCGCGTCGACCCCGGCGGTCGGCTCGTCGAGGACCAGCAGCTCCGGCTGACCGGCCAGCGCCCGGGCGATCAGGGTGCGCTGCTGCTGCCCGCCGGAGAGGGTGCCGACGGGGTCGCGGGCCCGGTCGGCGAGCCCGACCGCCTCCAGCGCGGCGGTCACCGCCGCCCGGTCCGCCGCGCCGGGCGGGCGCAGCACCCCGCGTCGGGCGAGCCGGCCGGAGGCCACCACCTCGCGGACGGTGGCCGGCACGCCGCTGCCGGCGCCGAGGCGCTGCGGGACGTACCCGATGCGGTGCCACTGCCGGAAACGGCGCAGCGGGCGGTCGAAGAGGGTGACCGAGCCGGAGCTGAGCGGCACCAGGCCGAGCGCGGCGCGGACCAGGGTGGACTTGCCGGAGCCGTTGGCGCCGAGCACCGCGACCACCTCGCCGGCGGTCACGGTCAGCGAGACGTCACGCAGCACGGGGCGGCCGTCGTAGCCGACCACCCCGTGCGCGACGGTGATGACTGGAGATGTCACGAGCAGTTCAACGCCGTCCGCAGGGTCGCAAGGTTGGTACGCATCACCGAAAGGTAGTCGCCGCCGCCGGTCGACAGCCCTTCCAGGGGGTCCAGCACCGCGGTCTTCGCGCCGACCTCGGCGGCGATGGTCTCGGCCACCTTCGGGCTGACCAGCGTCTCGAAGAAGATCGTGGTGGCCTTGTGCTCCCGGGCCTCCTGGGCGACCTCGGCCAGGCGCTGCGGGGCGGGCTCGTTCTCGGGGCTGAGCCCGGTGATGCCGATCTGCTCCAGCTTGTAGCGCTCGGTCAGGTAGCCGAAGGCGGTGTGGCTGACCACGATCTCCCGCCGCTGGCAGGTCTTCAGCCCGGCCGTGAACTCGGCGTCCAGCTTCTCCAGCTCGGCGCGCAGCGCTCCGGCGCGGGCGGTGTAGTCGGCGGCGCGGTCCGGGTCGGCCTGACCGAGCCGCTCGGCGAGCTTGTCGCCGACCGTGGCGAGGCGGGTGGGGTCCAGCCAGAGGTGCGGGTCCTTGGTGCCGCCCTCCTCGTGGCCGGGCTCCTCGGCCTTGCCCGACTCCCCGGGGTGGGCGTGCTCCCCGCCCTCGTGGTCGTGGTCGTGGCCGCCCGCGGCGGCGTCCATCAGCGGCTGCACGGTCGACACGTCGAACGCGCGGTCCTTGGCGTTCTGCTCGACGGCCTCGTCCAGCGCCGGCTGGAAGCCCTTGAGGAGCACGACCAGCTCCGCCTCGGCGACCTGGCCGACCTGGCCCGGGTTCAGCTCCAGGTCGTGCGGCTCCGCCCCGGGCTTGACCAGGTTGCTCACCTTCACCGCGTCACCGCCGATGCGCTCCGCGAGGAACTGCAACGGGTAGAAGGCGGCCACCACGTCGACCCGCTGCGGGTCGGCGCCGGCCGGGCCGTCGTCGGAACAGGCCGTGACACCACCCAGGGCGAGCAGGGCGGTGGTGGCGACGGCCAGGGTGCGCGGGGCGGAGCGGATGTTCATGCCATGAACTCTCCGCGACAACGATAATGATTGTCAAAAACGCATGCTTGCATGTCAGAACAGCTTCACCAGGCCCGCGGTGACCAGCAGGGTGAGCGCCACCAGCCGGATCACCCGCGTCGGCGCCGTCTGCACCGACCACGTGGTGACCAGCAGCGCGGCCACGGCCGCGGCGAGCAGCAGGGTGAACAGGCCGCCGACCACGCCGGGGGTGAAGAACGCGACAAGCACCAGCACCAGGGTGACCAGGAACACCGTCGTCGGGTTCGCCCGGGCCAGCCGGGCCGGCAGGGGGCTCTGCGTACGCTGCATCCCACAGACTCTACGAGGAGGAACCCCGTGCTGGTGACGAACCGGTTCGTGGTGGACGTCGATGTCGCCGACGAGTTCACCGAGCGGGCGCACGCCGCCCTCGCCGCGCTCGCGGCCCGCCCCGGTTACCTGCGCGGCCAACTGGTCCGGGCACTGGACGACCCCCGGCACTGGTGCCTGGTCACGGAGTGGGAGTCCGTCGGCACCTACCGGCGGGCCCTGGGCGGCTTCGACGTCAAGATCACCGCAGTGCCGCTGCTCGCGGAGTCGCTCGACGAACCGTCGGCGTACGAGGCGCTCGCCAGCGCCGCCCCCGGCGGGGACGTCGTCCGGGCCGCCAGCGATCGGGCCGCTGGTCCTTACCGCTGAGCCCGTGGGCACTACATTGCTTGCATGACCGCTCCCGGACCGGCGACCCCGCCGGCGTACCCTCCGTCGCCCGGCCAGCAGTGGGCACAGCCGCCCGCCGTGCCCGGCCCGCCGGCGGATCCGGGCGTGCCCGCCCCGCCCGCCGGGCCGGGGGTCTCCCCGCCGTTCGCGGCGCCGCCCACCGAGGGGCGCAACACCCGGCTCTGGCTCGGGCTGGGCGCGGGGGCGCTCGCCGTGCTGCTCTGCTGCGGCGGTGGCGGCGCCGCCGTGGTGGGGCTGGCCGTGACCGGGGTGCAGGCCGTGCGCGAGCAGGGACGCACCGTCTCCACCGACTACTACCAGGCGCTCGTCGAGCGCAAGTACGGCGCGGCGTACGACCAGCTCTGCGACGACGCGCAGCGGCGCGAGTCACGCCGCGAGTTCGAGCGCCGGGCGGCCGCCGAGCCGCAGATCGCGACCTTCCGGGTGGGCGACGTGGACGCCGTCTCCCTCACCGTGCCCGTCGACGTCACCTACACGGGCGGCCGGCAGGACCGGCAGGAGGTCACCCTCGGGCAGGACCAGCAGACCGGCGGCATGGAGGTGTGCGGGGTGAGCTGACCCGCCCCCGGTATTCTGCTGGGCCCGGGACGGCGCGGGTCGTACCGTTGTCCCGAACTGTTCCTTCCGTCCTTACCGCGTCCCCGCCGACCGCCAGTCGGCGTAGGAGGAAACATGCCAGCCGACCGTATCGACGCCGTCGTCAGCCTCGCCAAGCGCCGAGGCTTCGTCTTCCCCTCCAGCGAGATCTACGGAGGCACCCGGTCGGCGTGGGACTACGGTCCGCTCGGCGTGGAACTGAAGGAGAACGTCCGCCGGCAGTGGTGGAAGACGATGGTCCAGCAGCGCGACGACGTGGTCGGCCTCGACTCCGCCGTGATCCTGGCCCGCGACGTCTGGGCCGCCTCCGGCCACCTGGACGCCTTCGTCGACCCGCTGACCGAGTGCCAGTCGTGCCACAAGCGGTTCCGGGCCGACCACCTCGAGGAGGCGTACGAGGCCAAGCACGGCAAGCCGCCGGCCTCGCTGACCGAGCTGAACTGCCCGAACTGCGGCAACAAGGGCACCTTCACCGAGCCGAAGATGTTCAACGGCCTGATGAAGACCTTCCTCGGCCCGGTCGAGAGCGAGGAGGGCATGCACTACCTGCGGCCCGAGACCGCCCAGGGCATCTTCGTCAACTACAAGAACGTGGAGACGGTCGCCCGCAAGAAGCCGCCGTTCGGCATCGCCCAGACCGGCAAGTCGTTCCGCAACGAGATCACCCCGGGCAACTTCATCTTCCGCACCCGCGAGTTCGAGCAGATGGAGATGGAGTTCTTCGTCGAGCCGGGCTCGGACGAGCAGTGGCACGAGTACTGGCTCTCCGAGCGCTGGAACTGGTACCTCGACCTGGGCCTGTCGGAGGGCAACCTGCGCTTCTACGAGCACCCGAAGGAGAAGCTCTCCCACTACTCGAAGCGCACTGTCGACATCGAGTACCGCTTCCAGTTCGGCGGCACCGAGTTCGCGGAGCTGGAGGGCATCGCCAACCGCACCGACTTCGACCTGACCACGCACAGCAAGCACTCCGGCGTCGACCTGTCCTACTTCGACCAGGCCAAGGGCGAGCGCTGGATGCCGTACGTCATCGAGCCGGCCGCCGGCCTCACCCGCGCGGTGCTCGCGTTCCTGCTGGAGGCGTACGACGAGGACGAGGCGCCGAACACCAAGGGCGGCGTGGACAAGCGCACGGTGATGCGCTTCGACCCGAGGCTGGCCCCGGTCAAGGTGGCCGTGCTGCCGCTGTCGCGCAACGAGGCGCTCTCGCCGAAGGCGAAGGGCCTCGCCGCCGACCTGCGCAAGCGCTGGGTGGTGGAGTTCGACGACTCGCAGGCGATCGGCCGCCGCTACCGCCGCCAGGACGAGATCGGCACCCCGTTCTGCGTGACGGTCGACTTCGACACCCTGGACGACAACGCGGTGACCGTGCGGAACCGGGACACCATGGCCCAGGAGCGCATCGCGCTGGACCAGGTCGAGCGCTACCTGATCGAGCGTCTCCCCGGCTGCTGAGCTGCGGCGGGGCCCCGGCCGGCGCGGAAGTCGCGCGGGCCGGGGCCCCGTACACTTGTCCGGTGACCGCGCCGACCGTTCCCGCACTGCGCCCGCTGACCATCGGGCGGCACGAGGTGTGGCCGCCGGTGGTGCTCGCGCCGATGGCGGGCATCACCAACGTCGGCTTCCGGCAGCTCTGCCGGGAGCAGGGCGGCGGCATCTACGTCTGCGAGATGATCACCACCGTCGCGCTGGTCGAGCGGAACCCGAAGACGCTGCGCATGATCGCGTTCGGCGACGAGGAGCGGCCCCGCAGCCTCCAGCTCTACGGCACCGACCCGGAGATCACCGCCGCCGCCGTGCGGATCGTGGTGGAGAAGGACCTCGCCGACCACATCGACCTCAACTTCGGCTGCCCGGTGCCCAAGGTCACCCGCAAGGGCGGCGGCTCGGCGCTGCCGTGGCGGCGCCGGCTCTTCGCGCGGCTGGTCAGGGCCGCGGTGGACGCCGCGTCACCCGCCGGGGTGCCGGTCACGGTCAAGATGCGCAAGGGCATCGACGACGACCACCTGACGTACGTCGAGGCGGGCCTCGCCGCCCAGGACGCCGGCGTGGCGGCGGTCGCCCTGCACGGGCGTACGGCCGCGCAGCGCTACTCCGGCACGGCGGACTGGGACGCCATCGCCACGCTCAAGCAGGCCCTCGACGTGCCGGTGCTCGGCAACGGCGACATCTGGGAGGCCGACGACGCGCTGCGGATGGTGGCGCACACGGGCGTCGACGGGGTGGTGATCGGCCGGGGCTGCCTGGGCCGCCCGTGGCTCTTCGCCGACCTGGAGGCCGCGTTCGACGGCCGCCCGGAACGCCGCCTGCCCACCCTGGGCGAGGTGGCGCGGACCATGCGCCGCCACGCCGAACTGCTGGTCGACCAGTTCACCGCGGGCTCGCGTACCCCCGCCCGGGGCGAGCGGGACGGCTGCACCGACTTCCGCAAGCACGTCGCCTGGTACCTCAAGGGCTTCCCGGTCGGCAGCGAACTGCGCCGCGAGCTGGCCATGATCGAGAGCCTGACCCAGCTCGACGACCTGCTCGGCAAGCTGGACCCGACGGAGCCCTTCCCGGTGGCCACGTTGGGCCAGCCGCGTGGCCGCACCAACTCGCCCGGCAAGGTCTTCCTGCCGGACGGCTGGCTGGCCAGCCGCGACGACGACACCGTCCCGGAGGGCGCCGAGCTGGCCGACTCGGGCGGCTGAGCCCCCGCCCCCTCGGTCATGACGAAAGGGCCGGACCCCTGTGCGGGGTCCGGCCCTTCGTCGTCTTCGTGTGGGTGTTGTTCGTCGGTCAGGCGGTGTAGCCGCGGGTGGCGATCCAGTCGGCCAGGTTGTCGACGCTCATGCGGTAGGAGGCCTGG
>NZ_JBNCKV010000023.1:0-24003 GCF_049841695.1 Micromonospora sp. DT178
CCGGCGACATCCCCGTGGGCCGGGCGCGGCCCGGCGCGCAGCCGCCGCGACCCACCGACGCCACCGAACCTGGGCGGGGGGGGGGGGGGGGGGGGGGCCCCCGCCCCCCCCGCCCGCGAGTTCAGCAGGGGCCGTTGTCGGTCCAGACGCCCTGGGCGTTGGCTCCCGGCACGTCACCCTGGGTCCACCACCTCGCGGTCCACCGGTGACGGTCGTGGGAGACCACCGCGCCGCCGGAGTAGGCGGTGCCCGCCGACCAGGCCGGCACCGTGCAGGTCCCGCCCGGCGGGGTCGAGCCGCTCGGGCTGGGCGTCGGGTCGACCGGCACGGCCCCACGGGCGTGGTCGCTGGCCAGCGAGTACGTCTGCCCGCCGAAGCTGAGGGTGAAGTTGGCCGGTCCGGAGATCGGCAGCTGGTAGTTGAGGGTCACCTCCGCGTACGCGCCCGGGGCGATGGCGGCCGGTACGGTGAGCCGCACCCGGTTGTAGTCGCCCCTGAGCCCGCCCACGTTGCTGCCGGTGTGCCCCGTGGACACGGTGGTCAAGGCCCAGCCGGACTGCTGGGTGAGGGTCGGTGTCGTGGTCGGGTAGTCGAACTCCAGCTGCGCCCCGGCCGGGATCGGGCTGCCGGTGTTGTTGGTGAGCCGCAGTTCGGGGTTGATCGGATAGTTGTTGTCGCCGAGAGCGAAGCCCCCGACCGTGGCGGTCACGTCGATGGTCCGGGTCGGCAGGGTGACGGCAGCGCGACGGGCACCGTACGCGGGCGCCGTCCGGAACTTGTCGTAGAGCAGGGTGGTGAGCGTCTCGCCCATGCCGTACTGGCCCTTGGCCTGGTCGTACGCGTAGTCACCGGCGAGTTCCCAGATCATCACGCCGCCGATGCCCTTGTCCACCACGTAGTCCGCCTTGGCGCCGAGGGACTGCTCGTCCTCGGTGGAGAGGAAGACGCCCTTCTGCGCGTTCCACAGCCAGGGCGCGACCAGCGCGGCGGAGTAGTGGCGGGCGTAGCTGCCGCTGATCCGGTCGGTCGGGTCGGTGGCCGGCGTGAGGCCGTACGCGGACAGGTAGTCCGGGGTGATGCCGCGTTCCAGGTTCTTGGCGTGCCACATCGGGTTCGCCCCGGCTGGCACCTCCCCGCCGGCGCCGTCCAGGTCGTGCCAGAGGTTGTCGATGCCGACCGCGCCGTTTCCACAGGGGGTGGTGGAGCCGATCGAGGAGCCGGTGCCCGGCGGGCACTTGGTCTGGTCCGGCAGTGCGGCGCGGCCCCACAGCCCGTTGGTACCGCCGGTGACACCCTGCCACCCGCGCGTGTAGTAGGGGACGCCGATGTTGACCCGCCCGCTGGGCAGCGCGCCACGGAAGTAGTGGTAGGCCCAGTCGGTGTTGAGGTAACCGATGTTGCCGTAGGCGCCGTAGACGCCGCCGGCGGCCAGCTCGGCGTCGTCGCCGTTGTCGTAGAGGGCGGCGTTCGGGCCGACATGGTGGTTCCAGGACCCGTGCAGGTCGTACGACATGATGTTGACGTAGTCGAGGTACCGCAACGCCTGCGAGGACTCCATCCCCCGCAGCAGCCACCCAGAGGCGGGTGCGGCCACCGTGAGCAGGTAGTGCTTGCCGTCGGTGGCGGCAGCCGCGTCGAGCTTCTCCCGCAGCGTCCTCATCAGCACCTGGTAGGAGGCGTTGAGCCCGGCCCGCTTGGCGTCCGCCTGGGCGAAGTCGAGGGGGTTGCCGGCCTTGTTGTTGGAGGTGGGGTACTCGTAGTCGATGTCCACCCCGTCGAAGCCGTAGGTGCGCAGGAAGGCGACCACGGAGTCGGCGAAGGTGGCGATGCCGGCGGTGTTGACGGTGTTGCTGCCGGTGGTGGTCATCCGGTAGAAGCCGCCGGCGTCGACCCGGTCGCCGTTGTCGTCGAAGTAGCCGCCGGTCTCGGCCCAGCCGCCGACGCTGATCAGCGTACGCACGTTCGGGTTCTGCTTCTTGTACTTGTTGAGCAGGTTGAAGTGCCCGGTGTAGGCGTACTGCGGATCCATCTCGGCACCGGCGACGCCCGGCCAGGTCATGTTGGTGGCCGGGTTGTCCGCCGCCTTCGGGTTGCCGACCGAGATCTTGTTGCCCGCGTCGACGTGGGCGAAGGCGTAGTTGATGTGGGTGACCTTGTCCCAGGGGATCTGGCTGGCCAGGTACGCCGGGGCGCCGTTGCGTCCGGTGCGCCAACTGGTGAAGTAGCCGATGATGCGCCGGGAATGGTCGGCGCCCAGCTTTTCCCGGCCGTCGGTGTCGTAGACGGTGCAGTACGGCACCGCCGCGCCTGGCGTCCGGTACAGCCCGTCCGGCCGGCACGCCTCGTCCTGCCCGACGGAGGAATGTGCGGCGGGGGCCACGGTCAGCGCCGTCGCCACGGCCAGCAGACCGACCGCACCGCCGACGAGGAGCTTGCTCAACCGCTTCCGCAACGCGTCCACCTCCAATACTAAAGAAACCTTACTATTTACGGTCCTGAATATATACCTGCTCCAGGCGCATCCACGCAAGGACGCGGCCGGCCGGATGGTCGCTCGCGGGGCCTGCTCCGCCACCGGCGCCGGGGGCATCCCCCATGTCCGGATGTGCGGTCCAGCCGTCCTTGTCGACCTCGCGAGAAGGTGACCAGACTGCTGGTGTGGAGATCGCCCGGATCCGCGAGGTGGTCGTGGTCGTGCACGACGGCGTCGTGCTGCTCGACGTGGCCGGGCCCGTTCAGGTGCTGCACGGCAGCGGCGGCTACCGGGTCCGACTGGCCTCGGTGGACGGTCGCGCGGTGCGCACGGACGTGGGCGTGCCCCTCGACGTGGAGCTGCCCGTGCACCAGGTGCGGCATCGCTTCGACACGCTCCTGGTGCCCGGCTACGCCCTCGTCACGGCGCAGCCGCCCCCGGCCCTCGTCGCCGAACTCCCCCGCCTCAGCGGGCTCGCCCGCCGTACGGCGGCCATCTGCACCGGCGCGTTCCTGCTCGCGGCGGCGCGCCTGCTCGACGGCCGCCGGGCCACCACGCACTGGGCGGCCTGCGCCGACCTCGCGTCACGGTTCCCCGCGGTCCGCGTCCGGCCCGACGCCCTCTACGTGCGGGACGGTCCGCTGTTCACCTCGGCCGGCGTGACCGCGGGCATCGACCTGACGTTGACGTTGGTCGAGGAGGACCACGGGCCGGAGCGCGCCCGCACCACCGCCAAGTACCTCGTGGTCTTCCTGCACCGCCCCGGCGGCCAGTCCCAGTTCACCGTCCGCGGCAGCACCACGGCCGCCCCCGGCAGCGCGCTGCGCCGCGTGCTGGACGCCGTCGCCGCCGAGCCGGCCGCCCCGCACACGCTCGCCACGATGGCGGCGCACGCGTCGGTCAGCGAACGGCACCTCACGCGCCTGTTCCGCCACACGGTCGGGACGACCCCCATCCGGTACGTCGAGCAGGTCCGGGTCGAGGCCGCGAAGACCCTGCTCGAAGCCACCCACGACGGAGTGGCCCGCATCGCCCGCGCCTGCGGCTTCGGCTCGGACGACAGCATGCGCCGCGCGTTCCTGCGCGGCATCGGCATCACCCCGGCCGAGTACCGCCAACGCTTCCGGTCCGCGCACCCGACACCCGAAAGATGAGGTAACCGTGACGCCTTCCCTCTCGCGGCGAACCGCCCTCGGCGCCGGCCTGGCCGCCGGCACCGGCCTGGTCACCGGGCTGGTGCCCGCCGCCGCGGCCGCCGCCCACGGTGGACCGGACGCCGACCTGTCCCTCCCGTCGACCCGGCTGGCCCGCGAGGCGGCCCGGCTGATCGGCGAGGCGCAGGAGGCCTACCTGCGCAACCACAGCCTGCGCAGCTTCCTGTTCGCCCGCGAGGCCGCCGCGCGGGCCGGTCGGCTGCCCGGCCGCGACTTCGACGAGGAGGTCGTGTTCCTGATCTGCGCCCTGCACGACATGGGCCTGACGGCACACGCCAACTCCGACCAGCGGTTCGAGATGGACGGTGCCGACTTCGCCGCCCGGTTCCTCGAACAGCGGGGTGTCACCGACGACCGGGTCGACACCGTGTGGGACGCGATCGCCATGCACACGACGCGCAGCTTCCGCGACTCACCCGTCTTCCAGCGGCGCCGCCCGCCAGAGATCGGCATCGCCCAGACCGGGATCAGCGTCGACCTCATGGGCACCGCCAGCCCGGTGCCACCCGAGTACGCCGACCGCGTCCACCGGCTCCTTCCCCGCCTCGGCGGCGCCCGGGCCGTCACCGACGCGATCGTCGCGCAGGCACTCGCCAATCCCCGCAAGGCACCGGCCGCCACCCTTCCCGGCGAGATCCTGCACCAGCGCCACCCCGAGCTGCCCTACCTGACCTGGGACATGCTCCTGGACTCCAACGCCTGGGGCGACTGACCCGCCAGGGCGGCGAGCCCGTCGGCGTGCGACCGGTGCCGGCCCGGACCGACCTGAAGGATTTCTACGCGACCACTTCCACCCGACGCAGGCTTCTGCCAACCTTATATCCACCGTTTTCAATGTTGGGAGTGCCCGTGTCGTTGTCCCGTCGTGCGGCATCCGCCCTCGCCGCGATCGCCCTGCCCATGGTCACCGCGCTCACCGTCGGCCTGGCCGCCGCCCCCGCCCAGGCCGCCGCCCCGACCTACACCGCACTCGGCGACTCGTACGCCTCGGGCACCGGGACCCGGGAGTACTACTCCGACAGCGGCTCGTGCCAACGCTCCCGGCACGCCTACCCGGTCCTGAGCGCCGCCCGGCTCGGCGCCACCCTCACCTTCCCCGCCTGCGCCGGCGCGACGGTCTCCGGCGTGCTGACCGGACAGCTGGGCAGCCTGAGCGCGTCGACGGACCACGTGACGGTGACCGCCGGCGGCAATGACATCGGCTGGTCGTCGGTGATCCTGCAGTGCGCGCTGCCCTGGCCCGCCACCTGCTGGTCCCACATCGACAACGCGGAGAACCAGATCCGCAACACCCTCCCGGGCCGGCTGGACCAGCTCTACTCCCGGATCCGGAGCCTCGCCCCGAACGCCCGCGTCGCGGTGGTCGGCTACCCGAGGCTGTTCAACGGCGAGGAGTGCAACCTCATCGCGAGGATCTCCCCCGGCGAGCAGGCCGAACTGAACGCCGCCGCGGACCTGCTCGCCACGACCATCCGGGGCCGGGCCGTCGCCCACGGCTTCACCTTCGTCGACGCCCGGGGCCCGTTCACCGGCCACGCCGTCTGCGACGACGTCGAATGGCTCAACGGCACGTCGAATCCGCTCGGCGAGTCGTACCACCCCAACCGCGCCGGTCACGTCGGGTACGCCGGCGTGGTCCAGACCGCCCTCGGCGCCACCGCCGACCGGAGGTCCTGACCGGCCTTGCCGGGTAGGGCGGATCCGGGAGGCGATCGGACCAGCCGGCGGTGGGTGGCGGGATCAACCGGCGCAGTGGGCGTGGCGGGTGGCCCGCTCGGCCAGCCACAGCCACCGGCGCTGCACCTCGCCACCGGTGGCGGCGACCATCCCCAGGGCGTCCTCGCGGACCGCGACGAGGGCGCCCGCCGTCGCCGAATCGTCGTCCAGCACGGCCGCGCCGTCGCGGAACGCCTCGGCCTCCGCCGCGCCGCCGAAGCGGGGAGCCACCTCGTCGCGCCAGAAGTCCGCCCAGGCCAGGTCGGGATTCCAGGTGAAGCGGGCGTACGCCAGGTAGCTGATCTCGTTGGTCGGGTGGTAGGCCGACGCCTCGGCGAAGATCGTCAACCCGCGCATCCCGGCGCCGCCGGCCCGGACACCCATGTCGGCGTACATGTCCGGCACCCAGGAGTGCCGCTGCCGGTTCCACTGGGAGCCGGCGTGGGTGCGCAGCACGTTGGTGGTGTGCGGGAGCCGGTCGACGTGCGCGGCCGTGAGCCGGTGCCGGTTGTCGTACCAGAAGCCCCGGTTGACGCAGTACTGGTAGGCCACGTCGTCGGGCAGCTCGGCCAGCGGCTTCTGCGCGTCGAGGTCGAAGATGTTGTCCCAGTAGACCTCGACCAGGTGCCGCAGCGGCACCCCCGCCGGACCCTTGCGGCGGGCGGTCTCCAGCAGGGTGGGGTAGACCGACCGCATCGCCTCGTACGACCAGGAGGTGCGCTCGCCTCCGGTGCGGGCCGCGCAGCGCTGGCAGGCGCAGCTGCCGTAGTCGCCGGTCTCGAAGTTGATCCCCCCGACGGGCAGGGTGTCCAGCAGCCAGTCGACGGCGTCCCGGTGCCAGGCGAGGTTGTCCGGTTGCGAGGGGCAGGCGGCCATTATGTACTCGCTGGCCGGGAAGTGCAGGTCGCCGAACTCGTCGATGTCGAAGCCGACCTTCTTCGGCAGCTCGGCGGCCAGGTCGGGCCGCTGGCGCAGCCAGGTGGCGAGGTTGTAGCGGTGCCGGCCGTCGAAGTAGATGCCGCCGTAGGCGTTGACTCCGATGCCGGCGATGATGCGTACGCCCCGGGCGTTGGCGTACTCGCACAGCTCGCGGGCCGCCTCGACGCCGCCGTGGGCGTCGCGCAGCAGCCCGTAGACCACGATGCCGCCGATCCGCTCTCGGCTGCAGAAGTCGACCAGCCGGCGGTAGTCGGCGCCGAACGCGTCGGCGGACTTGGCGTACGGGTTGAGCGCACCGATCTCCTGCTGGCCGAGCTGGCGCAGGTCCCAGTTGGTGGAGTGGTCCCAGGTCCACAGTGTCCGCAGCGGCAGCCCGGGCGCGCCGGTGCGCACGCCCAGGGGAAGACCAGCCGGGGTGGCCAGGTCGGTCAGCTCCCGAGCAGCGTAGACCAGGCCGGCGAAGGGGTCGCCGGTGAGCCGGATGTCGCCCTCTCCGGGCACCTCGATGCGGTAGCCGCCCTCGGGAAGCGCCGGGTCGACGTCGAGGTCGACCGTGACTCCCTCGGGGTTCTCCCCCCATGCCTGGGTCAGCAGCTGGGCGGCGTACGGCGCGGACGCGGCGCCCCGCACCCGGATTCCGGTGATCTGGCGGTACTGCGACATCATGACCTTCCGTCAGGTGGCGGGACGGCGGCCAGGTAGTCGGCCACCTCGATGGCCGTCCACACCCCGTGCCGCCAGTAGGGATCCTGTTCGCACAGCTCGCGGGCGGCGCCGGCGTCGGCGGCCCGCAGGACGAGGACGGAGGCGCCGAGGTCGGCCCGGGCCCCGGCGAGCAGGGCGGTGCCGTCGGCGAGCAGGGACTCCACGCGGGCGAGGTGCGCCTGCCGGTGGGGCTCGCGCCGGACGGCGGCGTCGGCGGCGAACGTGGCGGTGACCAGGAAGGCCGGTTCGAACCTCACACGCCACCGCCGATCTCGTCGAACAGCCGCTGCATCTCCACCCGGTAGACGGTCTGCGGCCGGCCCGCGCCGGTGCTGACGTGCACGCCGATCTCCTCGGCGTAGCCCGCGGCACGCAGGGAGTTGAGCAGCCGGCGGGCCGAGCGGACCTCCACCCCGTACGCGTCGGCCAGGCCTCGCGCGGTCACCTCGTTCGGGTCCGTCTGGTGCAGCGCCTCCAGCAGCCGGCGGGTGGACAACGGCCCGAGCCGCAGTTGCTCGGAGATGCGCAGCACCCCGGAGGTGGTCTCGCGCAACCGCTGCTTCACCGGGCTCTCGCGGCTGGAGTAGATCTCCCCGTCGGGAAAGACCACGTGGGTGTCGCCGCTGGCACGGCCGAGCGCCAGCGCCTTGCGGGCGTTGTCCTCGGCGGCGGCGATGGTGGTGCCGGCGCCGAAGCCGACGGTGTGCTCGACGTCGACGCCGCGCAGGGTGAGCAGCGTCGCGTGACCGGAGCGCTGCCGGGCGATGGCGCTCTCCACGGTGCCCCGGGTGGTGGTGATCAGCAGCGTCCGGTCGTCGATCGTGCTCAGCCTGCCCCGCATCCGCTCGGCGTGTTCCAGCAGCGCCTCGCGCAGCCGCAGCCGCTGCCGCTCCACCTGGTACGGGTCGTGCCCGCGACCGGCCTGCTCGGCCACCTCGATCATCATCACCGCGATCTGGGTGGCCCGGGACTGCCGGATCTCCGCGGCGAGCCAGGCCCGGCGCAGGGCGTCGCGGACCGAGGCGCGGGTGTGTTCGACACGCCAGACCGGCACGCCGCTCTCGCGCAGGTCCCGGTGGACCGCGCCGAGGCAGGTCAGGCACGCCTCGACGGCGCCGGAGGCGTACCGCTCGCGGTGGAAGGCGACGATCTCGTCGAGGCCGGAGAAGAGCAGGCCGGAGGAGTCGGCGATGGGCAGGATCTCGGTGGGCGGGGTCAGCTCGATGTCGTGGTAGGTCTCCCGGACGGTGTCGGCCTCGATGGTGTCCACGCTGACCGTGGGCAGCCGTCCACCGTTGGCCAGCAGCATCCGCGACAGCGTGCGGTAGAGGTCGATGCCGGCGTGCGGCATGTAGTCGATCTCGGCGCGCAGCCCTCCGGCGGAGGCCGCGAAGGCGTGCGGGATGCGCCCGGTGAACAGCAGCACCTGGCACAGTTCGTCGAGTTCGCGGGCCAGCTCGGGCGCCTGCTCCGGTCGGGTGTAGGCGCGGGCCGTGAGGTCCCCGGCGCGTCCCTCGCCGGCGGAGACCTCCTGCACGAGCCGGATCGAGTCCTCCGGTCCGATGATGCCGATCACCTTGTTGCCTCCACGTCGTCGCCGCCCTCGGGTTGGCTGCTCAGCCGGTGTGGACGGTGCCCACGACACCGTCGCTGACCGGCGATGCCAGCAGGACCAGCGTGGACGCGACGTCCTCCGGCCGACCAAGGGCGGCCTCGATCTCCGCGACCCGGTCCCCGTCCGCGCCGTTGGCCCGTGCCTCGGCCAACGACCTGCGCATCAGCGGCGTGTCGATGTCGCCGGGGCAGAGCGCGTGCACACGGATCCCGTGCGGACGGAGTTGTCGGGCCAGGGTGAGCGCCAGGCCGTGCAGCCCTCCCTTGCTCGCGCCGTAGGGTACCGACCCGGATCCGTTCTGCACGCCCGCCTTGGACCCGACGAGCACGAGCACACCCGGGCGGCCGGTGAGGTGTCGCACCGCGTGCTTGGCGACGAGGAACGGTCCGGTCAGGTTGACGGCGATCACGTGGGCCCAGAGTTCGGCGCTGACCTCCCGGACGTCCAGGCCCTGCCCGCGCATGACGCCCGCCACGTGCAGCACGGCGTCGATCCCGCCGAGTTCGGCGGCGGCGGCGTCGAGAGCGGCGGCGACCTCGGCCTCGACGGTCACGTCGACCTGCCGGGCGCAGGCCCTCGCCCCGCCGCCGCGGGCCTGCTCGGCGGCTCTGGCCGCGCCGTCGCCGTCGGCGTCGAGCACGGCCACCGACGCGCCGGCGTCGGCCGCGGCCCGGACGGTGGCCAGTCCGATGCCGGAGGCGCCGCCGACGACGACCACCCGCCGGCCGGCCAGCAGCCCGGCCGGCGGGGCGTCGACGGTCACGGACGGACCGTCCGGCGTACCGCCGCCACCACGTCGGCGGCCTCGGGCACCACCGCGGCCTGCAGGGCCGGGGCGGCGGGCATCGGCACGTCGGGGGTGGCCACCCGGGCGACCGGGGCGCGCAGGTCGGCGAAGCACTCGGCGGCGGCCCGGGCGGCGATCTCCGCGCCGAACCCGCCGGTCAGGTTCGCCTCGTGGGCGACGACCAGCCGGCCGGTGCGCGCCACCGAGGCGGCGACCGTGTCGAAGTCGAGCGGGTTGAGCCAGCGCAGGTCGATCACCTCCACCTCGATGCCCTCCTCGGCCAGCTCACCCGCCGCGTCGAGGGCAGCGCCGACCATCCGGGACCAGGCGACCACGGTGACGTCGTCGCCCGGCCGGACCACGCGGGCGCCGCCGACGGGTTCGACCGGGGCGTCGGTGCGCACGGGTCCGCGCGTCGGGTAGAGCATCCGCGCCTCGGCGACGACCACCGGATCGTCGCTAACCACGGCGGTGCGCAGCATCTGGTACGCGTCGTCGGGGGTGGCCGGCAGCGCGACCCGCAGGCCGGGGGTGTGCGCGAAGTACGCCTCCGGCGAGTGGGAGTGCTGGGCGCAGGCGCCGGGCGAGTAGCCCTGCTGCATCCGGATCACCAGCGGGGCCTTCCACCGGCCGTTGCTGGAGTAGTGGACGGTGGAGATCTGGTTGACGAACTGGTCCATCGCCACGAACGAGAAGTCGGCGTACATGATCTCGGCGATCGGGCGCAGGCCGGTCATCGCCGCCCCGAGGGCCATGCCGAGGAAGCCGGTCTCGGAGATCGGGGTGTCGAAGATGCGGGCGGAGCCGAACCTCTTGTGCAGCCCCTTCGTGGCGCCGAACGGCCCACCGGGAAGGGCGACGTCCTCACCGAAGTAGACGGTGTCGTCGCGGCTGTCCAGGGCCCAGGTGAGCGCGGCGTTGACGGCCTGGATGTAGCGCAGGGACTCAGACATGGACGTGCTCCTTGACGGTCGCCGGGTCCGGGAACGGCACGGCGCGGGCGGCGGTGACGGCAGCCTCGACCTCGGCGGCCACCTCGGCGTCGATGGCGTCGAGCCGGGCGGTGAGCGCGGCGTCGGCGGCCTGCCGGATCCGGGCCAGGGGCTCGCGTCCGCGGGCGGCGGCGATCTCGCCGGCCGGCCGGTAGTGCTGCACGTCGCCGCTGTAGTGGCCGACCAGCCGTTCGGTCATGGCCTCCACGATGGAGGGTCCGGCGCCCTCGCGGGCCCGGGTGACGGCCTCGGTGACGGCCTCGGCCACGGCGTCGGCGTCGTTGCCGTCGACGACCCGGCCGGGAATGCCGTACCCGGCGGCGCGTTCGGCGAGCTGGCGGACGCGGACCATGTCCTCGATCCGGGACATCTCGGAGTAGACGTTGTTCTCCACGACCAGCACCAGCGGCAGGTCCAGCACGGCGGCGAGGTTGATCCCCTCGTGGACGTTGCCCTGGTTCATCGCGCCGTCACCGATGCTGACCAAGGAGACCGCGCCACTGCCGGTGCGCTGCGCGGTGAGCGCGGCACCGGCGGCGACCGGCACTCCGGCGCCGACGATGGAGTTCTCCCCGACGAACCAGCGGCTCGGGTCGGACAGGTACGGCGAGGCGGCCCGACCGCCGCAGAGGGCGGAGTCGCGCCCCATCATCTCGGCGAGGAGCCCGACCATGTCCACGCCCCGGGCGACCGCCCAGCCGTGGCCCCGGTAGGTGGCGGTCACGTGGTCGCCGTCGCGTAGCGCCCGGCAGGCGCCGACCGGGATCGCCTCCTGGCCGTTGCACAGGTGGATCGAACCCGGGATCTCGCCGTCGTCCTTGAGGGCGGCCAGCCGCTCCTCGAACCGGCGGATCCGGGCCATGAGCCGATAGTCGTCCGGCAAACCCATCACACCCCCAAAAGCAGTTAGAGCCTTATTGCGGCTCGTTCGTTCCGAAGCCTAGACCAGCCCTGCAAGGCTATGGAAGAGTGCAGTAGCAAGTTTCTGGCCGTTATTGGTCTCTAATTTTGGGGGCAGGTATGGAGATCACCGCCGTCGACTCGGTGGTGCTGGGCGACGCGCACTTCGTCCAGCTGCACACATCGGACGGGCTGGTCGGCGTCGGGCAGTCCGCCTGCTGGGGCTACCCCGCCGCGGTGCACGCCGTGGTGGAGGCGTTCCGTCCCCATCTGCTCGGCGCCGACCCCGGCCGCATCGAGCACCACTGGCACCACCTCTACCGGATGGGCCCGTTCCGGGGGTCCGTGCTCTCCGCCGCCGTCGCCGCGGTGGACATCGCACTGTGGGACCTGCTCGGCAAGCGCCTCGGCGTCCCGGTCTGGCAACTGCTGGGAGGCCGGGTACGCGAGCGGATCCGCCTGCACCTGCTGCTGCCGGGCACCGGCGCGGAGGCGCTGGCGGCGCAGGCGGCGGCGGCCGTGGCCGACGGCTTCACCGCGGTCAAGTTCGACCCGCTGCCGGCCGACTACGCCGACCTGTCGCTGGCCCGGCTGGTCATGTCCACCGAGGCCACCACGGCCGCCGTCCGCGACACCGTCGGCCCCGACGTGGACCTGCTCGTCGAGCTGCACCGCAAGCTCACCCCGTTGCAGGCGGAGGCGGTCGTGCCCGCGCTGGCCCGGCACCTGCCGTTGCTGGTGGAGGACCCGATCCAGATCGACAGCGTCAGCAGCCAGGCCGACGTCACCCGCCGGGCGCTCGGCGTGCCCATGGCCAACGGGGAACGGCTGCACACCATCTGGGAGTTCAAGGAGCTGCTCGCCCAGGGCGGCGCCCAGTACGTCCGCCCCGACCTGGGCCTGGCCGGCGGCATCAGTCACGCCCGCAAGATCGCGGCGCTGGCCGAGGCGCACCACGCCGCCGTGGTCAGCCACAACTGCCTCGGCCCGCTGCTGACGATGGCCTCGGTGCACCTGGACACCGCCATCCCCAACTTCGTGGTGCAGGAGTACTCCCCCCTCGACGACCAGCTGGCCGACGGACCGGCGCGGGCCTGCGTGCGGCGCGAGGGCGGGTTCCTGCCGGTGCCCGAGGAGCCCGGGCTCGGCGTGACCCTGGACCTCACCGACGCCACGCCCCTGGACCTGACGGGCCGCCCCCTGCACCGCATCCCGCTGCGCGCGGACGGCTCCGTCGCGTACGCGGTCTGAGCACACGCGACGGTTGCCCGGCGGGCGAGCCCGCCGGGCAACCGTCGTACGGACCGCCACGCTCACGCCGGTGGCGGCCGGCCCGCGTGGTGGAAGACCGGGTGGGCCCACAGCGGCTCGCCATCGGCGTCGGCGATCTCGGCGAACAGGTGCGCCAGTGACCGCGTCCACCGTGCCTGCACGGCGGAGGCCGCGGTGACCCGGCGCGCCCGCGGGTAGCCGTCGCGGGTCCGCAGCACGCAGATCAGCAGCAGTCCGTGCCGGTAGATGTGGTAGTCGTACACGCCGGCCTCGTCCAGCAGCGCCGACATCTCCGGCCAGATCTCGGCGTGCCGGCGCTCGTACTCCCCCTCGGCGCCCGGGCGCAGCCGGTAGAGGTGACACAGCTGCGCCCCGGGCCCCGAGGCCCCGGGATCGGCCGCCGGCCCGGGGCCGCCGGGACTGGGTACGAGACCGCCGGGACTGGGGCCGCCGGTACCGGGGCCCTTCCCCGGCGGGCTCACTTGCCGGAGCCGGCGAGCGCGCCGGAGACGAGCTGACGCTGGAAGACCAGGTAGATGATCAGCACCGGCAGCAGGGCGACGATCAGGCCGGCGCTGACCAGCGGCACCGACACGTCGTACTGGCCGCTGAGCAGGGAGACGCCGACCATCAGGGTCTTGCTGTCCGAACCGCCCATGATGACCAGGGGCAGCAGCAGGTCGTTCCACATCCAGACGAAGTTGAAGATGGCCAGCGCCGCGAGCGCCGGCGCGGCGATCGGCGCCAGCAGCCGGAACAGGATGGTGAAGTGGCCCGCGCCGTCGACCCGCGCCGCCTCGATCAGCTCGTCGGGCACCTGCTGGAAGTAGCCGGCGAGCTGGTAGGTGCCCAGCGGCAGCCCGAACGCCGCGTACGCCAGGATCAGCCCCTGGTACTCGCCGGACATGCCCAGGTCCAGCACGGTCTGGTAGAGCGGGTAGATGATCGCCTGGCCGGGGATGGTCAGGGTGATGATGATCAGCAGGAAGACCACCTTGCCGCCGCGGAAGCGCAGTTTCGTCACCGCGTACGCGACCAGCAGCGCGGCGAGCACCGACAGCACCAGCCCGCCCAGGGTGGTGATCAGCGAGTTGAGCAGCAGCCGGGGCATGTCCATCCGGCGGAACGCCTCGAGGTAGTTGTCGAGGGTGATCCCGCTCGGCAGGCCCAGCGGGTCCTGGGCGAAGCCCGTCTGCGTCTTCAGCGAGCTGACCACCGTGAACAGCAGCGGGTAGACCGCCGCGACCGCGACGACGACCAGCGCGAACGTGAGCAGGTAGCGCCCGGCGCGGGCGAATTGGCGCTGGTTCATCGCGGCTTCCTGGTCCCCTCTGTGAACATGTGCCGCACGCTGAAGATCGAGAGCACGGCGACGAAGACGAACAGCGCGATGCCGATGGCGGAGCCGTAGCCGCGGTCGAGGAACTGGAAGGTGGTCAGGAAGACCAGGTACTCGGGCAGCATCGTGGCGTCGCCCGGCCCGCCCTGGGTCAGCGCGTAGATCAGCGGGAAGAGCCAGATCAGGACGCCCGAGGCGCACAGCACGCTCCAGTACGCCACGGTGGGCCGCAGCATCGGCACCACCACGGAGAGCAGGCGCCGCCAGAACCCGGCGCCGTCGAGGTAGGCCGCTTCGAGGGTCTCCTCGGGGATGGTGGCCAGCCCGGCCAGGTAGGTCATCACGCCCAGGCCGAAGAAGCTCCACAGCGCGACCGCGACCAGTGCGAACAGCGCACTGTAGCGGCCGTTGAGCCACTGGATCGCCAGCGGTTCGAGGCCGACCGTACGCAGCAGGGCGTTCAGGGGTCCGTCGGGGGCGAGGATCTGCCGGAACATGATCCCGACGACGATCGGGGCGATGGTGTACGGGACGAAGTAGACGGCCCGGAAGAACTTCCAGCCCGGCGACCGCTGGTGGATCAGCAGCGCCAACACCAGCGGCAGCACGATCCACACCGGCAGGGTGGCCACCACCAGCAGGGCGTTGCGGAAGCTGGTGAGCACCATCGGGTCGTCGAGCATGCGGGTGTAGTTGTCGGCCCCGGCGAACGAGCTGCCACCGAACCCGCTGGACGACTCGGTGCTGGTGATCACTCCCCGGATCAGGGGCACCACCTTGAACATCACGGCCAGGACCAGCGCGGGCAGCACCAGCACGGCGCCCAGCCACCACTCGCGGGCACGGCCGGGGCGCGGGGGCCGCCGGGCGGGTCGGGTCGGCTTGTCGGCGGCCACCGGCTCCGGCACCGGCGCGGTGGAGATCGTCATCTGGCTTCCTTCTCCGGCTGGCGGGGCGGGGCGTCGCCGCCCCGCCCCGTACGACTAGTTGCCCTGCTTCTTGGTGGGGCTGCGCTCCAGCGCCTGCTGCATCTGCTCGGCCCACTTGTCGACGGTGAGCTGACCGAGGCTCACCTGCTGCCAGCCGCGGGCCAGCGCGTCGGCCTCGGGTCCGGAGAGCATCACCCCGGCGTGCAGGGTCGGGTCGGCGACCAGCTCCTGGATCTTCTGGAAGGCCGGCGAGGAGGGCAGCAGCGCCTTGTCGACGTTCTTGTTCAGCGGCTGACCCTTGGCGTGCTTCACCCACAGCTCGCCGTTCTCCTTGCCGGCGAGCCAGGTGATGAACTCCAGCCCGGCGTCCTTCTTCTCGCTCCACTTCGTCACGCCGTAGACGGCGCCCTCGATGCCGGAGAACTTCTGCGCCAGCGCGGCGCTGGGCTCGGCTGCCGGCCAGCGGGTGACGCCGAGCTTGTCGTCGCCGAGGGCCTTGCCGAACGCCTCCCAGTTCACGGCGTCGGAGATGATCGTCCCGGCGAACGCGGCGTCGCCGCGCTGGAAGATGTCCGCGCCGTCGGGAAGCATCGTGATCGACGGCGCGTTGCTGTTCGCCCAGCCCTTGGTGGTGATCTCGGCGAGCTTCGCCAGCACCGCGACCAGCTTCGGGTCCTTCCAGGACAGGGTGCCGGCCAGCAGGCCGCGGATGTCGTCCTCGCTGAGGTAGCTGCGGGCGATCTCGGGGAAGTCCCAGTACGCGGGGAAGGTGCCCGACAGCCCCAGGGCCAGGCAGGTCTTGCCGGCCTTCTTCACCGCCTCGCAGGCGGCGCTGAACTCGGTCCAGGTCGCCGGCGGCTTCTCCGGGTCGAGTCCGGCGGCGGTCAGGATGCTCTTGTTGTAGTAGAGGACGTTGCCCTGGTACGAGAAGGGCACGCCGTAGCAGGGCTTGGCGGTGTCGAAGCCCTCGCAGGCACCGCTGTAGGTGACGAGGTCCTTGTTGATCTCGGCGGCCTTGTCGCCCAGCGGCACGTACGCGCCGCGCCGGTCGAACAGCTCCAGGCCCGCGTTGTTGGCCATCACGTCCGGCCCCGACTGGGACGTGATGTAGGGGCCCTGCACCTCGGGGTACTTGTCGAACGGCACCGACTGCATGTCCAACTTGATGTCCGGGTGGCTGGCCTCGAAGCTGGTCTTGACCTGCTTCCAGTACTCGGTGCCGCCCGGCTCCCAGGTCAGCACCTTGAGGGTGACCGGGCCGTCCGAGGCGTCGTCACCTCCGCACCCGGAGAGCAACGCGGCGGCGGCCATGCCGGCGGCGACGACGCCGGCGGCCAATCTACGTCGGATCATCAGCAGAAGCTCCTGTCAGCGAGGGGGATGGGGAACTCGGCGGGGGGCGCCGTCGGCGGTGGCGCTGTCGACGACGGCGGCGGCGATCTGCACCACGTGCAGCCCGTCGGCGAGGGGAACGACCGGGGTGGGCTCGCTGCCGTCCAGCCGGCGCAGGAAGTGCCGCAGCTCGGCGGCGAGCGCGCCACCGCCGTCGGCCGGGGAGAGCAACCAGTCCGGCGCCTCCGTCCGCTCGGCCTGCACGAGCAGCGTGGGGTGCCCGAGGTCGACGTGGCCGACCCCGTCGGTGCCGTACACCTCGACCAGGTCGAAGGTGTGGCTGGGGGTGTGTTCGGGCAGGAGGTAGCTGTTGCGGACCGACGACACGACGCCGTTGGCGTGTCGAAGCTCCGCCCACACCAGCACCGGCGTCGCCGATCCCGGGCGGGTCCGGGCCGCCGCGCGTACCTCGACCACCGGCGACTGCGCGTACCACAGCGCCAGGTCGATGTCGTGCACGGCGGTCAGCAGGGCGGGATGTTCCTCGGGGAAGAGCCGGGTCAGGGTGCGGGGGCGGTCCCGGCGCGAGGAGACGGCCAGCACCTGACCCAGCCGGCCAGCACGGACGGCGTCGTGCAGCGCCCGGTGGGCGGGGCTGTACCGCAGGATGTGCCCCGGCTGGCAGAGCACCCCGTGCGCCTCGGCGGCGGCGACGATGGCGGCGGCGTCGGGGACGGTCGCGGCCAGCGGCTTCTCGACCAGGACGGGCACCCCGGCGGCGATCAGGGCGACGGCGACGGCACGGTGCGCCGAGCCGGGCACGCACACGGACGCGGCGTCCGGCGTGCCGGCGGCGAGCAGGTCGGCGACGGTGGGATAGCTGTGCGGGATGCCGTGGCGGCCGGCCACCCGTTGCCGGGTGGCCGCGTCGGGTTCGACCAGCGCGTCGACGCGTACACCCAGGGCCTGGTAGGCGGCCACGTGCCGGACGCCGAACGCGCCCCCGCCGATCACCGCCACCCGCGGTCCGTCCTTCATCCGTCCACCGCCCCGGCGGACGCCGGCTCGCCCTGCGCGACGCCGGCCCGCAGTCGACCGTCGAGGACCGCCCGCGTGAGCCGCTCCAGGGCGGCCACCCCCGTCACCAGGCACCGCTCGTCGACGTCGAACGCGCCGGAGTGCAGCGGGGCTCCGCCGCGCTCGCCGGTGACGCCCAGCTTGACGTAGAGGCTCGGACCGAGCGCGCCGAGCAGCGCGAAGTCGTCCGTGGTCAGGGGCGGCACCGGCAGGTCGACGACGTCGACGGTCCCGGGCAGCTCGGCGTGCGCGAGGGCGACCAGTTCGGCGGCGTTGCGCACCGGGGGCATCTCGTTGGCCCAGGTGAAGCGCACGCCGAGATCGAGCGCCGCGGCCTGCTGGCGGGTGACGCGTTCGATCACCGCCTTGAGCCGCTCCCGGACGGCCGGGTCGTGGGTACGCAGGGTCCCGGTCGCCTCGGCGCAGTCGGCGACCTGGCTCTGGCTCGCCCCGCCGGAGATGGTGCCGATGTTGAAGGCGACCAGTTCCTCGGGGTTGCGGGCCCGGGCCACGGCGGCGTGCAGGGTGGTGACCATGGCGGTGAGGCCCAGGATGGCGTCGCGCCCCAGCGCCGGGGTGGCGGCGTGCGCGGCCACCCCGAGCAGCTCGACGCGGAACGCGTCCTTCGCCGCCATCGCGGTGCTCCGGTCGACACCGAGCGTGCCCGCCGCCAGGTCGGGCCAGCAGTGCAGGCCGAGCACCGCGGCGAACCGGCGGTCGCGGAACGCCTCGTCGGCGAGCACCGCGGCGGCGCCGGAGTCGGCTCCGAACGGGATCTCCTCGGCGGGCTGGAACAGCAGGGTCACCGAGCCCCGGGCCGGTGGGTCGGCGGCGAGCCGGGCGGCGACTCCGTAGGCGACGGTCATGTGCACGTCGTGCCCGCAGGCGTGGCAGACGCCGGGGTTGCGGGAGGCGTACGGCTCCTGCTTGGCGTCCTGAACGGGATAGGCGTCCATATCGGCCCGAAGGAGAACCTCGGGTCCGGGCGCAGCTCCATCGATCTCCAGAGCCAGGCCGGTGCCGGCAATTCCGGTCCGGATCCGGCCCAGGGGCCGCAACAGCTCCACGAGGGTGGCGGCTGTTTGTCGCTCGGTGAACCGCAGCTCAGGATGTTGGTGAAGCTGGCGCCGCAGCCGGACCAGCTCATCAACGTCGTCGCCTTCCAGCGTCACGCGGTTCACCCCTTGCTCGCGCCCTCAGTTACGGACCTAATTGAGACAAGAACCTAAGTCAGGGGTGTCGCCACGTCAATGGCCTGCGGAAATTTGGGTTAGGGTCCGACCATGCGACGCGCTGACGCCCACCTGCACCTGTTCGCCGACGGCTATCCCGGTCGCTACGGCCGCTCCCCCGCCGGCGGCGACGAACTGGCCGTCTACCAGGGCATACGACGCGAGCACGGCATCGGACGGGCACTCGTGGTCGGCTACGAGGGCGAGCCGCGCTTCGCCGGCAACAACGACCATCTCGCCCGCCTAGCCGCCGCGCACGACTGGATCGCCCCGGTCGCCTACGTCCCACCAGGCGGACCGGCGGGAGCGGGCGGGGCCGGAACCTGGCTCTCCGCCGGCTTCGTCGGCGTCGCCGCGTACCTGCCCGACGAGGCGGCCGCCGAGGCGTTCGCCGCCTGGACGACGCACGAGGCGCCGGCGCTGAACGACGCCGGGGCGGTGGTGAGCCTCAACGCCACCCCCGCGGCGACCACGCGGCTCGGCCCGGCCCTGGCCGCCCTGGACGGCTGCACCGTGCTGTTCAGCCACCTCGGCCTGCCCGGGGAACACGCCGAGGTGCCCACCCGCGAGACGGCGGAGGCCGTCCTCGCTCCCCTGACGCGGATCGCCCGGCTGCCCCACGTCGGGGTCAAGGTCTCCGGCCTGTACGCGGTCAGCCACCCGGCACACGCCTTCCCGCACCGGGCGGCCCGCCCGTTCGTCGACCTGCTCCTCGACCGCTTCGGCCCACGGCGCCTGTACTGGGGATCCGACTTCTCCCCCAGCCTCGACCACGTGTCCTTCGCCCAGGCGGCCGATCCGACCGGTCTCGACGGGCTGTCGGCCGGGGACCGCGACGCCGTCCTCGGCGGCAACCTCCTGCGCGCCCTCGACCGCCACGCCGCCGCCACCGGGCGACCTCCGGCGGCGTCCCCGCCGGAGCCGGGCCGGATACCCTCCCCGTCGTGACGCGCGAGAACGAGATCACCGAGCCGGTCGACCTGTGCCTCGCGGGCGGGCGGCTCGATCCCGCCGCCGTGGGCTGGAGCCGCCGTCCACTGCACCGGGCGAACCTGCGTGGCTGGGGCCGCAACAAGCGCTGGGAGTACTGGGGCGTCGTCACGCCGACCCACATCGTCGGCCTGGTCGCCTCGTCGCTGGACTACGCGGGCGTGCACAGCCTCTACGTGCTCGACCGCGCGACGAAGGCCGAGATCGACAGGAACGCGGTGGTCCCCTTCGCCCGGGGCACGCTCTTCCCGCCGGTCAGCGGGGCGGGCGCGGTGCGGGCACGCGGCGGCGGGCTCTCGATCGACATCGACCAGGCGGCGTCGGGCACCACCATCCGCGCCACCGCCCCCGGTCTGGAGGTCGACCTCGTGGTGCCGCTGCCGGCGGGTCACGAGTCGCTCGGCGTGGTGGTGCCCTGGAGCACCCGCCGGTTCCAGTACACCGTCAAGGACCTCGGCCGCCCGGTGCGCGGCACCCTGCGGGTCGACGGGGTGGAGCATCCGGTCGCCGAGGCGGACTCCTTCGCCGTCCTCGACCACGGTCGCGGCAGGTGGCCGTACGCGATCCGCTGGAACTGGGCCGCCGGCAGCGGCCCGGGTCGGGCGATCCAGCTCGGCGGTCGGTGGACCGACGGCACCGGCTCGACCGAGAACGGCCTCTTCGTCGACGGCCGGCTGCACAAGATCGGCGACGAGCTGCGCTGGGAGTACGACCGCGCCGACTGGTTGCGGCCGTGGCGGATCAGCGGCGAGCGGGTGGCGGTGGAGTTCCACCCCTTCCACGAGAAGATCGCCAGGACGAACTTCGGTGTGCTCGCCAACGAGACGCACCAGTGCTTCGGGCACTTCACCGGCTGGGCGGCGGCCGACGACGGCGAGCGCGTCGACCTGGACGGACTGGTCGGCTGGGCCGAGGAGGCCCGCAACCGCTGGTAGCGGCGTCGGGGGCCGGACGTGGGCGCCCGGGCGGGCGGAACCAGCGGCGGCGCCTGGTCCTATGGTGGGCGGTATGGCAAGCCCTGGCCCCTCCGCCGACGGCTCGGCGGCCCGGAACCCGCTCACCCTGCTCACGCTGGACGAACTCCGGCAGCGCACCAGCGTGAAGTGGCGCATGTTCCCGCCCGACGTGCTCCCGCTCTGGGTCGCGGAGATGGACGTGCCCCTCGCTCCCCCGGTGGCCGACACGCTCCGCCGCGCGGTCGACCTCGGCGACACCGGCTACTCGTACGGGACGGCGTACGCCGAGGCGGTCGGTGACTTCGCCGCCCGGCGCTGGGGCTGGCCCGACTTCCGCGTCGCGCACACCTCGGTCGTGCCCGACGTGATGATGGGCATCGTCGAGGTGCTCCGGCTCGTCACCGACCCCGGCGACGCGGTCGTGGTCTGCTCCCCCGTCTACCCGCCCTTCTACGCCTTCGTCAGCCACGCCGACCGGCAGGTGGTCGAGGCCCCGCTCGGGCCCGACCGGCGCATGGACCCCGCCGCCCTCGACGAGGCCTTCCGCCGCGCGCGGGCCCACGGCCGCCGGCCGGCGTTCCTGCTGTGCAACCCGCACAACCCGACCGGGGTCGTCCACCGGCGCGACGAGCTCGAAACCGTCGCCGCGCTGGCCGACCGGCACGGCGTACGGGTGATCTCCGACGAGATCCACGCCCCCCTGGTGCTGCCGGGTGCGCACTTCACCCCGTACCTCACGGTGGCCGGCGCCGAGAACGCGTTCGCCCTGACCTCCGCCTCGAAGGCCTGGAACCTCGCCGGCCTCAAGGCGGCGCTCGCGGTCGCCGGCCCGCAGGCCGTGTCTGACCTCCGCCGGATGCCGGAAGAGGTCAGCCACGGGCCCAGCCACCTCGGCGTCATCGCGCACACCGTCGCGTTCCGCGAGGGCGGGCCGTGGCTCGACCTCCTCCTCGACGGTCTCGACGGCAACCGCACGCTGCTCGCGACGCTGCTGGCGAAGCACCTGCCGTCCGTCCCGTACCACCGCCCCGAGGGCACCTACCTCGCCTGGCTGGACTGCACCGGGCTCGGCGTCGACACGGAACAGCCGGCCGACGACATCGGCGTGGTCAGCGACGTCGCCGGGCCGGCGAAGATGTTCCTCGACCACGCGCGGGTCGCCCTCAGCTCCGGGCACGTCTTCGGCACCGGCGGGGCGGGCTTCGTCCGGCTCAACTTCGCCACCTCGCCGGCGATCCTCACCGAGGCCGTCGCCCGCATGGGCGACGCCGTCCGCTGAGGACGCCCGCCGTCCGCACGGGCCCGGGCGACGTCAGGTTCGGCGCGGCGTTCGCGGGCATTCGCGTTCAGTCACCGTCAGCGCCGCCGGAGCGGTCGGCGTCGGCCGGCCGATCGACCAGCCGCTGGTAGTGCTGCACCGCGAGCAGGACCGCCAACTGACCGAGCGCGCTGACGGCGGCGCCGAACTGGTCTAGGTAGAACACCAGCAGATTCACCACGCTCAGTGAGGTGACCAGACCCGCCCGGGCGATCTCCACGGCTCGGCGGGCCACCCCACGGAGCAGCAGCCCGGCGGCCACGACGAGCGCGGTTCCCACGCAGGCGTCCAGCAGCGCCCGGACGAGCAGGAGCAGCACCCCGCGACGGTCCCGGATGTCGATGCGGGCGAACTCGTTGGCGGTGGTGAGCACCCCACCGGTGGTCCCGTCACGCAGGTCGAGAGCGACGGCGACGATCGTGGTGAGGTCGCTGAGGGTGGCAAAGCCCAGTAGCCCGAGTGCCACGACCAGCCCGACGCGCAGCCGGCCCCGGGTCAACGACCGAGCCACCCACGCCCGCACGGCGACCGCGGTCCGGGCGACCCGTCCTGATCGCTGCTCGTACGGCGGCAGCACCCCGGGCCCGGTCAGCTCCAGCAGCGCCGCGGCCAGCGGTCGCAGCTCATCGCCGTCCGGGCTCGCGGCGGCGGCGCCGAGTCGTCGCCGCAGCTGCGCCCGGTCCCGGTCGCCGAGTCTCCCGTCGACGGCCTCGCCGAGCAGCTCCAGCGCGGCGTGCAGTTGCGCACGCGTGCCCTCGACCCGCGTGCTCCGGGCGCGCACGTACAGCCACACGGCGGTGAGGAAGGCCGCGTAGGCGATGGGCGCGGCGGCCGGGAAGAAGTAATCGTTGTCGGCGGTGATGAACTTGCCGACCTCGTCGATGAAGAGTCCTGCGCCGATCCCGGCCAGCAGCGCCGCCCAGAGCAGCGCGGCCCGGTTGACGACAAGCAGCGGGACGAGCGAGGCGACGAACAACGACAGGCCACCCCACAGGGCGTGCGAGATGTGCAACGTACCGCCGCCGACCTGCGGATAGCCGGTCAGCGCCAGGAACGCGCGGGTGCCGAGGACCGCGCCGCCGAACCCGATGAGCATCAGCAGCATGTAGCGCTCCGCGTCCAGTCGCGCCACCAGGCGCCGGGATGACCGACGCCGACGCCGCCGGTGGGACGGGAAGCTCATGTGGACAGCAAACACCGGACGGCCGGGTGCGGGTGGCGCCTCCGCCGAACGCGAGCTTCGGTCATGGGCGCCGTCGTCAGTCGACGACGGCAGCGGACGGCGAGGCTGCCGTCGGTGCACCTGTCGCCGACCGGGTACCAGCCGACCGGCGACCGCACTGACTATGATCGATCGACCGACGGCCCCGGCGGCGCGCGGTCCACGGGGATCCGACCGCGTCGACCGGGGCCTGCGGAGCGTCCGGTGTGGGGAGCAGCCCAACCGGCCAGGACCGTCACCACGCGCCGTCGGACCGCCGCGGCCGTGGCCGCGTGCACCCGTGACCACAGAAGGAGTTCCATGAATCAGCATGACGGAGCCGGTTGCTGCGGGGGCGGCGACGAAGGCGCACCAGGCGTCAGCCGCCGTACCGTGTTGCGCGCCGCGGCGTTGGGCGCGGGCGCCGTGACCGTGGGCGGGGTGCTGATTCCCGGAACCGCGCACGCCGCACCGACGATCTACAACCCGTTCAGCGCATACCCGGTCACCGACACCTGGGAGGGCCACCTCCGCCGCGGTTCGCTCGGCGGCATCGACTACGGCATGGGCGTGGGAACGGCACTGCCCGCCTGCGGCGCCGGCACCATCCAGAACATCCCCTACAACGGCACCGGCGGGCACACCGTCACGATCCACCACGGCGACGGCTACCGCAGTCAGTACATGCACCTGTCGCAGTTCCTGCTCGCCGACGGTGCCAGCGTCGGTGCGGGCACGGTGGTGGGCCGGTCCGGCGGTGCCGCCGGCGCGCCCGGCTCGGGCAGCTCGACCGGCCCGCACCTGCACTGGCACATGATCGACCCCTCGGGCACCAGGATCAGCCCGCTGGTCTACATCGCGCAGAACCCGGGCCAGCAGTCGCGTCAGGTGTACGAGGCGCCCAGCTTCAACGGCTGGCAGGCCCTCCCGGTCTCCGGCAGCGCGGGTGCGGTCACCGGGTCGGCGGTGGCCGCGATCGGGGTGAGCACCACGAAGATCGTCTACACCCTCAACGG
>NZ_JBNCKV010000023.1:24101-93879 GCF_049841695.1 Micromonospora sp. DT178
GGCGGCCGGATCTTCGAGGCGGCCAGCAACGCGGGCTGGCGCAACCTCTGGACCGGCGTCTCCGGCGCACAGGGCACCGCTCTGGCCGCGTTGAACTGGAAGGGGGTGAAGCTCGTCTACAGCGTGGTCGGCGGCTCGGTGCACGAGGCGAGCAGCGGCAACGGCTGGCGCAACCTCAGCACCGGCATCAGTGGGGTGAGCTCCGCGTCGATCTCGGCGATCGAGATCGACGGGATCAAGTACGTCTACAGCATCGTCGGCGGCTACGTGCACGAGGCGAGCAGCGCGAACGGCTGGCGCAACCTCAGCACCGGCATTCCGGGCTCGGCGGTGGCGGCGATCGCGGCGGGCACCACGAAGATCGTCTACACCCTCAACGGCGGCCGGATCTTCGAGGCGGCCAGCAACGCGGGCTGGCGCAACCTCTGGACCGGCGTCTCCGGCGCACAGGGCACGGCCCTGGCCGCGCTGCACTTCAACGGGACGAAGCTGGTCTACAGCGTCACCGGCGGCTACGTCCACGAGACGGCCAGCAGCACCGGCTGGCGCAACCTGAACAGCGGGGTCCGCGGCTCCACGGCGGCCGTACTGGCGGTGGGGAACAACAAGTACATCTACGCCGCCTGAACCACTGGCGGGGACCTCCCGCGCGGGAGGTCCCCGCGGCGACCGCCGTGGTCCAATGGCCGTCGGGACCGACGTGGGGCCGCTGGACGCTTGCCGTGTGCAGGAATGCCGGCCGACAAGCTGGGCGGGCGAGCCCGCAGCCACCCCGGAACGCCCGGCCTCGTTCCGGAAGTCCTGACGTCACCGCGGCGGGCGCGGGTAGCGTCGCCGGTGTGAGGGTGTTGCTGCGGCACGGCCCTGGCGACGGGCAGGTGGTCGACGGCCAAGGCGAGACGGTGGTGTGGGGTGCCTGCCTGTACGAGCGGACCGGCGACCGCGAGGAGCGCCACGGTCACACGCTGATCGTGTTCCGGCACCGGCCGGACTGCTGCGAGCCGTACGGGCGGGGCAGCGAGGACCGCTGCGAATGACGCCCTCGGCAGTCCGGTCTTCGCGCCGACTCAGCGCCGGGTGCCGCCCGGTCGGCCTCGGCCGGTTCCGGAGGCGCGGTGGCCGATGCGCGGAGCCCGTACCACCGCGGCGTTGCCCGCCCCGGGGCGGAAGTTCCGCGCCGCGCCGGCAACCATCTCGTCGGGATCGTTGCCGAGCGCCTGCCGGATGTGCGGCGGAACCATCTCCGACGTCGCCAACGCCATCCGCACCTGCACCGAGCGGTCGTCGACCAGGCGTCGCAGATCCGCGTCGTCCAGCTCGACCGCCAGCACCAGCGCGACGCGGACGTCCACCACGGGGTCCTGGGCGAGCGCGCTGCGCTGGGCGGCGGTGGTCCGCGGGTTGCGGGCGAGCCCCTTGCGTACGCGCGCGGTGCGGTCGGCCATCAGGGCGGTGATCACGTCGGGGTCGTGGGTGTGGGTGGCGAGTCGTTCCCGTACCTCGGGAGAGACGTCGTCGGCCAACCGCGCGGCCAGCTCGGGCTCCAGTTCGCGCGTCTCCGCGAGGAGACCGCGAAGCTCCTTGTCGGGGGCCTCCGCCATCACCCGGCGGACCGACTCGTCGCAGGCCGGGTTGCCCGCGACCGCCCAGCGGACCCACCGGTCGGCGTCCTTGACGAGTCGCAGGAGATTGCCGATCGAGGTCGAGGGGTTTCTCGCCACGGCCTCCCGGACCTGACGATCATGGTCCCGGGCCAGCGGTCGCAGTGCCTGCGCGGGCGCGTCGGTGCGCGTCGCGACCGCCTTACGGACCACGGCCGACGGATCGGACGCCAGGTCGATGAGGGTCATCTGTGTCGTGGCGGGGTCCTGGGCGACGGCGAGCCGCGCGTCGACGCCGCCACCCGTCGCGCCGTCCGCGGCGGCGCCTGACCCACTGTGACGGTCGGGTCCGCCGACGTCCTGCTGTTTCCCCATGGGCGCCATCATGTCACGGGCCGTGCCGCGCACCGGCCGGGCCGGGTCGGCCGCCCAGGGGTGATCGACACCACCACCTGGGCGGCCGGGGAGCTCGACGGCGCCGCCGTGGCAGCCGGTACCACGGCGGACGCCTCAGCTCCCGGCGCGGCCGGCCCGGCCCACGCCGGTCAGTTCTTGGCCTTCGCGTAGTCGAAGAGGTCGGCGACGTCCTCGTCGAAGTACGGGCCGTACATGTTGCCGGAGTACTTGTACGAGGCCACCGAGTTCACGTGCCCGAAGCCCTGGGAGTTGTTCCAGGCCCGCAGGAACGGCCCGCCGCTGGTGCCCTCGTTCAGCGGGCAGTCCATGAGCTTGACCCGCTGGGATCCCGCGGCCTGCGTCGTGCTCTGGCAGTAGTGCTGCCACCTGCCGTCGAAGGGCGCGGCGCCGGGATAGCCGAGCAGGGTGGCGGCGACGCTGCGGGGGTAGTTGAAGCTGATGCCCTCCCCGCCGGTGACGTCCACCAGTCGTTTGCCGTTGCGCGGCCACACGGTGACGAAACCGTAGTCCCACCACAGGATGTCGTGGTCGACCCAGCCCTTGGTGGAGGTCATGCTCCGGGCGCTCCACAGCCCCCAGGCGGACGGGCCGTCGGCGTAGTTCGGGGCGAAGACCCAGTTGGTGTACCAGTTGTCGGAGCCGTCGCCGGGGTGCAGGCAGTGCCCGGCGGTGGAGACCAGGTTCGCCTTGGCCGTGTTGATCGCGCTGGCGGAGCAGTAGTGGTCCTCGTCGTTGACGTCGGTGAAGAAGACCCGGCCGACACCGGGTGAGGGATTGACGGACTGGGTTCCCGCCCCGGCGGAGGCGTTGCGGGCCGAGACCGAGGCACCGGGGACCGCCGTGCCGGTGCCGCGCGGACCGATGGGCTCCGCGCCCGAACGCGGTTCGCCGACCCGACCCGGCCGGTCCGCGGCCTCCCCGGCCAGCTCCTCCCCGCCCACCAACGGTTCCAGCGGCGTGGCGGCTCGCATCCGCTCCGGCGTCCAGTACGCGTCGGCCAGGGCCTGCGCGGTCGCCGCGTCCCGGATCGGCCGGCCGTGGAACGTCGCCTCCGCCTCGAGCGGGATCCCGTTCGGCGTGGTCACGCTCGCCTGTGCCGGCGTGCCGGCCAGAGCGAGCCCGCAGAGCATGGCGGTGGCCGCCGAGATGATGCCGTAACGCCTTCGCACCCGTGCCTCCTTAGGAGCCGGCCCGGGTGGCCATCCGCCACGGGCCCGGCACCGGTGACGCTAGGGCGCTGACCCGCCGCCGGGCAGCGGTCTGTCGGCATTGATCCACAGACACCTATCTGCTTGCGGCCGGACGTGCACCTCGGCATGACCGGTCACCGCGTCACGGGCACGGCGTCCGCGCGCAGACGTCGATGACCTTTCCGGTGAGCAGGAACACCGCCTTCTGCTTCTGGGCTCCGGCCTGGGCGCGCGGGAACTCGTGCGAATCCTCGCCGTACTCCGGCCCGGCCGGGGCGAGGTTGGTCGGCGGTGGCGCGTACGCCGCGCCGCTGTTCCAGATCACGATCGCCGAGCCGGTGTACGGATACCTGCGGATCGGCGCGATGCCCCAGTACGGCCGCACGTCCCGTGACCAGCCGTCGGCGAGCGCGGGGGTGTGCAGGCGGGCGCCGATGGTGCGCGCCTGGACCTCCGCCGCGGCGGGGGAAACCTGCTGGTCGCCGAAGGCCACGTGCATCAGCACCTGGTGCGCCGGGGTGCCCGGCAACGGCCGGTCGGTCATGTGCTGGGCGTACCCGTTGGCCTCGGACCGGTCCCACAACATCTGCAGCAGCGCGAGAATCAGCTGCTGGTCGACCTTGTCCGGGTAGTGGCCGTCCATGATTGTCTGGAACGGGGTGAAGGCCACGCTGCGTTGCAGCAGCGTGGAGTAGTTCATCGCCGGCACGCCGAGCACCGACCGGGTCCAGTCCTGGGCGATGGCGGTGAGCGCGCCGCCGTTGATGCCGCCCTGGCTGTTGCCGTCGTAGTGCAGCCCGCCGGCCACGTTGATCAGCGGCCGTCCGGCGGCGTCCCGGAACGCCGGGTGGGCGGCGAACCCGCCCGGGTGGATCATCGTCCGACCCAGGAAGAGGAAGTTCAGGTAGCTCTGCTGCAACCGGTCGACCACCGCGGGGAAGGCGCTGAGGTCGGTGAAGGCGCCGGCCACGTAGGGGACGTCGGCGGCGGCCATGCCGATCCAGCTGGTGGCGCAGAAGGTGAAGTCGTACGTGTGCGACATCGTCCTGACGTTGCCGGCGTTGATCTCGGTCGGCTTGCCGAGCAGGCCGTGGCCGTAGAGCGACAGGTGCGCCGGCTTCGCGGCGGAGGCGCTGCGCGGGATGTTGCAGACGAAGTCGGCCGCCACCGTCGCGCCGGACGGCGTGGGCAGGGCGTTCGGCGTCGGTGGCGTCCCGTCGCCGCCGGCCGGCCCGTAGTGCAGCCGGGAGCCGGGCCCGCCGTCACCGGTCAGATACGACGGTACGCCGATGGTGCCGGTCACCTGCCGGGCGATCAGCGGTTCCTGCTCCGGCGGGTAGTCGGTCACCTGGGTGACGGTGAACGACGGTGCGGCCCGGCGGAGCGCGGCGAACGCGCCGTCCCGGATCGCCAGCGTCCGCCCGGTCAGACCGTGCCGGCTGGCCACGGTGAAGTCCCAGGCCAGGTAGAGGCTGTGCCGCTTGACGCCGGCCCGGGTCAGGTCGGCGAGGATCCGCTTCATCTGCGGGCCGCGCCGGTCCCGGTGGCCGAGGCCGGCACCGGTCACGTACGCCGTGAACGCCTTCGGGGCGGGGATCAGCGCCCCGTCGCCGTCGCGCAGGCCGCGCAGGCCGACGACGTAGCGGGTGCCCTCGGTCAGCGCCACCGCGGGCCGGATGATCAGCAACTGCCGCTCCGGCTGGCCGGCCGCGTGCGCGTCCAGTTCGGCCCAGTACGGCGTGCGCCTGCCGGTGCGGGCGTCGAGCAGCACGATCGGCGCGTCCGGCGCCAGCGAGCGGCCGATGTCGGTGACGGGCGCGATCCCGGTCGCCGCCGCGTCGAGGCCGGGCACGCGCACCAGGATCGGCGAGCCGGGACTGAACCCGTCCTGCCGGTTCCACTCCGTCGGGTCGATCGGGGTCCCCTGCGCGTTGGCGGGCATCGCGGAGGCCGCGAACCGCACCCGCTTGCCGGTCGGGCTGGTCCGGTCCGGCACGGTGAAGTAGTCGTTCGGGAACGGCAGCAGGCAGGCCGTCGGGTCGATCGGGTCGCAGTCCTGCTGCCCGACCGGTGCGGGCGTCGCGGGCGGCGCCGCGGCGGCGCCCGCGCCGAGCAGGACGGCGCCGGCGGTCACCAGCACGGACACGGCGAGACGGAGCCGTCTGGGTGTGGTCACGCGCATCTCCTTCGACACCGGACCGTGGTCCGATGCGGGGGCCGACGATGGTGGGTGGAGCGTGGTGTTCTTCCTACGCTCGTGAATGGATCTCGGCAAGGGGGACGACGTGACGTCCGCCGCGAGCGAGCGTCTCGCAGAGCGCATCGGGCCAGGAGAGCATGGTCGGGCCGCCCGCGAGCAGCACGATAGGCGCCGCCGCATCGCCGAAGTGCTCGACCCCGAGCGTCACGCCGTCGGGCGTGCGGAACGAACGGGCCGTCGGACGCATCGTCAACCTCCAGGTCACCTGCATGACTGCGGCACACGCTACGCGCGCAACGTCGCCCGCCGCCTCGACACCAGCACCGACTCGCGATCGTCCCGTCTCAGCCCTCCGAGGTGGCGGCGAAGAGCCGCAGGCGGTCGGCCCGGGCCCGCGGGGGCGTCGACGTGTCGTGTCCGCAGGGGTATTCGCGCCACTCCTTGGGTTCGGCGGCCGCGTGGAACAAGCGCAGCCCTTCCGACAGGTAGACGATCTCGTCGTCCCTGCCGTGCTGGAACAGCAGCCGTCGGGCGCCCGGCACCGCGACGTAGGACGCCGGCTCGAAGCGGTGCAGGAACTCCACGTAGGCGTCGGCTACCGGATCGTTCTGCGGCAGGCTGGCGGCGGCGAGGCGCTGGAGGGTGCCGGAGCCGTAGGAGGCGAGAGCCAGCGCGAAGAGGCGCGGGTCCACCCCACTGAGGATGGCACCCAGGTACGCGCCGGCGCTGTGCCCGAAGTAGCAGAGCCGGTCGGCCCACGCGGTCAGTAGGTCGAGGCCGCGGCGCTGGGTCAGCACCGCGGCCCGTACGGCGTCGGCCACGGCCCGCTGGTCGCCGTGCGGCGGCAGTCGGTAGGCCGTCAGCAGCGCGGTCATGCCACGCTCGGCCATGCTGGTGGCCTCGTCGACGAAGAAGTGCCGCCCGTCGTCCGTACCGCCGTGGGCGAGGATCACGCCGGTGCCGTTCGGCCGGGCCGGGACGATGAGGGTGGCGCGGGCGCGGCCACCGGCGCCGTGGTCGTAGGTGAGTTCGCTGATGGTGAGGTCCCGCGTCACCACGTGTTCGTGGCGTTCGACCTCGAGCGGGGCTTCGTGGTCATAGTCGAACGCAGCCGTCTCCATCAATCCTCCACCGGTGCGGGTTCCGTGCTGCCGTACGTTCGCACGGCAGCCGGGCTCGGCCAACCGCAATTGGGAGCGGCTGGCCGCCCCGCCCCGCTGTGGACGCTCACGTGGTTTTCCGGGGCCGGCACACGCATCGGGACCAGCCGGGGTCGTGCGGGCTGGGCTGCTGGGCGGTCGATCAGTCAGTGTGTGGCGTGTCGTCGCGTGCGTTGAAACACTGCGCCGGTGACCGGTTCCACACTGCCTCAACTGCTTCGACCTCGCGCCCTGGCACCCGGAGATCTCGTCGTCATCGCGTCGCTGTCCGGGCCGCTCCATGCCGCTTACGAGCCTGACCTCGGGCAGGCGGTGGTCGTACTCGAGCGGATGGGATTCCGCGTGCGTCGGGCACCGCTACTCGAAGCAGGACGGCAGCACTGGTGGAGCGCGGCTCGGCCGGTGGAGATCGCCGAGGAGCTCAACGCTCTTCTGCGTGATCCCGAGGTGCGCGCGATCATCGCGCATGACGGGGGCCAGACGGCGCTCGGTTACCTCGACCTGATCGACGTCGAGGCGATCGCTGCCGACCCCAAGCCGATCCTCGGCTACAGCGACATCTCGCTGCTGCATCTGGTGCTCTACGCGCGCACGGGCCTGGTCGGGTTCCATGCCGACTTGGCGACGCCCGGTCTCGGCGGGGCGTGGCAGTCTGCGCCCGCGGCGCGCCGAGCGGCACTCGAGAAGCTCTACTCGGCACTGCTGACCGGTACGGAGGCGATCGGCGCGCTGCCCGCCACCCCGTCGTGGGAGTGCTGGCGTGCCGGTCGTGCCGAAGGCCGGCTGATCGGCGGGGTGATCAATCGCATTGTGCTGGCGCAGGCGACGCCTTACGCGCTGCCGCTCGAGTGGTTCGACGGCGCGGTGCTGTTCTGGGAGGAAATGGGCGGCCAAGCCTCGTACGTGTGGAGCTATCTGCAGGTGCTGCGGCACTGCGGCATCCTCGATCGGATCGCCGGCATGGTCGTGGGCGTCCCGTACGCGATCGACGGTCTCGGAGCGCCCGACGCGTCCCCCACCCTGTCCGAGATCGTCCTCGACGTCCTCGGCGACCGTGACATTCCGGTCCTGGGCAACGTCGAGTTCGGACATGCCGGCCCGAACATGCCGATGCCGGTCGGCATCCGCGTCGGCCTCGACGCGCAGCAGCGGACGTTGTCGCTGCTCGAACCGGCGGTACGGCCACGCGCGACAACGGGATCGGTCGGCTGAGCGACGCGAATCAGTGGGCCCACGGTCCCGGAAGCGCCCGGGCCGGCTCAGGTCGGCACCGCGCGGCGGGCACCGAACCGGTGGGCCGGCAGACCGGTGGTTTGCCTACCGACAACGTTCCAGCGCCGAGCGTGGCGTGGCTGACCGGACGACCCAGAGGGAGCGAAAGTCAGCATCCAGCGACGGCCATCCCATCGCGATCATCGCTCAGTGAGTGAGTGCCGGAGTTGAGGAAGACCGGCGCGAGCAGGACTGGTCGGCCGGTGCCACGGACGACGGCGCTCGCTTCCTTGACCAGCCGCGAGGTAAGACCGGTGAGCCCGGCCGGCCCGTAGTGCATTCCCCACACCGCGTGCCAGTCACGCACCGTGCTGCCCTGCTCGTCGTAACCCGGCTCGGCCCGGGGCACGACCCGCCGCTGCACGATGTACCGGCCGTTCCGGGCCGCCGTGGTGAGCGCCTCGCGCCAGGTCGCGTCGTCGACCGTCCAGCCGGCCACCGTGCCTTCACCACGGGCCAGCGTGGTCGGTTTGAGGATGCTGTCGGACCGCTCGTGCATCAGGCCGGTCAGATCGTACGGGGCGTCGAGGCGGGTCGTCTGGGGCAGGATGCGGCGCAACGCGGCGCGCTCGGCCTCGGTCAGCGCGTTCTGCACCTCGGGCAGATGCACGAGGGCGAGACAGGACTTGCTGTTGAACACGTCGTGCGCCGGTACGGTGACCACCGGCGGCGTGGTGCTGCCCGCTGACGGGTGCAGCCGCCGCCAGGCGATCAGCGGGTCCGGCTCCGCGGCGAGTTCCTCCAGGCTGAACAGCCGCAGGATCGCGCTGACTCCGGCGACACCGTCGGCGATGGTCCCATCGGGTTTCGACAGGTCGGCGATCTCGGCCAGCCGGGTCCGGAAGGGGCGCGTCTCGATCCGCTCGGCCAGCGGCTGCCACGCGGCGGCCCACTCCGCGAGTGCCCCGGTCGCTTCGACCATCAGCACCTCCCTGAGGTCGTCAGGCGTTCCGGCGTCATGCTCCGGTGCCGCCGCGTCCAACAGGTCGACCAGGCCGGTGACGGAATCGAGGTGACGTAGTCCGTGTCGCTCGGCGAAGTGGCTGAATCGTGGGTCGGCCAGGATCGCGGCACCCAGAGGTGCGCGCCGGACCCCGTTGACCGCGGTGGACAGGCCCAACTCGAGCACCTTGAAGCCGGTGCCGTCGTGAATCAGGTCGGCGCGGCCGTACCGGACGAGGCGTGGCATGTCGGTGTCGACGAGCATCGGGCGGATCGCCGCTGGCGCGTCGGTCAGCGCGCCGAACTCGGCCAGGCTGCCGCCCGCGAGCAGATCGGGCAGCCTGCCGACGACATCGAGCAACACCTCGAAGTCGGCGCAGAACGAAGCGATCTCTCGCTCCACGACGAACATCGGGCGCTGGAAGCTCTGCGCCGCGAGTGCTGGCCCCAGCACCCCGACGGCGTGACTGGCTGGCAGGTCGGCCGGCAACTCCCCGGCCCCGACCGCCCGCAGATAGTCTGCGGCCGGGTCGGGCAGGGCAACCGGGCTGCGGGAGTTCATCAGGCGCCCCCTGCCCCGGTCGCGACGCGGCGGTGGCGTGGCGTGGCGTGGCAGGACCGGGTCGGCGTCGGCTGTTCAGGCTGACAGGAACAGGGCACGGTCTGCCTCCAACTGGCGCCGCGAGCGGTGATCGGCCAGGATCGTATAGGGATCTCTGTGGGGGTAGGAAGCCCAGGCCGGGTGCCCTGTAGGGGTTGAGTGACCTGCAGGGGTCGCCTGCTCTGAGGTAGGCATCGATCGAGTGGAAGGACTCGAGCCACGGAGCCGGCGGAAGTCGTAGCCGACGAACGTGCCCGGAGTGCCGCGCCACCATCTGCACCATCGTTGCCAGTCGGCTGAGTTCGGAACGTCAGCCCAGACGGACCCGCGAGGCGAACCGGTCCGGGCCACCACGGTCTCCGCCACATTGAGCGCTCTTCATCGTGGGCTCCGGCTGGTCTGGACGTGATGTGGGACGAGGATGGCCTGGACGATCGCGGTGGCGCGTCGGGGCAGGCAGCGGAGCTTGGTCAGGACTTTCCAGCCTTGAGGGTGGCGACGGCGCATTCTCCGACGGCCGGATCTTGGCGTGGTGGCGGTTGACCGTTTCAGCCGGCGGAACAGCCGGGGCCGGTGCGGACGGCGTCTGAACGGCGTACGGACGCTGCCGCCAGCACCCTGCTACGCCTTCTCGGTGAACGTCAAGGCGTTCGCGCTGGTCAGGGTGTCGATCAGGCGGTGGGCGCGGGCGGCGGCCAGGCCGTGCACAGCGGGCAGGGCGACCGCGGACGGGTGAGACAGCACAGTCATGCTCCCGGCTGGGGCATCGGATCTTGGTTGACCGCTGTCCTACCCGGAGCCCCTCCCACGTCGATACACGCTTCCCGCACCCATCGTGACCAGGGCCATCACGATGAAAAAGCCTCATTGGTGCCAGTCCTCACGAGCGCTCGCCCGGGACGGCGCCGTCCTGTTCGGCGATGAGCTCACAAACATGCGCGACGGTTGGATTTCGGAAGAAGTCACGAAGCCTGAGGTTGACCCTGAACTCGGTGCTGATCCTCGCCACCACCTCAGCGGCAAGCATTGAATGGCCACCGACTTCGAAAAAATCGTCCGTCACCGAAAGGGTCTCGACGTCGAGATACTCGGCGAACAGATCACACACCGACGCTTCCAGCGAATCCCGCACGAATCGATCTAAGGTCATTGAGTTCTCCGACAGGACGAAATAGGGAAGGTGTTCAGGAATGATCGGCTGATCTCTGCTGAAACCAGCTCACCGAGGGCCACTCATGCCGCCACGAACAGCGGCAATTCTGCTCCAAGCCGCTGGGATCGGACGTCGTCACGACTTTGTAGGGGCTCTGGCGCCAAGTCGGGCGTGGGCGGTTACTCAGAGAGGAACGCTTGCCGTTTTATCCGCTCAGGTCATCGCCTTCCGCTCGCCATGCTCCAGACACCCAGACTCAGCGTGCGAACCTCTTCTGCAGCAGTTCCGCGCAGGCCTTCCGGTCGATCTTGCCGCGGTCGTTCACCGGAAGGGCGGCCAGGTAAGCGATGCGGGTAGGTATCATGTAGTCGGGCAGATGCGGACGAAGCCGTTTGCGTAGTTCAGTCTTCGACGGAGCGCCATCGGCGCAAATGGCAGCGAGTTCGACTTGCCCGTCGAGATGCGTGACTGCGTGGACGATCGCGTCATCGACGCCTCCCCACATCCGTAGGGCGCTCTCGATCTCATGCAACTCAATCCGGTGGCCGCGGATCTTGACCTGCTGGTCCAAGCGGCCCAGGTGAACGAGGGCGCCGTTTTCGAGGACGACCCGATCGCCGGTGCGGTACCACGCCTCAAGCCCTGGTTCGTGGCGGTCGGCCGTGGATCCAGCAGGTGCGGGTTCGATGAACCTCCCCTCATTGTCCTTGGCGTCGTGATAGCCGTAGAACCGTTGGGAACCCCGCACCTGGAGCTCGCCGCATTCCGGATCGATCTGGAAGTCCAGATGCGGATATACCGCGCCGACCGGCACGGTTCCGTTGGATGTCGCCGGCCAGGCGCCGCGTTCCTCCGGCAAGCGATAGGCCGTCATCGCCACCGTGAGCTCGGTCGGTCCGTAGAGATTCTCCAAGGCGCTGTTCGGCGCCGCCTCGGCCCATGCCTGCGCCTGGTTGAGCGTGAGCTGCTCCCCGCAGAACAGGCTGGAGCGCAGCGACGGCATGCATCCCGGGGACAGCAGCCGTGCTCGGGAAGCCATGGAGACCAGAGAGGGCACGCAGAACCAGTGCGTCAACCGATGCTTGTTGACGAATTCGACCGGATCGTAGACGTCGTCGGCCGACGGAACTACCAGAGCGGCTCCGGAGCCCCAGGTGACGAACATGTCGAAGATCGACAGGTCGAACGTCAGGCTGAACATCTGCGAGTGCCGGCAGCCGGGTTCCATCCCGTAGCGGGCGACGTTGAACTCGATGAACGGGTCTACGTTGCCGTGCCTGATCGGTACGCCCTTGGGCCGGCCTGTCGAGCCCGAGGTGAACAGCAGGTAGGCGAGGTCGTCAGGCTTGCCCGTCCACTCGGGCGAGCTGTCTCGCAACGCCGGCGCGGCAGCGATGTGTGATGCCGGAGGCGACCCGATGGACACGACGCGGGCCGGGAGTGCGTGCAGGAGCGCGGCGTCCGCCGTGTCGTCAGCGGCGATGAAATCCAGGCCGGCCGAACGGGCGATCATGGCCAGGCGATCTGCGGGATGTGAAGGATCGAGCGGCACGACGACACCGCCGATCCGCAGGCCCGCGATGTAGGCCGCGTAGGTCTCGACGGTCCGCGTGGCCAGCAAGCCGACTCGCGGCCGCGCGACGCCCTCGGCGAGCAGGCGATGGCCGATGCTGCGGGAGACCTCGTCGATCTCGGCGTAGCTCCACTGCCGGCCGTCGGCGATCAGCGCAGGTTCGTCTGGATACTTCTCGACACTCCGGAGGAACCAGTCATGCAGCATACGTCTCCTCCGGATCAGCTCCCTGGGTCGCCGATTCGACCACAGCCGGCACAAAGTCGAAATCCTGCTGCCCTGGCGGCTCGAGGAAGTAGTTTATGTCTGCCATCAGCAGTCGCATCCGTTCGTGATCACCGGACGTAAGCCACCGATCCTCGATCAGGCGACGGTTTCGTCGCCTGACATCTACAGAAAATGGAAGGCCTCCCACATCCAGGTAACGCACCGCGCCAGCGCGATCACGACACGGCATGACGGTTGACCTCGCGTGCCTGCTTGCACTGAACGGGACATCCAAAGAGCCATGTTCGAATGCCGAGGCGATCGCCAGCGGAAGGTCCGTGACCCCAAGCAATGGCTCAACGATCTCATTCACCTCGCGTTCGATCCAGTACTGCTCCTCACCCAGGGCGGCATCATCGAGCCGTATGGCGTCGACGAAAGGGGCGTTCGCGACCCGCGCGAGTCTCATCCCGTGGATGTTCGCAGAGGCGTCCGGGATGCTATATCCCTCCCGGATCGTCTTGGTGACCACCTTCGCGGCGCCGCCCAGCCTTGCGGTCAGGGCACCCGCGAAGATGAGTTGTTCAGCACGAGCGCGGCTCCGCGGAAAGACTCCCATAAACTCATGTAGCACTGGATAGACGTCGACTGACGACGGTAGGTAGCGAGTTGCGAGAGACCGAATCGCGCGTAGCGCAGCGACGTCCTGTACCATATTCCCGGATTGCGGGTACGCGATCGATATGCAGGTCACTCCGCCATGGGCCGCCATGACCGCTTCCAACATGCTGATTGCGAGACTCACCGACGGCGGAACGAGGACGCCGGTGAGGCTGCCGAACAGCTCCCGGTCAACGACCACACCCGCTCGGGTCAGTTCACCACACTTCGCATCGATCTCCGCGTACGCATCCAACGAGGCCGCCAGCGGCACGTCTTTGCAGTACGGCAGATTGTATGAGATCCCGCCGCCTTCGAAGGACGTTATTCCTGACGCAATTGTGGTTTCGAACAATCGGCGCGGCAGTGGAGAGCCATGACGCACCTCGAGCGGGACGGAGACCGCCTGGTTCAGGTCGCGCCCGCGCCGCCAACCGTGCGCCACCAGCGGATAGCCGTTCAGTTCTTCAGGGGCGTTGCGTAACGACGACTGCGCTGTGTCGAACTGGTTGAGCCGCGTGTAGGAGTCGATTGTCAGACTCAGAATGTCGGGACGGGCGCCTTCTTCGAGGGCGAGCAGCAGGCCGCGCATCTGCTCGTGACCGCCGACACCGCATCGCGGCTGAATCGCCACAAGGCCCCGCGCCTGCGCTGCCCTGAGAACGTCAGCAACAGCGGGCTTCTTCAGTCCCTTGACGAAGGCCACCGAGTCCGCAATCGATGGGGTTTCATCGACGTCCATTAATCGGTTCCTCGACAAGTGGCGAACCCGGGAAGCCTGCCAGATCGCCGCCTCGTTCCACTCGGAGCCGATCGAGCACCGCCGGGATCGTAGACGGGTCGCGAAGGATGTGATCTACCCCCAGAGCATAGAGGGCAGCATCTTTACTGATGTCGCTGTCCCCGGTGACCGACAGGTTTCCACCAACAATCACCGGGCAGGTGATCGCACCGCGATCTTTCGCCTCTGGCAGGTCGGCAAGATCCTGCCGCGCATGTCCATTGAGGCTGCCAACGAGTACCGCCTCCGCTTCTGGCCACCGAAGGAGCGCATCACAAATATCGGATACCGTGGTGCAGGCTCCCAGGTTCACCACGTTGAAGCCATGCGACCTGAGCAGATAGGCGATGAGGTGGTTTGCGACGACATGGGAATCGCTGGCCGCGACGCACAGGATGACGGTTCGCCCATCGGGGCAGTACTCGTTTTTCATTCCTGACCGGTTTCTACATATCGAGGCTCGACCGACAAGTCTGGTGGGTCATCCTCTCCCACTGGGCCTCTCGGGCAGTCGCAGAGGTGGCTCGGCTCGCGATCGAGGACTACCGAAAGTAAGTATTGGCATACAACTTTTCCCCGCTCTTGAACGTACGGCAAGTGAGTCGCCGGCATTCAACCTCGATCATATCGGCCCTGAGATCTCCCGCAAGTAGCAACGAGGCATTGTTGTGCTGACGGCGTCTCGCGCCTCGATCAGCTGGACCGAGTCGCTCACACCAAGTGAAGAAATCGGCACTGGGTGGCAGCGCGGTGTCTGGGAAAGGTCACTGCGACCCCCACCCGAATCGCGCAGGCGGGTGGCTGCCTACGAGGGATGGCGCTCTTCAACCAATTGTGCGGCGGAGAGTTGCGCTTTTGGCTCATCCGCTGCGGCGGCGAGCAACTGACGGAAGCGGAGAACCAAGGCATGAATCGAATCGTGGTCGAATATCTCGGTGGCGTATTCGGCACGCAACGACCAGCGTGTCGGCGAAACAGGGATCACCTCGACCATCAGATCAAGCTTGGCAGTTTCGTTATGAATGGACAGCTGGCGGACATCCGTTCCTGCGAAACTTACGGGGGAAGGAGTGACTGACTGAAGCGCAAAGGAGACCTGAGCGAAAGGCTGACGGCTTCGGTCGCGGGCGGGCTTAAGCTCTTGCACAAGCCGCACGAAAGGGACGTCCGAGTTGCTGAAAGCACTGAGCGCCGACTGCCTCACCCGTTTCATCATTTCCACGAAAGTCGGCGCACCGCCGGTGTGGACACGTAGGATGATCGTGTTGATCAGAAGCCCTACGAGAGACTCCGTACCGGGGTGGTGGCGGCCCGCGACTGGCACGACTATCGCCACATCATCCCGTTCGGCGTATCGCGCCAGCAGTTCCTGAAACACCGCTGCAAGCGCCATGAAGAGCGTGCAGCCATTATCTTCAGCGATTGTGCGGAGCCGGTTCACGAGGGAACCAGGCAGGTCGACCTCCACCCGATCGCCACTTACTGGTCGGCTGTTTGGGCGTGGCCTGTCGGTAGGGAGTTCGAAGGGGACGTAGCCGGTGAGGGCTGAGCGCCAGTAGTCCAGCTGCCGCTCGAGCCGTTCCCCGCTAAGCCACTGCTGGTACCACGCCGCAAACTCGGAGTACACGATGTCCAGCGTTGGCAGGCGTGCCGGCCGCGATCCCACGATGCTGTTGTAGAGCTCGCTCAACTCGTTGGTGATGATACCGATTGACCAGTCGTCACAGATGATGTGGTGCAGACAGAGAAGAAGAACGTGTCGGTCGGAGGAAAGCCGAACCAAGCTGCCGCGTAGCAGAGGTGCGCGCTCGAGGTCGAACGGAGTTTGCGCCACGAGACGCATTTGTGCCTCTAGAACCGCCGGGTCGCTTCCCGTCGCATCGACCTCGTCGAGAGTGACGCTGATGTGAGGGTGTACCCGAAGGGAGGGGACGCCACCACTGTCCGGAAAAGACGTACGCAACACCTCGTGCCGACCCACCAGAAGGTTCAACGCCTGGTTCAGCGCACTCACGTCGATCTGCCCCGTGAGTTCATACGCCAAGGGGACGTTGTATATCGGCGACTCGGGGTACACCTGATGCAAGAGCCACTGACCGCGTTGGGTCGGGGACAGAGTACCTGCTGGCTGGCCCGCCAGATTTCCGGAGGGAGCGGCAGTCGAGGCAAGAGCTTCCACCTTGTTCGCCCTTGCCGCCAGTGCCGACAGGGTGGGATGGGCAAAGACGTCACCCAACCGGATCTGCACACGCTCCGCTGATTCGAGAAGATGGACCACACGCATCGCCGCGAGGGAATCGCCGCCAAGTCCGAAGAAGTCGTCTTCGGACCTCACCACGTCAACCCCGAGTACCGTCTGCCATGCCCGGGCGATCCGCTGCTCGTCGGCACTGAGAAGAGATGCTTTCTCGCTAATCTCCTCGGCGTGACTGGAAACCGCCCGCACGTCGAGTTTGCCATTGGGAGTAAGTTGCATCTTCTCCACAGTGATGATGTTGGCCGGCACCATGTACGCTGGCAGCGCAGCGGCACACACCTCTTGGAGGTGTCGAGCATTGACCGGTTTCGACAATGATCGAGGCTGCACGTAAGCCACCAGGCGCCGTTGCCCATCTGGAGGACCAACGACGGCTGCGATGGCCCGCTCCACCCCGGGGTCGGTGTGCAGTACGTGCTCCACCTCACCGAGCTCAATCCGATGCCCGTTCACCTTCACCTGACGGTCCCGGCGACCGACGATCTCCAGCGTTCCGTCCGCTCGGTATCGTCCGAGATCCCCCGTGCGGTACAGACGGGCACCACGGCGGTCGCTGAGGTTGTCCGGCACAAAACGCTCAGCCGTGAGAGCCGGTGACCCGACGTAGCCGCGGCCCACTCCCGCACCACCGAACACCACTTCGCCGACGACCCCGAACGGGACCGGCTCTAGATTCTCATCGAGCACGTAGACCTCGATGTTCGGGTTGGGGCGACCCAAGGGTGCGGTCCCTCGACCGCGTGCGGCAGCAACGGCGGTCGCATCGAGACAGCAACCGCCTACGGTAACCTCCGTGGCGCCGTACTGGCTCAGCACCGTCAGTCCCGGTATCCGGGCTGCAAGGGACCTGACAAGCTCCAGGCGCAGCGGTTCACCGCCGACAAACAGCGTCCTGGTGGCCAGGCTCCCGCCGCGTAACCGAAGATGCCCATCGAGGACTTCGAGGTGCGATGGGGTGAGCCGGACAAAATCGAAATCGGCGTCGCTGGTGAGCACATCGACTACCTCATCGATCCTCGCGCCGTCGGGTAGCAACACCATTTCCGTGCCCCTCATGAGGGGAAGGAAGATGCACGGCACCGTGAAGTCGAAGCTCAAACGAGTATGAACCAGGGTGCCCTGGCGATGGCCCGTGGGTAGCACGGAATCAGCCCACAGTAGGTAGTTCACCGCACTGCGGTGCTCGATCATTGAGCCTTTCGGCGTGCCGGTGGAGCCGGAGGTGAAAATTACGTACGACAGATTGCTCGGGGCGGCGGGGGACTCCGGTCGCTCGCTCGGTTGGGTCCGCAGCTCGGTGGCTTGCTGATCGACATCCAGGACGGGAAGACCACTCGCCGTCAATATTTCAGCGGTGCCGGCGTCCACGACGGTCAGGCTGACACCGGCGGCCGCAAGAGCGGTCGCCGTCCGCTCCACGGGCTGATCGCGGTCCTGTGGTACGTAGGCCGCGCCAGCCTTGAGGATCGCCAGGATCGCGACGATGACCCCTGGACCGCGCCTCATGAAAACGCCTACCCGGCACTCCGGCCCGATCCCGCGCTGATGGAGTAGTCGAGCCAACTGGTTGGCCTGTCGCTCCAGATCGCCATAGGTGAGCTTGGAGTCGCCACACGAGATTGCGACGGCGTCGGGCACCCGATCTGCCTGTCTCTCGAACAGTTCGTGGAGGCACAGATCTGGCATGCTGACTGCTCTGCCCCGGCCCCACTGCCGGGTAATCCTCGCAACCTCGTCGGTTGTCAGGACTGTAAGGAATCGAGCAGGAGTGTACGGATCTGCGCATGCGCTGCCCAGGAGCGTCATCAGGTGCGCGATCATGCGGCGAGCGGTGTCGCGTTCGAACAATTCAGGATCGTAGCTGAGCTGACCATTGAGCCCGGCGGAGGCCTCAACAACCGTCAAACTGATTTCCGCTGTGGAGGTGCTCTCATCGGCGACGGAAGGATCCGACGATCCGCCGTGGACCGCCGTCCCTGCGCCATACCAGGCAAACCCCGCACGTACCGTCTGAATTCGAGGTGCGGATTGGTGCCCGCTGTCGCCCGGTTGCTCTGCCGGCCTGGCAAGGAGGCACATGAGATCGGAGCCGTCTGCTCTCGCCAATGCGTCGAACCCTAGTAGCCCGGGATCACCACAATCGACGATGGCGCCCGGTTCCGCCGTGTGATGGTCCGCTCCGGCTGACCCGGCGGCTACAAACGTCACACGCATGACGAATCGTCGCTGCCCGCTGTAGCGGTGTAGCAGGAGACGCCACGCGGTCTGGAGCACTACCCCCTTGTCGGCCCCGATCCGTCGCGCCAATTCGTCAATCTCCCCGGCCAGGATCCCGGTGATGGCGAACGGCTCGTCCACCCGGCGGCTACCACAATCGTGGGTACGCGGTCGGTCGGTAGGCAGTTCAAGGAGCGGTTCGTCTCCTGAAAGCCGTTCGGCTAACTCACGAAATTGCTCAGTCACGGCCGCTCCTGTGGCAGAGATGGGGCTGCGTTCTCGCTCCGTCGCGGAAGGAGGGCGAACGACCAGCGGTAGGAGGGATAACGAAGAGTAGGCAAGGGCGAGGACGCGAGCCGCGAGGCGAGAGTGGGTGCATGTGCCGGCAGGCCGTTCTACGGGCCAGGGGAGTCTGCAGGCATCAGCTGAAGACGATCATGCTGGTCGCCGCCCGGATGATCTAGCGGCAGCCGGGCCGAACCATCCGTCGGAGTCTGCGTTGACAGCCGATCACGGTTGTCCACCGTCGCTGCTCGTTGCCGCGGCCAGCGCTCGCAATGCCTTCGTGGCCTCGACATCGGCAAGGACATGAGCGGATAGCGGGGCTCCTGCGTACTGAGGCACCGGAATTGGCAGGAGCACTGGCTTCGCGTACATCCACAGCTACAACGCGGTAGCCGCAGGACCCGTCGGGGATCACGAGCGACGCTGCACCTGGTCACCCTGGGTGGCGACGCGTAGCTGCAGTGGCCACACCCTACCGGGCATTTCGCAAGCGGCCAGAGGTAGTCTGCAAAAACGCGCTTCGGCCCGTGCGCGAGCCGCGTAGACAGCGATTCAGTGATACCGTCGTTACGCAAGGGACCGAGCGGCGAGGCATCTCGCGACGCACCCTTCAATCCTTGCCGATTGAAGACGGATAAAGGCATGAATGGCTCCAGCCTCCGCTTGGAAGAATCTCCTGAGAAAAGGTAGGCTGATCCGAGGGCTTCAGTGCGGGCAGGCGAGCGTTCGCATGATCGGAACAACGGCCCAGGATCAGCTCACCAAAGAGTGTGCTAATCGATCCCGCGCCCATCCATGTCCCACAATAGGCAAGGTCCGACCTAACAGATACCCGACTGTGTTTCCATCAACAGTCGGATGCCGCATTTGTTTGCTATGTATCGCCTCCCGGAGGGGATCCTACGCACAGCCAGTGGATCAAAGCAACACCCTCGATCCCTGCTCACAGGTTGGCGGCGATGGGTGTGCGACGACACGACTGCATCACCGTTCTGATCATCATTTACCGCTATTGGGCCCGCCTCGTCGGAATGGTCAGCATGCCGACTGCCCACGCCTTTCCGGCGGATTCGCGGTAAATGCCGGTCACACAGAGTCAGCAGCGTCAGGGTGTAGCGTATCGAATCTCCGTTCGATACGCCTGGCCCTATGCACAGGGTAATGTTGCGATGACGGTTCTGAGAAGTGAGCCGCCATGAGCATGAGGGCGAGACTGAACGCAGCGCGCGGACGGAGCCGGTGTGAGTGCCATCGGTGCGAGCCAGGTCGACCGCCGCAAGCAGGCTCGAAACACCACGTCATCACCGACGCGGGCGCATCCCTCTCGCCGCGGCCCTGACCGCGGCAACCGCCAACAACGTCGCTCAGCTGCTCCCCAGAACGGCGAGGGCGACCCGGTTACCGGATCAGCCCTCTGACCTGCTTCGGGACGGCCGGATTCGCACCGACGGCCCTGGACCCCAGGACGAACCCGTCACACGTCCACGAACGTCACGCTATCCCCAAGATCAGGTCGTGCGCTCGACGTGGTGCCGCGCACCATCGCGCAGGCCGTCTGGTCCCCACCTGGTCCCCAAGACGCTCACACGCTCGACGACCGCAGCATCTAGGAAGACCACAGCGGCGGTGTGACCACCGTGGCCGTAACCTGGGCGGACCGGTGCTCACCGGCTCCCCGAGCCAAGACCATCGGACGCAGTCTGCACGAGGTGTTGCGGACGCACGCCATGCCGGAACAGCTCGATATCCGCATCCCCGGACAGAACGACATCACGCATCACGTCCCAATGCCCTCTCATGTCGGCCACTCCTCCCCCGGCGGGCCGTCGAGTTACCGGGTCCGTTACGGCGAACGGTCGAGGACCCGCCCTGGCGCCATGAAGGTCCGGGCGTCGTGCGCCGGATGACACGTCACCCACCGAGGGGTCGGCCAGGGGCGGGACCCCGGGCCGGGCAGGCAAGGGTCGCCCCCGAGCGTGGGTAAGTAGTGATGTCGGCAAAACTACTGACGACGCCCCGCACCGGCCGCCGGAAGAATCTCTGCCATCCCGGCGTGGCCCGGGCCTCATCCCACCTTCGAAGGGAGGTGACCACATGCCGATTGAACGAGAAGACGACGAGTTCGAGCTCGACGATCTCGACCTCAGCGGCCTGACCGTGACGGTCATGCGCGACACCGTCGCTATCCCCGAGTCCGGGGCGTCCCGGATCAGCGCGTGCGCGGCGTCCTGCTCCTGCTCCATCGTCCCCGACGAGCCGATGCGGTAGCCGCCGCGAGCGCGAACCGTGCTGCCTGGGTGACGAGGCGACTGTCGCCGGGCCCGGCGACAGTCGCCCCTTCCGACCCCGGACTCCTTCCGACGACCCCAGCCGTTCCCCGACCGGTGAGGCGAGCAGATGTCGACCCGTTCCTGGCAACTCCGCCCCACGGTGCAGGCGACCCGGATCGACGGCGGGCTGCACCTACGGTCCTGGGACACCAGCCTCACCCTGGACGACGCGCCACAGCTGTGGCGGCTCTGGGAACTGCTCACCCGGCGCCTCGCGTCCGGCCGGGCCACAGACGACCTGCGCGACCTGTCGCCACGCCCGCCCGTCGCCCTCGCCCTGTACCGGCTGGCCGACCTGCTCCGGGAACACGACCTGCTGGTCCGGGTGCCGGAGCACTGGGCCACCGCCGGGCGTGCCCATGCCCCCACCGACGCCTGCGGGCCGGATCCGGTGCCTCCCCCCGCCGTCGCCACCTGGCTGGCCTCGGTCGCCACCGACCCCGCCGCGTCCTGGACCGGCATCTGCCGGGAATCGGTGACCGTCACGGGAGCGGGGCCCGCTGCCACCGCCGCGATCGAGGCGTTGACCACCGCCGGAGCCCGGGTCCGGCGGGCCGCTACCCGCACCGACGCACCGCGCGACGCCGGGCCCGTCATCCTCGCCGCCGGCGACGGGCGTGCCGTGGTGACCGGGGCCAGCGCCACGGTCGGCTACGTCACCCCCGTCGGCCCCGGCACGCATCTGCGGTCCCAGGCCGGCCTGATCGCCGAGCGGCTCGGACTCGGCAGCGCGGCGACGGCCCCTGGCGACCCGGTTGCCGTGGTGGCCGGCGCCTGCGCCGCGCACCGGCTCCTCGGCGCGCTGGCCGAGCTGACCGACCCGGCCACACCGACGGCGCTCGTCGTGCGGAGCGACCCGCTGCGCGCCACCGCCCACCCGTGGCCACCCGGCGTACGGTCACCGGCGGTCGACGCCCCCGACCGGCGGGACGACACCGTCCACGCGGGCCTACTCACCTCCCTCACGGACCCGGAACTCGGTGTGTTGCCGCCGGTGGAGCTCGACGACCTGCCACAACTGCCGGTGGGACTGGCCCGGTGCCGGGTCGGCGGAGTTCCCGGCCCGGCCGGTGGGACGCTCGTCACCGGGCACGGTCCGGACACCTCCACGGCGAGGTTGCACGCCATGCTGGCAGCGGTGGAGCTGCGCAGCGTGCCTGCCGGAGAGGCCGCCGTGCTGGCCTGCGGGGTGGACCGCAGCCATGCCGAGGGAGTGCTGTTGCGCCGCCTCGCCCGCCGGTCGGTGGCCTCGGCCGGCGACACGTCAGGCGGGGCTGTCCCCCCGTCGGCGTTCGACGCGCCGGAGGCCCGCCGCTGGTGGCGTACGCTGACCCACCGCCTCGGCGTCCCGGCGACCGTTCACGTCCGCCGGCTCGCCCCCGGGGCGCAGCTGGCCGTCGTGCGCGGCCCGGGCACGACGGACCCCGATGGGTGGATGGAACTCGGCTGGGCGATCGAGGCTACGGCCCACGACGCGGTCGCCTTCGCCGCCCTCGCCGCGGTCGCCACGGTCCGCTGGCGTGCCCACCAGCCCGGTCCGCCCTACTCGCACGGCCCCTGCGGAGCGTCGCCACGGGTGAGCCGCTCGGCCGCGCCCATGCCCGACGGGTCCGAACGGGAGGCCGCCCTCCGGCGGTCACTGCGGACCCTCGTCGGCGCCCCCGCGGAGCCGATCGTGGTGGCGCCGCCGGCTCCGTTGGCCGCCGCCCTGCGTGCGGTCGGGCTCGTCGTCCTGCGGGCCGGCGATGACCGGTGACCCGTGGTTGCCCGGGGACGATCGGGACGGTCCCCGGCAGCCGGATCCTGACCTGGCCGGCCACCTCGCCGAGGCGCTGAGGGGGGCGGGGTCGCCGTACCCGGTGCTGGCCGAGGACGACGGGTGGGCCGGCTCCGGCCCGGCGGTGGTGGTGTCGACCCGGTGGAGTCCGGCGCTGCTGAGCCGGCTGGTCGACCGGGGCGCCGGGGCGGGCGGCACCGTCCTGCCCGTCCGGTTCGACGGCGGTACGGCGCTGGTGGGTCCGCTGGTCGAACCCGACAGTGCCACCTGCCTACGCTGCCTGGAGGCCGCCAGGCTGGCGGCACTGGGCGGCAGGACACCGCACGGTGATTCCGAGCTGCGGTTCGGCGGTCTGCCGGCGCCGGCCCTGCTGCCCGTGCTCGCCGCGGTGGTCCGGTCGGCGTTGGCCGGGCCGCAGTCCGCCGCCGCGCGGCTCTGGGTCGTCCGGCACGACGGGAGCGTGTCCGCCCATCCGGTGGCGCCGGTGGGGGTTCGCTGCGAAGGATGCCTCAGCCGGCAGCCCCCGGCTCCACCTGGGACGCCGCTTGCCGGCAGCGGTCAGCCGCCGGCCGACCCGGTGCGGCTGCGCCGGCCCAACCCGGCGACCGACCTGGCGGGACTTCGCCGGGCGCTGCTGGAGCCGCGGCTGGGCCACGTCGTTCAGCTGCACCGGCACGAGGGGTGCGGGCTACCGGTCACCACGGCGGTGGTCGCCGGTCCGGCGGTCACCGTGGCGGGCTTCGGCCGGGCGGCGACTGCCGCGGAGGCTGACCGGTTGGCGCTCTTCGAAGCGGTGGAACGGCTCGCCGGGTACGCCCCCCACGGGCCCGCCGCCCGGTACCGGGCGTCCTTCGCGGAGCTGGGGCCGGAGCGCGCCGTCGATCCCGCGGCCCTCGGTCTGCCCGACCTGCCCAGCGCTCACCACACCCCGTACGCCCCCGACGTGCCGACGTGGTGGGTGCCGGGGTGGTCGCCCAGTCGGGCGACGTCCGTGGCGGTGCCGGAGCACGCGGCGTACTGGGGTGACCTCGGGCACCGCCCGCCGGTGGCCTTCCTGTCGGAGTCCTCCAACGGCTGCGGTCTCGGCAACAGTCTGGAGGAGGCGGCCCTGCACGGCCTGTTCGAGGTGATCGAACGGGACGCCTTCCTGATGGCCTGGTACGCCCGTACGCCGCTGGTGGAGGTCGCGCTCCCCGACGAACTCGACCTGGTCGGGCACCTCGCCGACGATCTGGACCTGCTCGACTACGACCTACGGTTGTTCGACGCGACCACCGACCTGGCCGTGCCGGCGGTCGTCGCGCTGGCGCAGCACCGGGTGCCGGGCCCGGCGGCGCCGACGGCGTTCTTCGCGGCCGGCGCCCACCTGGATCCCCTCTCGGCGATCCACTCTGCCGTGGTGGAGCTGGTCGTCAACCTCCACCAGGTGCGCGACGCGTGGCAGGGGGATTCGGCGCGGGCGGACCGCGACCGGCTACTGCCGATGCTCGACGATGCCGCGTTGGTCCGCCGGATGGACGACCACATGATGCTGCACTGCCTGCCCGAGGCACGGCCGCGCTACGAGTTCCTGCTCGGGGCCGGGCGGACCCGGGCCTGGCGGGAGGTGTGGCCGGGACTGCCCCGCCCCGTCGAGGACCTCGCGGCCCTGTTCGGCGCGCTCTGCGCGGATCTGCATCACCGGGCCGGGGTGGAACCGGTCGTCGTCGACCAGAGCATCCCCGAGCTGCGGCAGGCCCTCGGGTTGCATGCTGCCAAGGTCGTCGTCCCCGGCACCCTTCCGATGACGTTCGGTCACCTGAACCGGCGGACGCGAGGGCTGCCCCGGCTGCTGACTGTGCCGGCGGAGCTGGGCCGCCTGCCCGGGCGGCCCCGTTACGAGGACCTGGCGCTGCATCCGCATCCCTTCCCGTGACCGTCCCGTCCCGGGCCCGACCGGGGGGTGGTCGGGCCCGACGTGCGGGCCCGGCCGCCAGGGGTCACCCGACGGGCCGACCGACCGGGAGCAGATAGGCGAGAACCTCGTCGACCCCGTCGAGGAGGAGCAGTTCGTGGGCGATGTCGTCGTAGAACCCACCGACCATGCCCAGCCCGAGTCCCGTCGCCGCCGCCGTGAGGGCCAGGTTCTGGGCCAGGTGACCGGCCTCGAGCAGGCCAAAGCGCAGCGCCCGGAGGCCGTAGCTGGCGCGCAGCACGGGCAGGTCGACGTAGACCCCGAGCAGCGCCGGCAGCGCCGACAGATCGATCCGTTCCTGGCCGGCCGGGGTGTCCGCCGGCTGCGTGGCCGGGCCGGCCTTGAACCACATCGACGCGGTGGCCAGCTCGGCGTCGGTGGGCACCGGGCCGGTGGGCAGCAGGAGCCGGGACTCGGCGTCCACGTCGTACTGGTGGGCCGGGACGCCGGCCACGTCCCGGGCCAGCACGCGTAGCCGGACCGCGTACTTGGCGCCGGCGCTCGGGTAAGGCCGACGGACGCCGGGTCTGCCGGCCCGATCACTCGCCCCGCTGGCGGTCCACAGCAGAGTGGCCAGTTGCGCAGCGTCCAGCGGGCCGCAGAGCGGCCCGCGTCCGCTGGCCCGCGCGGTGAGCGCGTCGCCGAGCGCGGCCGTCACGGGCGCGGCGGGGGGAAGAGCCAGGGGCGGACCGGACCGTCGCCGGTCGCCGTGCCGCGTCCGGTCCGACGTCCGGGGCCGCTGCCACTCGATGCGGCCCGGGGCATAGCTGCTGGCCGCCAGGTAACGCCGGTCGGGGCTGGCGGTGCCGTCGGCGAAGAAGTCGGTGGGGCCGTCCGGCGCCAGCAAGGCGGCGGCGAGGAAGTGGTAGAGGGAGCGCTCCTCGTCGGGCAGGATGCCCAACCGGTTGAGCAGCATGTGCAGTTGGGACGCCCACACCCCGGCCCACCGGTCGCCGCCGCCGGCAGAGCTCTCCAGCTGGGCGCGGGCGGCGCGCACCTGGGCGGCCCACCGGTCCCGGATCCGTGAGCCGTCCGCCGCGGAGGCGGTGATCTCGTGCCAGCGCCGTACCACCGAGCGGCCCTGCCTGGTGGCTGCGGCGAGCGCCGGCCCCTGCACGTTGCCCGGGGTCAGTGTGGTGCTCTCCGGGTGCCACCGCCAGGCCGTCGCGCTGCGGCGCAGCCATCGGGCCGCGGCGAGCATGTCCAGGTCGAGGGCGATCAGGGTGGCGAGGACCAGGTCGGTGGCCGCCACCATCCGCTGGCCGGGTCCCGGGGTACGCGCGACCACCTCGGCGGCGATCCGGCTGGAGGTGCCGAACAGCGTCTCCGCCACCGGCAGCGCGGCCGGGCCGCCATACCGCTCGGTCTCCGGCTCGTAGTCGACCTGCCGGGCCTGTGCGTGCCCCGGCCACCCCGGACGGCTGGCGGTGCTGAGGTCGAGCAGCGGATGGTCGGCGGCCCGGGCCGCGGCCATCAACTGCTCCTGCCACCGGCGGTGCTCGTGTGCCTCGGCGCCCCGGGCCCGCACCCTCAGGTGTGGACCGTCGTCGAAGTAGCGGATGAAGAACCAGTCGGTGATGGTCCCGTCCCGACGCAGTCCCTCCATGAGCGGTGTGAGCGTGCCGGTGATGAAGTCGTCGACGTGTTCCGCACTCCAGTGCAGATAGCAATGCAGGCTGTGGAAGAAGCCCCGCCCGGGGTGGACGGAGGCGGCGGTCACGGGCATGGGCACTCCTCCGGACAGGTCAGGTCTAGCAGAAGTGGAGGACACGGGGACGGCCCAGCAGCAGCGTGTACAGCACGTCCTCCCTCGGCGGCGGGGACGGACACCACGGCCGTCACCGGGTCACCTCCGACGCGCGCGGGTGCCCGCGCATCGCGTCCTGCCAGGTCACTCCGGTGAGCCGCTGAACGGCCTCGCTGAACAGGTAGGCGGCGAGGTAGCGCTCGGAGGGGGTGATGTCGCAGATCGCCAGGAGCAGGTACAGCACGTTGGTGCCGAACCGGTACGGGCCGAAGTCGTCGCGGACCGCCGCCTTGGACAGGAAGTCCATCCGGTTCAGCTCACGGTGGTAGGGGCTGAACTCGGTCCGCACGGTGACATCCCACTGCCGCTCGGCGGCGGGGTCGCCCAGGGCGCGGGCCCGGCGGGCGTACTGGTCGCCGGGTACCACGGGTATGTCACCTCGGTCATGGGCCGCCCGGGTGATCCGCCACGCGACCTCCTCCCAGCTTCGCCAGGCTTCGGCAACCGGGGTGTGGCCGGTCCGGTCCGGCGCCACCAGTCGCCCGACCTCCTCGACGATCCGGTCGCTCTGCCGCTGCCAGGTCGCGTGGAAGCCGGCCCGGATCCGCCCGTCGGTATCCCGCAGGTGCAGAAAGTCCTCCAGGTGGGACAGGAAGGAGTTGTAGCCGGCGCCGTAGCCGGCCGGGTACGCGGCCGCGTGCACGGCCATGGCGGTGAGGGCGAGCCGGACCCGCCGGGCGGAGGTGTTGCCGTGCGCCACCAGGTCGGCGGCGGTGGTGGCGACCGGGTCGAGGCCGGCGCGCAGCAGTTCCGCGCGGCAGGCCACGGCGGCGTCGGATCCGAGCAGCTCACGGACGTGCCCGTCGGCCGGCGGGCCGACCAGGACGGTGTTGTCGGCCATGATCGGCTCGTAGGGGCCGGGCACCAGTTCGGCCCGGCCCGCCGCGACACAGCGGCGCAGCAGCTCGGCGTCGTCGACGTCGCCCCGGGAGGGGTGGGCGGCCAGGTACGCGCGCAGCGCGGCGGCGAAATCGTCGGCGGCCCCACGTACGGCGGGCTCCGGTCCGGCCACCCGGATCCGCAGGTGCGGCCCGTGCAGCCAGTGCCGTTCGACGTGCAGCCGCAGCTGCGGACCACTCAGCCTGGCGACGGCGGGAAGGACCCCGTGGTGCAGCAGCGGGACCTTCTCCGGCTCGTGGTAGTAGCAGACGACGTCGGCGGCCGTCGACCGGTGGTCACTCATCGGTGCCTGCGCGGTACAGCTCGATCACGACCTCCGTCGCCGGCTGCCCGGGACGGGGGGCGGGCAGTGCCTCCTCCAGGACGACACCGTCCGGATAGCGGGCCAGGGTCCGGGACAGGCAACGCAGGTGCAGCGGGCTTGCGAGGTCGACGTACTGGGAACGGGACTGCTCCAGGTAGGACATGAACCCCGTCAGCCCCTTCGCGCCCTCGACGGCGGCGGCGCCGGCGAAGACGTGCTCGGGCAGGCCGAGCAGGTGTCGCCAGCGCACGGCGGTACGTCCCACCTCGGCGGGCCGGGCGTCCAGCTCGGCCCGCCAGGCGGCGACGATCTCCGCGGAGAGCCGCCAGTCCGCCCGGGAGAGGACCACCTCCCGGTACCGCAGCCGGGGCCGGCACCAGACCGGGCCGACCGGGGTGCGGCGGATCTGTCGGGCCGCCATGGCCCCGCCCAGTCCGACCGATCCCGTGCCCAGGTCGGTGAGCATGCTGGTCAGGCGCTCCGGCAGCATCAGCGGCACCAGGAACCCGAGATAGAGCACGTCCAACGGTTCACCGGTGGCGGTGACCACCAGGCGGATCTGATCGGTGGCGACGTCGTGGACCAGGTGCAGGTCGTCCGGGACCAGGGTTCCGTGGCGGCGGTCGTCTGCGATCTCGTCTCCGACGAGCAGCGGATGCAGGTTGCCGTTGAACCCGTTGACTGGGCGGAGCTGGGCCACCCGGGCGCCGAGGTGGCGCCGGAGCTGGGCGGCGACGGCCGTCCCGGCCTCCGGGGGGAGCTGCCGCAGGAAGCGGCTGGTGAACCGGCCCCAGCCGCCGTACACGTGATTGACACAGAACGACGCGCCGTCGTGGCAGGACTGTCCGAAGACCGCGTACGAGCCGGGTCGGCTGGTGAGCCAACGGGGCAGCCTGGGGGCAACGGCGTCGGGCAGCCCGTCGGGGACGGTCAGGTTCCCGTCGTCGTCGGTCGTGACAGCGGCCACCAGGTCGGCCCGGAGTCGGGCCAGTTCGCGCAGCTCGTCACCGCGGGCGAGGTCGAGCGTCGGGTCCAGGGCGCCGTCGGCGCCGACCAGGTGCGTCGCCTGCCAGATCGCACCGTACTCCTCGGCGAACTCCGTCGGCGACCCGCAGCGGCCGCCCACGCCGTAGCGGGCGACGAAGCGGTCCCGGGTCAGGCGGCGGACCACCGCCCGCTGGTCGAAGAGTTCGAAGAGCGGGGCCAGCGCGGCGAGGGTGCCCCGGTGGTCCCGGCCGTGGGCCCGGCCCAGGCCCACCGGGCGGACCAGGGTCACGTCCTCGGTGACGGGTTGCGGACGACCCGTGCGGTCCGCGCCGAGCAGGGCGAAGGCCGCGTCCCAGCGGGAGCGTAGCCCGGCCAGGGCCGCCGGCCGTTCGGTCGCGTCGAGACCGGCGAACGCGGTGGTCCTGGCATCGATCTCCCGCAGCAACGCGGCCACGTCGGCCAGGCCGATCCGGGCCAGCCAGTCGGCGACCGCGGCGAGGCCGTCGACGGCCTGCGGGTCCACCGGGTACGCGGGGCGGAGCACGCCCTGTTCGACGAGCGCGTGCAGGTACGCCCGGGCCGCCGCGGACGCCTGCGACGCCGGAAGGGGCAGCCGGGTGGCCAGTTCCGTCGCGAGCTGGTGCGGCGTCGCCACCCCGCCGGGCTCCAGCAGATTCAGCAGGTGCCGCAGCGCCCGGGTCAGCGGCAGCGTCAGCGCCTCCTCCCGTTGCACCCCGGGTGGCGCGTCGGGGGCCTGTGTCTGCCGACGCAGCCGGATCACCGCCCCGTCCACCCGCAGGCCGGGTGCCAGCGTGTGGGGCAGATCGCCGCGACGGTCGGGGTGCCGGAGCACAGCGTGGACGAGGGCGGACAGGGTGGCCCGGTCGGCGTTGGCGACCGCCACCACCTCCGGGGAGCCGGTCGGGTCCGGCATCGGCCGGTCCCAGCGGCCCCAGCCCACCCGGGTGAACCAGGACAGCGGCACGGTCCTGGTGGCCGCGCGCAGCGCGTACCGGAGCACGGTGGCCTCCGACTTGCGGGCCCGGTCGTCGGGAGCCGGGCCCTGCTCGGCCGCCCGGCGCAGCGCCCGCAGCAGGTCCACGCTGGTCAGCGCGACGGCCCGGGACAGCTCCTCGGCGCGGCACAGCTCGGCCAGGGCAACCCGGTCGGCGGCGAGCGCCGGCGCGAGAAGGGCGTCGAGTTCCGCGGTGTGCCGGTCGATGTCGTCGCGGAGGCCGAGCCAGGACGCCAGGCCGGGCAGGTGGTCTGTCCAGCCGGCCAGCCGGGTACGCGACGCCACCGACGGGCTGCGCCCGTTGTGCACGTCGCGGCGCAGGGCCAGCAGCGCCCGGCGCTGGTCGGAATCGGCCCGGACGACCTGCTCGTGCAGCACGTCGGCGAGCGCCGCGGCGATTCGCTCGGCGCGTGCGGTCAGCTCGAGCAGGCGGGCGGCGACGCCCCGGAACTCCTCGGTCACGGCCGACGGTTCCGGGAGGGTGACACCGGCGACCCGCACTATCGCGTACGGCGCCACGGTGACCTCGGGCGCTCGGGTGACGGGCCCGACCCGGCGTACGCCCAGCGCCGGCGTCCCGCCGAACGTGGTCCCGATCATCCTCTCTCCTCTCCCCCGTGACCGCTTCCCGGTGGAGGACGGTGACGGCGTGACTGCCGACACTCGCAGCCGTGTCCGTGGGAGGCGTCCGCACAACTACCGGTCCGGTTACGTAGTCGCTGGCAGGCGCCGGCTGCGTAGCCGGTTGCGTACTTCTCCGGATGGGTCCGGGCGGCAGCGGGAGGTAGGTGTGCGGGGCGACGACACGGTCTCCATCGACGATGAGTTCAGCCTGGCTGACCTCGACGTGTCCGAGCTGACCGTCGTCAACGTGCACGACTCGGCGGCCCTGCCGGAGTCCTGCGGACTGCCGCCTGGGACCGCGGCTTCACCGGCCTCGACCAGCTCCGGACGGCGGCGGGCACGCTCGTCGCCCGGCTGAAAATCAACTGCCCGCCGCCTTTCTACCCCAGCCCTAGATCGACGGCAATCCTTCCTCCGCCGGGAAACTACACCTGGACCGATCAACTCGAGATCTGGCCGGATCGAAGAGTGCGGTGAGCTGTTGACTACGAAGCGTCCGTCTTATGTACTCGACATCCCCAAAGAGGATCTTCCCCCTAAGGATCCGTAATGCCAGGTAAACGGCCTTCTCTGATCACACTGGGGTTGCGGTTCCGCACCCACAGCCAGCGGCCGTCCCGCGACACCGTCCGATGACGCCCATCCCGGCCGACCGGCTCGTACCAGCTCGACCGAAGTCCGGTCGGATGACCGGTCACCCGCTGCCCCGGACGGAATTCGCCGCACTCCGTCGTCAGCTCGACGACCTGCACGCGGGAACCGGCGCAGCCGTAGCCCTCGCCGGAGAACCGGGAATCGGCAAGACCACGTTGATCTCCGCCCTCGCGGCGCAGGGCAGGGCGCACACCCTCACGGTGGTCGCCGCCACCGGCCGGACGGGCACCGGTCCGCCCGTCGTGGTGGGAGCGGAACCCACCCTTGTCCTGCTCGACGACGTGCACCTGCTCGACACGGCGCACCGGGACCAGATGCAGCAGCTGATCGAACTGACCACCACCGCGCCGGTGCTGCTGGTCCTCGCCTACCGGGACCGACAACTGTCCCGTGGAGCGGCGGCGGTGCTGTCCCGGGCGGCCGCACGCGGCCAGCTCACCCAGCACCGACTAGGTCCACTGGACCTCGGCCAGACCCGCGAGCTGCTCGGTGACCGGCCGGACCTGACCCGGCTGCACGCCGAGGGTGACGGCAACCCGCTCTACCTGCAACTGCTGGCTGCCGCAGACGCGGAGGCCATGACCGACGCCCACCTGATCCTGCTCGGCGAGCTGGCCGAACTCGCCGACCGCGAACTGCGGGTCGCCCAGGCGGCCGCCGTGCTGCGTACCCCCGGTTCGGCGGACCTGCTCGCCGCGGTGGCCGGACTGGACGTCACGGAGACACTGTCCGCCCTGGACACCCTCACCGAGCTGGACCTGATGCGCCCGGTGCAGCTGCTGCCGCGCTTCGCGTTCCGGCACGACGTCGTCCGTCGTTTCGTCTACGCGCAGATCGGCCCCAGCCAACGCCTCGCCGCCCACCGGCGCGTGGAGGCCGAACTGCTGGCTCGCGGCGCTCCGGTCACCCAGCGCGCCCACCACATCGCCCGGGCCCTCGACACGGACCGCCCTGAGCAGTTGCCCGTTCTGATCGACGCGGCGCGGAGCACCATGCACGACGCACCGGCCGATGCGCTGGAGTGGTTGGAGGCCGCGCTGCAACTGCTGCCCGAGGGCGACGACCGCTGGTACGAGGCGCAGGTGCTGGCCCTGCGGGCCCAGTTGCTGCGCGGCGGTCGATGCGACGTGCAGCAACTGGTGCACACCCTCCTGCCCCGGGTGATCCGCATGCCTGGCCGGGACTTCTCCTCGACCGTGGCAGTCGCCGTCCGGGTACGCCGGATCCAGGGCCGGCACGCCGAGGCGTCGGCCCTGATCCGGGAAGGGCTGGCCGCGCTGCACGGCACCCATCCCTCCACTCCCTCCACGGCCGTGGCCATGCACACGGAACTGGCGGCACTCGCCCTCGACCGGCTCGATCCGGAAGCCGCCCGCCTGAACGCCCGCGAAGCCGCCACCATCGCCCGGCAGCACGGAGACCGGCTCGGGGAGGCGGCCGCCGTCGCCCAGACGGCGATGGCGCACCTGCTCGCCGCGGACAGCGACGCCGCGGACCGGGCCGCCGACATCGCGGCCGATCTGGTGGACACCACGCCGGACAGCAGCGTCGTCACCAACCTGCCGGCCCTCCACCTGGTGGGCTCGACGGAGGACGCCCTGCACCGGTTCACCGAGGCGCATCGGCACCTGTCCCGGGGTGCCGAGGAGGCCCGCCGAACCGGACAATGGTTCATCCTCCCCGCCATCCTGACCTCGCTGGGGGCGGTGGAGTTGCAACGTGGACTACTCGACCGGGCCGGCCGCACCCTGGAGGAGGCTGCGGAACTGCTCGAACCGGAAGGCACGTCGACAGCCCGGGCCGCGGTCGCCGCGCTTCTCGCGCTCGTACGGTACTGGCAGGACTTCGACCGAGAGGCCGCCGCGGTGATCGCCCTGGGGGATCAGGCCCTCGCCCTGATCCGGGACCAGGGGCCGGCCGAGGATGTGATCGTGCGCTGCCTCCTGGCGGACCTGCTGATCAAGGTGGCGGAGCCGGAACGCGGGCGTCGGCTGATGCTCGACGCTCTCGGCGGCCCGGAGATGCCACGGATCGCCCCGCCGAACCGGTCCCGGTGGTACGAGGCGCTGTCCATGGCCGCGCTCCGGATGGGTGACAAGCGTGACGCCAGCCGGTGGGTCGACCTGGCCGAGGCCTCGGTGCGCAACCTCTCCGTCAGCCGTCAGGGCTTCCTGATGCGCGCCCGCATGCGGCTGTACGCCGCACGCGGGGAAACCGGCCCGGCGCTGGCCGCCGCGGAGCAGGCAGTCGAGTGCTTCGCCGGTCGGGGACTGGACCTGGACCTGTGCCGGACGATGACGGCGGCGGGAACCGTACTGGTCGACACCGGCCGCACCGACGATGCCCGCGCCTGGCTCGGACGAGCCGCCGCGCTCGCCGAACAGTGCGGTTCGGCCCGTCTGGTCGATCGGGTTCGCCGGCAGCAGAGCCGTCTGGTCCCGGACGCGTCAACCAGGGATAGCGACCCGCTGGCCGTGCTGACCGAGCGTGAACGGCAGATCGCCGATCTGGTGAGCCGCGGTATGACCAGCGTGGAGGTCGCACACGGGCTCTTCCTGAGCGTCCGTACGGTCGACACCCACCTGGGCCGGATCTACCGCAAGCTCGGCGTGTCGAACCGGGCGAGCCTGGCCCGGGCGGTGCTCCGGTCGCACCCGACGACGCCGGTCGGGGAACCTCGGTGAGGTGAGCGGAGCGTCGTCGCCGCACGGCGGCGCGATTCGCGTCCTACGCGGACCTGAACCGCCACCGTCGGCCGACGCTGCACGAGGACTGGATGTGGAACCGCGGTCTCTTTGGGACCCGTTCGTCGCGGCAAGCGGCGACAGTCAGCAGCATCCGCAGCACTTGACGCGGAATCAGGAGACCGAGGTGCCGCTTCATCAGGACCACAGGAAGTCGGCGGCCATCCGGTCGACCGCAGGCCGGTCCAGCTTGCCGTTCGGCAGTCTCGGCAGTTCATCGACCGCCTGCCAGCGGCTCGGCAGGGCGCCGCGAGGCAGGTCGTCGCGGAGCAGCCGGCGCAGATCGGGCAGGCTCTCGTGGGCGTCGGCACAGGCCACGAAGGCGACAAGACTGGGAACCGCCGAGCCTCGGCGGGCGATGCCGACGGCGGCCGGTCGCCCGCCGACGCGCCGTACGATCGCCTGCTCGATCTCCGCCAGCTCGATCCGCATTCCGCCGATCTTGAGTTGGGTGTCGCGGCGGCCCGCGAAGTGGACGAGATCCTCGGCGTCCAGGCTGACGATGTCGCCGGTCCGATAGGTTCGCGCCCCCTCGACGTCCGGGAAGCGCGCGATCCCACCGGCCGCGGTCGCGTATCCGGCCGCAACGCCCGGGCCCGAGATCCGCAGTTCACCGGTTCGGGAGCCGGTCCGCTCGCCGTCGAGGTCGATGTACGCGGTCGTCCCGGGAATCGGCCGGCCGATCGGCACGTCGGACGAGTCGGCGTCCGCTGGACGGCACCGGTGGACCATCGTCCACACGGTGCCCTCGGTCGGTCCGTACTCGTTGTAGAGCGCCGCGCCGGGAAGCTGTGCGAAGTGCCGGCCGACGAGGCGCGGCGGGCAGGGCTCCCCTGCGACGATGACCGTGCGCAGGCTCGTGAGCTGCCCCGGGCCGGCCGTGTCCAGTACCGCCTCGTAGAGGGTGGGTAGCAGCAGGAGGTGGGAACCGCGGAAGCGGTCCGCCGCCGTCACGATGGCCTCGGCGTCGAGTGGGTTGCGGCCGGGGATGACGAGGTGCGCCCCGGTCGCCAGCGACCAGTAGATGCCAGCCACGGAGCTGTCGAAGGATATCGACGAGCAGAGCAGGTACACCGACGGCGCCTCCGGGTAGTAGTGGATGCGGGCGCGGGTGGAGTATCCGAGGCCGTCGTGGGTGACCACCACGCCCTTCGGCGTACCGGTCGAGCCGCTGGTGAACAACGTGTACGCCGGGAATTCCCCCGCCGGCCCGGCGCGCGGGGCCGCTCCCGACGGCCCCCCGGCGGCGCCCGTGATCCGGAGTCCGGCGTCGGGGCGCTCGGACTCGGTGATGCGGCAGGTCGCCCCGCTCGCCACGATGACGTCCTCCTGCCGCCGGCGGGGAAACAACCGGTCGACCGGCACGTACTGCGCGCCGACGCGCAGCACGGCGAGCATCGCGACGATCGCCCACCGGGACGCGGCGGTCTGGATGATCACCGGTTCCGCCGCGCCGACGCCGGCCGCCCGCAGCTCCGCCGCCAGTGAGCGGGTCTCGGCGTCCAGGTCCGCGAAGGTCAGGCAGCCGCCGGGATCGGACACGGCGGGCCGCTCCCCGAAACGGCCGAGGGAGGCGTCCAGCAACGGAAGAATCGGCTCGCCGACGGCGAGGTCCGCACCCACGAGCCGGATCGATTCCACGTCGCCCCCCGAGCCTCCGCAGACAAGTCAGGGTAGCCGCCCCCAACGCTCGCGTCCAGCCGATGCCGACCCCCGCCAATGGTCGATTAGCGCCAATGCCTGATGGCGGCTTTCAGATCTTGGCAAGGGTGCCGTGGCAGGCGCTTGACGAAACTCGGCGGGCCTTGTTGTACTGGGTCGGTCTTCACGATCGTGCACCGCGATTTCAGCGGCGGCACGACCGGTAGCGGCGTCCGAGTGGCCGCCAGCCAATTAACGTCCACTTCATGAATTGTTGGCGATCAGGACTCGCGAGGCCGATTGATGCAGCGTTCGGACGAAGGAACGGAGGCGCCGTCGCGGCCGGAGGCGGTCTCCGCCAGCCAGCGGCGCTTCTGGTTCCTGGACCAGATCACGCCCGGCGTCCCCGTCTACAACAGCTATTCGGCGATCGACCTGTCGGGCCCGCTCGACCCCGCGCTCGCGGTCCGGGCGTTGCAGGGGGTCGTCCGCCGGCACCGCATCCTGCGTTCCCGATTCCCGGACGAGGACGGCCAGCCGACCATCGACACGTCGACGGGTGACCAACCGGCGGCGATACCGTTCATCGACCTCTCCGCGCTTCCGGACCCGACACGCGGTACGACCGCCGACGGCCTGGTCGACCGACTCGCGCATCGCACATTCGACATTCAGCGTGGCCCGCTGTTCCGGGCGGCGGTCATACGCACGGAAACCGACCGGCACATCCTGCTGTTCGGCGTGCACCACATCGTCTCCGACGGCTGGTCGGCGCAGGTGGTGTTCCGCGATTTCCGCGATCTGTACGCCACCCTCGCGGAGAATGGCGAATTCCGTCCGACACATTCTCGGCCGCAGTTCTCGGATATCGTCGCGAGACAGGAGAAGTGGCGGAACAGCGCCGGACACGACCATCAGCTGGATTACTGGCGCGGTCGGCTGGACGGCATCCCCGGCGATTCCCGCGTGCCGCCGGACCGCGGGGCGAGGACCGATGCCGGGCACGCCGCCGGACACGCCCGGTACGCCATCGCCGACGACCTGGCCGGGCGGCTGCGGGCCCTCGCCCGCGCCGAGCGGGTCACGCTGTTCATGGTGCTGCTGACCGGCTTGAAGATCACCGTGTCGCGTTACCTGCAACGCGGCGACATCACGGTGGGCACGCCGATCGCGATGCGCGACGATCCGGACGTCCAGGACATGGTCGGGCCGCTGCTGAACACCCTGGCACTGCGCACCGATCTGTCCGGCGCGCCGACCGTACGACAGGCCCTGCTCCGGGTACGCGACACCTGCCTCGGCGCGTACGACAACCAGGACGTCCCCTTCGACTCCGTGGTCGCCGCGCTGGGCGGCGGGCGGGACCTGGAGAACAGCCCGTTCTTCCAGATCCTGTTCCAGTACGTCGCCGGCGCCGGCGAGCGGCACTCCTTCGCCGGACTGCGGGCCTCACTGAGGGAGGTCGAGCTCGGTCTGGCCAAGCTCGACCTGACCCTCGACGTGGTGGAGGACGACGGCGCCCTGGAGCTCGTCGCCCGGTACCGGGCCAGCAGCTACGACCGGGCCACGATCGACCGCCTGGCAGGGCACTGGCAGAACGTGCTCGCCGGCATGTGCGCGCGGCCGGACGCGGACATTGAGGACCTCGACGTGCTCACCCCGGCGGAACGGTCCGCGGTCGCCGCCGCGTCGACCGGGGCGCCCGTCGTCGCGCCGGCGGCGACGTCGGTGCTGGATCTCTTCGAGCGGATCGCCGACGCCCACCCGTACGCCGAGGCGGTCGTCTGCGGAAGCGTACGGCTCGGCTACGGGCAACTGGACCGGCGGGCGAACCAACTCGCGCACCGCCTGCGCGAGCTCGGGGTGGCACCCGAGACGCGGGTGGGCATCCTGATGGAGCGTTCGGTCGAGACGATCGTCGCCGTGCTGGCGGTCTGGAAGGCCGGCGGAGCGTACGTGCCGGTCGACACCGACATGCCGGCCGCCCGACGGGAGGCGATCCTGGCCGACGCGGGCGTGACCGTCCTGCTCACCCAGGAGCAGCTCGCCGGCGACCTCGCCGACGACCGGCGGCACGTGCTGACCGTCGACCCGGACCACACGGCGTTCGGCCACCTGCCGACCGATCGGCCGCCGCGCACCACGGCCGCCGGGCAGCTGAGCTACGTCATCTACACCTCGGGGTCGACCGGACAGCCGAAGGGTGTCATGGCGACCCACGGGGGCCTGCTGGGCACCTGCCTGGCGTGGGAACACGCGTTCGGGCTCCGGGGGCGGATCCGGTCGCACCTGCAGATGGCGAACTTCTGCTTCGACGGCTTCCTCGGGGAACTCGTCCGGTCCCTCACGTCCGGGGCGAAGCTGGTGGTCTGCCCCCGCGAGTTCCTGCTCTCGCCCGACCGGCTGCTCGCCCTGGTGCGGGACGAACGGGTGGATGTCGCGGACTTCGTACCGACCGTCCTGCGGGCGTTGTCCGGGCACCTTGAGCGCAGCGGCCAAGGCCTCGGCGGGCTCCGGCTCGTCATCGTGGGGTCCGACACCGTACCCGCGGACGAGCTGGCCCGCCTCCGGCGGCTCGGCGGGCCGGACACCGAGGTGGTCAACTGCTACGGGCTCACCGAGGCAACCGTGGACAGCACCTACTTCGTCTGCCCGCCCGACTGGCCGGAAGACACGTCCGTGCTCATCGGCGAACCGCTGCCCGGAATGACGGTCCATCTCCTGGACCCGGCGCTGCGGCCGGTGCCGCCGGGAATGCCCGGCACGATCTTCGTCGGCGGCCCCACGGTGGCTCGCGGATACCTTGGCGATCCCGGCCGGACGGCATCGGTCTTCCTGCCCGACCCGTTCAGCCCGCAGCCCGGTGCCCGGATGTACCGGACCGGCGACCGGGCGCGTTTCCGCCGGACGCCGCAGGGGTTGCGCATCGAGTATCTCGGCCGGGCCGACCAGCAGGTCAAGATCCGCGCGTACCGGGTCGAGCTGGGCGAGATCGAGGCGGCCCTGCGGCGCCTGCCGGGCGTCCGGGACGCGGTGGCGGTCGTGGACGACAGCGATCCCACCGACCGGCGGGTGCATGCCTTCGTCGCCGCCGCCGAGACCGCCGAGACGCGGGACTGGCATGCCGCGCTGCGCGCGACACTTCCCCACTACATGCTTCCCGATCGTCTGGTGCTGCTGCCCGCGCTACCGACCACGGCGACCGGTAAGACGGACCGCCGCGCCCTGGCGGGTCGCCCCGGCCGGGAGATCTTCCTGCCGGGCACCGGGACGCCGCCGCGTACCGAGACCGAGCGGCGGCTGGCTCGGCTGTGGACGCGGGTGCTCCGCGGACGGCGGACCGGTGTGCACGACGACTTCTTCGTCGCCGGCGGCGACTCCCTGCTGGCCATGCAGCTCGTGGCGCGCGTGCGGGCCGAGTGGGGCATCGAGTACGGCCTCCGGCAGTTCTTCCGCCAACCGACGATCGCGCAGGTCGCCGCGAGGATCGACGCCGAGGACGCGCGCCCCGACCGGGACCTCGCCCGGCTGGACGAGATCGTTCCGGTGGCCCGTGAGGTCGTCCGTCACCCCGCTGACGGAACGCCGTGATCCCGCTCGCCGACCGGCGCTGAAGGAGAGGCCGTGGACCTTCCGTACGTCATCCGCAGTGACCGCCCCGGGGAGAGGCTCACCGACCGGATCGCGGCCGACCGCCCCGAGATCCGGCACAGGTTACGCACCAACGGCGCGGTCCTGCTCCGCGCCTTCGAGGTCGGCGGAGTCGACGGCCTCGAGGAGGCGGTGAGGGCGCTGTCCGGTGATCCGCTGCCCTACACGGAGCGTTCCTCGCCCCGGTCGACGATCAAGGGGAGGATCTACACCTCCACCGACTACCCACCCACCGAGGAGATCTTCTTCCACAACGAGAACTCCTACCAGAGTTCCTGGCCGATGACGCTGTACTTCCACTGCGTACAGCCGCCCCTGGAGCGGGGCGCCACCCCGCTGGCCGACACCCGTGGCGTGCTGCGGGAGCTCGACCCGACGGTGCTGAAGGAGTTCGCCAGGCGCCGGTGGATGGTCCGGCGCAACTTCACTCCCGACGTGGGCCTGCCCTGGCAGGAGGTGTTCAACACCACCGACCGTGACCAGGTCGACCGCTACTGCGCCGAGCACGGCATCGAGGCGCAGTGGCGCGGCCCGCAATGGCTGCGCACGACCTCGGTCCGCGATGCCGTGCACCGGCACCCGCAGACCGGGGAGCGGGTGTGGTTCAACCATGCCGCCATCTTCCACGTCACCACCCTCGGGCCCGACGTCCGCTCCGGGCTGCTGGAGATGTTCGGAGAGGACGGACTGCCCAGCAACAGCTACTTTGGCGACGGAGGCGCGATCCCCGACGACGTCATCGGCCACGTCCGCGACTGCTACCGCGCGGCCGGCACCCGATTCGACTACGAGCGGGACGACGTGCTCGTCATCGACAACATGCTGACCTCCCACGCGCGTGAGCCGTTCCGGGGCCCGCGCCGCATCGCCGTCGCCATGGCCGAACCGGCGCCGACGGTCGGAGCGGCGTCATGAGCGGAGCCGGTCCAGTCGTCTCGAGCGAGGCCTCCTCGGCGCAGCGTCGCATCCACTTCCTCAACCAACTGGTGCCGGACGGCGCGGTGCAGAACATCACCCGGGCCCTCGATCTGCACGGTGAGCTGGACGTCGCGGCGCTCGATCGGGCACTGCGGCGGACCGTACGCCGGCACGAGAGCCTGCGGACCTGTTTCGCCGTCGTCGACGGCAGCCTGCGTCAGCTGATCACCGAGCGGGAGCCGCGGCTGCGCGTCATCGACGTCCGTGACGTCCTGTCGGGCGACGCCACGTCGTCGCCGGCGGGACTGGTGCAGGCGCTGACCGACCAGGAGGCGGTACGCGTGTTCGACCTCGCGCGCGCCCCGCTGCTGCGCCTCACCCTGCTGCACACCGGTCCGCGCCGGTACGTACTGCTGACATCGTTCCACCACATCATCGCCGACGCCTGGTCGGTCGACATCTTCTTCACCGAGCTGGCGGCGCTCTATCGTGCCGAACGGACCGGAGAGCCGGTGCTCCTGCCCGAACCGCGGCTGCAGTACGCCGACTACGCCACCTGGCAGAACCGGCTGATGCGGGCCGGCCGTTGGGAACGCGGCAGCGCCTATTGGCGGGAGCAGTTGCGCGACGCGACGGAGCTGGCCCTGCCCACGGACCGTCCCCGACCGGCCCGGCCCGTGTACCGCGGTGACAGCTACCGCTTCTCCCTCGACACCGCCGTCACCGCACGTCTGGGGGAACTCGCCCGCGCGGAAGGTGCCACCGTCTTCATGGCGCTGCTCGCCGGATTCGCGATCCTCCTGCACCGGTGCACGGGCCAGCAGGACATCGTCGTGGGCGGAACGGCCTCGGGACGCGACCGGCCGGAGGTCGAGTCGCTGATCGGGGCCTTCGTCAACATGCTCGCCCTCCGGATCCGGGTGGACGGCGAGCGGAGCGCCCGCGAGGTGCTCAGGCTCACCTCGGAGACCTGCCAGGACGCGTACGAGCATCAGGACGTCCCGTTCGAACAGGTGGTGGCGACGCGGGGCGAGGCACGCCGGTCGGACCGCCACCCGATCTTCCAGGTCGTGTTCCAGATGATCACCGACGCGGACCCTGAGTTGGCCCTGCCGGGTGCCACCGGCACGTTGCGCGAGGTCGACCGGGAGAACTCCACCTACGACCTGGTCTGCACGGTCACCCGGACGCGGGAGCGGCTCGCCGGGCGGATCGACTACGACACCGATCTCTTCGCACACTCGTCCGTCGTGGCGCTCGCCGACTGCTGGCTGGCCATCCTCGCCGACCTCGGCCGGGACCCGGACCGGAAGGTCCGCGAGCTGGCGCCCGGTGGTGACCGTACGGCCGGCGCACCACCGGCTCCGGTGACCCGGGCCGCGCTGGACCAGGTGCTCGACGTCGCCGCGCTTGCCGGACCCGACGCGGGTGACGACGTGCACGGCGAGGTCGTCGACGTGCACGGGCTGTCGACGCCGGTGGGTATGCCCGGTGAGCTGTGGGTCGTCGCCGGACGCCGGCGGACCCGCACCGGGCGGCTGGTCCGGCGGCGCCCGGACGGGACCCTGGCGCCCGCGTACCTGCCCGACCACCCCGCCGAGGGGGTCGAGACACGGGTCGTGGGCACCGGCCCCACGGACGCGACCGAGGCCGCGATCGCCGCGATCTGGAGCGAGGTACTCGGCCGCCCCGACATCGGCCGGCACGACAACTTCTTCGTGCTGGGCGGGCACTCCCTGCTGGCGACCGTCGTCGTGACCTTCATCCAGGAGCGTCTCGGGGCACCGCTCAGCCTGGCCGACTTCTTCCTGGACCCGACGGTCGCCGGGCTCGCGGCCGAACTGACCGCGCGGCCTGCCGTCGCGGGGACCGACGGCGAACTGGCCGACATGTTGGCCGACTTGGAGCGCGAGTCGAGATGACCGAGACGACCGAGGCGCCGACGTCCCGCACCGGGTCCGAACCGACCAGCGCGACGACGGCAGCTGCCGCCGTCATCCCGGACGTGGTCGGGCTGATCGAGCGGTGTACCGCGGTTACGCCGGACGCCGTCGCGGTGACCATGGGCGACACCCACCTGACGTACCGGCAGCTCGACCGGCGCGCCGACGGGCTCGCCCGGCGGCTTCGGGACCTCGGCGTCGGCCCGGGACGGATCGTCGGCCTGCACGCCGATCGGTCGCCCGAGCTGATTGTCGGCCTGCTGGCCGTGTTGAAGTCCGGCGGCGCCTACCTGCCCCTCGACCCGGCGCTGCCCGATGACCGCCTGCGCTTCATGGTCGACGACGCCGCCGCGTCGATCGTGCTGACCCGACCCGGGCGGCACGGCCCGATGGCCGGCGGCTCATACGACCTGGTCTCCCTTGACGGGGACAGGGACGGGGACGGGGTGAGGCTCGGGACCGGAGCCGGCCCACGGGACCTGGCGTACGTGATGTACACCTCGGGCTCCACCGGGCGACCGAAGGGCGTCATGGTGGAGCGCCAAGGGCTGGCGAACTACGTGCGGTGGCTGATGGCCGAGTTCTCGCCGGGCCGCCCGGTGCACAGTCTGCTGCACAGCTCGATCGCGTTCGACTTCTCCGCCACCAACATCTACCTGCCGTTGGTGACCGGCGGGAGCCTCGCGCTGGCGCCGCCGGACGCCGACCACGAGGCCCTCGCCCGGCTGCTCCAGGACTCGCGGCTGGACCTCGTCCGGGTGACCCCGTCGCACGCCGAGCTGCTGGACGCCGCCACGGGCGGGCGGACGCCACCACCTGGGCCGCGGTACGTCGTCGTGGGCGGCGAGATCCTCCGGGCGCACCAGGTGTCGACCCTGCGCCGCCTCTTTCCCGGATCAGTCGTCTACAACCACTACGGACCGACCGAGACGGTGATCGGGCGCTGCTTCCTGCGCCTCGACGAATCCGCCGGGTTCCACCTGGACGACTACGCCGCCCATGATCCCGTGCCGGTCGGCGGCCCGATCCCCCACACCCTGCTCACGGTGCGTCCCCGAGAGCCGGAGGAGACCGCGGACGACACCGGCGAGCTGCTGATCGGCGGGCTCGGCCTGGCCCGCGGATATCTGAACCTCCCCACGCTCACCGAACGGAACTTCGTCACGCTGCCGGACGGTACCCGGGCGTACCGGACCGGCGACCTGGTGCGCCTGGACGACCGGCGGCGGCTCGTGGTGGTGGGACGGACCGACGACCAGGTCAAGATCCGCGGGCACCGCGTGGAGCTGGGCGAGGTCGAGGCCTGCCTGCGGGCGTCCGACGAGGTACGCGCCGCCGCCGTCGTGAAGGTGGCCTCCCCCGGCGACGCCCTGGTCGCATTCGTCGTACCCGGAGGGAACGGGCATCTTGATCCGGCCGCCCTGCGCGCCGGCCTGGCCCGGCGGCTGCCGAACTACATGCTGCCGCACCGGTTCGTCGTGCTGGATGCGCTGCCGCTCTCCGCCAACCGCAAGCTCGACCGGGCCGCCCTCGCCGCGCTGGCGGTCGCCCCCGCGCCCCGACCGGTGGCCGAGCCGTCCGACCCGCACCCGGAGAGTCGGGAGGAGCGGTTCCTGCGGTGCGTACGGGACGTGCTGGGGCTGAGCGAGTTGTCGGCGGACGACGACTTCCTCGCCCTGGGCGGCGACTCGATCGCCGCGATGAAGTTGGCCGCCCGGTGCCGGGCGATCGGCATCGAACTGCGGTACACCCAGATCCTCGTCGCCCGGAGCCTCGGCGAGACGCTGGACGGCGCCACCCGCTAGCGGAGCGTCGGCGACACGGCGGCGGAGCCGTACCGTGAGGGCCGCGAGTCCACGCCCGCGTACCAGTCGACCAGGGCCCGCTCCGCGGCCCGGCGGCGCTCCTGGGTGCCGGTGTCCTCACCGTCGTTGAGGACCATGAGGTCACGGCCCAGCCGGTGCAGCTGGACGACCTGCTCCGGGCTGAACCCGCGGCCGAGCAGGTAGGGCAACGCCCAGAAGTCGAAGTTCCACATCGGCATCCACAACGACTCCGTCACCTCGGCGAAGACGCGATCCACGGCGTCGCACGCGCCCGCCGAGTCCATCGTCGCGTGCCGCCAGCGGAAGTCTCTGCCGGTCAGCGCGTACTTCGCCGCCTGCTGGTGGATCGGGGCCCGGTGGTTGTACCACCACGGCTCGATCCGGAAGAACGTCGGCGCCACGTCGTTGAGGAAGTCGATCGTGTTCTGCACCGTCTGCTCCGTCTCGCCGGGAAAGCCGGCGATGAACGAGGCGAACGACATGATGCCGCGCTCGTTGAGGCGCTCGATGCCGTTGCGGTAACGGTCGACGCTGGCCGACTTGCTCATCGCCTTCAGGACCGTGTCGTCGCCCGACTCGATGCCGAGGAAGACGCCGGCGCACCCGCTGCGCGCCATCAGGTCGAACATGTCGCTGCCCCGTACGTTGCCGCACCGGAAGTACGAGTACCAGCGGAACCCGTACCCCTTGCGGATCATGAGCTGGCAGATGTCGACGAAGCGCGGAAGCGGCACGTTGAAGGTGTCGTCGATGAAGACGATGTCCGTCGCGCCCAGTCCGGCCATGGCGTCGAGTTCCCGTTCGATCGTCCGCAGCGAGGCCAGCGACAGCGCGCCCGCCCGGATCGGGTAGTCGCAGAAGCCGCACTTGAACGCGCAGCTGCGCGCCGTCCGGGTCTGGAGCACGGGTCCCAGGTCGCCACCGTCGAACTGACCCCACTCGATGGCGCACTCGTCGAGCGAGTTGTTCTCCGGCACCCGGCGGCTGCTCACCACCGTCTCCCCGTCACGCACCCACAGCAGGTTCGGCACGTCCTCGAGCGGCCGTCCGTCGCGGACGGCGGCGGTCAACCGACGCAGCGTGTCCTCGCCCTGCCCGTCGTGCACGTACACGTCGGCGCCGATCTCGGCCAGCACCCAGGGCAGCGTGGCCGCGTCGGCGTCCACGATCAGGTTGGCGACCAGCGGCCCGCCGACCACCACCATCGTCTCCGGGTTGCGCTCCCGGACGAACTCGACCAGCTCGATCACCGGTCCCGGCGAGACGTAGAACGTGGTGGTGATGACGGTGAGCACGGGGTCTCGCTCGGTCAGCAGGGCCGCCAGCCGGTCCTGCTCCGGGCGGAACGCCGAGACGAAGTCCGTCTCGTACCCGTGCCGGCGCAGGTGGCTGGTCAGGTACACGGCGGCGAGGTTCGGGACCTCGCCGATGTGGTACCCGACGTGGCCGGCGCCCGCGCCGGAGCGGCGACGGTCCAGCTCCGACAGCAGGTCCATGTACGGCAGCCGCTGGCCGTCGAAGCGCACGTGGTCGTGGCGGGCGGTCCGATACTCGATGGCCTGGCCGCCCTTGCGGCCCACCAGGTCCAGGTGACGCGAGAAGGGCGTGTCGTTGTAGCCGATGATCAGACAGTCGAGCCGCATCGTGTGTCCCTTCGTAGGCCCTCCGACGCGACGCCGCGCTACCGCCGCGCGCAGAGCATGAACATCTGACTCGGTGCCGCGGGGTCCCTGCCGGTGCGCTCCGCGTCCAGATCGACCAGCCGGGAGAGGTGCACCGCGCCCGTGCCGGAGACACTGGAGCCGGCGATCAGCCAGTCCGGGAACGTGCAGAAGCTCTTGGTCGTGACGTCGCGGAACCCCGACCGGGCGCACTCCCCGGCCAGCACCCCCGGCGGCGTGAGCCGCCCGCGCAGTTCGGCCACCTCCCGGGGCGAGTAGAAGGACAGGAACGTCTGGAACCGGCAGTCGGGGTTCCACGCGCTCACCACGAGCCGGCCCCCGGGGCGCAGGGTCCGCCGGGCCTCGGCGAAGAACCGCCCGCGCTGCGCGGCCGAGAGGTGGTTGATGGTGCCCATCATGCAGCTGACCAGGTCGAAGGATCCGGTCCGGAACGGCAGGAGGGTCCCGTCGGCGACCGCGAACCGCCGCTGCCATCGCCCGTCGACACAGGTCCGTACGCCGGCGTCGCTCAGGTCGACGCCGAACGACCGGACGCCGTACCGGCTGAGCACCTGGGGGTAGCGCATGGTGCCGCTGCCCACGTCGAGCGACGTGCGGTAACGGTCGACGGGACCGAGGGCGTGCAGCAGCTCGACCGACTCGAGCTGCTTCTTCGCGGTGTCCGTCACCCCGGTGTTCTCAAACTGGAGGTAGAACGTGGCGTCGTAGGCGTCCAGCCGGGTCGCGTCGGCGTCGAGCAACCCACGGTCGGCGAGTTCCCCGACCAGCGCCGCCGGTCCCGGCGTGCGCCGAGCCGACCCGGGTGCCTCGGCCGGGGCGGGCGCCGCACGGCAGGCGGCGTGCCGCGTCTGGGCGTCGAGATAGCTGACGTCCCAGGCCAGCAGGACCTCGAAGCAGTCGGCCGCCTCGCCGGGGCGGCCCTGCTCCTGCAGCCGCCGGGCCCGGTGGTAGAGCTGTCGGAGCTCCTCCTCGCCGGGCCCGCCGAGCGACGCCTGCTGGAACGCGATCGCCGCCGCAGCCGGGGCGCCGACCTGCTGGAAGCACTCCGCGGCGGCGTACCAGGCGGAGGCCCTGAGCCGCGCGGACGCGGTGGCCGCCTGGAAGTAGGTGACCGCCTCGCCCGGGTCGCCCCGGTCGCGCAGCGCGCGGCCCACCTCGTACGCGGCGGACGAGTGGCCGAGCAGGGCCGCCCCGGCCGCCCGGGCCACCGCCACGACCGCGGCGTCGCCCTCCCCGGCGCCGGCCGCGCCGAAGCGTTGCAGATGGCGTATCCGGTGCACGGCGAAGGACGGGCCGGCGGTGGCGGCGTAGAGCCGGGCGGCGCGGTCGAGGCTGCCCGCGTCGACCGTGCCGAGCAGCCGACGCTCCGCGTCCAGGAGAGTCGCGGCCTGGACGGCCGTCAGCGACGGTCGTAGCGCGTGCACAGTGCCGACCGCGGTGCCGGCGAAGACCTTCGTGCCGTCGGCGCCCGCGGTGACGGCGGTGATCGGGCCGTCGAGGGTGGTGGCACAGAGCGGCGTGCCGTCCAGCAGCAGGGTGAGCCGCGCGCCGTCGGCGACCAGCTCGCACCACGCCGGGTCCCCGGCGGGCGGGGCACCGGACGACCCGGCGGCGGCCGGCGAGCCGTCGGTGCCGAGGAGGGCGTGTCCACCGTGGTAGGACACCTCCAGCACGTCGTCGCGCCGCCACGCGAGCGTGCGCACCGGCATGGCCACCGGGGCCGTCCAGAGCGGCTTCACCGGTCACTCCCGCCGGCTGCGGGCGCCATCGGCTGCGCCCCGATCCAGGCGCTCAGCTTCGCCACGGTCGGGTGCAGCAGGAAGGTCTCCAGCTCCGCCTGGATGCCGAACTCCTCGTTGAGCCGGTTGGTGAGCACCGCCGCGAGCAGGGACGTACCACCCAGCTGGTAGAAGTTGTCGTCCGGGCCCACGTTGACGGCGTCGAGGACGTCCTCCCACAGGCGGCGGACCACGTCCTCGACCGACCCGTCGACGGTTGGCGCACCGGTGCCGCTGAGCACCACCTCCCGGGCGGCCAGCGCGGCCCGGTCGACCTTGCCGCTCGGCGTCGTCGGAAACGCGTCGACCGGCACGACCGCTACCGGCACCATGTGCGCCGGCAACGCCGACGCCAGCTGCCCGCGAACGTCGGCGGGCCAACCGCCCGGACCGGCGACGGCGTAGGCGACCAGCCTGCGCTCGGCGCCCGGGCGGCCATGCGCGACCACCACGGCATCGGCGAGGCCGGGCACGGCCTTCACCGCGACCTCCACCTCACCCAGCTCGACCCGATGGCCACGGATCTTCACCTGGCCGTCGTCGCGGCCGAGGAACGTGACGGCGCCGTCCACGTCGAGGCGCCCGCGGTCCCCGGTCAGGTACAGCCGCCCGCCGGCGGCACCGTGCGGATCGGGCACGAAGCGTTCCGCCGTCAACGCCGGGCGGTGCAGATAGCCACGGGCCAGCACGCGCCCGCCGATGGCGATCTCCCCGGTCGCGCCGACCGGCAGGGGCAGCCCGCGGTCGTCGAGCACCACGATGCCGGCGCCGTCGATCGCGGCGCCGATCGACGGCAGCTCGGGCCACTCGTCCGGGTCGCGCCCGAGCTGGATCGACGTCACGATGTGCGTCTCCGAAGGACCGTACTGGTTCACCAGCGTGGCCGCCGGCAGCGCCGCGAAGAAGCGCCGCAGCGCCGGCGTGACATACAGCTGTTCCCCGGCGGTGATGACCTCCCGGACCGCCTGGGGGAATCGTTGCTGCCCGGTGGCCGCGCCCGCCAGCGCCTGGAGCGCGACGAACGGCATGAAGATCCGGTTGATCCGGTTCTCGTCGACGAACCTCAGCAGGCGGTGCGGGTCACGCCGCACGTCCTCGTCCACCAGCACCAGGCAGCCACCGGCGGCCCAGGTGCTGAACATCTCCTGGAAGGACGCGTCGAAGCTGAACGCGGAGAACTGCAACGTGCGGGAGCCCTCCGCACAGCCCGACGCCCCGCGCTGCCACTCGATGAGGTTGGTCAGCGGGCCGTGCGGCATCGCCACGCCCTTGGGGACACCGGTGGAGCCGGAGGTGTACATGACGTACGCCAGCTCTTCGTCGGTGACCACGGGCCACGGCTGCCCGGGCCGCGCACCGCCCGACGGCTCCTCGTCCAACCACACCGTACGGACGCCGACCGGCGACGGCAGACGCTCGGCGATGTCGGGCTGGGTCAGCAGCACCCGCACGTCACTGTCGCCCAGCATGAACGCGAGGCGTGCCGGCGGGTAGGCCGGGTCCAGCGGCAGATACGCCGCGCCGGCCCGCAGAACGGCCAGCACGGCGACGGGCAGATTGACGGAACGGTCGACGGAGACGCCGACGATGCGGCCGGTCACGCCGAGGCGCAGCAGCCGCTGCGCGAGCCGGGACGCCGCCGCGTCCAGCGCCGCGTAGGTGAGGGCCTGTCCGTGGTACTCGACGGCGGGGGCGTCCGGCACAGCCCGGCAGCGGTCGTCGAACATGCGCAGGATGGTCATGACCGCCCCGCCGGTGCTCGCAGGGCATCGGTGAGGATCGTGGCCAACTCCCTGACGTGCGGTTCGGTCAGCATCGAGTAGTGGTTGCCCGGGACGAGGTGCCGCCGCACCGGACGCTCGGTGATCCGCTGCCAGCTGTCGGCGGCCCGGTCCCGTCTCAGCGGGTCGGCGTCCGACGCGAAGACCAACAGGAGTTCCTCCACCGGCCGGACGGCGCGGTGACGGCGCCGGGCCCGGTCGTGCGCGCGGAAGAGCGTCAGCCAGGTCAGCAATTCGGTGATGTCGGTGCCGGGCGGCAGGGCACCCGCGGCGCGGGCCGCGGCGAGGACCCGGGCGAGGCCGTCGCCGAAGGAGAGCGCTCGCAGGTCGTCGGCCGGCACGGCGAAGGGCCGGCCCAGGACGCCGCCCAGGTGGGTGGCGAAGGCCGACAGGATCTCGGTCTCGCCCGGCGCGTCGGTCTCTGCGGCCGGGTAGCTGTCCACCAGTGCCAACAGGTCGACGCGCGCGCCGGCCGCGCGCAGCCGCCCGGCCATCTCGGCCGCGAGCACCCCGCCCATGGACCAGCCGATCAGCGAGTACGGCCCGGACGGCTGCGCCTCGGTGAGCCGGACGAGATGGTGTTCGGCGATGTCGGACAGCTCCGGCTCGTACGGATCGGTGTCCGCTGGCGGCGCCGGCAGCCCGTAGACGGGCCGCTCGGGCGGCAGCAGCCGCACCAGCTCGCGGAAGGCGATGAGGTCGCCTCCGGCCGGATGCACGCAGAACACCGGGGCGCCGCCGCCGCGCCGCAGCGTCACCGGGCCCGCCGGGGAGTCCGGCTGCCGGCCGCCGAGGCCGCGCCGGACCAGACCGCTGAGCACCGAGACGCTGGCGGCCTCCTCGTCGGCGTGCTCGAACAGCACGGAGACCGGCACGACCGTCCCGAACGTCTTCTTGATCCGGGCGAGCAGCTGGACAGCCAGCAGCGAGTGCCCGCCGAGCGTGAAGAAGTCGGCGTGGACGTCGACCCCGTCCACGCCGAGCAGGTCCTCGTAGATCCGCGTCACCTCCAGTTCCACGCTGTCGCGCGGGACACTCCTCGCGGCGGTCACACCGTCACCTCCCTGTCAGCACTATGGATGGGCAGGAGAACGACCTCGAGCCGGTCGAGGCCGTGCAGGAACGTCGAGGCGCTGCGCATCGGCTCCCCGCGCAGCTCGATCCGGTCCACCTTGGCGAGCAGCACCTGCAACAGCACGCGCACCTCCATTCGGCCGACCGACGCCCCGACGCAGTAGTGCGGTCCCGCGCCGAGGCTGAGGTGCCGGTTCGGACGCCGGTCGATTCGGAAGGCGTCCGGTTCGGCGAAGACCGACTCGTCGCGGTTGCAGGACGGGATCCACAGCACGACGCGGTCGCCGGCGCCGATGCGGGCACCACCCAGTTCCACCTCGCGCGTCGCCGTACGCATGAGGTGCATCGGTGGTGACGCCCAGCGGAGCACCTCCTCGACGGCCGACGGGAGAAGTGAGGCGTCCCGCCGCAGCCGCAGCCACTGGTCGGGATGCCGGGCGAAGGCCAGCAGGGTGCCGGAGACGGCGTGTCGGGACGTCCCCAGCCCACCGTTGACCAGACCGTCGCAGCTGAGCAGGATCTCTTCGTCGGTGAGCCGCCGCTCCGGGTTCGGTTCGTGCGCCAGTGCGCTGACCACGTCCGCGCGCGGATCCGCCCGCCGGCTCTCCAGCAGGTCGGCGAAGTAGCCGAAGACGTGTGCGCTGGCGGCGCGGCGCGAGGTGCGCTCCGCCGGGTCGGTCTCCTCGGCGAAGGCCGTGCGGACGAGGGCGGCGAGCCGGGCGGTGTCCGCGTCGTCGGTGCCGAGCATCCGCCCCACCACCCAGGTGGGCACCGCGCTGGCGAGGCGCTGCACGATCTCCACCGGTTCGCCCGTCACCAACGGTTCCAGCTCGGTCTCGAGCCGCCGGCGCAGCGCGTCCCGCATCGCCGCCACCTCGTTCGACCGGAACCAGGGCGCGTGCGCCGCGCGCAGCCGGGCGTGCTCCGCGCCGTCGGCGACGACGAGCATCCGGCCGGCCGCGGCCGCCACCGCGGCCTCGTCCGCGCCCAGTCGCATCCCGCGGGTCGAGGTGAACCGGACGGGATCCTCCAGCACCTGACAGGCCAGGTCGTGGGTGGTCACCGACCAGAACGGGCCGTACCGGGGCGAGTCGAGTCTGGCGATCGGACGGTGGCGGCGGACCGCCCGCCAGAGCGCCAGGTAGTCGGTCCGGCGGTAGGTCGCCGGGTCGGTGAGATCGGGCTCCGCGAGCTCCCGGTCGGTGGGTTCGGGCGTCACAGCCGCTCAGCCCGCTGCCGTCTGGTCCCGGCCGGTCCGCCGAGGTCGAGGATCATCGCGTCCAGCGCTGCGGTGAAGTCAGCGATCACCCGGTCGACGGTCGTCTCGTCGAAGAGCGTCGTGTCGTACTCCAGGAATCCCGTCATCGCACCGGGCTCGTCCTGCAGGACGAGCGCGAGGTCGAAACGCACGGCGTCGGAGGCGACCGGCACCTCGGTGACGTCGAGGCCGGGCAGCGTCACCGGTCGGCGCGGCGTGTTGTTCAACACCAGCTTCACCTGGAAGAGGGGGGTGCGCCGGCCGGACCGGCGCGGCCTCAGCGCCTGCACGACCCGTTCGAACGGCACCTGGTGGTGACGCAGCCCGTCCAGCACGGTGGTGCGGGCCCGGTCGAGCAGTTGCCGCCAGGTGGGGTCGCCCCCGGTGTCCATCCGCAGCACGATCTGGTTGACGAAGAAGCCGAGCATGGTCTCGGTCTCCGGCATCGACCGGTTGGCCACGTCCGTGCCGACGGCGACGTCGTCCTGACCGGTGAGGTCGTGCAGGGTCGCCGCCAGCGCGGCCAGCAGCACCATGAAGGGCGTGGCACCGGTCGCCTGGCCGAGGCTCCGCACGCCGCGGCTGACCGACGGCGACAGCCGAACCGGCACGCTGCGCCCGGCGGGCCGCGCGTCGGGTGGATCCGGTCGCTCCGCCGGGCGCGGGAACAGCTCGCGGACGCCGGTGAGTCGTCGGGTCCAGAAGTCCAGTTGGGCGGCGAGGTGCCCGTCGCCGTACGACCGCCGCTGCCAGACGGCGTAGTCGGCGTACTGCGGGGTCGGCGGCGTCGGATCGGGTGGGCGCCCTGCTACCAGGCCGGCATAGGTCTCCGCCAGCTCGGCCGTGAGCAGCCCGAAGGACCAGCCGTCGTGGACGATGTGGTGCATCGACAACAGCCACGCGTGGTCCTCGTCGCCGAGCCGGACCACCTGTGCCCGCAGCACCGGGCCGGCCTCGAGGTCGAAGGGACGGTGGTACTCCCGGTCGACCAGCCGCCGCAGTTCGGCCTCGCGGTGCCCGGCCGGCAGCGCGGTCAGGTCGACCAGCGGCATCGGCACCGGCGCGGCGGGCAGGATCCGCTGCCGCGGCACGCCGTCGTCGTCGGCCACGATGACGGTACGGAGCACCTCGTGCCGGGCGACCACCGCCTCCACGGTCCCGGCGAGGGCCCGGACGTCCAGCGGGCCGACGATCCGGTCGAACACCGGGACGTTGTACTGGTGGTCGCCGGGACGCAGCTGCGCCATGAACCACAGGCGTTCCTGGGCGAAGGACGCGGGCAGCGGGTCGCGCCGATCGACCGCGACCAACGCCGGGAGGTCGTCTCCGGCGGCGGACAGGCCGTCGAGGTAGCTCGCCAGGTCGGCCAGGGTCCGGTGGTCGAACGGCGCCCGTACCGGCACGTCCACGCCGAGCAGCCCGCGCAGCTTGAACACCACCTGCAGGGTGAGCAGGGAGTGGCCACCGAGCCCGAAGAAGTCGTCCTCCGGCCCGACGTCGTCGCAGCCCAGCAGCGCGCGCCAGATGTCGGCGACGACCCGCTCGGTTTCGGTCAGCGGTCGTGCGGGGGCCGCCCAGACGTTCTCCAGCACCGCCGGGTTCGCCGCCATGCGGCGCAGCTGGGCGCGGTCGACCTTCCCGTTCGAGTTGAGCGGCAGCTCGGTGACGGGCAGGTAGCGCGCCGGCAGCGCGGGTTCGGGCAGCCGCTCGCGCGCGTACCCGGCGAGTTCCGGGATCGCCGCCGCGCAAGCCCGGCTCCAGAGCGGATCGTTGGCGTACGGCCGGGCGTCCCAGGGCTCCTCCGGCGGGCGGTGGACGGGCCGGCCGGGCGCCCCGATCGGCCCGCGACGGCGCAGGACGACGTCGTACGCGCCCTCGGCGTGCCCGGCCGCCCAGCTCAACTCGACGTCGACGGATCCGTCGCCGGCCAGCTCCCACCAGTCCTCCGGGGCGGCCTCGTCCGCCGGCAGACCGGTGGCGAGGGCCACGAGTTCCCCGGCGGAGGACGCGGGATCCCGCTCGTCCAGCAACCTCTTCAGGCGGCGGGCCCAGGACAGGCGCGCGTTCGGGACGGCGGCCAGGCGCACGGCGTCGAGCCGCTCGGCGTCGAGCAGGCGGAGCAGGTCGGCGGGGGTACGGCGATCGGGTCCCCAGCCGCGGGTCGGGGGTTCCTCCGCGGCGACGGGCGTACCGACGGTGAGAATGACGTCGTACCGGAAGGTGACCAGTTCGTTGTCCTGACGGCCGCGCTTGGGCAGCACCCGGACCCGCGCGATCCTCGGCCACCGCGCGCCGATCTCCCGGAACAGCGCGGGATCCACGCACAGCTCCGGCTCGTGGGCGACGGCGCGCCGGACCCGCTGGCGCAGCTCGCCCAGGCGCAGCCCGACCGGGGCCTTGTGCACCTCCACCGACGTGTGGAACAGCTCCGACAACGGCAGGCTGCGCAGGTCACCGAGGAAGACGTGGCCGCCGTCGGGCAGCACGTCGACGGCCTGCCGCAGCACCCGCAGCAGGTACTCGACGGACGGAAAGTACTGCACCACCGAGTTCATGACGACGGTGTCCGGCGGTGCGCTCGCCGCGTCGACCCGAAGACTCTCGTGGGCCGGCGCGGCCCAGGTCTCGACCCGGTCGGACCACGCGCCGCCCACGTCGCGCAGGGCACGCCGGACGTACTCCACAGCGGCGGGCGAGTTGTCCGTCGCCTGGTAGGACTCGCAAGTCGGGGCCACCCGACCGAGGATCATGCCGGTGCCACAGCCGATCTCGAGCACCCGACTCGGGCGCAGCCCCCGGATGCGCCCGGCGGCGTCGTCCAGCCAGGCCCGCATGTCGGCAGGGTCGAGGGGCCGCCCGGAGTAGCTGCTCAGCCAGCCGGCGAGGTTGAAGAAGGGGTCCTGGTCGCCGTCGAGTTCGCGGTAGGTGTCCTCGTAGAGCTCCCGCCACTCCCGGACGCGGTCACGGTCCCACCCGACGTCCCGCGTCTGCTGGCCCTCCAGGCAGACGAAGGCCACGATCTGCTCGTCACCGGTGTCGCGGTGGACCAGTTCCGCGGCGCTGGACCGCACCGCGGGGTGACTGTCCAGGACGGCCTCGATCTCCCCGCACTCGATCCGGTGGCCGCGCACCTTGACCTGCTCGTCGCGGCGGCCCAGATATTCGAGACAGCCGTCGGGCAGGTACCGCGCGACGTCGCCGGTGCGGTAGAGCCGGCCGCCCGGCTCGGGGCCGAACGGGTCCGGTACGAAGGCCGCCGCGGTGAGCGCGCCCCGGCGCCAGTAGCCCAGACCGACCCCGGTACCACCGACGTACAACTCGCCGGGCACGCCGATCGGGGTGGGGCGCAGGGCGGCGTCCAGAACGTAGACGCGCGCGTTGCTGATCGGCGTGCCGATCGGCACCCGGCCGTACGGCGTGACCTGGTCACCGTCGTACGCGGTGCAGGCCACGGCCGTCTCGGTCGGGCCGTACTCATTGACCAGCCGGACCCCGGGCTGACCACGACGCAGCCCGGCCACCGCCTCCCCGCGCAGCCCCTCGCCGCCGAGGATGACCGTCCGGCACGGCAGGGCCGGTGCGTCGTCCGCCGCGGACTCGACCAGGAGACGTAGATGGGACGGGGTCAGTTTGACGAAGCTCAGATCGTCGGCCTCGTCGAGCAGGGCCCGCAGTTCCGCTCCGGGCACCTCGCGGTCGGCAGCGGCGAGGAGCAGTTGCTGGCCGGCGAGCAGCGGCGCGAACAGGCTGGTCACCGCCAGGTCGAAGGCCAGCGGCGAGTGCACCGCCACCCCGGTTCCCGCTGAGACGGTGTAGTACCGGGCGGCCCACCGCAGGTAGTTCACCACGTTCCGGTGGGTGAGCAGGGCGGCCTTGGGTCGGCCGGTCGAGCCGGAGGTGTACATCAGGTAGAGCAGGTGGTCGGCCGACACCGGTACCGGGAGGGGCTCCGCCGGCCGCGCCGCGATCGACGCGCGTTCGGCGTCCAGTCTCACCACCCGTAGGGCGGAGCGGTCCACCCCCTCCGGCACGCCGTCCGGCACGACGAGCAGGGTGCTGCCGCTGTCGGCGAGCATGGCGCCGGTCCGCAGTGGCGGCTGCCGCGGATCGAGCGGGAGGTATGCCGCGCCGGTCTTCATGATCGCCAGCAGCACGGCTACCGTGTCCGGCGCGTGCGACAACAGCACCGCCACCGTGCCGCCGGGCCGGGCGCCGGCGTCCCACAGGTGGTGGGCGAGCCGGTTCGCCCACCGCACCAGTTCGCGGTAGGTGAGCACGCTCCCGGCGCAGCACACCGCGGGCGCGTCCGGGCTCCGTTCGGCCTGCCGCTCCACCAGCCCGTGCAGTGGCGCGTCGACGCCCGGCGCGGCGGTGTCGTTCCACTCGGACAGGATCCGGTGCAGCTCCTCCCCCGACATGACCGGTAACCCGGCCAGGCGCCGACCCGGATCGGCGGTCGCCGCCGCCAACAGCTCGCGGAACGAGGTGGCCAGCCGGGCGACGGTGGCTTCGTCGAACAGGTCGGTGGAGTAGTCGATCAGGCATTCCAGCCCCTGGTCGGACTCCCAGACGTTGACATCCAGGTCGAAGCGGGCCGACTCGGTGCCCGTCTCCAGCAGCGTCACCGTGAGGTCGGAAAGCGACGCGGCCAGCGGCGGCGTGTTGTGCAGCGTGAAGTTGACCTGGTAGAGCGGGTTACGGCCGAGGTCACGCTCGGGGAACAGCCGCTGGGCGATGAGGTCGACGGAAACGTCCTGGTGGGCGTACGCCGCCAGGCACGTGTCGCGTACGTGGCGCAGGAGTTCGTCGAAGGTCTGCCCGCCACGTGGGCGGATCCGGAACAGGACGGAGTTGGCGAAGAAGCCGATCAGGTCGTGCAGTTCCGGGTGCCGGCGGTTCGCCACCGCGCCACCGATGACGATGTCGTCCTGGCCGCTCCACCGGTGCAGGACGGCACCGAGGGCGGCCAGCAGGGTCATGTGGGCGGTGCCACCGCGGCGGCGGCTCAGCTCGGCCACCGCCCGCGTGAGGTCGGCGCCGAGCGCGAACCGGTGGGTCGCGCCGCGATGGCTCTGCACGGCCGGGCGTGGCCGGTCGGTGTACAGCGTCAGGGCCTCGGGCGCGCCGCTGAGCTGCGCCTGCCAGAAGGCGAGCTGCTCCCGCGCCTCCGCGCTGTTCTCCCAGTCCGCCTGCCACCGGCTGTACCCGGCGTACTGCACCGTGAGCGGGCTCAGCGGGCTGGGTCGCCCGGCGGCGAAGGCGCGGTAGAGCTGGTCCAGCTCACGCCCGAGCACGCTGAGCGACCAGCCGTCGACCGCGACGTGGTGGAACGTGACGAGCAGGACCGACTCGTGCTCCGCGAGAAGGACGAGGCTGGTCCGCATCGGGGGGTCGACGCCCAGGTCGAACGGACGGCGCCGCTCGATCGACGCGAGCCGGTCGCTCTCCCGCTGCGCGACGTCCGGCTTCAGGCCCCGCAGGTCGATCACGGGCAGCGCCGGTTCGAGGGTCGGCCGGACCCGCTGGTAGGCCACCCCGTCCACGACGGGGAAGGTCGTCCGCAGGATCTCGTGCCGGCACACGATCTCGAGCAGGCAGCGCCGCAGCACACCGACCCGCAACGGTCCGGCCAGGTGAAACGGGTTGACACTGGTGTAGAACGCGCTGTCCGGCCGCAGCCGGTGCAGGAAGAGGATGCGGCGCTGCGCCGACGACACCGGGGCATCGCCCTCGGCGACTCCGCCGTACAGGGCCAGCGGGCCGACCATTCCCCGGTCGCGCAGCCGCTCCGTCAACGCACCACGCTGCTCGGGCGTGAGGCTCTGGATCCGCTGGGTCAGCTCACGCACGGTCGCTCCCCTCCGCCGGTCCACGCCGTGCCGTCAGCCCGCGTCGGCCCGCAACTCGGCGGGCACCTCGAAGCGGAGCTCGGACTCGCAGAACGTCCGCCACCGCGGGGTGTCCGCGTCCCACAGCACGCTCTCGTCGTCCTGCACCGGGTGCAGCACGACGGACAGGTCCTGGCGTACGTAGACCACCGTCTCGTCGGTCAGGCCAATTCCTTCCGGCTCGACCCAGCCGGGGAACCGGCGCAGCTCGGCCAGCAGGTGCCCGCGGTAGTACGGGATCATCGCGTGGCCTCCCGCCCGGACCGGCGCCGCAGGCCGGGTGCCGGCGTCCCGCCGGAATCCGTGTCCACCATCGTTTTCCCCTCTCCACACCGGATGATCGGCCCCTACGAACGCGCGCCCTCCAGGGCTCTCTCGGCCGCCGGCGTCGCCCCGGCGCGCCCGATGCTGCTGAACGCCCCGGACAGCGCGATGGCGACCATGGCCGTACCCACCGCGAGGAGCACCGGGGTGACGCCGACCCCGGCGGCGACGGCGGTGATCGCGCCCGCGCCGAGCGGTCCCAGCGCGGAGTGGATCGTCCAGAAGGCGGCGGTCACCCGCCCCAGCAGGTGACCCGGAGTGATCTCCTGCCGCAACGACATCGAGCAGATGCCCGCCACCCCGGTGCCCAGCAGCATGACCGCCATCAGCACCGCGAGTGCGGGCACGCTGCGTGCCAGCCCCATGCCGGCGACGGCGAGGCCGGCCAGGCTGAAGGCGCCGATCCAGCTGGGGCCGAAGCCCAGCCGCCCGCGGACCCGGGCCACCACGAACGACGCCACGAAGGTGCCCACCGTCCCGGCGGTCAGGACGTAGCCGACCACCGTGTCCGGTTGCCCGAGTTCGTCCTTCAGCCGGAAGATGACGGCGTCGGTGAGCCCGTAGGTCAGGAACGTCAGCAGCGACAGCAGCAGCGTGAGCTGACGCAACAGCGGATGGTTCCAGAGGAAGCGCGCACCCGCCAGGAACTCGTTGCGGACGTTGCCCGCGCCCGCGACGGCCGGCCGGGCGGCGTCCGGCCGCCCCGCCGCGAGCCTGATGAACAGCACGCCGACGGCGGCGACGGCGAAGGTGACGGCGTCGAGGCCGATGGCGGCAGCGGGACCGAAGGCGGCGGCCACCATGCCGGCGAGCGCCGGCCCGGCGACGCTCGCGACCGCGTACGTGGCGTAGAGGTGGCCATTGGCCCTGGTGATCTGGTCCGCCGCGACGATGGCGGGCACCACGGCCACGTAGGTGACCTGGAAGATCATCGAGAAGACGCCGGCCAGGGGCACGACGAGGTAGATCAGCCAGGACGGCTCGGCGACGAGGAAGACGACCGCGACGGCTCCGTAGAGCACGCAGCGGGCTCCGTCGCAGATCATCAGGAGGGTCCTGCGGTCGAAGCGGTCGACGACCACCCCGGCGAAGAGGCCCGTGGTGATGGAGGCGACGCCGGTCAGCCCGGTGACGATTCCCATCTGGACAAGCGAGCCGGTGACCTGCAGGACGAGCAGCGGTATGGCCACGTAGGAGAACGAGTCACCGACGGCGGAGAGCGTCTGTATTCCCAGGAAGGTGCGATAGTTCGGATTGCGCCACAGTGAGGTGCCGGGAGCCGCGGCACCGGCCGGGCGGCCGTTCGGCGAGGCTGCATCTCCTTCGACTCGGGCAGCCGCATCCGAAGCGGTTACTGGATCATCATTAGACACAAGCGGCCCCCCAAACCGGACTCGAATAGTCCATCATGACATCTCCACGTCGGTCAAGGTCGGCGCCAAATCGGCAGACACAAGATCATTATGTTGACAGCCGTGAATGGCTGACATACAGTCGCAAGGCTCGCTCAACGGTAACGCGGGCTTGGCATGGCTCAACGGGGGCATTTATCTCGGCCATGGATATCTGCCGCCGCAGCGGTAATCGCTGAAACCATCTGGAATGTCCATCATCCTGACGGGCGGAAATGCGGGTATCATTCGTTCACACACCAATGTCCACCGTGCCGGTGCCGCAACGGAAGTTGTTCTGGCGGAATTTCGACGTCCAATACCACTCGGTGCACCCGGGCCTGCGCCACATGAAACGCAACATGTGGGAACTGCCGCACTGGATGCTCTGGCTCGGCGGGGTGCTGGACGCGCACGGCTACTCCGACATGGGAGTCCTCGACCTCTACACCGATCCGGGCACCTTCATCGAGCCGGGTCGCCTGGCGAAGGACGCCATCGAGGAGGCGGCTCGCAGCAGTCCGGCCGACGTCTACCTCTTCTCTCCCATGACGGTGAACCTCTGCTACGCGTACGAGATCTCCACCGTCATCAAGCAGATCCACCCCAGGTCCATCATCGTCTACGGCGGGGTGGCCGCGACCCCGCTGGCCGACGAGGTCGCCGCCCACCCGAGCGTGGACTACGTCGTGGTCGACCGTGGGGAGCGCGCCCTGCCCGCACTGCTCGACGCACTGCGCGACGGACAGGAGCCGACGCCCGTGGGCAACCTGGTCTACCAGCGCGAAGGCGGCACCACCCAGCGGACCACAACCCGCTACCCCGACGTCGCCCCCGCCGACCTGCCATTTCCGAAGATCGACCTGTTCCCCCGCAGCAGCGGCGAGGACATCCGTTACCTGCGCCAGGTCTACGCGCTCGGCTGCCCGTACCAGTGCACGTTCTGCACCATCCAGACGATCGGCCGCCGCCCCGGATACTTCCCGATCGAGCGGGTGCTGCGGGAGATCCGGGCGTACCGCGCCCATTACGGCGCCCACCACAGCATCTACTGGGGCGACGAGACGTTCACCCTGCACCCGGAACGGACGCTCGAACTGCTCGACGCGCTCGCCCGGGAGGGCGACATCCAATACGACTGCCAGACGCGGCTCAACTGTCTCACCGACGAGCGCGTCCTGCGCAAGCTCAAGAGCAGCGGCTGCCAGTGGATTGAGATCGGGCTCGAGACCGGGTCGCAGGACACGCATCACACGCACAAACACCACATGAACCTGAACGCGACCACCGAGACGTTGAAACGAGTCCGGGACGCGGGGCTGGCAACGTGCGCGTTCACGGTCAACGGCTTTCCCGACCAGACTCCGGACGACATGGCCCGCAGCATCGACTGGATCAGCGAACTGATCCGCGAGGATCTGCTGCAGGCGACCTACCTGTTCGGCCTCGTGCCCTATCCCGGAAGCACCATGTTCCAACATCCCGAGCGCTTCGGAATGAGAATCCTGCATCGTGACTTCAGCCTTTACCACGAGGACCTGCCGCCGGTCTATGCCACCGACAAGGCCACTCCGGACCAGATCTACCAGGTATTCCTGGACGGGCTGGAAACATTCGCCGAGGCCATGGGCAAACGGCCGTACTTCAATGACGCGTCGCCGGTCGGCGACCTGTCGAAGTATGGCGGGTTCTGGGCGGACGCCCATGTGTAGCGTCTCGCGGCCCTACCGGACGGGAGCATGATGACACCTTCCCCCTGGCGCCTGCTGGCCGACGGCAGCGCGGGCGTGATCCTCACCGTCGCGTTCGAGGCGCGACGCGGCGACCCCGGCTTCGCGGAGCTCGCCCCGCACCTGACCGGGTACCGGGTGCTCGAGGCGGTACCGCCGGCGACGACCGTCACCGAGGTGACGGAGCCCGGCGCCTACATCGAGCCGTGGTTGGCCGCCGCCCTCGCGGACGGGCCGCCCGTCGTCGGTGTCCTGGGGCACTGCGCCGCCGCACCGCTCGCCGCCCAACTCGCGGCCGCGATCCGCGGGTCCGGTGCGGCCGACCCGAGCCTCCTGACGGTGGACCCGGTCCTCGTGGACAGCCGGATCGTCCGCGGCGAGTACCGGCAGGCAGTCGACTCCCTCGCCGCCCACCTCGGGCCGGAGGAGTTGGCGACGGCCCTCGCCCCCGTCGCGGCCCGCGACACGGAGGCCGCGACGACGGGCCCCGCGCTGCTGCCGGTCCTGACCGGTCTGGAGGACGCCTACCGTACGACGCTCGCCGCCGCCTGCCGCACGATGCCCGTGCCCGCCGCCATGCAACGGCAACTCGCCGACCGGTTCGCCGCCTACCTCGCGTTCCTCGCCGCGTCGTCGCTGTCGGCCGCCCAGCCGCCGGCCGCGGCGCCGCTCGGATCCGTGGTGCTCTCCGGTACGCAGGACGCCGAATATCCGAGCGATCTCCTGGTCGGCGCGACCACGTTTCCGGTCGACCGCAACCGCCTGCTGGCGGACGCCGACGTCGCGGCGTTCGTCCTGAAGGTCCTCGGCCGGTGACCGGTGCAGAGGAGCGCATCCGCCGGCAACGGGCGGAGCGCATCGCGCGCGACCTCTCCGAGCACGAGCGGGGATGGCGCTGGTACCCGGGCGACGGCCTGGACCCCGGCACCGTCTCTCCCGCGGCGATGCGGCGCGAGTTGGGCCGGGAGCGACAGCTGATCGCCCGACTGGGCACCGCGAGCGGGCCGGAGGCGGAACGGCAGGGGCACCGCCTCAAGCACTTCCCCGTCCTGTTCGTCAGCGCCCCCCACATCGAGGAGAACGCCACCGGCGCCTTTCCCGGGATGCCGACCCCCCTGCTGTACGCCACCTGCCTGCTCGACCGCATGCTGCGCATCGACGAGTTTCCCCGCGACCGGGTGCCGGAGATCGTCGGTGTGCTCAACCCGCCGGCTTACAGCGACGCGTTCGAGAAGGCGCTCGTCGAGTGCGTGGCCGAGCACCTTCCCGTGGTCGTCGGCATCAGCAACCTGTCGGAGGGCCACCACTTCGCGATCCGCATCGCCGAGTTGGTGAAAACGGTCTCCCCGAACAGCATCGTGCTGCTCGGGGGACAGCACGAGGACGCCGTGAACCCGGATGCCTACCGGTCCACCTCCGAGCGGGTCCGGGCGATGAGCGAACGGCAGCGCGGCGTCCACGGGTCGTATTCGTTGACGTCCCCGCAGCTGGCCCGGCTGGCGGCCCTGCAGACCTTCGCGCAGGAGCGGGAACGCGCCATCGTGGACCTGGTCTTCGCCGGGGACGCGGTCTTCGCCCTGCCCGAGGTGCTCATGGTGATCGCCGAGGACCTGCCCACCGATGCCCGCGCGCTGCGCAAGAGACTGCTGGCCAGTTCCGAACGCTTCGCCGCCCTTCCCGGGGTCGGGCAGCTCATCCTCGTCGACGACGACACCGGCCGGATCACGCCGGTACCGCTGAGCGGCACGCCGATCGACGGCAACAAGTTGCCGTTCATCGACGTCACCAGGCTCACCCACGAGAACCTCTTCCCCGTCTTCGACAACCGGCGGACCGCGCAGGTCATGGCCGCTCTCGGCTGCAAGTACTCCTGCTCGTTCTGCCACGAGTCCGCGGACGCGTTCCTCTACGACCAGCCGAAGATCCGGCAGCGTACGCCCGCGCACGTGATGCGGGAGATCCGCCTCCGCAGCGACCAGGGATTTGAGGCGGTGTTCTTCGACGACAGCACGTTCACGCAGAACCGCCGCTGGCTGTCGGACCTGCTCGCGATGCTCGAGACGGACCAGGCGGCCGGCCGGCAGGTCGAGTGGGGCTGCCAGACCACCATCAACGACGTGGACGAGAAGCTGTTGCAACGGATGGGCCGGACCGGATGCAGCTACATCTACTTCGGCGTGGAGTCGGCCCAGCCGGACGCCGAACGGGTGCAGAAGGTGCAGCGACTACGGTTGCTCGCGGAGCCGACGGACTGGACGGAGCAGTTCCGGCGGGTGGCCCGCTGGTGTCGTGCCGCCGGTGTCCGGGTTGGCACCTCGCTGCAGTTCGGCCTGGGCGAGACCGACGAGCAGCGGGTACGGACGCTTCAGCTCATCGCCGACCTGCACCGCGAGGGCTGCATTCCGGACGGGTGTGTGGCGCTGAACATCAACAGTCCCTATCCCGGCACCCGCCAGTGGCTGGACCTGCTCAGGTCGGACGCGCCGTTGCCCGACTACCGCGACAAGCTGGAGCGGCACCCGGCATTCGAGACCGCACACCAGTTCTCCGCTATCACCGGGGAGGCCGCTTCCGACCTGTACCACCTCGCCGCGGACATCCTGGGCTCCGCGCTGCACCAGCAGGTCGTCCCGACCCAGCAGTGAGGCGGCGCCGCCTCGGCGGGTCACCGGCGGTCTGATCGGCAAGGGCACCAAGGGAAAGCGCGTCCGCACGGTACCGCTGATCGAAGAGGTACGACCGATCGTCGCCCGCCGCCTGGACTCGGTCCCCGAGCCGCACTCCCGACTGTTCACCGGGCCGGATGGTGGACGGAACAGCACTGCCGCACTGCGGGACGCGACGCACTGGGACGAGGTGGCGACGAAGCGTGATCTGCAGCGCATCCGTGCCGAGAAGTTTCGACGATGCGGGCGGCGGCCTTGGGCCCGATGCCCTTGATCAGTCCGGAGCCGCGACAGCGTTTTGATGCCTTGAACGGTGGCGGCAGGGAACCCACCCCGGTCAACATGCCGGTGCCGGAGCCGGCTGGTGGCGACGAGGGCGATCGTGTAGCCGGTCTCCTCGTTGACGTAGGCGACCCGCTCGAGCAAGCCTCGACGACCGTTACGTGCTGCCAGGTGCGGGGGTGGCCGTCATCGGAGGAGATGATCCCAGGGCGGCCGCCTGGCGAGAGTGGCGGCCGAGCACCCGCCGGCCGACGAGAGCACCGCCGCGGCCGAGGCGATGACCCTCGCGGCCGACCGCGGGCCCACCGGTAAGGTGTTCGACGGTCCGGAGTCGGCGGCGGTGAGGGCGTGGCGAACAACGGTGGACGGGACGAGTCGGGCCGGTCCTCGCGACCGAGGGTTGCTGTGGATGAAGATCACCGACCCGGATCTGCCCCTGCCGCCCATCACGGACCGCACCGACGTCCGCGTCCTGCTCCCCGCTGATCCGCAGTTCACCGTCCTGGCGGACAAGCTCGCCGCCGAGGGTGCCGAGGTGCGGCGAGTCCCGCACCTCGTCGAGGACGAGGCCATCCGCCGCCTCCCGGACGATCCGTCTGAGCGGTCGCTCCAGTCGGTCACCTACCCGTGTGCGCTGCTGCGTGGCCCCACCCGACGGCCGAGCCGGGCGAGCGGCGCCGCCGCGGTAGCCGCGCGGGACGCCTTCGCGCTGATGTGGCAGGCGTACGACGGCGCACCATCACCGGATGCCGGCCCAGTCGCCACCAACGGCCTGCTGCCGCCCACCCTGTCCCCTTTCTTTCCGTACCCGACATTCAACCCGGCCCAGGCACAGGTGCTTCCCGCCATCCTCGACGGCGACGAGAACCTGCTCGTCGTCGCACCCACGGGAGCCGGCAAAACGGTGATGGGCATGGCCGCCGCGCTCAAGAGCGTGCTCCTGCGGCGCCGGAAGGCGGTCTGGCTGGTACCCCAACGCTCGCTCACCGATGAGCTCAACCACGACCTGGAGGCCTGGAAGGCAAAGGGGGTGCGGGTCGAGCGCCTCTCCGGCGAGTACGCCGTCGACGCGGACCGGATGCGGGAGGCCGACCTGTGGCTGGCGACCACTGAGAAGTTCGAGGCCGTCTCGCGCAGCTCGGCCCTGCGGGAGGCGCTGGCGGAGGTCGACTGCTTGATCGTCGACGAGATCCATCTGCTCGGCGATCCCGCTCGTGGTCCCACGCTGGAGGCAATGCTGGCCCGGATGCGCGACGCCCAGCCGCCGATCCGGGTGGTCGGGTTGTCGGCCACGGTCGGCAACGCGGCGGAGATCGCGGTCTGGCTGCAGGCCCGGCTGCTGCAATTGACGTGGCGGTCCAGCCGGCTGACCTGGCAGTTGCCCGCGGTCGCGGCGCACGCCGACTGGAACGTGACGGACGCCACCCGAGGCCGGCTGGCGACCGTGATAAGCCGCCTCGTGACCGCCGACGGCGGCAGCGTACTGGTGTTCTGTGGCAGCAAACGCAACGTACGCCGGACCGCGCTGCTGCTCGCGGCCAGCCGGGGCGTGGACACCACCCGGGTCAGGCCGGACGATGCCGCGCAGGTGCACATGGTGTGCGGCCAGGCCGGCGTGGGCCTGCACTACAAGGATTGGCCGTACCGGCGGGACGCCGAGGCGGCCTTCCGCGCCCGGCAGTTCGACGTCCTCGTCGCCACGCCGACCGTGGCCGCCGGGGTCAACCTGCCCGCGCGCGCTGTCGTCGTCCGCGACACCCAGGTCGGGCTGGACGGCTTGGACGTGGCCACCGTCCAGCAGATGTTCGGCCGCGCCGGACGGGTCGGCGCGGGTGAGGACCAAGGTTGGGCGTTCCTCATCGTCGACGACGGCGAACGGCCGGCCTGGCAGGCACGGCTGACCGAGGGATACGTGGTGCGGTCACAGATCCAGTCCAGCCTGCCCGACCATGTCCTCGGTGAGGTGGTACGGGAGGAGGTGACCTCGCGGACAGCGGCTGACCGCTGGTGGGTCCGGACGCTGGCCCACCAGCAGGGCCGTCGCAGCCTCGGTCCGCTGCGGCAGGCCATCCAGTTCCTCGCCGACGCGGGCATGGTCGCTGACACACCGGCAGACGCCGGGAGTGACCTCGAGGAAACGCTCCTGGCCCCGACCGACCTCGGCCAGCTCACCGCACGGCTCATGGTCCCGGCCACGGTATGCGACCACTTGCGCCGGACGTTGAACGACCTACCGGTACCCGCCAGCGCCGCCGAGGCCGAGCGCGCGCTCATCCGTACTGTCGCGACGCTGGTGCCCAAGCTCGCGCAGGTCGCCGTGCCCGAGGATGCCAGGAACGCGGTCGCCGGCATCATCAACTCCGGGGTCGTGCCGACCGGCCCGCCGGCGGAGCCCGCGGCGGCAGCGACCGGCCTGCCCGAGCCTCAGCGCGGCGACCTGGCCCAGGCTGCCCTGCTCGCGGTAGCGAACGCGCCGGAGCTGTTCGGCGAGAGCGTCACCACTATCGCGGGCATGCCGTACGCCGCGATCTATCCCATCCTCGAGGACGCTCCCCGGTACCTGCACTGGCTCGCGAGCCAGGGCCTGCTCGGCACGGTCCACCCGTGGGTCGCGGTGGTCGCCGGAGACCTCGGCCGCCGGGTCAGGTGGCGGCGCTGCCGGCCGCCACGCGGAGCGGGCAGGCTCCTGTGGATCTGCGAGCTGATGGCCACGCCCGTGCATCTGGCCGACGCGGTGCCTGAGCTTTGGCACGCGGCCGTCGGCAACGGCCACACTGCGCCGGACTGGCCGCCCGGCAGGCCGCCTCGCGCCTGCCGGTTGCCAGAGAGCGCCTACCGGAAGCTGCTGTACGAGCGGGCCACTGGATGCGCGATCGCGGTCTCCGGCCGGGACGTCGTCGCGACCGGTCCTTCCGGCGCGGTGGTGACGGTCTGGGCCGGCCGCACCCACCGCGCGGAGCCGATCCGCCGGGGCACGGCGGGCACTACCTTCCCGCCCGGGGACGGAGACCTGGGCGTCGTCGTGTTCACCTGGCGGGGCGACCATCGCGCGACGGGGTGGCTCGGGGAGTACCGGGAAATAGGGGTGGGCTCCGTCGAGTAGGTCCACCTAGGGCCTGTGTCGAAGTCGGACACAGCCACTCGTTGATGGCGGCGAGGTGGATTGTGGCTTCGTAGCGGACAGCGAGCTTGTCGAATCGGGTGGCCACGGCTCGGTTGCGCTTGAGCCGGTTGATGCCCACTCCACGGCGTGGCGCTGCTGGTAGATGTGCGGTGCCCGGAGGTCAGCACGATGGCGAGGGGTTTCTGGCCCTGCTCGCAGCCCAGGTGCAGCTTCGTGGTCAACCCGCCACGGGACCGGCCCAGCGCATGGCCGTCCGGCTCGGCACTGACACCGCCGGGTGGTTCGGCCGCGCCGGAAACCCGCGTTGAACGCCTTCGCCATCACCTTCAGCGACCGCTTCCCCGCCGCTGAAACCTACTAACCAAGATCGACGAAAACACCCTTAGAGGTCCTAACTTCATGATGTTGGGCGTAACCGACTGGACGTGAGGGTCGTTTCGTCTGAACGTGAGGAGGGGTGAGCAGCCGCCGTGGATCGTCTCGGACGAGTTGTGGGCCGAGATCGCGCCGCTGCTGCCACCCCGCCCACCACGGCGGAGCCGGTATCCGGGGCGTAAGCCGCTTGATGACCGGAAGGTGCTCTGCGGGATCTTGTTCGTGCTCTACACCGCGATCCCGTGGGAGTACCTACCCCAAGAGTTGGGGTTCGGGTCGGGGATGACCTGCTGGCGCAGGTTGCGGGACTGGAACAACGCCGGGGTGTGGCAACGGCTGCACGAGGTGCTCCTGGCCCGGCTGCGGGGCGCGGGCCAGTTGGACATGTCGAGGGCGGTGATCGACGGCTCCGACATCCGGGCGCTCAAGGGCGGCCCAAAACCGGTCCGAGCCCGGTCGACCGCCGCAAGCCTGGCTCGAAACACCACGTCATCACCGACGCCGGCGGCATCCCCTCGCGGTCACGCTGACCGGCGGGAACAGGCACGACTCCACCCAGACCACCACCCTGCTCGACGCCATCTCACCCATCGGCGGACGCCCGGGACCAACACGGCGGCGCCCCGACCGGCTGTACGCCGATCGGGGCTACGACTACGACAGCCACCGTCGCCAGATCCGCGCGCGGCGTCACCCCCGTCATCGCCCGACGCGGCACACCCCACGGCTCCGGCCTCGGCTCCAACCGATGGATCGTGGAACGCACCATCGCCTGGCTGCACTGGTTCCGCCGCCTCCGCATCCTATGGGAGATCCGCGACGACATCCACGAAGCCTTCCTCAGCCTCGCCTGCGCCCTCATCTGCTGGCGCCAACTCCAACGCACCCACAGTTAGGAGTTCTTAGCGAGACAGGCCCCCCACCGGCGGAGGCCGACAAATCGCGGAAAGGACCCCGAGGTCAGTCACCTGCTGGGTCAAACCCCGGCGGGAGGTGCTCACCAACATCATCTCTGCCACCTGCGGATCCTCGACCCACAAGGCGACCTGCCGGGTCAACTCCGAACAGGTTGGTGGTCCCCCACCCGAGTCAGGATTCGGTGGCTCAGCAAAGCTGAGCCCATTGAGCTCGCTTAGAATTGATTGAGCTCGGGAGGGCCACATCTACTTTGACCCCCGGTAGTCTACGAACGCTGGGCGCTCCTCGGACGAGTGGGAGAACCAGTCATTGACCGCCAACGCGCTCACCGAAGCGTATTGGTCGGTTATTTGTACATGATTTCCTGGCACATCTGCCAACGTGACTGTGGTGGCGTAGCTCCAGGTGAACATCCAGTCGTTATTGTCTGCCGGTCCGCTGATCCGTTCGGATGCACGGACCTGGAGCGTCGGTATCTCGATTTGCTCCGCAGGCCACCACTGGAAGGAGAGGTAATGGACCATCGCGAAGACCCAGCTGTCATCGCCGTCATCGCCAGTCCGCCTGAGTCCCTCAAAAATTTGCTTTCGCCACAGCGGCCCGTCCTCCGATACGGTTTGAAGGTCCGCCTGCGAGGGTGCGTCGAGCAGAATGACGCCAGCCGGCGCCACGCCCATCCGCGCCAGCTTGGCAGCAACCCGGTGGGCGATCAGCCCACCGCTGGAGTGGCCGCCCAGTGCGAATTCTTCGCCGTTCGCGTTGTCTCGGATGATTGTCTCGGCGTACGCGAGAGTCATCGCCTCGATGTTCTCCGGCAGTTTCTCACCGGCATGGAAGCCGGGCGGGTGCAACACCGACACGTCACGGGTGCCTTGGAAGGCCAACGCCAGCCGCGCATATTGGAAATTGGCCGGGGCTACGTATGGGGTGAAGAGGTACAACTTGGGCTTGCCGTCGCCGGTGGCGACCCGTGTGGGAGGCCGGACCGCCTCGTCGGCCGTGTCCACACCGAACGTCTGGCGGAGCTTCGCCAATCGCCCGATCACGTCGGAGAACTCGTCGTGTCTGCCGTCGACCTCGGCCTGCATGTACATCTCCGCGAGGTTCGACACTCGAACGGCTCCCGAGCCGGCCGATTCGGCTCCGGTACTGCGGTCGCTGCCGGCACTCACGGCGGAGGCCATCTCGTTCATCAGATGATCGGTCAAGGCTCCGGTGCTGGGATGGTCGAAGACCAGCGTGGCCGGCAACGACAGGCCGGTGGCGGTGGCCAGCCGGTTACGTAGTTCCACCGCGGTCAGCGAGTCGAAGCCGAGCTCGCGGAACGCGCTGTCCGGATCAATCGTCGCTGGGCCGGTATGGCCGAGCACGACGGCGGCTTGTGTCCGTACCAGTTCCAGGACTGTCCGTTGGCGTTCCTCGACTCCCATAGCGGCCAGCCTGGTGGTCAGATCCACCGGCGTATCGGTTGTGGTCGCCGCCCGGCGGGTCGGGCCACCGGCCAACATCCGCCACAGCGGCGGCACGCTACCGGCGCCGGCTCGACGAAGCGCGGCCATGTCCACCCGGATCGGTACCAGCTGTGGCTGGTCGGTACGCACTGCCGCGTCGAACAATGCCAGGCCTTCCTCGGAGGACATGGCAAGAACGCCGCCGCGTCGCATCCGGTCCAGGTCGACCTCGTCGAGATGCCCGGTCATCGCCGACTGCTGGGCCCACAGTCCCCACGCCAGTGACTGTCCGACCAGACCGGCGGCCTGCCGTCGTAGCGCCAGGGCGTCCAGGACCGCGTTGGCCGCGGCGTAGTTGCCCTGTCCCGGTGATCCGAGGGTGGCCGCTGCCGAGGAATACACCACGAACAACGCGAGATCCATATCCTGGGTCAGTTCGTGTAGCCACCACGCCGCGTCGGCCTT
>NZ_JBNCKV010000024.1:0-90980 GCF_049841695.1 Micromonospora sp. DT178
CGCGCCCGTGCCGGGGGGGGGGGGGGGGCGCCCCCCCCCCCCCCCCCCCCCCCCCGACGGGTGACCGCGCACGCGCTCGGCTGGCTACGCCCCGTCGGCGCCCTGCCGTCCCGCGAGATGCAGCAGGCCTGCCGCCGTGGTGCGGAACCCGCACCGCTCCAGATAGAACGTCTCCAGGTGAGCCTCGAAGTCGACATGCAGCCACTCGCAGCCGGCAGCCGCAGCGTCGTCGACCGCAGCCCGAACCAGGTCCGTGCCGATCCCCCGGTGCTGCCATTCCGGGTCCACCGCCGTGTCGAGCAGAAAGGCGTGCGCCCCACCGTCCCAGCAGACCTGGACGAAGCCCACCAGGCGGCCGGCGTCGAAGGCGCCGACCCAGGTCAGCGCATGTCGCTCCAGCCGCTCGGCCCACGGCGTGACCTGCCCGACCGCGCCACCGAAGGCTCGGGCGTGAAGGACGCTGAGTTCCACGTCGTCGACAGGGAAGCGCGACACCATCGAGATCGACACGCTGGCACACTATCGCGATGTTCCGGCATCGACCGGCGACCGCTCCCGCCGGGCGTCAGCGGGCGGCCGGCGGCGCGGACGTGACGGTCGGGTCTGGCGTGACGCTCGGGTCTGGCGTGACGCTCGGGGCCGACGTGACCGCCGGGGTGGTGGCGGTCTCGGCGAGCGCGGTGCGGAGGATGTCGTGCAGCGGCCCGTCGGGGTGGTCGATCCAGTGCTGGATGGCGACGCGCAGCGAGGCCAGGAAGGTCGCCGCCAGGACCCGGGAGCGCAGCGTCCGGTCGGGGCCGGTCAACCGCCGGGCGACGTCGTCGGCGAGTTCGCGCTCGATGGCGGTGTAGGCCGCGATCTGGTGCGCGACGAGGCCCGGGTGCCCGCGTAGCTGACGGCGGTGCAGCAGCCAGGAGGGTGGGGCGTTGCCGTACGCCTCGACGGCGAGGCGTTCGGCGGCCCCGCTCAGCACGGCCCACGGCGGCGCGTCGGCCGGCTGCCGGCGGACCAGCTCCAGCAGCCGGCGCAGCCGTACGGCGTCACCGTGGAAGACCGCCTCCTCCTTGCTGGAGAAGTAGTTGGAGAACGTCCGGCGGGAGACGTTCGCGGCGTCGGCGATGGCCTCCACGGTGACCCGGTCGAGCCCGTGCTCGGTGGCGAGGCGCAGGGCCGCCTCGTGCAGGGCGAGGCGGGTGGCCGCCTTCTTGCGCTCCCGCAGGCCGGTGGTCTCCTCCATGGGCGACAGCCTACGGGGCCGTGACTCAGTTCTCATCGCGCAAACTTGCACTTTGAGCAAGATCGGCAGATGCTTGTGTGCGGCAACCATCTGCGACAAGGGAGGCGGCGTGGAAACTGCCGGCCGCGAACTCGGTGCGAGGCTGTCCGAGCTGGTCAGGAGCGTACGGTTGATCAAACGGCACCGGGCCGACGTCCGGCCGGCCGTGCCCGTCGGCCTCGCCGGCCTCCTCATGCAGATCGAGAAGCTGCCCGCCGACTGCCACGCCCGCGAGCTGGCGGCCCGCAGCGGGCTCGATCCGTCGACCGTCAGCCGCGCCGTCGCCTCGCTCGTCAGCCACGGCCTGGTCGAGCGGCGCGCCGACCCCGCCGACAAGCGGGCCAGCCTGCTGACCGTCACCCCGGCCGGGCGGGCCGCCCTGACCGACACCTACGACTGGTACGGCCGGATCCTCGACACCGCGCTCGCCGACTGGACGCCCGCGGAGGTGGCGGCGTTCGCCACCGCGCTCGGCCGCTTCACCCGAGACATCGAGACCGTCCTCGGACACCACGACACCCTGGAGGCCGCGCGATGAGCGCACCCACCACCACGGCCGGCGACGCGCCGATGACACACCGGCAGACGCTGGAGGCCCTCAGCGGCCTGCTGCTGGTGCTGTTCGTCGCGATGCTCAGCGGCACCGTCGTCTCGACGGCGCTGCCGAACATCATCGGCGCGTTGAACGGGTCGCAGACCCAGTACACCTGGGTGGTCACCGCCACCCTGCTCACCGCGACCGCGACCACCCCGATCTGGGGCAAGCTCGCCGACCTGTTCAACAAGAAGCTCCTGGTCCAGGTCGCCATCGTCGTCTTCCTGGTCGGCTCGGTGATCGCCGGCTTCGCCCAGACGGCCGGCCAGCTCATCGCCGCCCGCGCGTTCCAGGGCATCGGCGTCGGCGGCCTCCAGGCCCTCGTGCAGGTCGCCATCGCCGCGATGATCCCGCCGCGGGAGCGCGGCCGGTACAACGGCTACCTCGGTGGCGTCATGGCGGTGGCGACGGTCGGCGGCCCGCTGCTGGGCGGGCTCATCGTCGACACGTCCTGGCTCGGCTGGCGCTGGTGCTTCTTCGTCGGGGTCCCCGTCGCCGCCATCGCGCTGGTCCTCCTCCAGTTCACCCTGCGCCTGCCGACGGTCCGTCGCGAGAACGTGAAGATCGACTACCTGGGCGCGGCGCTGATCGCCGCCGGCGTCAGCGTGCTGCTCATCTGGATCTCCTTCGTCGACGACTCGTTCGCCTGGGCCTCCTGGCAGACCGCCGCCATGGTGGGCGGTGCCGTCGTGCTGCTCGCCCTGGCCGTCTGGGTGGAGTCCCGGGCCGACGAGCCGGTCGTCCCGCTCGACCTCGTCCGCCAGCGGACCACCGCCCTGGCCATCCTGGGCAGCCTGGCGGTCGGCATGGCGATGTTCGGCGGCGCCGTCTTCCTCGGCCAGTACTTCCAGATCGGCCGCGGCTACAGCCCGACCGAGGCCGGGCTGCTCACCATCCCGATGATGGCCGGCGTCCTCGGATCGTCGATCATCGCCGGCCGGCTGATCACGAAGACCGGGAAGATCAAGCCGTACATCGTGTTCGGCGCGGTCGTGCTTGTCATCGGGTTCGCCCTGCTCGGCACCATCGACCACGAGACCTCGCTTCTGCTGGTCGGCGCGGCCATGTTCATCGTCGGTGTCGGGGTCGGCATGACGATGCAGAACCTCGTCCTCGCCGTGCAGAACACCGTCTCGCTCCGCGACATCGGCGCGGCCAGCTCGACCGTCGCGTTCTTCCGGTCGCTCGGCGGCACGATCGGCGTCTCGGTGCTCGGCGCGGTCCTCGCCCGGCGGGTGACCGACCAGATCACCACCGACCTCTCCGCCGCCGGCATCCCCACCTCCGGCAGCGCGGCGGGCGGCAGCCTGAACCTCGACGCCATGCCCGGCGCGGTCCAGCAGATCGTCCGCGCGGCGTACGGGGACGCCACCGGCCACATCTTCCTCATCTCCGCCGCGATCGCCGTCGTCGGCATCATCGCCGCGGTCCTGCTGAAGCCGGTCGGTCTGCGCAGCAGCCTGGATCTGCCCGACCCCGCCAGGTCGACGGCCGTGGCCGCCGACGCCGTCGACGGCGCTCCGGCCTTCGACCAGGTGACGGTGGACGCCGCCGGTCGGGAGGCGTCGGCGCGCCGCTGACGCGCAACCCACGACGGCGGGGCCGGCACCATCCTCGGACGGTGCCGGCCCCGCCGTCGTCGGGCACCCCGCGACCGGTCGGCGACGATCGGAAGCCGGCGTGTCCCTGTGGTAGGAATGCCGGATGGCCGGCATGCGATTCCAGCTTCTGGGACCGCTCGAGGTGCAGGTGGACGGCCGGCCAGTGCCGCTCGGCACGGCGAAGCAACGGCTACTCTGCGCCACCATGCTGCTGGACCCGAACGAGGTGCTGCGCACCGAGCACCTCGCCGAGATGCTGTGGGACGAGCCGCGGCCGGCCTCCGCGGCGGCCAACCTGAGGACGTACGCCCACGGGCTGCGCCAGGTCCTGCGCGACCGGTCGGACGGCGCGAGCCGGCTGCACACCGGCACCGGCGGCTACCTGCTCGCGGTGCGCCCGGGTGAGCGCGACCTCGACGAGTTCGAGGAGGCGGCGCAACAGGGCCGCGACGCCCGCGCCCGGGGCGACCTGCGGCAGGCCGAGGCGAGTCTGGCCCACGCCCTCACCCTCTGGCGCGACTCGCCGCTCGCCGGGCTGCCCCTGCCCCGCACGATCGCGGCACGCCTGACCCGGCTGCACGAGCAGCGCCTGATGGTCGAGGAGGAACACGTCCAGGCCAAACTCGACCTGGGCGCTTCCGCCGAACTGGTCGGACGGCTGCGCGAACACGTCGAGACCCATCCGCTCCGGCAACGCGGCTGGGGTCAGCTGATGACCGCGCTCTACCGTACGGGCGACGTGGCCGGCGCCGTCGACGCGTACCTGCGGCCCGGCGGGTGCTGGCCGACCAGCTCGGCATCGACCCCAGCCCTTCGCTGGAGGCGCTCTACCGCGACATCCTCGACCACCGCCCGCACCTGGTCGGCGAGCCGCAGCGCCCGCCGCCCGCGCGGATCGTGGTCCGCGGACTGCCTCCCACCGTCGACACCTTCGTCGGCCGGCGGGCCGAGGTCGACGCCGTGTGCGGCTGGCTCGGCGGATCGGCGACGAGCCCGGTCGTCGCCCTGCACGGCCCGGGAGGGGCCGGCAAGTCGGCGCTGGCCGTCCGGATCGCGCACCAGCTCGCCGACCGGTACCCGGGCGGCACGCTCTACGTGGACCTGCAGGGTGCGGACGCCGACCTGCCGCCCCTGAGGCCGATCGACGTCCTCGGCCGGTTCCTCCGCGCGCTCGGCGTGCCGGGCGGCGCGGTGCCGTCCGACGTCGGCGAGGCCACCGTCGCCTACCGGTCCGAGATCGCGGGCCGCGGCGTGCTCGTCGTCCTCGACAACGCCCGGGACGCCGCCCAGGTCAGGGCACTGCTGCCGGCGGACGGTTCGTGCGGCGTCGTGGTGACGAGCCGGCGGATGCTCGCGACGCTGCCCAACGGCCGGCACCTGGCCGTGGGACTGCTGTCGCCCACGGAGGCGGTCGAACTGCTCGCGGGCGAGTGCGGCGCCGACCGGGTGGCGGCCGAGCCGGACGCGGCCGAGCGCCTGGTGGAACTCTGCGGCATGCTGCCGCTGGCGATCCGGATCGTCGGCGCCCGGCTGGCGAGCCGGCCGGGGTGGCCCGTCGCCCGTCTGGTGGAGCGCCTCGCCGATCCCGGGCTGCGCCTCAGCGAGCTGGAGTTCGACGACCTCAGCGTCCGGCCGTCCATCGCGCTCACCTACGCCGCCCTGTCCGACGGCGGCGCCCGGGGGCAGCTCTGCGCCCGGGCCTTCCGGCTGATCGGCGGCACCCGCCTGCCCACCGTCACCGCCCGCGCCGTCGCCGCCCTCCTCGGCGAGCCGCCCGCGCTCGCCGAGAGCGTCCTGGAACGGCTCGCCGACGAGCGGTTGGTGGAGCCCCGGGAACCGGGCGTCTACGGCATCCACGACCTGGTCCGGCTGTACGCCGTCGAACGGGCCGAGGAGTCCGAGGACCTGCCGTCGCGCTGCGAGGCGTTGCTGTCCCGCGCGGCGGTCCACCTCGGGCTCGCCGACCACGCCGCCGCCCGCGACGCCGACGAGGCGGGGACGGTGGCCGTCCGGATCGGCGACCGCTACCTGCGGGCCGTGGCGCGGCAGGCGCAGGGCCGGATCGCCCGCGCGGCCGGGGACCGCAGCGCCGCGTCCGTCCTAAAGGCCGAGGCGCGGGAGTTGCTCGGTTCGGTGCCCGGCTACCGGGAGCCGCAGTACGCCGACTACTTCGGCCGACTCTGAGCCTGCGGGACCCCGACCGTCGGCGGCACGGACTGAGGACGGGTCGCCCCGCGGGAGAGACGACGGTGGGGAGGGACGGTGTCCCGTCCCTCCCCACCGTCGACGGTGCCGCTCAGGACAGGAACTTGTCCAGGGCGGCCTCGATGCTGCCGGAGTCCGGCGCCGCGTACGACTTCATGGTGCTCTTGTTGTACGAGATGAAGCTCGGGCAGCGCGCCGCCGGGGCGGTGACGGTGCCGCCGTCGCCGATCTTCTCGCCGGTCTTCGCGGCGTAGAAGGTCAGGGTGTAGCGCGACGAGATGTAGTCGATGGTGACCTGCTTGCCCGCGCTGTCCTTGTACTGGCACTTCTTCGGCGCGCCCTCGCTGCCCTCCACGAACTTCAGGCAGCCGACCACCGACACCGTCTCGAAGTCGGCGCTCTTGGCGTAGTACGGCTTGTCCGAGGAGACCGACTTCGACGACCAGAAGGTCGGCCGGTCGGGGTTGTTCGAGAACGTGTACGCCTTGGCGCCGGACGGGCCGTTGTAGGCGGCCGCGTTCAGGATCTGGCCACCCTCGCAGACGTTGGACAGGTCGCTGGAGTAGCGGGCGGTCACCGCGTTGTTGCTCGGCTCCTGCGTCTCCTGCTGCCCGGGGGTGGGGGAGGCATCCGTGCCCGGCGTGCCGGTGGTACCGGCGTCGGGGCTGGGGCCGGAGGTGGCGACCGTGATGGGCTCCTCGTCGTCACCGTTGACGAGGACGAGGCCGATGCCGGCGCCGCAGATGGCGAGCACGAGGACCACCGCGCCGGCGACCAGCCCGATGATCAGGCCCTTGTTCGACTTCTTCGGCGGCGGGAAGGGAGCGCCGAACTGCGGCGCCTGCGCTGGCTGCCCGTACCCCGGGTACCCACCCTGCTGCGGGGCCGGCGGCCCGCTCCAGGGGGTGACGTTCGGGTCTGGCTGCTGCCCTCCGTACGGAGGGTAACTGTCGCTCATGTGAAGCCCTTATCGCTGTCGACGTGTGCCCAGGCACGGGATCAGGGATCAGGGTAGTGAGCGCCGCAAACCGCGACGATGGGCGGCTGAACCCGAGGGGAGGCACAGTTCGGCACCGACGGTGCCGCGCGTGACTCTGCGTACGAGTTACGGCTCAGTACGTGGCGAGATGCCCGAACGTCCGGGGGTCGTGGACGGCGCGGATCCGGGCCGCCGGAAGGGAATTCCGTTGTGTGGCCCCCGGCCGCGGGCCGACGGGGCCGCCGGGTTCAGGGGTGTGACTAAGATCACTGAGTTGCGCGCCGAGATGTAGCCGACATTCGGCTAGGAGGGCCGCAGATGTCGGTCCGTCGGGGTTGTCCCGGCGCCGGTCGGCCCGGGCGCCTGCGCAGGGGCGCCCGGGCCGATCGCGCCGGTGGGCGTGGCCGGTGTCAGGTGGCCGTGCAGGTCACCGTCCCCGCCGCGGCGCCCCCGGCGGTGCTGCCGAGGAAGCCGAAGGTGGCCTGCGCGGCGGGGGCGAGTGCGCCGTTCCAGTCCACGTGCCGGGCGGTGACCTCGGCCCCGTCCTGCGTCAACCGGGTGTTCCAGGACTGGCTGACCCGTTGGCCGTCGGCGAACGCGAAGCGGACCGTCCATCCGGAGATCGGCGCGGCGCCGGAGTTGCGCACCGTCACCTCGCCCTGGAAGCCGCCCTGCCACTGGCTGACCACGCGGTAGCTCGCCGCACAGCCGGCGGCCGGACCGGTGGGCGTCGGCGTGGGGCTGCCGGTGGGCGTCGGGCTGGCGGTGGGGGTCGGGCTGCCGGTGGGCGTCGGGGTGACGCCGCCCAGCGCCGCGGCCAGGGCCGGGTACCAGCGGTCGGCCATCTTCTGGTCGCCGGCCGCGTTCGGGTGCACGCCGTCGTAGGTGTCGGTGGCCGTGCTGAACCCGGTCCACTGGTCGACCACCACCACCGGCGAGGCGGGGGTGGTGGTCGCCGCCGCCCAGCCGTCGATCGCGTCGTTGAGGGCCGTCACCCGCTGGCCGCACTCCGGGCACGTGGGCGGCGCCATGGGGATGATCTTCGCGACGAGGACTCTCATCGCCGGGTTGCTGGCCCGCATCTGGTCCACCAGCCTGCCGTACGCGGCGAGGATCGTGGCGGGCGGGATGTTGCTCCACACGTCGTTGGTGCCGAAGTGCATCAGGACGATGTCGGGCCGGGTGGCGGCGAGCCAGCCCGGCAGCAGGTTCTGGTTGGCCACGGTGGTCACCAGGTAGCCACCGTGTCCCTCGTTGTCGCCGTCGTGGGGCTGGCCGCAGCCCTGCGGGCCGAGCGTCCCGACGAAGTCGACGTCGGTGTGGCCGGTGGACTGGAGGCGGTTCCAGAGCACGGAGCGCCAGCAGCCGGGGGAGCCGGTGATCGAGTCGCCCAGCGGCATCACCCGCACCGGTGCGACGGCCGCCGGCCGGGCGGGAGCGGGGGAGGTGAGCCCGGCGGCGAGGGCGAGGGGGATCGCCGCCAGCGCGGCGAGCAGGGCGTGGAGCAGGGGCCTTCGGAGCATGGTGGAGGAACTCCTGTCACAGGTCGAGGTGCGGTGTGTGACGGCCCGGTTCTCCCCCGACAGTCAACCAGTAAAGTCGACGTATCTCAATGGAATCCCGTTTCACGCAAGGCATTCACGACCACTTTCTCTCAACATCGTCCTCATATCGTGAACATCAACAAAATTCACGATCATGAATGCGACGGCTAAGGTTTGCTCATCGTCCAGACCGCCTGTCGGGTGCGCCACGAGCCACCCGGAGGCCACCACAGTAGGAGGACCGGGAGATGACACTCCCTCGCACTCATCGGCGAACCCTCGCCGCTGCGGCCAGCGTGTTCGCCAGCGCCGCCATGGTCACCACCATGATCGGCGCGCCGGCGGCGGCCTCGGCCACCGGCGAGATCCTCAGCGCCGGTGGCGCGACCGCCGTGGCCGACAGCTACATCGTGGTACTCAAGGACACCAGCGTCGGCGGTCGCGCCGGCACCCGGCAGGGCGAGGTGAAGAGCACGGCGGGCTCCCTCGCCGCCCGCTTCGGCGGCAGCGTCGGCCACGTCTACGGTGACGCGCTCAACGGCTTCGAGGTGAAGCTGTCCGAGCGGGCCGCCAAGCGCCTCGCGGCGCACCCCGCCGTCGACTACGTCGAGCAGAACCACACCGTGTCGATGACGGCCACCCAGAACAACCCGCCGTGGGGCCTGGACCGCATCGACCAGCGGAACCTCCCGCTGAGCCGCACCTACACCTACAACAGCAGCGGCTCCGGCGTGACGGCGTACATCATCGACACCGGCATCCGGACCACCCACGTGGACTTCGCCGGTCAGGCCGTCGACGGCTACGACGCGATCGACAACGCGCTGCCGGCCGCCGACTGCAACGGCCACGGCACCCACGTCGCGGGCACCGTCGGCGGCAACACCTACGGCGTGGCGAAGGACGTCCGGCTGGTGGCCGTCCGCGTGCTGAACTGCCAGGGCAGCGGCACCTGGGCGCAGGTCATCGCCGGCATCAACTGGGTGACCTCGAACCACCAGGCGGGCCAGCCGGCGGTGGCGAACATGAGCCTGGGCGGCTCCACCAACGCCTCCCTGAACACCGCGGTGGCGAACTCGATCGCCGACGGCATCACCTACGCGGTGGCCTCCGGCAACTCGAACGCCAACGCCTGCAACTTCTCGCCGGCCTCCGTGCCGACGGCGCTGACCGTCAACGCGTCGCAGAGCAACGACGCCCGGGCGTCGTTCTCCAACTGGGGCACCTGCACCGACCTGTTCGCGCCCGGCGTGGGCGTGCTGTCGGCCTGGTCCACCAGCGACACCGCCACCTCGTCCATCAGCGGCACCTCGATGGCCTCGCCGCACGTCGCGGGGGCGGCCGCCCGGGTGCTCAGCGTCAACCCGAGCTGGACGCCCGCCCAGGTCCACTCGTACATCGTCAGCCAGGCCACGCCCAACGTGATCACCAGCCCCGGCACCGGCTCGCCGAACCGGCTGCTCTACCTGGCCCCCACCTTCTGATCGAACAGTCGGCACACCGGCCCCGGGGCGTGGACGCCCCGGGGCCGGCGCGCGTGCGGGGAGGTCGACGGGTGTCCATGTTGCGGGGGAGCCCGGGGCGCGCCTAAGCTGCCGTCAGTGGGAGCGCTCCCGGGCCCGTGGGCAGGGATCTGTCGCGAGCCTCCCGGCCGGACGATCCGCCTGCGGGCCGCCGGCGTGCGAACTGCCGTACCCGTCCGGGCGGACGTGGCGTCCCGCCGCCCTGCGCTGCCGGCACCCCCACCACCGATCGGAAGCGAAGGCACCCGCATGAAGCTCCTACCGCGCCCGTCCCGGCGCACCCTGGTCATGGCCGGCGCGGTCGCCGCGCTGACCGTCGCGGCGTCGGCCGCCGTCCCGGCCGCCGATGCCCAGGCCGCCACCGGCTGCGCCGTCACCTACACCACCAGCAGCTGGTCCGGTGGCTTCACCGCCAACATCACGATCAAGAACCTGGGCGAAGCGGTCGACGGGTGGACGCTCGGCTTCGCCTTCCCCGACGCCGGCCAGCGGATCGGCCAGGGCTGGTCGGCGACCTGGAGCCAGGCCGGCACCGCCGTCACCGCGCGCAGCGTGAGCTGGAACGGCGCGCTGGCAACCGGCGCGTCGACAAGCATCGGGTTCAACGGCACGTGGGGCGCCGCCAACCCCGCGCCGACGGCGTTCACCCTCAACGGCACCGCCTGCACCGGTGCGACCACGCCGACCACCCCGCCGGCCCCCACCACGCCGCCGCCCACGACCCCGCCGCCGACCACCCCGCCGCCCACGACCCCGCCGCCGGGCGGTCAGACGCCGGTCGCGGTCAACGGCCAGCTACGGGTGTGTGGGGTCAACCTGTGCAACCAGTACGGCCGGCCGATCCAGCTGCGGGGCATGAGCACGCACGGCATCCAGTGGTTCGCCCGCTGCTACAACGACGCCTCCCTCGACGCGCTGGCCGACGACTGGCGGGCCGACCTGCTGCGGATCGCCATGTACGTCCAGGAGGACGGCTATGAGACCGACCCCGCCGGCTTCACCAACCGGGTCAACGCCCTGGTCGACGAGGCCGAGCAGCGCGGCATGTACGCGCTGATCGACTTCCACACCCTGACGCCGGGCGACCCGATGCACAACCTCGACCGGGCCAAGACCTTCTTCGCCGCCGTCTCCGCCCGCAACGCCGCCAAGAAGAACGTCATCTACGAGATCGCCAACGAGCCCAACGGCGTCAGCTGGGCGACCATCAAGAGCTACGCCGAGCAGGTCATCCCGGTGATCCGCGCCAACGACCCGGACGCGGTGGTCGTGGTCGGCACCCGGGGCTGGTCCTCGCTGGGCGTCTCCGACGGCTCCAACGCCAACGAGATCATCAACAACCCGGTGAACGCGACCAACGTGATGTACACGTTCCACTTCTACGCCGCGTCCCACCGGGACAACTACCGGGCCGAGGTGGAGCGGGCCGCCGCCCGGCTGCCGTTGTTCGTCACCGAGTTCGGCACGGTGGACTACACCGGTGACGGTGGGGTCGACGTCGCCAGCAGCAACGCCTGGCTCGACCTGCTGGACCGGCTGAAGATCAGCTACGCGAACTGGACCTACTCGGACAAGGCCGAGGGCAGCGCCGCGCTGCGGCCGGGCACCTGTGCCGGGAGCACCTACACCGGCCCGGGCGTGCTCACCGAGTCGGGCGCCCTGATGCGCGAGCGCATCCGTACGCCGGACAACTTCCCCACCGCCTGATCCCGTTGCCGCGCGAGGCCCCGCCGCACCCGGCGGGGCCTCGCCGTGCTCGTCTCGAACGGGTCGCCGGCCGGCGGAGGATCCACCCGCGGGACCCTGTCGAGCTGATGTCGTGGACGATTCACCGCCGCCCGGTGCCTCGGCCGCCCGGAGACCGCCTGATGTCACAGACGACTCAGCTCGACAGCGTCACGCGACCCTTCCGCCGCGGACCGGCTCGGCGACCACCACCGCAGCGCGGCGCGCGGAACCCACCCGTCACCGGGCCGGCGGCCGCGTGACCGCAGCCGACCGGTCGCACCGCGCGCCCTCAGGCGGGTACGGCGTGGTCCGACTCGAACCGCTCCCGGGTCAGGAACGCCAACTGGGCCCGCTTGTCGGGCATGTCGATCTCGTCGGCGAAGGTGAACCCCTCCCGCCGCAACCGGTCGAGCGCGCGCTCGTTGCGGACGTCGGGCTCGACGACGATCCGCAGCCGGGTGGGGTCGGCGAACAGGTAGCGGGCGAGGGCGGGGCCGATGGCGGTCGTGAGGCCCTTCGGCGGGCGCCTCCCGGGAGCGAGTAGCAGGTGCATCCCGACGTCGCCGGGGCGCACGGTGTAGCGCTCACCGACCGGGTCCGCCTCCGGCTGGTAGGTCTGGAACAGGCCGATCGGCGCGTCGTCGAGCAGGATCAGGTACGCGTGGTGGGTGTCGAGGCTGTCGACGAACTCGTAGATCTCCCGCACCTCGTCGACCGAGTGTGAACCCATGCCCCAGAACGCCGCCCGGGGCTCGGTCACCCAACCGTGCACCAGCTCCGCGTGGGCCTTCGGGTCCAGCGCGACGAGCGACAGCTTGCCGAAGCCGGGGATGTTCTCCTGATATGTCACGGTGCCGCGTCTCCTGGTTCTGGGGTGAGTTCTCGCCAGTCGGTGACCACCGGAACCAGCTCGCCGCCGGCCCACAGTGGCAGTTGGTCGTCGAAGTGCGGGTCGCCGGGGCGCCCGGACGCGCCGAAGGGGACGATCCAGCGGCTCTGCGCGCGGTCGGTCAGGTCCCACACGTAGCGGGCCACCGGGCCTCGCCAGCACGCGTCGGACACGCCGGGCACGCTCGACGTGGCCAGCACGCAGTCGGCGTCGCCGGCCAGCGCGACCCGCTCGCGCATGCCGCGTACCGCCTCGTCGACGGCCGCCGCCACGCCGAGGTGGACGGGGTGCAGCACGTGCCGCCGGCCCCACGGCCCCGGCGGGTCGCCCGCCGCGACGTCCTCGAGCGCCCCGGCCGCCACGGGGCCGATCTCGCCGCCGAGGCGGTGCAGCCCGGTGGCCACCCCGTCCAGGGCGTGGCCGATGCGGGACAGCGGGTCGGTCCACGGCGCGAACAGGCCGTCGAACGCGCTCGGGGCGTCGCGCAGCGGGCGCAGGCACGGGTGGTCGTACAGTCGGCGGGCCAGGGCCGCGCGCCAGGCGGCCCAGGCGCCGGCGTCGGCGCTGTCGGCCCGCATGTCCCCGTCCCACGCGGTCAGCCGGTCCCGCAGGCGCCGGGCCGGTTCGCTGAGCCCGCCGGGGTCGACCCGGTCGAGCACGCCGCGCAGCGTCCCGGCCTCCAGCCGGGTGTCCATGTGTACGGCCTCCGCCCGGGCGCCGTCGGCGAGCAGGGTGCGGATGCGGCGGGCCCGGTGCGGCGGGGCGAAGCCGGTGCCGAGGTCCGCCACGTCGGGGCGGCGGTCGTTGGCGCAGACCGCGAACCCGTCGACGGCGGTGCGGCGCGGCTCGGCGTAGCCGCCGTGCCACCGGTACCGGGGATCGTCGCCGGGCACCGGCTCGCGGCGGCACCGGTCGTCGCGCAGCGGAACGAGCCCGGCGACCAACTGGTGGACCGTTCCGCGCCGGTCGGCGACCAGGACGCTGTTGACCGGCTCGACCCAGTCGCGCAGCGCGTCGGCGACGTCGTCGGCGCTGCGGGCCCGCAGCAGCGGCAGCAGCGCGTCGAAGCCCAGCCGCTGCTCGACCCGGCTCGGGGTACGCAGGCTGATCGCCTCGCCGGTGCCCCGGTCGTGGTCGACGACCGGTCCGCGCGGCGTCTCGATCACCTCGACGGACTCCGGTTCGCCGCCGCGGACCTCGATCCGCTCGACGTGCCGGTGCGCCGGCGCCCAGCCGTCCGCCTCGCGGACGAGGACCCGGTCGCCGTCGTGGCGCAGCTGTTCGCGGTAGAGGTCCTGGTAGTCGGCCATGGCGTTGGTGACGGCCCAGGCGACCTCGCCGGCGTGTCCGAAGTGGGGGAGGCCGGGGACCCCGGGGAACGCGAAGCCGAACACGTCGAACTCGGGGCAGGCGAGGCGCACCTGCTGGTAGATGCCGGGCAGTTCGAGGATGCGATGCGGGTCGCCGGCGACGACCGGCGCCCGGCCGGTGCCGGGGTCGCCGGGCACGGCCCAGGCGTTGCTGCCCGATCCGTCGGGGCCCTCGACGGCGAACAGGTCGGTCGCGGACGGGCCGAGGGTGGCGGCGACGTGGGCGTGCCACAGCTTGTTGGGGAAGGTGGAGAAGAGCACGTGCTGGACGAGGAAGACCCCCAGCGGTGACCACGGCCGCCACCGGCCCGGGGCGCAGCCGACCGCCGCGAACTCGGGTGCCGCGGCGGCGCCCTCGGCGAGCCCCTCGTTGACCCCGTCGACGTACGCGCCGACCCACCGGCGGGTGGCGGGGGCGAGCCGCTCGAAGCAGCGCCGGGCGGTGTCGTCGAGGCGGGCCCGCCGGGCGAACATGTCCCAGCCCAGCTCGGCGGGGCCGACGTGCTCGGCGAGCCGGCCCTCGGAGCGCCACCGTTCCACTTCGATCTGCCAGGCCCGGTCGACCGCGGCGACCCGCCCCTGCAACCGGGCGAGGTCGTCGACGCTGTCGGCGCGCAGGTGCGGGACACCCCACCGGTCGCGATGGACGCCGGTCATCGTGGCGCCTTGCGGATGAGCGGCCGTCCCACCTGCCACAGGAATGTCAACTTAGGCTACCCTCCCCTAACTGAGGCAGACCTTACCTGGAGGGGTGCGTGAAGCGAAACTGGGAAGCCCTGGTGCTCAAGGCGATGGGTGGCCGCGAATTCCGGCTGACCGTGCTCGGCACCGAGTCCGTCGGCGAGCACTACCGTCGACTGCGCATGGACGGCGGCGGGCTGCTGGAGGCGTGCGGCGTGCACCCCACCATGTGGGTGCGGCTGTGGTTCGACAACGACGGCAAGCCGCACCAGCGCGCGTACACCCTCGTCGACCCCGACCCGGCGACCGGGCGGTTCGACCTGGAGTTCGCCATCCACGACGGATGCGCCGCCCGCTGGGCCGCCGCCGCCCAGGCCGGCGACACCATCGACGCGACCGTGCAGGGCACCGGGTTCAGCCTGCCGGACCCCGCCCCGCGGCACCTCTACCTGGTCGGCGACGCCGCCTCGCTGCCGGCGGTGAACAGCCTGCTCGCCGCGGCTCCCGACACCCCGGCGACGGTCTGGCTGGAGTACGCCCACGAGGGCGAGAAGGAACTGGCGCCGCGCGCCCACGCCAAGCACCAGGTCACCTGGGTGCCGCGCCGCGACGAGGGGCAGCACCTGGTCGAGACCGTCTGCGCGGCCCTGCCCGCCGCCGAGGACGCCCACTACTGGGTGGCCTGCGAGGCGGCCAGCACGCGCGGCATCACCAAGCACGTACGGCGGACGCTGGGCGTCGGCAAGCACCAGCTCACCTCGCTGGCCTACTGGAGCGCCAGGTGAGGGGTCGGCTCGGCACGCTGACCGCGCTCTACGTCACGCAGTACCTCGGCATCGGCTTCATCACCGTCGGGCTGACCGCCATCCTGCGCGACGGCGGCACCTCCCTCGACACGCTGGCGCTGCTGCAGTTCGTCGGTCTGGTCTGGCCGATCAAGTTCCTCTGGGCGCCCATCCTCGACCGGTACGGCTCCCGCCACCGCGGCCACTACCGGTCCTGGCTGCTGGTGCTCCAGGGCGGTCTGGTGCTGGCCCTGCTGGCCCTGCTGCCGTTCGACCGCCCGGCCGGGCGGCTCGGCCCGGTCGTCGCGATCTGCGTCGCGTACGTGTTCCTCTCGGCGACGCAGGACATCGCCGTCGACGCCGTCGCCGTCCGGCTGCTCTCCGAGCGGTCGCGGGGGACCGGCAACGGCATCCAGGTCGCCGCGAGCTACGTCGGCAACCTGCTCGGCGGCGGCGCCTGCGTGATCGTCTACGACCGGTTCGGCTGGGCGCCCGCGATCCTGCTGCTCGCCGCGCTGACCGCCGTCGGCCTGCTGGTGGTGTGGCGGTTCCGCGAGCCGGACCGCACCGACCGCGTCGCCAGCGCCGGCCAGGCCTACCGGGCGCTGCTGTCCGTGCTCGGGCAGCCCGGCTGCCGCCGCTGGACCTTCGGCGTGGTGCCGCTGGTCTACATCGGCGCGGGCGCGACGTACGCCCTGGTGACGCCGGCCCTGGTGGACGCGGACTGGTCGCTGGGGCGCATCGGCGTGGTGACCGGCGTGGTGACCAGCCTGCCGGCCATCGTGGCCGGTCTGGTCGCCGGGGCCGCGATCGGGCGGTTCGGGCGCGCCCGCGTGCTCGTCGCCGGGGGAGTGGCCCTCGCGCTGTCCACGGCGATGCTGCTGCCGTTGATGAACGGCCGGGCCCCGCTCGCCGGGACGGTCGCCGCGCTCTGCTGCTTCATGGCCGCCTACACGGTCGCCAACGTCGTGCTCTACACGGTCAACATGGACTACTCCCGGCCCGGCACGGGCGGCACGGACTTCACGGTGCTGTCGTCGTTCGGGTTGGTCTGCTCGTTCGTGGCGGCCTCCATCGCGCTGGCCGCGGCCGAGGTGTTCGGCTATCCCGCGGTCGCGGTGGCCTCCGTCGTGCTGGTGGCGCTCGGCGTCGCGCTGGGCCTCGGGCACCAGCGGCGATTCCCGCCCCGATCCGTTGTGGAGCCGGGCGAGCGGGAGTTGACGAAGGTGTCGGGCTGAGTGATATCGCTCAATGTGGGCAACGATGTTGACACCTGCTTAGGTTAGGGTAACCTAAGCTCGCTCGATCACCGAGTGCGGGCGGATGGTGACGTCCCGCCATCTCGCCCCACCGTCCATTTCCGACCGCTGAGGACCCGCATGAGCCTGCCCGGATCCACCGTCCAGGTGCCTTCGACCGGGGTGACCCCCGCCTCCGACGGCGCCCGCGCCCACCTCTTCACCGCCGGCACGGTCGAGGACTACCGGCGCGTGCTGGCCGAGGGGATCGGCCGGGTCGCGACCCGGATGGCCGAGGTGGACCGGCCGTTCACCGGCGTGGCACCGGACGAGCTGGTGCCGCGGATCGCCGGCATCGACCTGGACCGGCCGCTGGGCGACAGCGGCGCCGCGCTCGACGAGTTGCACGACGTCTACCTGCGCGACGCCGTCTACTTCCACCACCCCCGCTACCTGGCGCACCTCAACTGCCCGGTGGTGATCCCGGCGCTGCTCGCGGAGGCGGTGCTCAGCGCCGTCAACTCCTCGCTGGACACCTGGGACCAGAGCGCCGGCGGCACCCTGATCGAACGCCGCCTCGTCGACTGGACCGCCGACCGGATCGGCCTGGGGCCGGCCGCCGACGGCATCTTCACCAGCGGCGGGACCCAGTCCAACCTCCAGGCGATGCTGCTGGCCCGCGAGGAGACCTGCGCGAACCTCGTCGGCCGGGCGACCGAGCGGCAGTCCCGCCCGGAGCTGCTGTCGCGGCTGCGCATCATCACCTCGGCGGCCGGCCACTTCAGCGTGCAGAAGGCGGCCAAGCTGCTCGGCCTCGGCGCCGACGCGGTGGTCACCGTGCCCACCGACGCCGACCGGCGGATGCGCACCGCCGACCTGGCCCGGGAGATCGCCCGGTGCCGGGAGGAGGGGCTGGTGGTGATGGCCGTCGTCGCCACCGCCGGCACCACCGACTTCGGCACCATCGACCCGCTGCCGCAGATCGCCGACATCTGCGCCGCCGCCGGCGTCTGGCTGCACGTCGACGCCGCGTACGGCTGCGGGCTGCTGGTGTCGCCGACCCGGCGGCACCTGCTCGACGGCATCGAGCGGGCCGACTCGGTCACCGTCGACTACCACAAGTCGTTCTTCCAGCCGGTCAGCTCGAGCGCGCTGCTGGTGCGTGACCGGCGCGTGCTGCGGCACGCCACCTGGCACGCCGACTACCTCAACCCGGCGCGGATGGTCGAGCAGCGCATCCCCAACCAGGTCGACAAGAGCATCCAGACCACCCGCCGCTTCGACGCCCTCAAGCTCTGGCTGACCCTGCGGATCATGGGGCCGGACGCGGTCGGCGAGCTCTTCGACGAGGTGGTCGACCGCGCCGCTGCCGCATGGCAGCTGCTCACCGAGGACCCCCGCTTCGAGGTGGTGACCCGGTCGCAGCTGAGCACCGTGGTCTTCCGCTACCTGCCGGCCGCCGCCGGCCGGGAGGTCGTCGACGACGCCAACCTGTACGCCCGCGAGGCGCTGGCGGCCTCCGGCGCCGGCCTCGTCGCCGGGACCAAGGTCGACGGCGCGCACTACCTCAAGTTCACCCTGCTCAACCCCGAGACCACGATGGACGACATCGCCCACGTCCTCGACCTCATCGCCGAACACGCCGGCTGGTACGCCCAGACCAGGGCCACCGCCGAGCTGTCCTGCCCCGTCGGCTGACGATCCGCCCCCCGCTCTGGAGAACCGCATGTCGACGCACGACTTCATCGCCGTCGGGCTGGGCCCGTACAACCTGGGCCTGGCCTGCCTGACCGAGCCGATCGACGAGCTCGACGGGCTCTTCCTGGAGGCGCGGGACGCCTTCAGCTGGCATCCCGGGATGCTGCTGGAGTCGACCCGGCTCCAGACCCCGTTCATCGCCGACCTGGTCACGCTCGCCGACCCGACCTCGCCGTACTCCTTCCTGAGCTACCTCAAGGAGTCCGGGCGGCTGTACCCGTTCTACATCCGGGAGAGCTTCTTCCCGCTGCGCAGCGAGTACGACGACTACTGCCGCTGGGCCGCCGGCAAGCTGCGCAGCGTCCGGTTCGGGCAGCAGGTCACCGCCGTCGGGTTCGACCCGGCCGACGAGCACTACACCGTGCGGGTCACGGTGACGGCCACCGGGGAGTCGGTCACGTACCGGGCCCGGCACCTGGTGCTCGGCACCGGCACCCCGCCGTACGTGCCGGAGGCCTGCGCGGGGCTCGGCGGCGACGTGATCCACAACTCGCGGTACCTGGAGCACCGGGCGGCGCTGCGCGCGAAGCGGAGCATCACCGTCGTCGGCAGCGGGCAGAGCGCGGCGGAGATCTACCACGACCTGCTCGGCGACATCGACGCGTACGGCTACCAGCTCAACTGGGTGACCCGCTCGCCCCGGTTCTTCCCCCTCGAATACACCAAGCTCACCCTCGAGATGACCTCGCCGGACTACGTGGACTACTTCCACGCCCTGCCGGAGCCCACCCGCTACCGGCTGGAGTCCGAGCAGAAGGGGCTGTTCAAGGGCATCAACTCCGACCTGATCAACGAGATCTACGACCTGCTCTACGCCAAGAGCATCCCCGGCCCGGTCCGCACCCGACTGCTGACCAACACCGCGCTGACCAGCGCCACCCACGACGAGTCGAACGGGACGTACACCCTGGGCCTGCGCCACGTCGAGCAGGAGCGCGACTTCACGCTGGACACCGAGGGGCTGGTGCTGGCCACCGGCTACCACTACCGGGTGCCGGAGTTCCTGGAGCCGGTGCGCGACCGGATCCGCTGGGACGCGCACGGGCGCTTCGACGTGGCCCGCAACTACAGCATCGACCACACCGGACGGGGCATCTTCCTGCAGAACGCCGGCACCCACACGCACAGCGTCACCTCGCCCGACCTGGGCATGGGCCCGTACCGCAACTCGTGGATCATTCGGGAGCTGCTGGGCCGCGAGCACTACCCGATCGAGAAGGGGATCGCCTTCCAGGAGTTCGGCGTGCCGGCCGGGGCCGCGTCGTGACCGAGGTGGTCCACCGCCGCGTCGACGACCGGCTCGGCGAGTTCGCCCTGCGTACGCTCGACCCGGACGCCGACGCGCCGCTGCTGCACCGCTGGGTGACCCACCCGAAGGCGGCGTTCTGGCTCATGCAGGACGCCGACGTGGCCCGGGTCGCCGAGGAGTACCGGCGGATCGTCGCGCACCCGCACCACGACGCGTTCCTCGGCCTGCACGAGGGCCGGCCGGCCTTCCTCGCCGAGCGGTACGACCCCGCCCACGTCGAACTCGTCGGCCTGTACGACGCGGCGGACGGCGACGTCGGCATGCACTTCCTCTGCGCGCCCGCCGACGCCCCCGTGCACGGCTTCACGCTGGCGGTGATCACCACCGTGATGGCGTGGCTCTTCGCCGACCCGGCGACCCGGCGGGTCGTCGTGGAACCCGACGTGCGCAACACGGCGGTGCACGCGCTCAACGCGGCCGTCGGCTTCACCGTGCTCGGCCCGATCCGCAAGCCCGAGAAGGACGCGCTGCTCAGCGTCTGCACCCGTGACCAGTTCCATGCCGCAACCCGAGGAGACGTGCCCGCGTGAACCCGCTCGCATCCGTGGCCCACCTGACGCCCGCGAACTGGGCGCACGCCAACCGGCTGCTGGTCCGCAAGGCGCTGGCCGAGTTCGCCCACGAGCGGCTCCTCGCGCCCGAGCCCGTGCCCGCCGAACCGGCCGGCGAGTCCGCTTCCGCCGGGCCGGCCGCCGGGGAGCGGCGCTACCAGGTCCGCGGCGACGACGGCGAGGTCGTCTACCAGTTCACCGCGAGCCTGCTGGCCCTGGACCACTGGCGTATCGACGCCGACAGCATCACCCGCCACCGTGGCGACGCCGAGCTGCCGCTGGACGCCCTGGAGTTCTGCCTCGACCTGCGCGGGGCGCTCGGGCTGAGCGATGAGATCCTCCCCGTCTACCTGGAGGAGATCAGCTCCACGCTGGCCAGCACCGCGTACAAGCTCGACAAGCCGGCGGTCAGCGCCGCCGAGCTCGCCGACGCGGACTTCCAGGCCATCGAGACCCAGATGACCGAGGGCCACCCGGGCTTCGTCGCGAACAACGGCCGCATCGGCTTCGGCATCGACGAATACCACGGGTACGCCCCGGAGGCCGGCCGCCCGCTGCGGCTGCTCTGGGTGGCCGGGCACCGCGACCGGACCAGCTTCAGCTGCGCCGCCGACCTCGACTACGACACCCTGATCCGCGCCGAACTCGACGAGGAGACCCGCGCCGGGTTCGCCGACACCCTGACGGGGCTCGGCCTCGACCCGGCCGACTACCTGTTCATCCCGGTGCACCCGTGGCAGTGGTGGAACAGGATCTCCGTCACGTTCGCCGCCGAGGTGGCGCAGCGCCGGCTGGTGTGCCTCGGCCCCGGCCCCGACGAGTACCTCGCCCAGCAGTCCATCCGCACCTTCTTCAACGTCACCGACCCGTCCCGGCACTACGTCAAGACGGCGCTGTCCGTGCTGAACATGGGCTTCATGCGGGGGCTCTCCGCCGCGTACATGGCGGCCACCCCGGCCATCAACGACTGGCTCGCCGACCTGATCGACGGCGACGAGATCCTCAAGCGCACCGGGCTGACGATCATCCGCGAGCGGGCCGCCGTCGGGTACCGGCACCTGGAGTACGAGGCGGCCACCGACCGGTACTCCCCGTACCGGAAGATGCTGGCCGCCCTGTGGCGGGAGAGCCCGGTGCCCGCGCTGGAGCCGGGCCGGCGACTGGCCACCATGGCGTCCCTGCTGCACACCGACCGCGAGGGCCGCTCGTTCGCCGCCGCGCTCATCGCCCGCTCGGGGCTGGCGCCGCAGGCGTGGCTGCGCCGCTACCTCGACGCCTACCTCACCCCGCTGCTGCACAGCTTCTACGCCCACGACCTGGCGTTCATGCCGCACGGCGAGAACGTCATCCTCGTCCTGGACGGCGGGACGGTCGAGCGGGCGATCTTCAAGGACATCGCCGAGGAGATCGTGGTGATGGACCCGGACGCCGACCTGCCCCCGCTGGTCGAACGGATCAGGGCCGACGTGCCGGAGGACATGAAGCTGCTGTCCATCTTCACCGACGTCTTCGACGGCTTCCTGCGCTACCTCAGCGCCATCCTCGTCACCGAGGGCGTCCTGGACGAGGAGACCTTCTGGCGGACGGTCGCCGGGTGCGCCGCCGACTACGCCGACAGCGTGCCGCACCTGGCCGAGCGGCTGCGGCGCTACGACCTGTTCGCCCCGGACTTCGCGCTGTCCTGCCTGAACCGGCTCCAGCTGCGCAACAACCAGCAGATGGTCGACCTCGCCGACCCGTCGGCCGCGCTGCAACTCGTCGGCACCCTGACCAACCCGATCGCCCGCTTCGCCCCGGCGGCCCGATGACGACCACGACGCTCGCGCCCCCCGCCGGTGCGCCGGCCGGCGACGCGGACGGCCGGGTGCGGGGCCGGTGGCTGATCCTCGCCGTGCTCTGCCTCGCCCAGGTCACCGTGGTGCTCGACAACACGGTGCTCACCGTGGCGATCCCCGTGCTCACGACCGAGCTGTCCGCCAGCACCGCCGACGTGCAGTGGATGATCAACGCGTACGCGCTGGTCCAGTGCGGACTGCTGCTCACCGCGGGCAGCGCCGCCGACCGGTACGGCCGCCGTCGGATGCTGCTCGCCGGCCTCGTGCTGTTCGGGCTCGGGTCGCTGGCCGCCGGGCTCGCCCAGTCCAGCGGGCAGCTGATCGCGGCCCGCGCCGGCATGGGGATCGGCGGCGCGCTGCTGGTCACCGCCACCCTCGCGGTGGCGATGCAGGTCTTCGACGACGCCGAGCGGTCCCGGGCCATCGGCCTCTGGGCGGCGGCGAGCGCGCTCGGGTTCGCCGCCGGGCCGCCCTTCGGCGGGCTCGTCCTCGCCCACCTGCCGTGGGGGGCGATCTTCCTGGTCAACGTCCCGATCGTGCTGGTCTGCCTGGTCGCGGCCCGGGCGCTGGTGCCCGAGTCGCGCCAGCCGGCCGGCGGCCGGCTCGACCTGGGCGGGGTGCTGCTCTCCACGGCCGGCCTGACCGGGGTCGTCTACGCGATCATCGCCGGGCCGGAGCACGGCTGGGGGGCCACCCCGGTGCTCGGCGCGGCGGTCGCCGGGGTGCTCCTGCTCGCCGCCTTCGTGGCCTGGGAACGCCGGGTCGCCGACCCCATGCTGGACATGCACTTCTTCCGCAACCCCCGCTTCGTGGGCGCGGTCTCCGGCGTCGTCCTGATCACCTTCGGCGCCACCGGCGCGCTGTTCCTGCTCACCCAGCACCTGCAGTTCGTACGCGGCTACCCGGCCTGGGAGGCGGGGCTGCGGATGATGCCGTTCGCGCTCTCCATCGTGCTGCTCAACGTGGGCGGGATCGCCGCGCTGGTGATCCGCCGGATCGGGCTGGCGTACTCGATCGCCCTCGGCATGACGCTGCTCGCCGCCGGTCTCGCCCTGATCACCCACGCCCCGTCGGACGGCTACGGGGTGCTGCTGTCGGGCCTGCTGGTGATGGGTGCCGGCTGCGCCGTGGCCAACCCGGCCATCGTCGAGGCCGTGATGAGCGCGATCCCGCCGGAGAAGGCCGGGGCCGGGGCGGGCGTGGACGGCACCATGACGGAGGTCGGCAGCAGCCTCGGCATCGCCGTGCTGGGCGCCATCCTCAACGCCCGGTTCGCCGCGCTCCTGCCCGCCGCCGTGGCGGGCGCCGGATCGTTCCCCGCCGCGCTGGCCGCCGCGCGGACCGAGCCGGAGCGCGCGCTCGTCTCCGACGCGTTCCGCTCCGCCCTGGAGACCGGCCAGACGGTCGGCGCCGTGGCCGTCTTCGCGGGCGGCTGCGTCGCCGCCGCGCTGCTGCGCCGGGCCGAGCGGGCGGGCTGAGGCACGTCCGCCGCCACGAACCGGTCCGTCCGGCCCTCCCCGGTGGTGGTCGGCGGGGACGACGCCACCGAGCCGGCACTGTGGCCGGTGGGGGTCCGGGTGCCCGCCGGGCTGCGGCTGCCACCCCCGGCGCGCGACGCCTGACCGCCGCCGGGGCTCGGGACTCCGTACGAACGGGACCCGCCCGACCGCCTCAGCTCCGGCGGAGCGTCCGCAGCGCGCCGGCCCAGGCGACCACCTCGTCGAGCATGGTGCCCAGGGCCTGTTCGTGGTGCGCCGCCGGCCGGAAGTCGCGGAAGTTGACGAAGTCCGTCGTCAGCGAGAGCGCGACCTGGGACCGGACGTCGGCCACGCCGAGCTGCCCGAGCACCAGCCGCAGGTGCTCCGCCGCCCGGGTGCCGCCGTGCACGCCGTAGCTGACCAGGCCGGCGGAGGCGTGCTGCCACTCCTTGAACAGGAAGTCGACGGCGTCCTTCAGCGCGCCCGGGATCGAGTGGTTGTACTCCGGAGTGACGAAGACGAACCCGTCGAACCCGGCGACGGTCGACGCCCAGCGGCGTACGGCGGGGCGCCTCGACGGCGCCATCGACGGCGGCAGCACCTCGTCGAAGTGCGGCAGGTCGTAGTCGGCGATGTCGACCAGCTCGACCGTGGCGTCGCCCCGCTTGGCGGCGACCTCGGTCACCCAGCGGGCGACGGCGTCGGCCTTGCGCCCGGGCCGCGTGCTGCCGACGATGACACCGATCCTGACCATGCTGATCTCCTTCTACGGGGTGGGGATGGAACGCGCGGGGGCCGGCGTGCCGGTCAGGCCACGGGCCAGCTCCACCGCGCCGTGCAGGGACGACAGCGCACCCAGGGCGGCGGCCCGCACCGGTGGCGCCGGCCGTCCGGGCCGGCCGGCGGACCGGGCCCGCTCGGCGACGAGCGGCACCAGGGCGGGCAGGCCGGCGGCGAACCCGCCGCCCACGATCGCCAGCGCCGGGTCCAGCAGCTCGCCGAGGCTGACCACCGCCGCCGCCAGCGCCCGGCAACTCGCGTCGACCGCCTCCACCGCCCACGGTCGGCGCTCGTCGAGCCCCGCCCGCAGGTCGTCGAAGCTCACCTCGCCGCCGCGGCCGGCGCCCGCCCGGCGCAGGGTGGCCGGGCCGGACGCGATCGACTGGAGGCAGCCGCGCCGGCCGCAGTCGCAGCGCTCGCCGTCGAGGGCGACGACCATGTGACCGATCTCGGCGGAGGCGCGGCCGGGCACCGACCGCCCCGCCAGCACCACGCCGCCGCCGATCCCGGTGCCGACGCCCAGGTAGACCACGTCGTCGCGGCCGGCGTGCCGGGCCTCGGCCAGTGCGGCGAGGTCACCGTCGTCGGCGACGGCCGTCGCCGCGTCGGGGAAGAGGCGGCGCAGCGCGCCGGCGAGGTCCAGCCCCGCCCAACCGGGCCGCCCGGGCCAGGTGGTGACGGTGCCCGCCGGGTCCGTGGTCGCCGGCATCGCCACCCCGACCGCACCCACCGGCCCCCACGCCTCGCGCAGCCGCTCCACCTCGGCCGCCAGCGCGGCCAGGTCCGCGGCCGGTTCGGCGCCGCGCGGCCAGCGGAAGGTCCGGTCGTACGCCGGCCGGCCGGGCGCCTCCGCGCGCAGCGCCACCTTGGTGCCGCCGACGTCGACGCCCAGCACACCGGGAGTCCGCTGTAGACCGGTCACGCCCGGACCTCAGCCCTCGAGCACGTGCAGGACCACGAGCGCGACGGCCGCCACCGCGAAGATCACCGGCGTCAGGGTCATCGCGGCCGGGTCCTTCGCGCGGGCGTGGTAGACGACCGCGCCCACCATCTGCAGGGCCAGACCGATCGCCGCCGCGATGCCCAGCGGCGGCCAGAGCAGACCGAGCAGCAGCCCGGCGACCGCGGCGAGTTCCAGCACCCCGAGCAGGCGCGTCAGGCCGGGCGAGACGCCGAGGTGGTCCATCCGCTCGCGCATCTGCGCCTGCCCGGTGAGCTTCGGCACGGCGGTGCCCAGGAACACCGCGGCGAGGATGAGGGTCAGGACGAGGATGGGAATGTGCACGTGATGTCCTTCGGGAAGAGTCGGAACGTGCGGACGACCGTACCGCTGGCGCATCGACGCCGATGGGGGCGGACGGTGAGGCGCCGGGTCGTCACCGGACGGTCGCGACGAGGGCGCGGGCGGCCAGACGGTAGCCCAGCGACCCGAGCCCGACGATGACGCCGCTGGCCAGCGGGGCGATCACCGAGTCGTGCCGGAAGCTCTCCCTGGCCCAGACGTTGGACAGGTGCACCTCGACGAAGGGCCGGGGATAGTTGGCCAGCGCGTCGCGCAGGCTCCAGCCCGCGATCATCAGGGCACCCGGGTTGACGATGGCGCCCACGGTGTCGTAGTTGGCCTGGATGGCGCGGATCAGGGCGCCCTCGCAGTCGTGCTGCTCGGCGACCACCCGCCAGCCCCGCCCCGCGATCTCCTCGCCGACCGCGCGTTCGATGTCGTCCAGGGTGTCGGTGCCGTAGATCTCCGGCTCCCGTCGGCCGAGGATGCCCAGGTTCGGGCCGTTCAGCAGCAGCACGTCCGACACGCTTCACCTCGCGGGGCGCGGCCCTGTCCCGACAAGGCCCGATGACTGGTCCACCGCAGTCTTACAACGCCCGCGGCGCCGGGCGAACCGGCGATGGCCGTGGCGCGGCGGACTAAGGGGTGGCTAGGGGCTGTTAGGGGCGGTGACCGCGCGTCCGCTTCGGTTACCGTCCTCCCTGCCGAAGCGACGCCGCCGGCTCCAACGGATGCGTCACCTACCTCGAACCGGCCATCGGCGCCCCGGTGCGCCCGGACCGCGTACCGGCGGTCCCCGGTCGTCCCGCCCGATGGTCCGGCGAAGCCCCTGGTCTGCCCGAGTTGGGAAGTGGGAAGTCATGAGTGGTCAGCCCTCGACGGTGTCCGAGTTCCCGGAGTGGCCGCAGTTCGGCGACGAGGAGCGCGCCGGACTGATCCGCGCCCTCGAACAGGGACAGTGGTGGCGGATGGGCGGCAGCGAGGTCGACTCCTTCGAGAGGGAGTTCGGCGACTACCACGGCACGCCCCACGCGCTCGCCGTCACCAACGGCACCCACGCCCTCGAGGTCGCCCTGGAGGTGCTCGGCGTCGGGCCGGGCACCGAGGTGATCGTCCCGGCCTTCACGTTCATCTCGTCCTCGCTGGCCGCGCAGCGCCTCGGCGCGGTCGCCGTGCCGGTCGACGTCGACCTCGACACCTACTGCGTCGACCCGGCCGCCGTCGAGGCCGCGATCACCCCCCGCACCAAGGTCGTCATGCCGGTGCACATGGCCGGCCAGTTCGCCGACATGGACGCGCTGGACAAGCTCGCCGCCGACGCGGGGGTGGCGGTGCTCCAGGACGCGGCGCACGCCCACGGCGCGCAGTGGCAGGGCAAGCGGGCCGGGGCGCTCGGCTCGGTGGCCGCGTTCAGCTTCCAGAACGGCAAGCTGATGACCGCCGGCGAGGGCGGGGCGGTGGTCTTCCCCGACGAGGAGCTGCGCGAGCGGGCGTTCCTCGTGCACAGCTGCGGCCGGCCCCGCACCGACCGGGACTACCTGCACGGCACCACCGGCTCGAACTACCGGATGGGCGAGTTCACCGCCGCCGTGCTGCGCGCCCAGCTGTCCCGCCTGGACGAGCAGATCGCGGTACGCGAGCAGCGCTGGCCGCTGCTGTCGAGCCTGCTCGCCGAGATCCCCGGCGTGGTTCCGCAGACCACCGACCCGCGTACCGACCGCAACCCGCACTACATGGCGATGTTCCGCGTTCCCGGCATCACCATCGAGCGCCGCCGCGCCGTGGTGGACGCGCTCATCGCCCGGGGCGTCCCGGCGTTCGTGGCGTTCCGGGCGATCTACCGGTGCGAGGGCTTCTGGAAGGCCGGCGCCCCCGACGAGTCGGTCGAGGCGATCGCCGCCCGCTGCCCCAACGTCGAGCAGATCCACTCCGACTGCATCTGGCTGCACCACCGCACGCTGCTCGGCACCGAGCAGCAGATGCACGACATCGCCGCCGTGCTCGCCGCCGTGCTCGCCGGATGACGGCCCTGCCCCCGGCCGCCGCGCCCGACCGACCGGTGCGGGTCGCGGTGGCCGGCCTCGGGTGGGCCGGGCGGGAGATCTGGCTGCCCCGGCTCGCCGCGCACCCGGGCTTCGAGGTGACCGCCGTGGTCGACCCGCAGCCCGCCGTCCGCGACCAGGCCCGCGCCACCCACCACGTCCCGTCCGCGTACGCCGACGTCGACGACCTGCCGGCCGGGGCGGTCGACCTGGTGGTGGTCGCCGTACCGAACCACCTGCACGCCAACGTCGCCGTCCGGCTGCTGCGCCGGGGCGTACCGGTGTTCCTGGAGAAGCCGGTCTGCCTGACCTCCGCCGAGGCGACGCTGCTGGCCGACGCGGAACGCGACGGCGGCGCGGTGCTGCTGGCCGGCAGCGCCGCCCGCTACCGGGCCGACATCCGGGCCCTGACCGGGGTGGCCGGCGAGCTGGGCCCGATCCGGCACGTCGACGTGGCCTGGGTCCGCGCCCGGGGGGTGCCCGACGCGGGCGGCTGGTTCACCCGGCGCGACCTCTCGGGCGGGGGAGCGCTGGTCGACCTCGGCTGGCACCTGCTCGACACGGTGCTGCCGATGCTCGGCCCGACCCGGGTCACCCACGCCATCGGCAGCGTCTCCGACGACTTCGTCAACGACAGCGCCGCCCACGCCGCCTGGCGCAGCGACGCCGGCGCCGGTGGCCGCGCCCCCGGGGACGTCGAGGACACCGCCCGGGGCTTCCTGCTCACCGCCGAGGGGGCCTCGGTCGCCCTGCACGCCTGCTGGGCCTCGCACGAGTCGCTGGACCGCACCACCGTCACCGTGCACGGCGCCGCCGGGTCGGCGACGCTGCGCTGCACGTTCGGCTTCAGCCCCAACCGGGAGCCGGCGCCGGTGCTGACCCGCACCCGGGACGGCGAGAGCGTCCGGCTGTCGCTGCCCGAGGAGCCGATCGGCGCCGAGTACGACCGCCAGCTCGACGCCCTCCCGGGGTTGCTCGCCGACCCGACCGGCCGGGGCGCGGCCGTCGCCGAGGCCCACCGGACCATCGACATCATCGAGCGGATCTACCAGTCCGCCCGGCCCACCGCGCCGGAGCGGCAGCACGCGTTGGCGGGCCACCACGACCGGTGAGAACCACCGTCGGCCCCACTCGCTTCCGGGAGCAGCCATGAGCCATCCGTCCTCCACCGTCGAGGTGACCCCGCCGTCGCCGGGCCGCGGCCCGATCCGCGCGGTCGTGTTCGACCTCGACGGCGTCATCGTCGACAGCTCGGCCGTCATGCGTGAGGCGTTCAGCATCGCGTACGCCGAGGTGGTGGGCGACGGGCCGGCGCCGTTCGAGGAGTACAACCGGCACATGGGCCGGTACTTCCCGGACATCATGCGCCTGATGGGGCTGCCGCTGGAGATGGAGGAGCCGTTCGTCCGGGAGAGCTACCGGATGGCCCACCTGGTGCCGCTCTTCCCCGGCGTGCGGGAGACCCTGGAGACGCTGCACTCCCGGGGGATCCGGATGGCGATCGCCACCGGCAAGGCCGGCCCCCGGGCCCGTTCGCTGCTCGACCAGCTCGGCGTGCTGGGCCTCTTCGGCCAGGTGATCGGCTCCGACGAGGTGGCCCGCCCGAAGCCCGCCCCGGACATCGTGCTCCAGGCGCTCGGCCACCTCGACGTGCCGCCGCACCAGGCGATGATGGTCGGCGACGCGGTCATCGACCTGCTCAGCGGCCGGGACGCCGGAGCGACCGCCGTCGCCACCACCTGGCACGGCGGGGACGTGGCCGCGCTGCTCGCCGCCGGCCCGGACCTGGTCCTCCACGCCCCGACGGACCTGCTCGCGCACTGCCCGGCAGCCCTCGTCCACTGAGACCCGCTCGCCCGCTCCTCGTCGTGACGGGCGTGACGGGCGTGACCTGAACTGCCGTGCGCCGAGGCCGGCCCGCCCCGGGCCGCGGGCTGGGACACCGTCTGGAGTCCCAGCCCGCCCGGGGTGTCCGGTGTGGCCGGTCGGGTCGGGTCAGCCGTTCCGGCTGACCGGCGCCGTACCCACCACGTAGTTGGTGCCGACCTCGACGCTGTTGGGGATCTCGCGGCTGGTCTGCGTGTCGCAGTTGACGATGTTCCAGTGCAGGTGCGGGCCGGTCACGTTGCCGGTCGCCCCGGAGGTTCCGATCCGCTGTCCCTGCGCCACGCGGTCACCGTTGTTGATGATCGTGGCACTCAGGTGGGCGTACTGGGAGCACCGGTTGTTGCCGTGGTCGACGAGCGCCATGATCCCGCCGCCGCCCGCCCAGCCCTCGAAGCGGATGGTGCCCGCGGCGGACGCGAGGATCGGCACGCCCACCGGCATGCCGAAGTCGATGGCGTGCCGGTTGTAGACGTCGTTGTGGGAGAAGCTGCTGCCCGCCGCCTGGGTGATCGGGTAGGCACGTCCAGCGGGGAACGGCAGCTTGAACTGGGCGGAGCTGCCACAGAGCGGGACGACCGGGCCGTTCGAGCCGGTCTCCAGGAATCCGTCGGTGAGCCACCCACCGCCCGAGAGCTTGTTCCAGATGTTGGTGACGCCGGCGAAACCCTGGACGGAATCCCCTCGAACGTGGCAGGTGATGGTGACGGTGTTGCCGTTGGGGACACTGCCGATCACCGCACCGCTCAACGACGGGGCATTGCGGATGTTCAGCGGGAGTCCACTGGGTACGTACACCCTGACCTGGGCGGCGGCTTGTGCCGGCACAGCCGACAGGGCCACGGTCAGACAGGAGACCAGGACAGCGATCAGGGTCTGCGTTACGCGGCGCAGGGAAATCACCTCCGACTGGCCCGCCGGGGGCGGGCAATAGATCATCATCGACAGCGTGATGCTAGCCCCGGCGCAGCCGTGGCGATACACGCCGATAGGGGTCCCCTGGCGCGCTCTCAGTGCGCTCCGTCGACGGCCTCGGGTCCGGCTTCCAGGAAGCGCAGCATGGCGGTGGCCAGCATCTCGGCGACGGGGGGCGGGACCAGGTCGGTGCGGATGGTGACGCGCAGGAGGGCGCCCGTGGCACCGGGAAGCACCTCGGCGACGCAGGAACCCGACCACTCCCGGGCGTACGGGTCGACGACCTCCTCGGTCCGACAGCCGGGCAGCTCCAGCGGAGGGACGAGGTTGTCCTGGTAGGCGAAGGAGGGCAGGCTGTTCGCCACCTCGCGGGACATGCCGAGGACCGGGTCGGTGGTCATCTCCACGAAGGAGACGTCCTGGGCGGCCATCAGCCCGTCCGCGGTGCGCTGGACCGCCCGGATCAGGTTCTTCTCCGGGCCGTCGAACCGGACCCGGAGGCAGTTGGAGGTGATCCTGCTCGTGAAGGTGGAGTCGAGGATCCGGCTGCCGCGCTGGGCGACGATCATCAGCAGGGCGATGTCGTCCTGCTGGTGGATGGTGCGCAGCGCGGAGGCGTACGCGGCGGCGAAGTAGGTGGAGCGGCTGAACCGGTGTTCCCGGGCGGCCCGGTCCCAGCGGTCCAGCACCTCGGCAGGGACGGCGACGACGTGCCCGGTCCTGGGGCCCCAGGTCGGGGTCTGCTCCAGGAGCGACTGGGGCCGGCCCTCGCCCTGGCGGGCGAGTCCCCGCAACTGCCCGCGCCAGTAGTCCCGCTGCGCGTCGAGGTCGGTGGCGGCCCGCAGGCGGGTGTGCTCCTCGTGGAACTGACGCAGCGTGGGTGCGGGGCGGTCCCACGCGGGCGCCCGGCCGGCCAGGCGGGCGGCGTAGGCGCGGCCGAGGTCGCGGACGAGCAGCCCGTGTGACCACCCGTCAAAGGCGATGTGGTGGATGCCGACGCCGAAGAGGATCCGTCCGGTCGACCTCTCGCGGATGAGCGCGGCCCGCCAGTTGCGGCCCTGGGTGTAGTCCAGCGGCTGCTGTACCGCCTCGGCGAGCTGGTCGAGCGCCTCCTGTTCGCTCGTGGCGTCGGTGAGCAGCCGGAGTGGGGGCTTGCCCGGGTTCGGTGGGACGACGGCCACGGGCGGGTCCACCCGCCGGTAGCGGGCGTACAACGCCTCGTGCCGGCGGTGCACGTCGCCGAGCGCGGCCATCAGCACGCGGAGGTCCAGTTCGCCCTCGATCCACCAGGTGGCCGGGCAGACCAGGTCGAAGGGGAGCCAGACGAACTTGCCGACCGACAGGGTCAGCGGGACGGGCCCGGTCGGGCCGGGGCGGCCGGTGCCGGGCGGTTCCGGTTCGGCCGTGGGGCGGCGGGGCGCGGTGGTGAGCCAGTGCGCCAGGCCGTGGGGTGTGGGCGTGCGGTGGATCTGCGAGACGGGTACGACGACGTCGGCGGCCTCGTCGACGGCGGCGGCGACGGCGGCGGACTGCAGGGAGGTGCCGCCGAGGGCGAAGAAGCTGTCCCGCGTGCCGACCCTGTCGATACCGAGGACGGTCGCGAACACCCCGGCCACGAGACGTTCCTCGTCGGTGGTGGCTTCGACGTAGTCCACGCCGAGGTCCGGGCGCTGCGAGCCCGGTTCCGGTAGCGCCCGTCTGTCGATCTTTCCGGTGCCGCCGACGGGGAACCGGTCGAGGACCATGATCACGGCGGGGACCATGTACGGGGGCAGCACGCCCGCGGCGTGCTCCCGCAGCCCGGTCACGGCCGGGTTCCGGCCGTCGCTGCCGGTCACGTAGCCGACCAGCCGGGCGACGCCCCGGTCCTCGCGGCGGACGACCACGGCCGTGCCGACGTCCGGGTGCTGTTCGAGGACGGCCTCGATCTCGCCGAGTTCGATGCGGATGCCGTTGACCTTGACCTGGTGGTCCATCCGGGCGAGGATCTCCAGCGCCCCGGAGGCGTTCCACCGGCCCAGGTCGCCGGTGCGGTAGGCGATCCCGCCGCCGTACGGGTCGGTGACGAACCGTTGCGCGGTCAGGTCGGGTCGGTTGAGGTAGCTGTCGGCGACCCCGGCGCCGGTGATGAGGATCTCGCCGGGGACACCCATGGGGACGAGGTCGAGCGCGCCGTCGACGACGCGGATCTGGCGGTTGGGCATGGGCCGGCCGATCGGCACGTACGCGCCGCCCCAGCCCTCCGACGCGTCGAACCACGTGCACGCCACGGCGGCTTCGGCGGGCCCGTACGCGTTGATCAGGCGGGCGCCGGCGGCCGTCCACCGGCGGGCCATGCGCGGCGGGACGGGTTCCCCGGCGAGGGTCACGCAAGACATGCTCGGGCAGTCGGCCGGGTCGACGGCGGCGAGGTTCGTGGGCGGGCAGAACGCGTGGGTGGTCTTCTCCTTCGCGATCAGCTCCGTCAACCGGCGGGCGTCGAGCAGGTCGTCACGGGTGCAGACCACGACGCGGGCGCCGGAGGTCAGCGCGGTGTAGATCTCGCCCAGGGCGACGTCGAAGACCGGGGCGCAGCAGTGCAGCATCCGGCTGTCCGGGCCGACCGCGCACTCGTCGCGCATCCAGGTGACGAAGGTCGTCAGGTTGTCGTGGGTCAGCACGACGCCCTTCGGCGCCCCGGTCGATCCCGACGTGTAGATCACGAACGCCGGCCGGGAGGCGTCCACCACCGGCAGCTCGATCGCCTCGGCCGCCTCCACGGCGGGCCAGTCGTCGTCCAGGGCGACCACCCGTACGCCGTCCGGCCGGGGGATGCGTGGGGCGACCTCGCCGACGGTGAGCACGACCCGTGCGCCGTGGTCGGCCAGGAGCATCCGCATCCGCTCCGTCGGCCAGGACACGTCCATCGGCGTGTACGCCGCCCCGGCTCGCAGCACCGCCAGGGTGGCGACGAGGGTCCGCATGCTGCGGTCCAGCGCCAGTGACACCACGTCCCCGACGCCGACACCGGCCGAGCGCAGGTAGCGGGCCAGCAGCTCCGACCGGCGTGCCAGCTCCGCGTACGTGACGACCTCGCCGTCGGCGACGCCCGCGACCGCGTCCGGCGTCCGGCGTGCCCACCGCAACACCAGTTCGTGCAGCGGCTCGTCCGGCACCGGGCGGACCGGGCCCCGGCCCCACGCGAGCAGCCGCTCCCGCTCGGCCGTGCCCAACAACGGCAGCCCGGACAACGGGGCCCCGGGTTCCCGCACACCGGCCGACACCAGCGTGGCCGTCTGGTCCAGCAGGCCGCGCACCCAGTCCACGGAGAAGCCCTCCGCCGCGTGGTCCACCCGCAGCCCGGACCCGTCCGAGGCCACGCTCACCACCAGGTCGACGTCCACCGTCTCGGGGCCCACGGCGGCCACCGGGCCGTCGACCAGGGCCACCGCCACCGGACCCACCACGCCCGCACCCGCCACCGGCGTGGTCCACGCCGCAGCCACCCGGCTCACCAGCTCATTGAACGCCGGATCGTCCGCCACCCCGACCCGCAGCACCGATCCACCCGAGGACAGGCCGAGCGCCACCTCCCCCTGACCGGTGTAGCGGGCCAGCACCCCGACGAGGCCCGCCAGCACCACCAGGCCGGCCGGCCCCGGGCCGGCCGGGCCGGGCAGCTCCAGCGTCCGCAGTTGCGACGCCGCCCGGGCCGGCCACACCAGCGGCCGCCGCAGGTCACCCATTAGGTCGAGGACCTCGTGGTCGGCACCGGGCCCGGCGACACCCGTGGTCGGGGCCCGACCACCGACGAACCCGACGGACATGGGTCAACCTCCGATCAGGACCGCGCCACCCGCAAGGGGGTACGGCCGGGTTACGAAATCCGGGAACCGGTGGGCGCGCCCACGGCGTGAAAAGTGCGGGGTGAGGGTTCAGCCGGTGGTGGCGGCCGGGGCGGGCCCCGTCTCGAGGAAGCGCAGCATGTGCGCGCCCAGCTCCTCGGCGAGGGTGAACGGGATCAGGTCGGTGCGGATGGTGATGCGCAGCAGGGCGTCGGTGTCCCGGGGGATCGCCTCGACGGTCAGCCCGCTCATCACCTCCCGCGCGTACGGCTCGACGACCTCCTCGGTCCGGCAGCCGGGCAGTTCCAGCGGAAGGACCACGTTGTCCTGGTAGGCGAAGCCGGGGATGCTGGCGACCACCTCGCCGGGCAGGCCGACGGCCGGGTCGGCGGCGGTCTCCGAGAAGGGGATGTCCTGGGCGGCCATCAGCTCGTCGACGGTCTGCTGCACGTGCCGGAGCAGGTCCGTCTCCGGCCGGAACCGGACCCGGACGCAGTTGGAGTTGATCCGGGTGGTGAAGGCGGAGTCGAGGATGCGGCTGCCGCGCCTGGCCACGATCATCAGCAGGCCGATGTCGTCCTGCTGGTGGATGGCGCGCAGCGCGGAGGCGTACGCGGCGACGAAGTAGCTGGAGCGGCTGAACCGGCGTTCCCGGGCGGCCCGGTCCCAGCGCCGCATGACCTCGCCGGGAACGGTGACGATGTGTCCGGCCTTGGGGCCCCACGCCAGCGCCTGCTCCAGGGGCGCCTGAGGTGCGCCCCGGCCCTGGCGGGGCAGGCCGCGCAGTTGTTCGCGCCAGTAGGTCCGCTGCGCGTCGAGGTCGGCGGCGTCGCGCAGGCGGGTGTACTCCTCGTACGACTGGCGCAGCGTCGGCGCGGGCCGGGCCCACACGGGGGCCGCGCCGGACAACCGGGCGGCGTAGGCGTGGCTGAGGTCGCGCACCAGCAGCGCGTGGGACCAGCCGTCGAAGGCGATGTGGTGGATGCCCACGCCGAACAGGACCCGCCCGGTCGACTTCTCCCGGATGAGGGCGGCCCGCCAGTTGCGGCCCTGGGTGTAGTCGAGCGGCTGCTGCACGGCCTCGGCGAGCTGGTCCAGGGCTTCCTGCTCGCTGCTGGCGTCGGTGAGCAGTCGCAGCTGCGGCATTCCCGGGTTCGGCGGGACGAGTGCGACCGGCGGTTCGACGCGGCGGTAGCGGGCGTGCAGGGCCTCGTGCCGGCGGTGCACGTCGCCGAGCGCCGCCATCAGCGCCCGCAGGTCCAGCTCGCCCTCGATCCACCAGGTGGTCGGGCAGACCAGTTCGAAGGGGAGCCAGACGCACTTGGCGACCGACAGGGTCAGCGGGACGGGCTTCGACGGGCCGGGACGACCGGTGGCGGGCGCCTCCGGTTCGGCCTTGGGGCGCCGGGGCGCGGTGGTCAGCCACTGGGCCAGCCCCTGCGGTGTGGGGGTGCGGTGGATCTGCGAGACGGGCACGACGACGTCCGCCGCCTCGTCGATGCCCGCCGCCACCGCCGCCGACTGCAGGGACGTGCCGCCGAGGTGGAAGAAGCCGTCGCGCGCGCCGACCCGGTCAAGCCCGAGCACCGTCGCGAACACCCCCGCGACGAGGCGTTCGGAGTCGGTCGCCGGCTCGGTGTACGGCACGTCGAGGTCGGGGCGTTGCGCGTCGGGTGCGGGTAGCGCCCGCCTGTCGATCTTGCCGGTGCCGCCGACGGGGAACCGGTCGAGGACCATGATCACGGCGGGGACCATGTAGGGCGGGAGCACGGCGGCGGCGTGCTCCCGTAGCTCGGCCGTGACGGGGAGGCGACCCTCGCGCCCGGTGACGTAGCCGACCAGCCGGGCGGTGCCGTGGTCCTCGCGGCGGGTGACGACGGCGGTGCCGACGTCGGGGTGCTGTTCGAGGACGGCCTCGATCTCGCCGAGTTCGATGCGGATGCCGTTGACCTTCACCTGGTGGTCCATCCGGCCGAGGATCTCGAGTGCTCCGGTGGCGTTCCACCGGCCGAGGTCGCCGGTGCGGTAGGCGACGCCGCCGCCGTACGGGTCGGTGACGAACCGTTGGGCGGTCAGTTCGGGACGGTTGAGGTAGTGGTGGGCGACTCCGGCGCCGGTGATGAGGATCTCGCCGGGCACGCCCATGGGGACGAGGCCGAGGTTGGCGTCGACGACGCGGATCTGGCGGTTCGGCATGGGCCAGCCGATCGGCACGTACGCGCCGCCCCAGCCCTCCGACGCGTCGAACCACGTGCACGCCACGGATGCCTCGGCGGGCCCGTACGCGTTGATCAGGCGGGCGCCGGCGGCCATCCACCGCTGCGCCATGCGGGGCGGGATCGGCTCCCCGGCGAGGGTCACGCACGACATGCTCGGGCAGTCGGCCGGGTCGACGGCGGCGAGGTTCGTGGGTGGGCAGAACGCGTGGGTCGCCTGCTCCTTCGCGATCAGGTCGGTGAGGCGGCGGGCGTCGAGGAGATCGTCGCGGGAGCTGACGACGACGCGGGCGCCGGAGGTCAGCGCGGTGTAGATCTCGCCCAGGGCCACGTCGAAGACCGGGGCGCAGCAGTGCAGCATCCGGCTGTCCGGGCCGACCGCGCATTCCTCGCGCATCCAGGTGACGAAGTTCGTCAGGTTGTCGTGGGTCAGCACGACGCCCTTCGGCGTGCCTGTGGAGCCGGACGTGTAGATGACGAACGCCGGCGCGGACGCCTCGACGACCGGCAGGTCGACGGGTTCGGCCGCCTCCACGGCGGGCCACTCGTCGTCGAGGGCGACGACCCGTACGCCGTCCGGTCGGGGGACGCGTGGGGCGACCTCGCCGACGGTGAGTACGACCGGTGCGCCGTGGTCGGCCAGCAGCACGCGCATCCGCTCCGTCGGCCAGGACACGTCCATCGGCGTGTACGCCGCGCCCGCCCGCATCACGCCCAGGGTGGCGATCAACGTCCACAGGCTGCGGTCCAACGCCAGCGACACCACGTCACCGGCCCGCACACCCAGCGACCGCAGGTACCTGGCCAGCGCCGCCGAGCGGCGTTCCAGCTCCGCGTACGTCAGCACCTCACCGCCGGCGACGCCCGCCACCGCCTCCGGCGTGCGCCGCGCCCACTCCAGCACCAACTCGTGGATCGGCTGACCCGGCACCTCACGCACCGGGCCCCGGCCCCACGCCAGCAGCCGCTCCCGCTCCGCGTCCCCCACCAGCGGCAACCCCGACAGGCCAACCCCCGGCTCCGCCGACCCCGCCGACGCCAGCAGCACCACCTGGTCCACCAGGCCCCGCACCCACTGCGCCGAGAAACCGTCCGCCGCGTAGTCCACCCGTACCGCCGACCCGTCGCCCGCGACGGCCACCACCACATCCACGTCCACGACGTCCGGTCCCACCTCGGCCACCGGGGCGTCCACCAGCCCCACCACCACCGGACCCACCGCGCCCGCGTCCGGCGCGACCGGCCCGGCCAACGCCGCACCCACCCGCGACACCAACTCCCCGAAACCGGGGTCGTCCGCGACGTCGACCCGCAACACGCCGCCCGACGAGAGCCCCACCACCACCTCGGCCTGGGCGGTGTACCGGGCCAGCACCCCCAGGACACCGGCCAGCAGCACCGCGCCGGGGGACCCCGCGCCCGCCGGGTCGGGCAGGCCCACCGTCCGGAACTCGGAGGCCGCCCGGGCCGGCCACACCGTCGGCCGGCGCAGGTCCCCCACGAGGTCGAGGACCTCGAAGTCGGTGCCGGTCCCGGCGACACCCGCGGCCGGGACCCGACCACCAACGAACCCGACAGACATGAGCCAACCTCCGATCAGGCCCGGCGTCGCCCGCGGGGGCACGCCGGGAGGGGTAGAACCACGAACTCCGGGGACGCGGCCCGCGCGCCCACGGCCATGACAAGCAGTCCGGTGTGTACGGGGTGAACGGTCAACCGGCGGTGGGGGAGCCCGCCGGCCCGGCTTCCAGGAAGCGCAGCATGTGCCCGTTCAGCTCCTCGGCGAAGCTGTACGGCAGGTAGTCGGTGCGGATGGTGACGCGCAGGAGGGCGTGGTCGGCGCGGGGCAGCACCTCGACCGTGAGGCCGTTGGGCACCTCCCGGGCGTACGGGTCGACGACCTCCTCGGCCCGGCAGCCCGGCAGCTCCAGCGGAAGCACCACGTTGTCCTGGAACACGAAGGTCGGCAGGCTGGCGACCACCTCACCGGAGAGCCCGGCGGCGGGGTCGTCGGCGGTCTCCGCGAAGGGCACGTCCTGGGCCCGCATGAGGTCGCTGATCGTCTCGTTGACCCGCAGGACGAGTTTGTCGTCCTCCGGCCCGTCGAAGCGCACCCGGACACAGTTGAGGTTCAGCCGGGTGGTGAAGGCGGAGTCGAGAACGCGACTGCCCCGCTTGGCCACGACCATCAGCAGGCCGATGTCGTCCTGCTGGTGGACGGCGCGCAGCGCGGAGGCGAACGCCGCGACGAAGTAGCTGGAGCGGCTGAACCGTTGTTCCCGGGCGGCCCGGTCCCAGCGCCGCATGACCTCCGGGGTGACGGTGACGGTGTGCCCGGCCTTCGGACCCCAGGCGAGCGCCTGCTCCAGCGGTGCCGTGGCCTCGCCCCGGCCCTGGCGGGGCAGCCCGCGCAACTGCTCGCGCCAGTAGGCACGCTGCGCGTCGAGGTCGGCGGCGTCGCGCAGGCGGGCGTACTCCTCGTACGACTGGCGCAGCGTCGGCGCCGGCCGCGCCCACACCGGGGCGGCGCCCGACAGCCGCGCCGCGTAGGCGTGGCTGAGGTCCCGCACCAGCAGCGCGTACGACCAGCCGTCGAAGGCGATGTGGTGGATGCCCACGCCGAACAGGACCCGCCCGGTGGACTTCTCCCGGATCAGGGCGGCCCGCCAGACGCGGCCCTGCGTGTAGTCGAGCGGCTGCTGCACCGCCTCCGCCAGTTGGTCCAGGGCCTCCTGCTCGCTGCTGGCGTCGGTGAGCAGCCGCAGCTGCGGCATTCCCGGGTTCGGCGGGACGAGCGCCACCGGAGGAGCCGTCCGCCGGTAGCGGGCGTGCAGCGCCTCGTGCCGGCGGTGCACGTCGCCCAGCGCCGCCATCAGCGCCCGCAGGTCCAGCTCACCCTCGATCCACCAGGTGACCGGGACGACGACCTCCAGCGGCGACATCAGGCACTTCGCCACCTGCTGCGCGAGCGGAACCGGGCCGGGGCGCTGACGGGCCTGCGCGGCGGTCGAGCCGGCGTCCGTACGGCGGGGCGCGGTGGTCAGCCAGTGGGCCAGCCCCTGCGGTGTGGGGGTGCGGTGGATCTGCGAGACGGGCACGACGACGTCCGCGACCTCGTCGATGCGCGTCGCGACCGCCGCGGACTGCAGGGAGGTGCCACCCAGGTCGAAGAAGCTGTCGCGCGTGCCGACCCGGTCGATGCCGAGGACGGTTGCGAACACCGCGGCGACGAGGCGCTCCTCGTTCGTCGCCGGCTCGACGAACTCCACCCCGAGGTCGGGACGTTGGGTGTCGGGTGCGGGTAGGGCGTTCCGGTCGATCTTGCCGGTGCCGCCGACGGGGAAGCGGTCGAGGACCATGATCACGGCGGGGACCATGTAGCTGGGCAGCACGGTGGCGGCGTGGTCCCGTAGTTCGGCGGTGACGGGCGTGCGGCCGTTGCGTCCGGTGACGTAGGCGATGAGGCGGGCGGTGCCGTGGTCTTCGCGGCGGGTGACGACGGCGGCGCCGACGTCGGGGTGTTGGGCGAGGGTGGTTTCGATTTCGCCGAGTTCGATGCGGATGCCGTTGACTTTGACCTGGTGGTCCATCCGGCCGAGGATCTCGAGTGCGCCGGTGGTGTTCCATCGGCCGAGGTCGCCGGTGCGGTAGGCGAGGCCGCCGCCGTGGGGGTCGGTGACGAAGCGTTGGGCGGTGAGTTCGGGACGGTTGAGGTAGCCGTCGGCGACTCCGAAGCCGGTGATGAGGATTTCGCCGGGTACGCCGGCGGGCATGAGGTTGAGGTTGGTGTCGACGACGCGGATCTGCCGGTTGGGCATGGGCCAGCCGATCGGCACGTACGCGCCGCCCCAGCCCGCCGACGCGTCGAACCACGAGCACGCCACGGCGATCTCCGCCGGCCCGTACGCGTTCACCACCCGCGTACCGGCCGCCAGCCACCGCTGGGCCAACTGCGGCGGGACGGCCTCGCCGCCGAAGATGATGCAGCGCAGGCCCGGGCAGGCGGCCGGATCGAGCGGGGCGACGTTGGTGGCCGGTCCGAACGTGTGCGTGACGTCGTGCCGGTTGATGAGCTCGGTGAGCCGGCGCGCGTCAAGCAGGTCGTCGCGGGAGCAGACGACGACGCGGCCACCACCGGTGAGCGTCGCGAAGATCTCCCCGAAGGCGGCGTCGAAGACCGGTGCCGCCGAATGCAGCATCCGGCTGTCGGGCCCGATGGCGCACTCGTCGGTCATCCACGCCAGGAAGTTCGTCAGCCTCTCGTGCGTCAGCACGACACCCTTCGGCGTACCCGTCGAACCCGACGTGTAGATCACGAACGCCGGCGCGGACGCCGGCACCACCGGCAGCTCCACCGGCTCACCCGCCTGCACCACCGGCCAGTCGTCGTCCAACGCCACCACCGACACCCCGTCGCCACCGGGAACCCGGGGCGCCACCGCACCGACGGTCAGCACCACCCGCGCGCCGTGGTCGGCCAGCAACACGCGCATCCGCTCCACCGGCCACGACACGTCCATCGGCGTGTACGCGGCACCCGCCCGCAACACCGCGGTCGTCGCCACCAACGACCACAACCCGCGCTCCAACGCCAGCGACACCACATCACCGGCCCGCACACCCAGCGACCGCAGATACGCCGCCAGCACGGCCGACCGGCGATCCAGCTCCCCGTACGTCAACACCTCGCCGCCGGCGACACCCGCCACCGCATCCGGCGTGCGCCGCGCCCACCGCAGCACCAACTCGTGGATCGGCTCATCCGGCACCTCACGCACCGGGCCCCGGCCCCACGCCAACAACCGCTCCCGCTCCGCGTCCCGCAGCAGCGGCAACGCCGACAATCCCACCTCCGGCCCCGCCAACCCGGCGGAGACCAGCACCACGACCTGATCCACCAGGCCCCGCACCCACTGCGCCGAGAAACCCTCCGCCGCGTAGTCCACCCGCAGCGCCGACCCGTCCGACGCCACGCCGACCACGAGGTCGACGTCCACCACGGCCGGCCCCGCGTCCGCCACCGGGGCGTCCACCAGGCCCAGCACCACCGGGCCCACCGGCTCCCGGCCCACGGCCACCGGCGCCGCCAGCGCCGAGCGCACCCGCGTCACCAGCTCGGGGAAACCCGGATCACCCGCCACGTCCACCCGCAGCACCGATCCGCCGCCGGACGACAGGCCCACCACCACCTGCTCCTGGGCCGTCCAGCGCGCCAGCACCGCCACGAGCCCCGCCACCACGACGTCGCCGGCCGGCCCGACGCCCGGCGACCAGGAGGGCAGCACCCGGTGCACCGAGGCGGCCCGGGCCGGCCACACGGTCGGCCGGCGCAGGTCCCCCACCAGGTCCAGCGCACCGGCGTCGACCGCGCCGTCCACGGCCCGCGCACCATCGAACCCGACAGACATCAGCTCAACCTCCGATCGAATGGGGGGGTGACCGGAAGGCGGGGCCTCGGTGCCGCACCAGCGGGCGCACTCCGGTCGGCGCGGCAGGGGCGGTTCGCGGGCGCCGCGGCTGATTCGTGTGGCCGGGCGCGGACGGCGGTGCGACACCGACGGGGTCACCGTCCGGATTCCGGGTCGCCGGCACGTCGTCGATCGAAAGGAGCAGGTCGGTGCCCGATCCGATCACCGGCGCCTCCCGTCCATCCGGGGCGCCGCGCACCCACATTCGTTCCCCGTCCGGTGCAACGAAAAAGGGAACGACGAACCGATGGGGCCCGACCCTACGAAGCGCGGTGCAGCGGCGTACACCCCTAGAGATCCGCACGTCGACCCCTAGCGTGACGGCCGGAGATTCCGGCCGGGGACCGCCGAGGATACGTCCGCGGTAATGACCGGCCGCCGGGCCGCGTCCGGTGCCGTCGCCACCGGATCGGCAATTTGTGCTGGTCAGTGTGGTGTTTACCGGCGACGCTCGATCGGAATTTCGGCCGGATGCCGCAGCTTTTCGGCGGAAGCATACGCCGCTATATCTTTTCTATAGTGGATGGTTGGTGCCCTCCGAGAGGGTCGATGCACGAATGTCCGGTTTCGACGGAGAGCGATCCCCGGGTCTTCTTCGAAAACGGCTATTCGGTCAGCCCGGGTCCAGGGTTCGGATCGGAGAATTGGCGATCCCGGCGGCGAAAAGGGCCGCCCTCAGTCGGCTGACCGGCCCATCCCGGGGAAATGAGGATTGACTATGCTTTCCCGATCATGACCCAGTCGGTGACTGGCAATTCAGCCACCGCCTGTTGGTGTGCACCTTGCCGAACGCAGCGCTGACCACAAGCCAGCCCGCTACCTGGCCGGTCCAGCCAGGGACCGTCCGGTCGGTGCACGCGGTACGCCCGACTCTCGTGGCCGAGCGGCCTCATCAGGACCGGGAGCGCACGCATCCGTCCACGTTCTCCGCTGTTCGTGGTCGTTGCGCACCCGGGCTCCGTGCCACCCCGAGGCCCTTTGTGGGCCGGCATGTCAGGAGATCCAATGGATGGACCTATCCAGGTACAGGTGTTCGCTCACGACGGGGTGCTCCTGGCCCGGCCACCCGATCCGGTGACGACCGCCGGCAGCCGCTATCTCGCCGGTGCGGGCGCCGCCCTGTACAACGGGCTGGACATGATCACCGGTCTCCACCTGACCCTTCCGCACCAGGCGTCGGCCATTTGCAGCACCGGCTCCAGCGCGGACAAGTCGTTGCGTCTGCTCAGCCGGTGCGGTCTCAAGACGCCGAGCGATCTGCGCGAGTTCCGCTCCGGCGCGCAGGCGGTGCAGTTCGCCCGGGACGCCGCCGAGCGGGGCGAGACGCTGGAGTTCCAGTTCCCCCCGCACGATCCGCAGCTGCGGGCCGCGCGCGCCCGGGTGTCCCCGGACCTGCTGGCCCGCCTCAACAACAAGACCACCCTGGAAACACTGATCGCGCCGGAATACCTGCCCCGTCGCCAGGTCGCCACCCCCGCCGAGGTGCGCCGCATCGTGCAGCAGGACCGGCGGCCGGCGGTGGTCAAACCGGCCGGCGTCGAGGTGTTCAGCGGAATCGCGATCTTCACCAGGCGGTTGCAGGACCGGCGGCACCGGGCGCTGTTCAACCAGCTGGAACAGGTCAGCGATCGGTGGATCGTCGAGGAGGAGGTGCCCTTCCGGACGATCTGGGGAGTCCAGTTCGGCGTGACGGAGAGCGGAGCGGTGCACTACCTCGGTGCGTCCGTACACCTGCCGCAGCCCACCTCGACGTGGGTCGGTTGTGTGCTGGACGACGACCAGCCGCCGGCGGAGCTGATCGAAGCGCTGACCGTAGGGGTCCGAAAGGCCAGTGCTCTCGGGTACCGGGGGTACTGCTCCTTCGACGCGGGGATCGGTCGGGACGGCGAGCTGCGGGTCATCGACCCGAACTTCCGGGTCAGCGGGGCCACCACGTCGGTGCTGCACCGCAGCTCGCTGCTGGGGCAGCACCCGTGCGCCATGACCACGTTCTTCTCGCTGCGCCCCGGCGTCGACGCCGAGCCGATCCTCGCGCCGTTCATCGACCGGGGGCAGTTCGTCGCGTTCATGCACCACGACCCGGCGGAGACGGACAACGGCCCGCTGCCGGCGACCATCGTCGGCATGGTCGGCGCCTCTGACCGGTACGCCTGCGGGGTGCTGGTCGCGCAGATCCAGCGGGCGCTGGGCGGTTGACGCGTCGTCCCCCGGGCCGTGGTGGCGGTCCGGGGGAGGCCCGCCGTCGGCCACAGCGGCGTCCGTCCCGTGCCGGGCGGAAACTCCGTGCGCGGTCGCCGGCCGCGTCCATGATGACGGATCATGAGCGTACGCGTCGACGATCCGGTCCGCCTCGGTGAGAGCCGGCTCCCCGACGGGCGGTTGCTCGGCTGGGCCTGGTGGGGGCCGCCGGACGGTGTCCCGGTGCTGCTGTGCCCGGGGGCGGCCACGAGCCGGTGGCTCGGCTTCGGCGCGGACGTCGTCGACGCGCTCGGGGTGCGTCTCGTCTCCGTGGACCGTCCCGGGCTCGGCAGCTCGACGCCCGCGCCCGGCCGGACGTACGCCGACTTCGCCGCGGACGTCCGCGACCTCGTCGGGCTGCGGAGGCTGGCGTGCCCCGCGGTGGTCGGCAACTCGCAGGGCGCGCCGTTCGCACTCGCGTGCGCCGAGGCGGGCGTCGCCACGGCGCTGGCCATCGTGTCCGGCGCGGACGAGGTCGCCTAACGTCGGGCCCTGCACGAGGGATACGCCCAGGGCCCGGCCGGCTACGCCCGGGACACCGTCCTGGCCATGGGGCGATGGTCCTTCGACCTCGCGGAGATCACGGTTCCGGTCGACGTCTGGTACGGCGAGCAGGACACCAGCCACTCACCCGACAACGGAGCGACGCTGGCCGCCCGGATCCCGGTGCCGTCCGGCACCTCGTTTCCGGGATCGGTGGCGCGGTGCTGTGGACCCGTGCCGAGCCGATCCTCCGCTGTCTGCTCGGACGAGCATCCACCTGAGCCGGGCTGCCGGCGGTGTCGGTGCCGGCCGCTACCGGGATGCGGGCCAGTGCTCCGGCCTTCAGGCCGGGGGTGAAGGCCCGCGCTGGGAGGGCCGCTAGGCCCGAGCAGTGTCTGATCCGGGACGGTTCTGTTGCTCGATGTACTGCTTCACGACGCTCAGTGGCGCCCCGCCGACGGAGCCCGCGAAGTACGAGCCTGACCAAAGCTTGTTGGCCCGGTAGTAGTGCTGCACAAGGTCGGGGAACTCCTGCCGAAGTCGGCGTGAGGATACTCCCTTCAGGGAGTTGACCAGCCGGGCCACCGCGACCTTGGGCGGGAAGTTGACCAGGAGATGCACGTGGTTGTTCTCGCCGTTGAACTCGACCAGCTCGGCTTCGAAGCTCTGGCACACGTCCCGCATGATGGTCTCCATGCGGGTCAGGTGCCGGTCGGTGAACACCTCGTGCCGGAACTTCGTCACGAAGACCAAGTGGACGTGCATCGCGAAAACGCAGTGCCTGCCAGTGCGGATGCCTGCAAGTTTAGCCATAAACCAAGATGGTACGGTGCTTGTCGTGCAGTTCCGTTACCAGTTCCGCGTGTATCCCACGCCCGGTCAGCAGATCGAGCTGGCGCGGGCGTTCGGGTGCGCGCGGGTGGTGTTCAACGACGGGCTGCGGCTGCGCCAGCAGGCCCGGGAGGCGGGTGGGAAGTACCTCTCCGACGGGGAGCTGTCCCGGCGTCTGATCACCGAGGCCAAGCGGACTCCCGAGCGGGCGTGGCTGGGCGAGGTGTCGGCGGTGGTGTTGCAGCAGGCCTTGGCGGACCTGAACACCGCGTACCGGAACTTCTTCGCCTCGGTCACCGGCAAGCGCAAGGGCCGGAAGCTGGCCGCGCCCCGGTTCCGGTCACGGAAGGACAACCGGCAGGCCATCCGCTTCACCAAGAACAGTCGGTTCAAGGTTCTCGACAACGGCCGGCTGCGGCTGCCGAAGATCGGCGACCTCACGGTCCGCTGGTCGCGGACGTTGCCGTCGGACCCGTCCAGCGTGACGGTCATCCGGGACGCGGCGGGCAGGTACTTCGCGTCGTTCGTGGTGCAGACCGCCGAGGACGAGATGCTGCCGCCGGTCGACGCCGAAGTGGGCATCGACCTGGGCCTGACGCACTTCGCGGTCCTCTCAGATGGCACGAAGGTGACCACCCCGAAGTTTTTGCGCCGGGCGGCCCGCAAGCTACGCCGGTTGCAGCAGGATCTCTCCCGCAAGCAGCGGGGCAGCGCGAATCGGAAGAAAGCCGTCGTGAAGGTTGCCCGCGCGCATGCGCGGGTGGCCGACACCCGGCGGGACTGGCAGCACAAGCTCTCGACACGGATCATCCGCGACAACCAAGCGGTGTACGTGGAGGACCTTGCTGTTGCTGGCCTCGGCCGCACGAGGCTGGCCAAGTCGGTGCACGACGCCGGGTGGGCCCGCTTCATCGCCATGCTGGAGTACAAGGCCGCCCGGTACGGCAGGGCGTTCGGCCGGGTGGACCGCTGGTTCCCGTCCACCCGCATGTGCTCCGACTGCGGCCGGATCGGCGAGAAGATGGCGCTGAACGTCCGGGAGTGGGACTGCCCATGCGGGACTGTCCACGACCGGGACGTCAACGCCGCGAAGAACATCCTGGCCGTCGGACAGGCGGACAGGCTAAACGACCGTGGAGCGCAGGTAAGACCGGCATTCGTGCCGGCACCGCGCAGGGAAGCGGTAACCCACCCGGACGTTGCGCTTTCCACGCGCAGCGTGGAGGGAATCTCCGTCCTCTAGGGCGGAGAGGATGTCAAATGCCGGCCAGCGCGGTGCGTACGGCGGACTCGGGGACGTCGGCGACGAGTTCGGGCCCGGCCGGGCCGTCCAGGACGAAGGACAGGCCCGAGGTGGCCTTCTTGTCCCGCCGCATCAGCGCGACCAGCTCGTCGTGGTCGACGCCGCCGGGCAGCGCGGTGTCGAGGCCGTAGCCCGCCACCACCTCGTGGTGCTCGGCCACCCGGTCGGCCGGGACGCGGCCGAGGACGCCGGCCAGCCGGCCCGCGAAGACCGTGCCGACGCCGACCGCCTCGCCGTGCCGCAGGCCGAAGTCGGTGGCCCGCTCCAACGCGTGCCCCAGCGTGTGACCGTAGTTGAGGATGTGCCGCAGACCGGAGTCGCGCTCGTCGGCGGCCACCACCCGCGCCTTCAGCGCCACGCAGGCGGCGATCTGCTCCGCCACCGGGCGGTCGCGCAGCTCGCCCGCGCCGATGAAGTGCGCCCGGGCGATCTCCCCGTAGCCGTTGCGCCACTCCCGCTCCGGCAGCGTGCCCAGGTGCTCGGTGTCGCAGAGCACCGCCCGGGGCTGCCAGTACACCCCGACGAGGTTCTTGCCCTCCGGCAGGTTGACCGCGGTCTTGCCGCCGACGCTGGCGTCGACCTGGGCGAGCAGCGAGGTCGGCAGGTGGATCACCGCGACGCCCCGGTGGTAGAGACCGGCGGCCAGCCCGACCACGTCCGTGGTGGTGCCGCCGCCGCAGGAGACGACCGCGTCGGCGCGGGTCAGCCCGAACTCGGCGAACGCCCGGCAGAGCTGCTCGACCGTGGCCAGGTTCTTGTCGTGCTCGCCGTCGCGGGCCGGCACCACCCGGTGCGGCACGCCCGGGTCGGGCGTCCACTCCGGCGGCCGGGCCGAGACCACCACGACCCGCCGCGCGCCGATCCGCGCCACCTCCGCCGGCAGCCGGTGGCGCACACCGGGGCCGATCAGCACCGGGTACGCGCGCTCGCCGAGCGCCACCTCGATGCGGGCCGGCTCGGCGGGGGCGCAAGGGTCAGGTGCGCACGCGTGCATGTGGCTGCTGCCTCCTCGGGACGACGGGCACCGGCGCGGCCGCGACCGGGCGTTCCCGGACCATCGACAGGCGCAGCGCCAGCGCGGCCAGCGAGTCGACGTCCGGCCCGATGCCCCAGCGGTCGTGGGTGAGCTGGGCGTGGTGCGCCAGCAGGAAGCCCGACGGCGTCGCCGGGTGGTTCCGGCCGACCACGTCGGTCACCCGGTCCAGGTAGCGCTGCCAGGCCACGGCGACCTCCCCGCACAGCGGCAGGTCGCCGGCCGCCAGGACGATCTTCTCCGCGCCGGCGTCCGCCTGCGCGGCCAGGTCCCGCCGCTGCGCGCCGGTGAGCCGCTGGCTGCGCTCCTGCCAGTGCAGGAAGAGGAACGCCAGCCGGTCGGCCGCCGGCACCAGCCCCGTCAGGTACCGCAGGTGCGCCACGGCCAGCGGCAGCTCGACGCCGGCCAGCCAGGGAGTGTCCCCGCCCAGCAGGGTCAGGGCCAGGTCACTGCCCGCCGACGCGAGCGGGCCGCCCCGGGCGGCGTCGCGCACCACGTACCGGTCGGCGGCGAAGGACACCCCCGGGTCGTACGCGAGCAGCCGCGCCCGTACCACGTCGAGCGCGGCCGGAGTGGCGTGGAAGCCGAGGCTCACGTGTGGCCCGGCGGGGGAGCCCGCCGGGTCGAAGAACCACTCCATGCCCGGATCGACCCGGCGGGCGGCGGCGACCAGAGCGGTGAGGACCCTTCCGACCAGCTCGGTCACCCGCGTCTCCGGGCACCCGTCGGCCGGCACGGCCGAGCGGGCGAACAACCAGCAGCGTTCCAACGACGGCACCTCGGCTGACGGGCGGGTGGAGCACAGGACTCGACGGTCTGCGGGGGTCGCCCCATCATCGACCTGCGGCCCGTCCCACCACCGGATCGGCGGTCCGAACTGGGGACGACTTAGGGGGTGACAGGGGTAGGACACCGGCAGGGTGCTCGGAAGACTTGGGCCGCTACGGCGAGCGGGGTCTACGCCGCGGATGAGAAGTCTCGCCGACGGACGGATGTGGTGACATGCTTCGGAGCGACCTGATCCAGCCGTTGTCCGATCTGATCAGGGCGCACGCCGCCAGGTTGGGGAACAAGGTCGCGTTCCGCGACGACCGCCGGGCGGTCGGATACGCCGACCTGGCGGCGCGGACCCGTCGGCTGGCCGGTCACCTGGCGGCGTCCGGGGTGGGGCGGGGCGACCGGGTGGCCTTCTGCCTCGGCAACCGCGTGGAGACGGTGGAGACCTGGCTGGCCGTGACGCGGGCGGCCGCGGTCGGCGTGCCGGTGAACCCGCACAGCACCGACGCGGAACTGGCCCACCTGCTGGACGACTCCGGCGCGGTGCTGGTGGTCACCGACCCGCGGCACCTCGACCAGCTGCTGCGGCTGCGCGCCGACCGGCCGGCCCTGCGGGTCGTGGTCACCGGGGACGGCCCGCTGCCCGCCGGCGTCACCGCGTGGCGGGACCTGGTCGACACCGAGCCGGGTGTGGACGCCCGCGACGACCTGGGCCTCGACGAGGTCGCCTGGATGCTCTACACCTCCGGCACCACCGGCCGGCCCAAGGGCGTGCTCTCCACCCAGCGCACCTGCCTCTGGTCCGTCGCCGCCTGCTACGTGCCGATCCCCGGGCTCACCGACGCCGACCGGGTGGTCTGGCCGCTGCCGCTGTTCCACAGCCTCTCCCACATCGGGTGCGTGCTCAGCGTGACCGCCGTCGGCGCCACGGCCCGGCTCATCGACGGCTTCTCCGCCGACGACGTGCTGCGCGCGGTCGAGGAGGACGAGGCCACCGTGCTGGCCGGGGTGCCGGCCATGTACCACCACCTGGTGACCGCCGCCCGGGAGAGCGGCTTCCGCGCCCCGGCCCTGCGGGTCTGCCTGGTCGGCGGGGCGATCACCACCGGCGCGCTGCGCCGGGCGTTCGACGAGGTCTTCGACGCGCCGCTGCTTGACGCGTACGGCAGCACGGAGACCTGCGGCTCGATCGCCGTCACCCGACCGGACCAGCCCCGGGTCGAGGGTTCCTGCGGGCGCGCGGTGCCCGGCGTCGAGGTACGCCTGGTCAGCCCGCAGACCGGCCTGGACGTGCCGGCCGGCGCCGAGGGTGAGGTCTGGGTCAGCGGGCCGAGCGTCATGCTCGGCTACCACGGCCTGCCGGAGGTCACCGCCGCCGCCCTGCGTGACGGCTGGTACCGCACCGGTGACCTGGCCCGCCGCGACGCCGACGGCAACATCTTCGTCACCGGGCGGCACCAGGAACTGATCATCCGGGGTGGCGAGAAGATCCACCCGGCCGAGGTGGAGGAGGCCCTGCGCGGGGTGCCCGGCGTCGCCGACGTGGCGGTGACCGGCCGGCCGCACGACGTGCTCGGCGAGGTGCCGGTGGCGTTCGTGGTGCCCGGGCCGGAGGGCTTCGACCCCCGGGCCGGGTACGCGGCCTGCCGGGAGAAGCTCTCCTACCACAAGGTCCCGGAGGAGCTGTACGAGATCGGGCAGGTGCCCCGTACCGCCTCCGGCAAGGTCACCCGCCGGCTCCTGCTCGACCGGCCGGCGCGGCTGCGGGCGGTCAACGGCAGCCACCACGAGGCGCTGAGCGTACTCGCCTGGCGGCCGCTCGACCTGGCCGCCGTACCGCCGGTCGAGGCGCCCGTCCCGACGGCCGCGCAGGCCGCCGCCGCCCCGGCCCGCCACTGGGCGCTCGTCGGTAGCGGGAGCGAGGCGCTGGTGGAACCGCTGCGCGCGGCGTCGCCGGGCGACCGGTTCCGGCCCCACCGTGACCTGGCCGCCCTGCGCGACGCCCCGGACGTGCCCGACGTGACGGTGCTGCTGGTCGAGCCGGCCGACGCCGTCGCGGCGGGCCTCGCCGACCGACTGCGCGGCTGGCTCGACGACGACCGGTTCGCCGGCACCCGGCTGGTGCTGCTGACCGGCCCGGCCGGCGCTGCCGCCGAAAGCGACGCGCCCGGTGACACGGCCCTCGGGAGCGCCGCCACCGCGCCCGGCGTGGCCGCCGGGCGCTCCGAGCCCGATCCGGCGGCCGGCGCGGTCCAGGCCCTCGGGCGCAGCCTGCAGGCCGCATACCCGGACCGGATCGTGCTGGTCGACCGCGACGCCGGAGACCGTTCGACCGCCCTGCTCCCCGCCGTGCTGGACGCCGGCGCCGCGCAGGTCGCGCTGCGGGCCGGCGCCGCCCTGCACGCGGTCCTCGTGCCCGCCCCCGCGGCCGTGCCGGCGCGGCCGGTGACCGTTGCCGACCCGGACCGCCCGGTCCTGATCACCGGCGCCGACGGGGCGACCGGCGCGGCGCTGGCCCGACACCTCGTCGCCGCGCACCGCGTCCGCCGCCCGCGGCTGCTCCACGTCGACGCCACGCCCGGGGCCGCCCTGGCGGACCTGGTCGCCGAACTCGTCGCCGCCGGCGCCGACGCCGCCGCGCTGCCCGCCGACCGGGCGGGCGACGAGCCGCCCGGCGCGGTCTTCCTCTGCCCGTCCGACGACGACCTGACCGGCGACGAGGCCGTGGCCCGGCTGCTCGGCCTCGCCGGGACGCTGGACGCCGCGACCCGGCACCCGGCCGCCGCGTTCACCGTCCTCGCCCCGTCCGCCCTGCTGCTGGGCGCCGCCGGCCAGGAGCGGGCCGCCTCGGCCGTCGGCGCCCTGCACGCCCTGGCCGCCCGCCGCCGGGCCGCCGGTCTCCCGGCCCGGGTCGTCGGCACGACCGCGCACGGCGGCCGGGAGCCGTCGCCCGCCATCGCCCGCCCGGGGGAGGGCAGCGGCGACGCGCGGGCTGCCGTCCGCGCCGACCTCGCCGCGTTCGACGTGGCCCACGACGGCGACGACCTGGTCCTGCTCGCCCGTCCGGCGGGCCACGCCGACGCCGCGCACCCCGCCTGGCGTACGCCCGTCGCGGCGGCTCCCGACGCCACGGACGACCGGGAGGCCGCCGAGTTGCGCCGCCGGCTGGCCGGGCTGAGCACCGCCGAGGGGGACCGGCTCCTGCTGGAGCTGGTCCGCGCCGCCACGGCCGAGGTGGCCGGCCTGCCCGGGCCGGCCGCGGTGCGCCCCGCCCGGGCCTTCAAGGAACTCGGCTTCACCTCGGTCAGCGCGGTCGCCCTGCGCGACCGGCTGGCCCGGGCCACCGGGGTACGGCTCTCCGCCACGGTCGCGTTCGACCGGCCCAGCCCGGACGCTCTCGCCCGGCACCTCGCCGCCCGGCTGCGCGGCGGCACCGGGCAGCCGGGCCCCGCGGCGGACCGGCCGTCCGCGCCGTCCACGGGGGACGACCCGGTGGTCGTCGTCGCCATGGCCTGCCGGCTCCCCGGCGGTGTCGCCTCCCCCGAACAGCTGTGGGACCTGGTCGACGAGGGCCGCGAAGGGCTCACGGAGTTCCCCACCGACCGGGGCTGGGACCTGGCGCACCTGTTCTCCGACGACGCCGACCGTCCCGGGACCTCGTACGTCCGGGTGGGCGGCTTCCTGACCGACGCGGCGGACTTCGACGCCACCCTGTTCGCGATCAGCCCGCGCGAGGCGCTGGCCATGGACCCGCAGCAGCGGCTGCTGCTGGAGACGTCCTGGGAGCTGTTCGAGCGGGCCGGCATCGACCCCACCTCGCTGCGCGGCAGCGCCACCGGGGTCTTCACCGGCGTCATGCACCACGACTACGCCGCGAACCTGCGCCAGGCGCCGCCCGGCACCGAGGGCTACCTCGGCGTCGGCACCGCCGGCAGCGTCGTCTCCGGTCGCGTCGCCTATGCGTTGGGGCTGGAGGGGCCGGCGGTCACCGTCGACACGGCGTGCTCGTCGTCGCTGGTCGCGCTGCACCTGGCCGCCCAGGCGCTGCGCGCGGGCGACTGCTCCCTCGCCGTGGCCGGCGGCGTGGCGGTGATGGGCACCCCGCAGGCGTTCGTGGAGTTCAGCCGGCAGCGCGGGCTCGCCCCGGACGGCCGGTGCAAGGCGTTCGGCGAGGGCGCCGACGGCACCGGCTGGTCCGAGGGCGTCGCCGTGCTGCTGCTGGAACGGCTCTCCGACGCCCGCCGGCGCGGACACCCCGTCCTCGCCGTGCTGCGCGGCTCCGCCGTCAACTCCGACGGCGCGTCCAACGGGCTCACCGCCCCCAGCGGGCCCGCCCAGGAGCGGGTCATCCGCCGGGCGCTGGACGCGGCCGGGCTCTCCACCGCCGACGTGGACGTCGTCGAGGCGCACGGCACCGGCACCCGGCTGGGCGACCCGATCGAGGCGCAGGCGCTGCTCGCCACGTACGGGGCGGGCCGCGGTGACGCCGAACCGCTGCGGCTGGGCTCGCTGAAGTCCAACCTCGGCCACACCCAGGCCGCCGCCGGGGCCGCCGGGGTGATCAAGATGGTGCTCGCGATGCGGCACGGAAAGCTGCCCCGCACCCTGCACGTGGACGCCCCGACGTCGGAGGTGGACTGGTCCGCCGGCGCCGTCGAGGTGCTCACCGAGGCCCGCCCGTGGCCCGAGGTGCGACGCCCCCGCCGGGCCGGCGTCTCGTCGTTCGGCATCAGCGGCACCAACGCCCACGTCATCGTCGAGGCGCCCCCCGCCGACCCGCCGTCGTCCGGGGCCGCGGACCGGCAGCCGTCGTCCGGGGTCGCGGACGCGCAGGCGTCGTCCGGGGCGGCCTCCGCCAGCCGGCGGCCACCCGTGCCGTGGCTGCTCGCCGCGGCCACCGGCGAGGCGCTGCGTGACCAGGCCGCCCGCCTGCTGACCTGGCTCGACGGGCCCGGGGCGGACGCCGACCCGGCCGACGTCGGGCACGCGCTCGCCACCACCCGCGCCGCCCTCGAACACCGGGCCGTGGTCCTGGCCGGCGACCCGGCCACCGCCCGGACGGCCCTGACCACGCTGACCCGGGGGGAGCCGGACCCGGACGGGCCGACCGTGCTGACCGGCCGGGTCGTCGACGGCCAGCTCGGCCTGCTCTTCGGCGGGCAGGGCGGCCAGCGCGCCGGCATGGGCCGCGAGCTGCACGCCGCGTACCCGGTCTTCGCCGACGCCTTCGACGCCGCCTGCGCCGAACTCGACCGCTGCCTCGCCGGCCACGCCCCGCACCCCGTCGCGGACGTCGTCCTCGCCGCCGAGGGCGACGAACTGGCCGACCTGCTCGACCAGACCCTCTACACCCAGCCGGGGCTGTTCGCCTTCGAGGTGGCGCTGTACCGCCTCCTGGAGTCCTGGGGCGTGCGCCCCGACGCGGTGCTCGGCCACTCCGTCGGCGAACTGGCCGCCGCGCACGTGGCCGGGGTGTTCCCCCTGGCCGACGCGGCGGCGCTCGTCGCCGCCCGGGCCCGGCTCATGCAGCAGCTGCCCCCCGGGGGCGCGATGGTCGCCGTCGAGGCCGACGAGGCAGAGGTCGCCGCGCACCTGACCGACCGGGTGGGCCTCGCCGCCGTCAACGGCCCCACCAGCGTCGTCGTCTCCGGCGACACCGACGCGGTGCTGGCCGTCGCGGCCACCCTGCGCGCCGCCGGGCGTCGTACCAGCCGGCTGCGGGTGTCGCACGCGTTCCACTCGCCGCGCATGGAGCCGATGCTCGACGAGTTCCGCGCCGTGGCGGCCGGCCTGACGTACCGCACCCCGCACCTGCCGGTGGTGTCCAACCTGACCGGCCATCCCGTCGACCCGGCCCGGCTCTGCTCGCCCGACTACTGGGTGGCGCACGTCCGGGGCACCGTCCGCTTCCAGGACGGCGTACGGGCCCTGCACGGGCAGGGCGTCACCACCTTCCTGGAGATCGGCCCGGCCGGTGTGCTCACCGCGATGGCCCAGGACTGCCTCGTCGCCGAGGCCGACGAGCTGGCCTTCGTCCCCGCCGTCCGGGGCACCGCCGGCGAGGCCGAGGCGCTGCTCGCCGCCGTGGCGCGGCTGCACGTCCGGGGCGTCGCCGTGGACCGCGCCGCCCTCGCCGGCCCCGGGCCGCACCGCCGCGTCGACCTGCCCACGTACGCCTTCCAGCGCCGGCACTACTGGCTGCCCGCGTCGGCCGTGGCCGGCGGCCCGGTCGGCGTCGGGCTGGCCGACGCCGGGCACCCGCTGCTCGGCGGCGTGCTGCCGGTCGCCGGCACCGGGCAGGTGGTCTGCACCGGACAGGTCTCCGTGGCCGCCCAGCCGTGGCTGGCCGCCCCCGGTGACGACACCCCCGCGCTGCTGCCCGCCACCGCCCTGCTGGACATGCTCACCCACCTCGGCGAACAACTCGGCACCCCGACGGTGGAGCGACTGCGCGTCCCCGAGCCGGTGCCGCTGCCGGCCGAGCCGACCCTCGAGGTGCAGGTCGGCGTCGGCGCGCCGGACGAGCACCGGCGCCGGGTGGCGCACTGCCACGTCCGGGCCGGCGAGGGGCAGCCGTGGCGGGAGGTCGCCGAGGCCGTGCTCGGTCCGGTCGACCCGGAGAGCGGGCGGGGCGCCCTCGCCCCGACCTGGCCGCCCACCGGGGCCCGGCCGGTGGACCTGACCGCCCCGCAGCACCGCGCGCTGGTCGGGGAGCTGGCCCGGGCCGCGTGGGTCGCCGCCGACCGGCTCTTCGTCGACGTACGCCTGCCCGAGGACGCCCGGGACCCGGACGCCGAGCGGTACGGCGTGCATCCGCTGGTGCTGGAGGCGGCCCTGCGCCTGCTCCCGCTCGCCGACTTCGCGCCCGGCGCCGGCGTCGACGCCGCGCCCACCGCCCGGCTGCTGCCCACCGAGTGGGCGGGGGTGCGCCGCCACGCCACCGGGGCGCACGCGCTGCGCGTCTGCCTGGCCCCCGCCGGGGCGGACGCGGTGACGCTGAGCGCCGTCGACGACGCGGGCGTGCCCGTGCTCGACGTGGACCGGGTGGTGCTGCGGACCGTGGACCTGCCGTCCGCCGACGCGCCGGCGCCTCCGGCCGCGCCCGCCGGGCTGTACGCCGTCGACTGGCTGCCCGCGGCGTTCCCGGCGACGCCGGCGCCCTCCTGGACGCTCGCCGACGGCACGCCCCCGGACGGACCGCTGCCGCCGCTGCTGGTGCTGCGGGTCGGCGACGGCGAGCCGGGCCGGTCGGTGCCCGACCGGGCGCACGCCGTCGGCCTCGCCGTGCTCGGCGTGCTCCAGAGCTGGCTGGTCGACCCCCGCGCGGAGACCACCCGCCTGGCCCTCGCCGTCCGCGACGGCGACCCGGTGCACGCGCCGGTGGCCGGGCTGGTCCGGGTCGCCCAGGCCGAGCAGCCCGACCGGTTCCTGCTGCTCAGCCTCGACGCCACCGACGACGCCACCGTCCGTTCCGCGCTGGCCGTCGCCAGGGACGAGCCCGAGGTCGCCGTCCGCGACGGCCGTGTCCTGCTGCCCCGGCTCCGCCCGGTCGACCAGCCCCCGGCCGGTACGCCGCTTGCGGCGCTGGCCGGCGGCACCGTTCTGGTCACCGGCGGCACCGGCGGGATCGGCCGGCACGTCGCCACCCACCTCGCCACCGTGCACGGCGTCGCCGAGCTGGTCCTGGTCAGCCGCACCGGCCGGGCCGGCGACTGGACGACCGCGCTGACCGACGCCGGCGTCACCGTCCGGGTGGTCGCGGCCGACGTCGCCGACCGGGCGGCGCTCGCCGAGGTCGTCGCCCCGCTGGCCGACCGGCTGGTCGCCGTCGTGCACGCCGCCGGGGCCACCGACGACGCCCTGCTCACCGACCTCGACCCGGCCCGCTGGGGGCGGGCCCTGCGGTCCAAGGTGCACGGCGCATGGCACCTGCACGAACTCACCGCCGGCCTCGACCTGGCCGCGTTCGTGCTCTTCTCCTCGGCCGCCGCCACCTTCGGCAGCCCCGGCCAGGGCAACTACGCGGCCGGCAACGCGTTCCTCGACGCGCTCGCCGCGCACCGCCACGCCCAGGGGCTCCCGGCGACCGCACTGGCCTGGGGGCTGTGGGCCGCGCAGGACGGGATGGCCGGCCGGCTCACCCCGGCGGACCTGGCCCGGCTCGCCCGGGGCGGCACCCGCCCCCTCGACACGGCCGCCGGGCTGGCGCTGTTCGACGCCGCCCTGCGCGTCGACCGGCCGACGCTGGTGCCGATCGGGCTCGACCTGGCCGCCGTGCGGACCTCCGGCGAGGTGCCCGCCCTGCTGCGGGCGCTGCTGCCCCCGCCGCCCCGCCGGGCCGTCAACGCCGACGCCGCGCCCGCCTCCGCCAAGGGCTTCGCCGACCGGCTGGCCGAACTGGCCGAACCCGACCGCGCCGCCCTGCTGCTGGACCTCGTACGCACCCGGTGCGCCACCGTGGTCGGGCACACCGGCCCCGACGACGTCGAGCCGCGCCGCCCGTTCAAGGAACTCGGCTTCGACTCGCTGATGGCCGTGGAGCTGAGCAACCGGCTCACCGCCGTCACCGGCGTCCGGCTCGCCCCGCACGCCGTGTTCAACCACCCCACCCCGGAGCTGCTCGCCGCGCACCTGCACGCCCGGCTGCTCGGCACCGCCGCCACCGAGGTCACCGACGCGAGCACCGTCGCCCTGGACGAGCCGGTCGCCATCGTCGCCATGGCCTGCCGGTTCCCCGGCGGCATCGGCTCCCCGGAGGAGCTGTGGCGGCTGCTCGACGCGGGCGCCGACGTCATCGGCGATCTGCCCGGCGACCGGGGCTGGCCGCTGGCCGACCTCTACGACCCGGTGCCCGGCACGCCCGGCCGGACGTACGTGCGGGCCGGCGGCTTCCTCACCGGCATCGCCGACTTCGACGCCGCGTTCTTCGGCATCAGCCCCCGCGAGGCCCTCGCGATGGACCCGCAGCACCGGCTGCTGCTGGAGACCTCCTGGGAGGCGCTGGAACGCGGCGGCATCGACCCGGCCACCCTGCGGGGCAGCCGCACCGGCGTCTTCGCCGGCACCCACGGGCAGGACTACGGCGACCAGGTCGCCCCCGGTGTCGTCTCCGACGACGGCGAGGTCACCGCCGACGAGGGGCACCTGCTCACCGGTACGGCCGGCAGCGTCCTCTCCGGCCGGGTCGCGTACGCGCTCGGGCTGGAGGGGCCGGCGGTCACCGTCGACACCGCCTGCTCGGCCTCCCTGGTGGCGCTGCACCTGGCCGTCCAGGCGCTGCGTCAGGGCGACTGCGACCTGGCCCTGGCCGGCGGCGTGTCGGTGATGTCCACTACCGCCGGGCTGACCGGCTTCAGCCGTCAGCGCGGTCTCGCCGCCGACGGGCGGTGCAAGGCGTTCGCCGAGGACGCCGACGGCTTCGGCATGTCCGAGGGCGTCGGGATGCTGGTGGTGGAGCGCCTCTCCGACGCCCGCCGCCGGGGCCACCCCGTGCTCGCGGTGGTCCGCGGCTCGGCGGTCAACCAGGACGGCGCCTCCAACGGGCTGACCGCCCCGAACGGGCCGTCGCAGGAACGGGTCATCCGGGCCGCGCTGGGCGCCGCCGGGCTGGGCGCCGCCGAGGTGGACGTGGTGGAGGCGCACGGCACCGGCACGTCGCTCGGCGACCCCATCGAGGCGGAGGCGATCCTCGCCACCTACGGGCAGCGCCCGGCCGACGCCCCGCCGGTGCTGCTGGGCTCGGTCAAGTCCAACCTCGGGCACACCCAGGCCGCGGCCGGCGTGGCCGGGGTGCTCAAGATGGTCCTCGCCATGCGGCACGGCCGGCTGCCCCGCACCCTGCACGCCGAGCGCCGCAGCTCGCGCATCGACTGGGACTCGGGCTCGCTGGAACTGCTCACCGAGGCCCGCCCGTGGCCCGTGGCGGACCGGCCGGCGCGGGCCGGTGTCTCGTCGTTCGGCATCAGCGGCACCAACGCCCACGTCATCGTCGAGGCGGTCGCCGAAGCGACGCCGACCCCGGACGCCGACGCCGGAGCCACGCCGCCGGAGGCGTACGCGCTGCCGTGGCTGCTCTCCGCGCGTAGCCCGGAGGCGCTCGTCGGTCAGGCCCGCCGGCTGCGGGAGCACCTCGCCGAGCGGCCCGACCAGCGGCCCCTCGACGTGGCCTGGTCGCTGGCCACCAGCCGGAGCACCTTCGACTCCCGGGCGGTGCTGGTCGGCGCCGACCCGGACCGGATCGCCGCCGCCCTCGACGCGCTCGCCGAGGGCCGGCCCGACCCGGCGGTGACGCGGGGCGAGGCCCGGCCCGCCGGCCGGTGCGTCTTCGTCTTCCCCGGGCAGGGCTCCCAGTGGCTCGGCATGGGGTTGGACCTGCTCGACCAGGCCCCCGTGTTCGCGGAGCGGATGGCGGCCTGCGACGCGGCGCTGCGGCCGTACCTGGACTGGTCGCTGCTGGACGTGCTGCGCCAGGCGCCCGGCGCGCCCGGCCTCGACGAGGTCGACGTGGTGCAGCCCGCCCTGTTCGCGATGATGGTGTCGCTGGCCGAGCTGTGGCGCTCCCACGGCGTGCAGCCGGCCGCCGTGGTCGGCCACTCGCAGGGCGAGATCGCCGCCGCCTGCGTCGCCGGGGTGCTCTCCCTGCCCGACGCCGCCCGGGTGGTGGCGCTGCGCAGCCGGGCGCTGCGGGCCCTGGCCGGGCACGGGGCGATGGCCTCCGTCGCGCTCCCCGCCGACACGGTCCGCGACCGGATCGCCCGGTTCGGCGACCGGATCTCGGTCGCCGCCGTGAACGGCCCGGCCGCCGTCGTGGTGTCCGGCGAGCCGGAGGCGGTGGAGGAACTCCTCGCCGAACTGGCCGGCGAGCAGGCCCGGGTCCGGCGGATAGCCGTCGACTACGCCTCGCACTCCGCCCAGGTGGAAGGCATCCGCGACGAGCTGGCCGAGGTGCTGGCGGGCATCGCCCCCGGCCCGGCGGCCGTGCCGCTCTTCTCCACCACCGACCTGCGTTGGCTCGACGGCGAGGAGATGGGGCCGGACTACTGGTACCGCAACCTGCGGCAGCCGGTCGAGCTGGAGCAGGCGATCCGCTCGCTGGCCGCCCAGGGCCACGACACGTACGTCGAGTGCAGCCCGCACCCGGTGCTCACCGTGGGCATCGAGGAGACCCTCGCCGACCACGACGGCGAGAGCGTGGTGGTCGGCTCGGTGCAACGCGACCAGGGTGACCGGGCGCGGTTCCTGCTCTCCCTGGCCCAGCTGCACGTGTGCGGGGTCGCGGTGGACTGGCGGCCCGCGCTGGCCGGCGGTCGGCGGGTCGACCTGCCCACGTACGCGTTCGCCCACCGCCGCTACTGGCCCCGGCCCGTCTCCGGCCCCGGCGACGTGGGCGCCGCCGGCCTGGACGCCGCCGGGCATCCGCTGCTCGGGGCGTCGGTCGCGCTGGCCGAGGCGAGGGGCCACCTCTTCACCGGGCGGCTGTCGACCGACGCGCAGCCGTGGCTGGCCGACCACCGGGTCACCGACAGCGTGCTGGTGCCCGGCACCGGCCTGGTGGAACTCTGCCTCCGCGCCGGCGACGAGATCGGCCTGCCGCTCCTCGACGAGCTGGTCATCGAGGCCCCGCTGACCCTGCCCGCCGACGGCGCGACCCAGGTGCAGGTCACGGTCGGCGCGGGCGACGACGACGGGCGCCGCCAGGTGACCGTGCACTCCCGGCCCGCCGACGGCCCGGCCGCCGGCCCGTGGACCCGGCACGCCAGCGCCACCCTCTGCGCCGGCCAGCCCGCCGCGTCGCCGCAGCCCACCACGTGGCCGCCGCGCGACGCCCGCCCCGTCGACCTGACCGGCTTCTACGCCGGCCTGGCCGCCGACGGCTACGCGTACGGGCCGGCGTTCCAGGGGCTGCGCGCGGTGTGGACCAGCGGCGACGAGGTCTACGCCGAGGTGGAGCTGCCGGCGGCCCAGCGGATCGACGCCGACCGGTACGGCCTGCACCCCGCCCTGCTCGACGCCGCCCTGCACGCCGCGCACTTCGGCGGTCTCGCCGAGGCCGGGGCCGGGCGGCTGCTGCTGCCGTTCGCCTGGAACGGCGTCACCCTGCACGCCACCGGCGCGACCGCCCTGCGGGTGCGGCTCACCCAGGTCGGGCCGTACGCCATCGCGTTGACCGCCGCCGACCCGACCGGCGCCCCGGTCGCCGAGGTGACCGCCCTGACGATGCGGCCCATCTCCGCCGCGGAGCTGGCCGTCACCGACGACCGCGCCACCCGCGACGCCCTGTTCCGGCTCGACTGGACGCCCCTGCCGCCGGGCGACGCGGCCACCCCGGTCGACGCCGTGGCCGTCGCCCCCGGCCTGGACGGGTTCCCGCTGCACCCCGGGCTGGACGGGCTCGCCGACGCCGTCGACGCGGGACTGGCACTGCCCGGGGCCGTGCTCGTGCCGCTCGACGCGGAACCCGCACAGCCCACCCCCCGCGCGGCGCGCCACGCCGCCGTCCGCGCCCTCGACCTGGTCCGGCGCTGGCTCACGGAGCCCCGTTGGGCGGCGTCGCGGCTGGTGCTGGTGACCCGGGGCGCGGTGGCCGTGCACCACGCCGGCGAGGTGACCGACCCGGCCGCCGCGGCGGCGTGGGGGCTGGTCCGCTCCGCCCAGTCGGAGAACCCGGACCAGGTCGTCATCGTCGACGTCGACGGCGACGGGATCGGCCCCGACCAGGTCGCCGCCCTGCTGGCGGCGGCCGAGCCGCAGGCGGCGCTCCGGGGCGGCACGGCGTACGTGCCACGGCTGGCGCGAGCCGGGTCGGCGGGCGAACTCGCCGCGCCGCCCGCCGCCGCGTGGCGCCTGGACGCGCCGGTGCGGGGCAGCCTGGAGAACCTCACCCTGAGCCCGACCGACGCCGCCGACGCCGTTCTCGGCCCCCGCGACGTGCGGGTACGCGTCCGCGCCGCCGGCCTGAACTTCCGCGACGTGCTCAACGCGCTCGGCCTCTACCCCGGCGACGCGGGACCGCTCGGCGGCGAGGGCGCCGGCGAGGTCGTCGAGGTCGGCGCCGAGGTGACCGACCTGCGGCCCGGCGACCGGGTGTTCGGCGTGTTCGTGGGCTGCTTCGGGCCCGTCGCGGTCACCGACCGCCGGCTGCTGGCCCCGATGCCGGCCGGCTGGTCGTACGTCGAGGCCGCCTCCGTGCCGGTGGTCTTCCTGACCGCCTACCACGGCCTGGTCAACCTGGCCGGGCTCAGCCGGGGCGAGTCGGTGCTGGTGCACGCGGCGGCCGGCGGCGTCGGCATGGCCGCCGTGCAGCTCGCCCGGCACCTCGGCGCCGACGTGTACGCCACCGCCAGCCCCGCCAAGTGGGACGCCCTGCGGTCGATGGGCATCGACGAGGACCGCCTCGCCTCGTCCCGGACCCTCGACTTCGAGACCCGGTTCGCCGAGGCCACCGGCGGACGGGGCGTCGACGTGGTGCTGGACTCGCTGGCCCGCGAGTTCGTCGACGCCTCGCTGCGGCTGCTGCCGCGCGGCGGGCGGTTCGTCGAGATGGGCAAGACCGACATCCGCGACGCCGACCGGGTCGCCGCCGACCACCCCGGGGTGGCCTACACCGCCTTCGACCTGACCCTGGAGGACCCCGACGAGGTGCAGCGCATGCTCGTCGTGCTGCTGGGGCTCTTCGAACGGGGAGCGCTCACCCCGCTGCCCACCCAGGTGTGGGACGTCCGCCAGGCGCCGGAGGCGTTCCGGCACGTCAGCCAGGCCCGGCACGTCGGCAAGGTGGTGCTCACCATGCCCCGGGCGTGGGACCCCGACGGCACGGTGCTGCTGACCGGCGGGACCGGAACCCTGGGCGGGCTGGTCGCCCGGCGACTGGTCGAGACACACGGCGTACGGCGGCTGCTGCTGGTCAGCCGCCGCGGCGAGTCGGCACCCGGCGCGGCCGAGACGGTCGCCGAGCTGCGCGCCCTGGGCGCCGAGGCCACGGTGGTGGCGGCCGACGTGGCCGACCGGGACAGCCTGGCCCGGGTCCTGGACGCGGTACCGGCGCGGCACCCGTTGACCGCGGTCGTGCACCTCGCCGGGGTGCTCGACGACGGCATCGTCACCGCCCTCACCCCGCAGCGCGTCGACACGGTGTTCGCGCCGAAGCTCGACGCCGCGTGGCACCTGCACGAGCTCACCCGCCACCTCGACCTGGCCGGGTTCGTGCTGTTCTCCTCCGGCGCGGGCGTCTTCGGCGTACCCGGTCAGGCCAACTACGCGGCGGCCAACGCGTTCCTCGACGCGCTCGCCCTGGCGCGCCGGGCCGAGGGCCTGCCGGGCCGGTCGTTCGCCTGGGGACTGTGGGAACAGGCCAGCGAGATGACCGCCAAGCTGGACCGGTCCGACCCCCGGATCACCGCCCGGGACGGGCAGCTCGCGATCCCGTCCGACCTGGGGATGGCCCTGTTCGACGCGGGCCTGCGGCTGGCCGAGCCGGTGCTGGTGCCGACCAGGATCGACGTCGCCGCGCTCGGCGAACGGGTCGAGCGGCCCCCGGCCCTGCTGCGCGGGCTGATGCGACGGGAACGGCCGAGCGCCCGGTCGAGCGCCCCGACCGGCGGCGGGCGCACCCTCGCCGAGGAACTGGCGGCACTGGCCGGGCCCGACCGCCACGGCCTGGTGGTCGACCTGGTACGCGAGCAGGCGGCGAGCGTGCTCGGGCACGGCAGCCGCGCGGCCGTCGCCCCCGGCCGGGCGTTCAGCCAGATCGGCTTCGACTCGTTGACCGCCGTCGAGCTGCGCAACCGGCTGACCACGGCGACCGGCCTGCGCCTGCCGGCCACGCTGATCTTCGACTACCCGGACCCGAACGAGCTGGCCACGTTCCTGGTGTCGCAGCTGGCGCCGGACACCGGCCCGGCGGACCCGCCGGTTCTCGTGGACCTGGAGAACCTGGAACGGTCGCTGACCGAGGCCAGCGTCGAGGCGGAGCTGCACGCCCAGATCGGGTCCCGGTTGGAGGTGCTCATCGCCAAGTGGCGGACGATGCGCGCCGGCTCGGGCGGCGATCCCGACCTCGACCTCGAACTGGCCAGCGACGACGACCTCTTCGACCTCATCGACTCCGAACTCGGTCTCTGATGGCCCTCCGGCCGCCCCGCACGGCGCGAGCCGTCCCCTCCGACACCGTGTCCGACCGACCCCCGAGGAACCGATAGCGATGCTGATGACCGACGTCCTGATCGTGGGCTACGGCCCCGTCGGTGAGATGCTCACGATCCTGCTGGCGCAGCGAGGGCTCACCGTCACGGCGGTCGAGCGCTGGGCCACCCCGTACAACTTCCCGCGCGCGGTCTCGTACGACGGGGAGGCGAGCCGCATCCTCGCCGCCGCCGGCGTCGCCGACCGGCTCGGCCCGGTGGTGGAGTCGTCGGGCGAGTACACCTTCAAGAACGGCTTCGGCCGCACCCTGCTGCACGTCAAGGTGACCGGCGACGGCCCGATGGGCTGGCCCGACTCGGTCTCCTTCTACCAGCCCGGGCTGGAGGCGCTGCTCGCCGAGCGGGGAGCGGAGCTGCCGGGCGTGACGGTGCTGCGCCCGTACCAGGTGACCGGCCTGGTGGAGCACGACGACCGGGTCGAGGTCACCATCGCCGGGCCGGAGGGCGAGGAGGTCCACGCGGCCCGCTGGGTCGTCGGCTGCGACGGGGCCAACAGCTTCGTCCGGGAACACCTGGGCAGCGGCGTCACCGACCTCGGCTTCACCTACGACTGGCTGGTCTGCGACGTGGTGCCGCACGAGGCCCGCGAGTTCAAGCCGAACAACCTCCAGGTCTGCGACCCGGCGCGCCCCCGCACGGCCGTGTCGGCCGGCCCGGGGCACCGGCGCTGGGAGTTCATGCGGGTGCCGGGGGAGAGCCGGGAGGAGTTCGAGACCGTCGAGAGCGTGTGGCGGCTGCTCGGCCTCTTCGACATCACGCCCGACAACGCGACCCTGGAGCGGTACGGCGTCTACACCACCCAGGCGTGCTCGGCCGACCGTTGGCGCTCCGGCCGGATCCTGATCGCCGGCGACGCCGCGCACGTGATGCCGCCGTTCATGGGCCAGGGCATGAGCTCGGGTTTCCGGGACGCCCTCAACCTCGCCTGGAAGCTCGACCTGGTGCACCGCGGCCTGGCCGACGAGGCGCTGCTGGACACCTACCAGGAGGAGCGCTGCGCGCACGTGCAGCACGCCATCCGGATGTCCATGGACTCGGGCACGGTGATCTGCGAGACCGACCGCACCGCCGCGGCCGGTCGGGACGCCGTCATGCTCGCCGAACTGCGCCGGCGCACCTCCCGGCCGCGCACCCGTTCACTGCTGGAGCCCTTGGCCGGCGGGGTCCTGCACGGCCGTACGGCCGACGCCCCCGGCGCGGGCGTGCCGATGCCGCAGGGGCGCGTCGAGGTCGACGGTCGCGCCGGGCTCTTCGACGAGGTCGTCGGCACCGGCTTCGTCCTGGTCTGCGCCGAGGACCCCGACGGCCTGCTCGACGCGGACGCCCGGGCCTTCCTGGACTCGCTCGACGCCCGGGTCGTCCGGGTCGTCCCCGCCGGCGCGCCCGCCCCCGGGCCCGGCGCCACGCCGACCGCCTTCGACCTCGACGACGTGTACCTGTCCCACCTCAAGCGGTACGACGCAGTGGCGGTGCTCGTCCGGCCCGACTTCTACGTCTTCGGCACGGCCGCCGACCCGGCCGGTGTGCCCGCGCTCGTCGAGGACCTGCGCCAGCAGGTCCGGCGCGGCTGATCGGCATCCATCCACCGGAAGGAACCCACATGTTCGAGAACCTGAAGATCGCCGGCCGGGCGATCCGCACGGTCTTCACCGCCGACCCCATCACCCGGGTCCGGCGTTTCTACGAGATCCAGTCGCCCGACGTGGAGTTCGCGGCCCGCCGTACCCACTACATGAACGTGGGCTACTGGGAGGACGGGGTCACCGACCTCGACACGGCCGCCGAGGCGCTGGCCGACAAGCTGGCCGACGCCGCCGGGCTCAAGCCGGACGACACCGTGCTCGACGTGGGCTTCGGCTACGCCGACCAGGACTTCAAGTGGCTGCGCGAGCGCCGGGTCGCCAAGGTGTACGGCCTGAACATCACCCCGCACCACGTCGAGGCGGCGCAGCGCCGGGCGCAGGAGGAAGGGCTCGCGGACCGGACCGACTTCCGGCTGGGCAGCGCCACCGAACTGCCCTTCGAGGACAACACCTTCGACCGGGTCGTCGCCCTGGAGTCGGCCTTCCACTTCTACCCGCGCAGCGCGTTCTTCGCCGAGGCGCTGCGGGTGCTCCGCCCGGGTGGCGTGCTGGCCACGGCCGACATCATCCCGGTCAGCGGGGACGTCGTGCGGGCGGCCATCCAGTCCGGCCCCCTGAGCTTCGTCAAGTTCAGCATCCCGAAGGAGAACTGGCACGACCGGGACACGTACCGGCAGGAGCTGGTCGAGGCCGGCTTCGCCAACCCGGAGGTGCACTCCATCAAGGACCGCACCTGGGAGGGCTGGCGGGCGTACATGGCGGGACGGACCAACGACCCCGAGTTCCGCGCCGTCGTCAAGCCCGCCGTGCGCAAGAGCATGGCCGCGCACTGGAAGAACCAGGACCTCATGAAGCGCGAGATGGCGCAGCTCGACTACGTGATCGCGGTCGGCCACAAGCGGTGACGCCCCGCACGGACGAGGGGCCCGCCGACCGGTCGCGACACCGGTGGACGGGCCCCTCGGCCGTGGAGATCAGATGGCCGACGCCCCGGTCAGGGCCGTCGAGATGGCCCGCAGGACCGCCGGCTGGTGCTCGGCCAGGAAGAAGTGCCCGCCCGGGTAGACCTTGAGGTCGAACGCCCCGGTGGTGTGGGTCGACCAGGCCTTGGCCTCCTCGACCGTCGTCTTCGGGTCGTCGTCGCCGGTGAAGACGGTGATCGGGCAGCTCAGCGGCGGACCCGGCCGGTAGGTGTAGGTCTCCGCGGCCCGGTAGTCGCTGCGGATCGCCGGCAGCGCGGCCCGCAGCATCTCCGGGTCCCCGAGGATGGCGGAGTTGGTGCCGCTCAGCTTCCGGACGTCGGCCAGCAGGCCCTCGTCGTCGAGCAGGTGCACCGTCTCGTGCCGCGCCTGGGACGGCGCCCGGCGCCCGGACGCGAACACGTGCGCCGCCGTGCCGCCGTCCTGCTCGATCAGCCGGGCGAGCTCGAAGCCGACGCTGGCCCCCATGCTGTGCCCGAAGATGGCCACCGGCTCGTCCAGCCACGGCCGCAGCACGGTGTGGACCTCCCGCGCGAGCTGGTGGATGTCACCGATGCACTTCTCGTGGCGCCGGTCCTGCCGGCCCGGGTACTGGATCGACAGCACCTCGACGGCGGGGGAGAGGCTGCGGGAGACGGGAAAGTAGAAGCTGGCCGACCCGCCGGCGTGGGGCAGGCACACCAACCGCCTGGCGCCACCCGGAGCCGGGTGGAAGCGTCGCACCCACAAGCCGTTGTCGGTATCTGGCGTGGTCATCCCTTGGCGGTCCTTCCGGCGGCTGCGGTTCGCGACCGGATCGACACAGACCCGGTCGAGGCGACGCTAGTGCGACGGGTGGGGACCGGACACCCCTAGCTGGCCCGTTGCCTGGTTAGGGGTTGTCCGCGCTCGCGCACACCCAATAACTTCTCCCCGCAGATGGGGATCTGCGTGGCTCTCGGCCGAGCGAGCCGAACGACAGATACAGGTGTCGCCTGAGACTTCTGCGCATTCGTACCGTCGCTTACGTCGAGTCTCCGCCGTGAATCGCGATGGGCTGGGTTGATGGACACCGAAGAGAAGCTCCGGGAGTACCTGAAGAGAGTCACCGCCGACCTGCGGCGGACCCGGCAACGGCTCCGGGACGTCGAGGCCGAGGCGCAGCAACCGATCGCGATCGTCGGCACCGGCTGCCGGTTCCCCGGCGGGGTACGCACGGCCGAGGAGCTGTGGGACCTCGTCGCGGCCGGCGGCGACGCCATCGCCTCCTTCCCCACCGACCGCGGCTGGGACCTGGACACGCTCTACGACCCCGAGCGCTCCCGGCCGGGCACCTCCTCGGTCCGCGAGGGCGGATTCGTGCCCGACGCCGCCGAGTTCGACCCCCGGCTGTTCGGGGTCTCGCCGCGCGAGGCCCTCGCGATGGACCCGCAGCAGCGGCTGCTGCTGGAGACGTCGTGGGAGGCCGTCGAGTCGGCGGGCATCGACCCCACCAGCCTGAAGGGCGCCCGCGTCGGGGTCTTCGCCGGCATGACCCACAGCGGGTACGCCCACCCGCCGGAGACCCCGCCGGCGGGCGTCGAGGACTACCTGGGCCTCGGCAACGCGGGCAGCATCGCCTCGGGGCGGGTGGCGTACTCGTTCGGGTTCGAGGGCCCGGCGGTGACGGTGGACACGGCGTGTTCGTCGTCGCTGGTGGCGTTGCACCTGGCAGTGCAGGCGCTGCGCTCCGGGGAGTGCGACCTCGCCCTGGCCGGTGGCGTGACGGTGATGCCCACCCCGGCGGTGTTCGTCGACTTCACCCGGCAGGGCAACCTGTCCCCGGTGGCCCGGTGCCGGGCGTTCGCCGACGCGGCGGACGGCACGGCCCTCGCCGAGGGCGTCGGGATGCTGCTGGTGCAGCGCCTGTCGGACGCGCAACGCGACGGCCGTCAGATCCTGGCGGTGGTGCGCGGTACGGCGGTGAATCAGGACGGTGCGTCGAACGGGTTGACGGCGCCGAATGGTCCGTCGCAGCAGCGGGTGATCCGCCAGGCGTTGGCGTCTGCGGGGTTGTCGGCGGCCGACGTGGACGTGGTGGAGGCGCACGGCACCGGTACGACGCTGGGCGACCCGATCGAGGCGCAGGCTCTGCTGGCGACGTACGGGCAGGGCCGGGACGTGCCGCTGCTGCTCGGGTCCGTCAAGTCGAACATCGGTCACACCCAGGCCGCCGCCGGGGTGGCGAGCATCATCAAGATGGTCTTGGCGATGCGGGCGGGTGTGGTGCCGGCGACGTTGCACGTGGACGCGCCGTCGTCGCACGTGGACTGGTCGTCGGGTGCGGTGGAGTTGGTGACCGAGTCGCGGGCGTGGCCGGATGCGGGGCGTCCGCGTCGGGCGGGCGTGTCGTCGTTCGGCATCTCCGGCACCAACGCGCACGTGATCCTGGAACAGCCGGAACCCGCGACCGATCCCGAGGCCGGGGCGGAGCCGGCGGCGGGCCCCGTGGGGCTGCCGGTGCCGTGGGTGGTGTCGGGGCGCTCCGAGCGGGGCCTCGCGGGTCAGGCCGCGCGGTTGGCGTCGTTCGTGCGGGACCGGTCCGACCTTGCGCCGGTGGATGTGTCGTGGTCGTTGGCGACGACTCGGGCGGCGTTGGAGCACCGGGCGGTGGTGTGGGGCTCGGACGTCGACGAGCTGGCCGCCGGCCTGTCGGCGGTCGCCGAGGGCCGGGCGGCGGTGTCGGGTGTGGTGTCGGCGGGTCGTCGGGCGGTGCTGTTCACCGGTCAGGGCTCGCAGCGCGCTGGCATGGGCCGCGAGCTGTACGAGGCTTTCCCGGTGTTCGCGTCGTCCTTTGACGCGGTGTGCGCTGAGTTTGACGGGCATCTGCCGCGTGCGTTGCGGGAGGTGGTGTTCGCCGAGGCGGGTTCTGTGGAGGCCGCTCTGGTGGATCAGACCGTCTTCGCGCAGGCGGGCCTGTTCGCGGTGGAGGTGGCGTTGTGGGAGTTGTTGTCGTCGTGGGGTGTGCGTGCGGATTTCCTGGCGGGTCACTCGATCGGTGAGGTGACGGCGGCGTACGTGTCGGGGATGTTGTCCCTTTCCGATGCGTGTGTGTTGGTGGCGGCGCGGGGTCGGTTGATGCAGGCGTTGCCGTCCGGTGGGGTGATGGCGGCGGTCGGCGCGTCCGAGGCCGACGTGCGGGAGGCCATCGACGCTGCGGGTGCGGGCGTGGACATCGCGGCGGTGAACGGCCCCACGTCGGTGGTCGTCTCCGGTGCCGCCGACGAGGTCGCCTCGGTGGTGGCGACCGCCCGTGAGCGGGGTTGGCGGGTCAAGGAGTTGTCGGTCAGTCACGCGTTCCACTCGCGGTTGATGGACCCGATGCTGGACGAGTTCGCGTCGGTGGTGGCGGGGCTGTCGTGGCAGGCGCCGAGGACCCCGATCGTGTCGAACGTGACCGGTGGGGTCGCGGACGCCGCAGAGGTCACCGATCCCGGCTACTGGGTGCGGCACGTGCGGCAGCCCGTCCGGTTCGCCGACGCGGTGCGGACCCTGCACCAGCAGGACGTGACGCACTTCCTGGAGGTGGGCCCGGACGCCGTGCTCACCGCGATGGCGCAGGACTGCGTCGAGGCGACCGGCGACATCCGGTTCACCGCCACGCTGCGTGCCGGCCACCCCGAGCCCGACACGCTGCGCACCGCCCTGGCCGAGCGGTACGTCACCGGCGGCCACGTCGACTGGGCCGGGTACCTCACCGGCGCCGGGGCCCGGCCCCGCACCGTCGCCCTGCCCACGTACGCCTTCGACCACCAGCGCTACTGGCTCAACGTCACCACCGCCGACGCGGGGGCGCCCGGGCTCGGCGTCCGCCCCGTCGACCACGCGCTGCTCGACGCCGCCGTACGCGTGGCCGACGACGACGTACGGGTCTTCGGCGCAGAACTCTCCGCGCGGACCCACCCGTGGCTCGCCGAACACGTCGTCTGGGACTCGGTCGTGGTGCCCGGCGCCGCCCTGGTCGAGATGGTGCTGCACGCGGGCGCGCAGGTCGGCTGCGACGCGCTGGACGAGCTGACCCTGGAGGCGCCGCTGGCGCTCGCCGAGCAGGGCGCCCGGTTGGTGCAGGTGAAGCTGGGTACGGCGGACGAGGAGGGACGCCGGCCGGTCACCCTCCACTCGCGGTCCGCGGCCGACCCGGACGGGGAGTGGGAGCGCCACGCCGCGGGCGTCCTCGCCCCCGCCGCACCGCAGCCCGACGGGCCCGAGCCGTCGCCCTGGCCGCCCACGGCCGCCACCGTCGTCGCGGTCGACGAGGTCTACACCGAGCTGTCCCGCCTGGGCGTCGAGTACGGCCCGCTCTTCCGTGGCCTGCGCGCCGTCTGGCGTACGGACGACGAGGTGTGCGCCGAGGTGGCGGTGCCCGACGGCGCCGAGGTCACCGGCTTCGGCATCCACCCCGCACTGCTCGACGCGGCGCTGCACGTCGTCGGCCTGCTCGACTCCGACCAGGAGGCCTCCGGCGTACGACTGCCCTTCGCCTGGACCGGCGTCACCCTCTCGGCGGTCGGCGCGACCGCGCTGCGGGTGCGCGCCCGGCGCAGCGGCGGCGGCGTCACCCTGACCCTGACGGACCCGGCCGGCGCCCCCGTCGCCCGGATCGCCTCCCTGGTCTCCCGCCCCGTGACCGCCGACCAGGTACGCGGCGCCGGCGCGGGCGTCGACTCGCTGTTCGACGTCGCCTGGCAGGCCGTGCCCGCGGGCACCCCGGCGACCGGGCGCGCGGTGCTCCTCGGCGACGCCCCGGCCGACCTGTCGGGACTCACCCGGTACGGGCTCACCGAGCTGGCCGACGCGGTCGACGTCGGCCTGCTCGACACGGAGCTGGTGCTGCTCGCGGCCTACGCCGACGACGAGCGCGCCCCGGTCCCCGCCGCGACCCGCACCCGGCTCGCCGCCGTGCTGACCGCCGTGCAGGGCTGGCTCGCCGACGACCGGCTGGCCGAGCGGCGCCTGGTGGTGCTGACCCGGGGGGCTGTCTCCGCCGGCGCCGGCGGCCGGACGACCGACCTGCCCGGCGCCGCGGTCTGGGGACTGCTGCGCTCGGCCCAGGCGGAGCACCCCGACCGCTTCGTGCTCGTGGACCTCGACGAGGCGCGGCGACCGGAGCCCGACACGGTGGACCTGGTGGCCCGCGCGGTCGCCACGGGCGAACCCCAACTGGCGGTCCGGGACGACCGGGTGCTGGCGCCCCGGCTCACGCCCGCCGTCCTCGACCCGGCGCTGGCCGCCGAACTCGACCCCGACGGGACGGTCCTGCTCACCGGGGCCACCGGCGCCCTCGGCGGCCTGCTGGCCCGGCACCTGGTCGCCGCGCACAAGGTGCGCCACCTGCTGCTGGTCAGCCGGCGCGGGCCGGACGCCCCCGGCGCGGCGGAGCTGCTGACCGAGCTGACCGGGCTGGGCGCGCAGGCCCGGTTGGTGGCCGGCGACGTGGCGGACCGGGACTCCCTCGCCGCGCTGCTGGCCGGCGTCCCCGCCGAGCACCCGCTCACCGGCGTGGTCCACGCCGCCGGTGTCCTCGACGACGCGGTGATCTCGGCGCTGACCCCCGAGCGGGTGTCCGCCGTGCTCTCCGCCAAGGCCGACGCCGCCTGGCACCTGCACGAGCTGACCCGGGGGCGGAACCTGGCGATGTTCGTCCTCTTCTCGTCGGTCGCCGGCGTCCTCGGCGGGCCCGGGCAGGGCAACTACGCCGCCGCGAACGCGTTCCTGGACGGCCTCGCCCAGCACCGGCGCGCCGCGGGCCTCGCCGCCACCTCCCTGGCCTGGGGGCTCTGGGCCGCCGACAGCGGGATGACCGGCGCCCTCGACGCCGCCCAGCGGCAGCGGATGAGCCGCAACGGCCTCAGCCCGCTCGACACCGACCAGGCGCTGCGCCTCTTCGACGCCAGCCTGCGCGGCGGCCGCCCCCACCTGGTGCCGGCGCTGCTCGACCCCGCCGCGCTGCGCCGCCAGGCCGACGCCGGCCAGCTCCCGGCGCCGCTGCGCGGCCTGGTCCGGGCCCGGCGGCGCGTCGTCGACGGTGGCGGCGACGGCGGGCCGTCCTTCGCGCAGCGCCTGGCCGGCACGCCCGAGGCCGAGCGCGGCCGGCTGGTGGAGGACCTGGTCAAGGCGCAGGTCATCGAGGTGCTCGGCTACCCGCCGGCCACCGTCGTGCCCTCCGGGCAGACGTTCACCGGCCTCGGCTTCGACTCGCTGACCGCGGTGGAGCTGCGCAACCGGCTGACCGCCCTCACCGGGATCCGGCTGCCGGCGAGCCTGATCTTCGACTGCCCCACGCCCGCCGCCCTCGCCGACTTCCTGCTGGTCGACGCCGCCCCGCCGGCGCCCGAAGCGGGCCTGCTGGCCGAGCTGGACCGGCTGGAGGCCGCGTTCGCCGCGACCGGGCCGGAGGAGCTGGAACGACTGGCCGGCGACGACGAGACGCGGACCGCCGTGGCGGTCCGTCTCCGCGCGCTGGTCACCAGGTGGAGCGACGCCACCGACCGGCCGGCGGACGTCAGCCAGGCCCTCGACGACGCCTCGGACGACGAGCTGTTCGACTTCATCGACCAGAAGTTCGGCCGATCCTGACCACGAGTCCGCCGCTTGCCCCTTAGCGACAGGTGATCAACCCGATGGCGAACGAAGCCAAGCTCCGCGAGTACCTCAAGCGCGTCACGGCTGACCTGCACGAGACCAGCGAACGCCTGAGGGCCGTCGACGAGCAGAACCACGAGCCGATCGCGATCGTGGGGATGGGCTGCCGCTACCCGGGCGGGGTGCGGACCCCCGAGGCGCTGTGGCGGCTGGTCGAGTCCGGCGTCGACGCCGTCACGCCCTTCCCGGCGGACCGGGGCTGGGACGTGGAGAACCTCTACGACCCCGACCCGGACGCGCACGGCAAGTCGTACACCCGGGAGGGTGGCTTCCTGCACGACGCCGGCGAGTTCGACGGCGGCTTCTTCGGCATCTCCCCCCGCGAGGCGCTGGCGATGGACCCGCAGCAGCGGCTGCTGCTGGAGGTCGCCTGGGAGGCGGTCGAGCGGGCCGGCATCGCCGCCGACTCGCTCAAGGGCAGCCGGACCGGCGTCTTCACCGGCGTGATGTACCACGACTACGTCTCCCGGCTGAACGGCGTGCCGGAGGAGGTCGAGGCGTTCGTCGGCACCGGCAACCACGGCAGCGTCGTCTCCGGCCGCATCGCGTACACCTTCGGGTTCGAGGGCCCGGCGGTGACCGTCGACACCGCCTGCTCGTCCTCGCTGGTGGCGATGCACCTGGCCGTGCAGGCCCTGCGCTCCGGCGAGTGCACGCTCGCGCTGGCCGGCGGCGTCACCGTCATGTCCAGCCCCGACACGTTCGTCGGCTTCAGCCGCCAGCGCGGCCTGTCCCCGGACGGGCGCTGCAAGTCCTTCGCCGCCGCCGCCGACGGCACCGGCTGGAGCGAGGGCGCCGGCCTGCTGCTGCTGGAACGGCTCTCCGACGCCCAGCGCAACGGCCACCCGGTGCTCGCCGTCGTACGCGGCACCGCCGTCAACCAGGACGGCGCCTCGAACGGCCTCACCGCGCCGCATGGCCCGTCGCAGCAGCGGGTGATCCGCCAGGCCCTCGCGAACGCCCGACTCTCCCCGGCCGACGTGGACGCGGTGGAGGCCCACGGCACCGGCACCCGCCTCGGCGACCCCATCGAGGCGCAGGCGCTGCTCGCCACCTACGGCCGGGACCGGGCCGACGACCAGCCCCTCTGGCTCGGCTCGATCAAGTCCAACCTCGGGCACACCCAGGCCGCGGCCGGCGTCGCCGGCGTGATCAAGATGGTCATGGCGATGCGCCACGGCGTCCTGCCGCGGACCCTGCACGTCGACGAGCCGTCCCCGCACGTCGACTGGTCGGTCGGCGCGGTGAGCCTGCTCCGCGAGCCGCGCCCCTGGCCGCGCGCCACCCGGCCGATGCGGGCCGGCGTCTCCTCCTTCGGCGTCAGCGGCACCAACGCCCACGTCATCGTCGAGGCCCCGCCCGCGCCGCAGCCGGCCACCGGCACCGTCGCCGGCCCCGACCCGCTGCCGTGGGTCGTCTCCGCGCGCAGCGCCGCCGCGCTCGGCGCCCAGGCCGACCGGCTGCGCTCCTGGCTCGCCGACCACCCCGACGCCGCGCCGGCCACGGTGGGCCGCGCCCTGGCCGCCGGCCGGTCGGTCCTGGAACACCGGGCGGTGGTGCTCGGGGCCGACCGGGACGAGCTGGTCGCCGGGCTCAGCGCCCTGGCCGACGGCGTCCCGGCGGCGTCCGTGCGGCGCGGGGTCGCCAGCCCCACCCGGGTCGCCGTGCTCTGCACCGGCCAGGGCGCCCAGCGGGTCGGCATGGGCCGGCAGCTGTACGCGGCGTTCCCGGTCTTCGCCTCGGCCTTCGACGCCGCCTGCGCGGAACTCGACAAGCACCTCGACCGGCCCCTGCGCGCCGCGCTCGATGGTCCCGCCGAGGTGCTCGACCGCACCGGCCACGCCCAGGCGGCGCTGTTCGCCGTCGAGGTGGCGGCCTACCGGCTCGTCGAGTCCTGGGGAGTCGTGCCGGACTTCGTGACCGGGCACTCGGTCGGCGAGGTGGCCGCCGCGCACGTCGCCGGCGTGCTGTCGCTGCCCGACGCCGCCCGCCTGGTCGCCGCCCGGGGCACCCTGATGCAGGCCCTGCCCACCGGCGGGGCGATGGTGTCGATCCGCGCCACCGAGGCGGAGGTACGCGCGCACCTGGCCACCGCCGGCGACGCGGCCGGCGCCGGGCTGGCCGCCGTCAACGGCCCGGAGTCCGTCGTCGTCTCCGGCGACGAGGACGCCGTGCTGGCCGTCGCCGGACACTTCGCGGCCCTCGGCCGCAACACCAGGCGGCTGCGGGTCAGCCACGCGTTCCACTCCGCCCGCATGGACCCGATGCTCGACGCGTTCGGCGACGTGCTCGGGCAGCTGACCTTCGCCGCGCCCCGGATCCCCGTGGTCTCCACCGTGACGGGCGAGGTGCTCGATCCCGACGAGGTGCGCTCCCCGGCGTACTGGCTGCGCAACGTCCGCGACACGGTCCGCTTCGACGCGGCCGTGGCGACCCTGCGCGAGCTCGGGGTGGGCGCGTACGTCGAGGTGGGGCCGGGCGGGGTGCTCTCCGCGCTGACCCAGGAGATCGTCGGCGCGGACCAGGCGGTCTGCGCCCCGATGCTGCGCGCCGACCACGACGAGGCGGCGACCGCGCTGGCCGCGGCGGCCACCGTCTGGGCCCGGGGCGTGCCGGTGAACTGGGCGGCCCTGTTCGACGGCCCGCCCGTGCCGGTCGACCTGCCGACGTACGCGTTCCAGCGCGAGCGCTACTGGCTGCTGCCGCTGCCGCAGGCCGCCGACGTGACCGCCGCCGGGCTGACCCCGACCGGTCACCCGCTGCTCGGCGCGGTGTTCCGCTCGGCCGACGGCGACGAGGTGACGCTCACCGGCCGGCTGTCGGTGCAGAGCCAGCCCTGGCTGGCCGAGCACGCCGTACGCGACGTGGTGCTCTTCCCCGGGACCGGGTTCGTGGAGCTGGCGCTGCGGGCCGGCGCTGAGGTCGGCGCCGACCGGCTCGCCGAGCTGACCCTGGAGGCGCCGCTGGTGCTGCCGGAGACCGGCGGCGTCGACGTGCAGGTCGCCGCCGAACGTACCGGCGGCGAGGCGTGGCAGTTGACGGTTCACGCCCGCCGGTCCGGCACCGACGACCTGTGGGTCCGGCACGCCACCGGCCTGCTCGCCCCGGCGTCCGGGGACGGCGGGGCCACGCTGGCGGACTGGCCGCCGACCGGCGCCACCGCCCTGGACGTGTCGGAGCTGACCGGGCGGGCGGCGCAGGCCGGGTTCGCGTACGGCCCGGCCTTCCAGGGGCTGCGCGCCGCGTGGCGGCTCGGCACCGACGTGTACGCCGAGGTGGCGCTGCCCGAGCCGGCGGCCGACGAGGCCGGCGCGTACGGGCTGCACCCGGCCCTGCTCGACGCCGCCGTGCAGGCGGTCGGGCTCGGCATCGTCGACCCGGGCGAGGCCCGGCTGCCGTTCTCCTGGTCGGACGTGGCGCTCTCCGCCCACGGCGCGGACACCCTGCGGGTACGGCTGACCCCCACCGGCTCGGACGCGGTGGCCATGCTGGTCGCGGACGCCGCCGGTGAGCTGGTCGCCCGGGTCGGGTCCCTGGTGCTGCGGCCCCTGCCGGCCGGGGAACTCACCTCCGGCGGATCGTCGTGGCGTCGCTCGCTGTTCCGCCTCGACTGGCCCCGGCACGCCGGCGGAGTGGCCGTGCCCGACGGCACGACCTGGGCGGTGCTCGGCGACCGCTCCGCGCCGCTGCCGGCCGGCGTGACCGCCGTCCGGCACGCCGACCTCGACGCGCTGTGCGACGCGGGGGTGCCCGACGTCGTGCTGTTCCCGGTGGCCGGCGCCGCCGCGACCGACCCCGGCCCGGTCCACGACCTGCTCGCCGAGGTCCTCGCCGTGCTCCAGGGCTGGCTCGCCGCCGAGCGCCACACCGGCGGGTCCCGGCTGGTGGTCCTCACCAGCGGCGCCGTCGCCGTGGACGACGACGCGGACGTCGCCGACCTGGCCGGCGCCGCCGTGTGGGGTCTGCTCCGGTCGGCGCAGGCCGAGCACCCCGGCCGGTTCCTGGTCGTCGACCTCGACGACCGGGAGAACTCCGCGTCCGCCCTCGCCGGCCTGCTGTCGGCCGACGAGCCGCAGGCGGCGGTGCGCGACGGCGTGGTCCGGGTGCCCCGGCTCGTCGCCGCCCCGGAGCCCGCCGCCCCGGAACCCGCCGCGCCGGCGCCGGCGCTGGGCCCGGACGGCACGGTGCTGGTCACCGGCGGCACCGGTGCCCTGGGCGCGCTCCTCGCCCGCCATCTGGTCGCCCGGCACGGGGTCCGCCACCTGGTGCTGACCAACCGGCGCGGGGCCGACGCGGACGGCGCCGGCGACCTGCTCGCCGACCTCGCCGACCTGGGCGCCACCGCGACGGTCGAGGCGTGCGACGCCGCCGACCCCGACGCCCTCGCCGCGCTGCTCGACCGGATCGACCCGGCGCACCCGCTGACCGGCGTGGTGCACACCGCCGGCGTGCTGGCCGACCGCACCCTCACCTCGCTCACCGCCGGGTCCCTCGACGAGGTGCTCCGGCCGAAGGTGGACGCCGCCGCGCACCTGCACGAGCTGACCGCCGCCCACGGCCTCGCGCTCTTCGTCACCTACTCCTCGGCGGCGGGCGTGACGGGCAGCCCCGGGCAGGCCAACTACGCGGCGGCCAACGCCTTCCTGGACGCGCTCGCACACCGGCGGCGGGCCGCGGGCCTCCCGGCGCTCTCCCTGGCCTGGGGGCCGTGGGCCGAGTCGGGCGGCGGCATGACGGCCGGCCTCGACCGGGCCGACACCGACCGGCTGGCCCGCGCGGGCGTCCGCCCGATCCCCCAGGCGGACGGCCTCGCACTCTTCGACGCCGCCCTGTCGACCGGCCTGCCCACGGCGGTGCCGATGGCGCTGGACGGCCCGGCGCTGCGCGCCCAGGCCGAGGCGGGCACCCTGCCGTCGGTCCTGCGCGGCCTGGTCCGCGCGCCCCGCCGACGCGCCGCGCGGTCCGGCCCGGCCGAGACCGCCGCCCTGACCGAACGGCTCGCCGGGCTCGACCGCGAGGAGCGCGCCGCGGCCCTGCTGCGGCTCGTCCTCGACCAGGTCGCGGCGGTGCTGGGGTACGCCGACGCCGCCGCCGTCGAGGCCGGCCGCCCGTTCACCGAGCTGGGCTTCGACTCGCTCACCGCCGTCGAGCTGCGCAACCGGCTTGGCGCGGTGACCGGCCTGCGACTGCCGGCGACCCTGGTCTTCGACCACCCGACCCCGCTCGCCCTGGCCGACCACCTGGACGCCGAGACCGGGACCGACGCCGGCGCGCTGCCGACCCCGGTCGCCGCCGTCGCGGCGCTCGACGAGCCGATCGCGATCGTCGGCATGAGCTGCCGCTACCCCGGCGGCGTGCGCAGCCCCGGGCAGCTGTGGGACCTCCTCGTGTCCGGTGGGGACGGGATCACCGGCTTCCCGGCCGACCGCGGCTGGGACGTCGAGGACCTGTACGACCCGTCCGGCGCGCGCCGGGGCAGCAGCTACGCCCGCGAGGGCGGCTTCCTGACCGACGCCGGCGACTTCGACGCCGACCTGTTCAAGATCTCGCCGCACGAGGCCCTCGCGATGGACCCGCAGCAGCGGCTGCTGCTGGAGACCGCGTGGGAGGCGATCGAGGACGCCCGGATCGACCCGCTCGCGCTCAAGGGCCGCCCGGTCGGCGTGTTCGCCGGCATGATGTACCACAACCACGCCGCCGGGCTGGCCGACGTTCCGGAGGCCCTCGACGGCTACCTCGGCGTCGGCACCGCCAGCAGCGTGCTGTCGGGTCGGGTGGCGTACTCGTTCGGCTTCGAGGGGCCGGCGGTGACGGTGGACACGGCGTGTTCGTCGTCGCTGGTGGCGTTGCACCTGGCGGTGCAGGCGCTGCGCTCCGGGGAGTGCGACCTCGCCCTGGCCGGCGGCGTCACCGTGATGGCGACGCCCGAGACGTTCATCGACTTCTCCCGCCAGCGGGGCATGGCCCCCGACGGCCGGTGCAAGTCCTTCTCCGACGGGGCGGACGGCACCGGCTGGTCCGAGGGCGTGGGCGTGCTGCTGGTGCAGCGCCTGTCGGACGCGCGGCGCGACGGGCGCCGGATTCTGGCGGTGGTGCGGGGTTCGGCGGTGAATCAGGACGGCGCGTCGAACGGGTTGACGGCGCCGAACGGCCCGTCGCAGCAGCGGGTGATCCGCCAGGCCCTCGCGAACGCCCGGCTGGGCGTCGGGGACGTCGACGTCGTGGAGGCGCACGGTACGGGCACGACGCTGGGCGACCCCATCGAGGCGCAGGCGCTGCTCGCCACGTACGGGCAGGAGCGCGACGAGCCATTCCTGTTGGGGTCGGTGAAGTCGAACATCGGTCACACGCAGGCCGCCGCCGGGGTGGCGGGCATCATCAAGATGATCTTGGCGATGCGGGCGGGTGTGGTGCCGGCGACCCTGCACGTCGACGCGCCGTCGTCGCACGTGGACTGGTCGTCGGGCGCGGTGGAGCTGGTGACCGAGTCGCGCGAGTGGCCGGCGGCGGGGCGTCCGCGTCGGGCGGGCGTGTCGTCGTTCGGCATCTCCGGCACCAACGCGCACGTGATCATCGAGCAGGGCGAGCCGGAGTCCGCTCCGGCGCCCGTCGCACCGGTCGGGCTGCCGGTGCCGTGGGTGGTGTCGGGGCGATCCGAGCGGGGTCTGGCGGGTCAGGCGGGGCGGTTGGCGTCGTTCGTGCGGGACCGGTCCGATCTTGCGGTGGCGGACGTGTCGTGGTCGTTGGCGACGACTCGGGCGGCGTTGGAGCACCGGGCGGTGGTGTGGGGCTCGGACGTCGACGAGTTGGTCGCCGGTCTGTCGGCGGTGGCCGAGGGCCGGGCGGCGGTGTCGGCGGGTCGTCGGGCGGTGTTGTTCACGGGTCAGGGTTCGCAGCGCGTCGGCATGGGCCGCGAGTTGTACGAGGCTTTCCCGGTGTTCGCCTCGGCGTTTGACGAGGTGTGCGCCCGGTTCGATGGCTTGTTGCCGCGTCCTCTGCGGGAGGTGGTGTTTGCCGAGGCGGGCTCGGTCGAGGCCGCTCTGGTGGATCAGACCGTCTTCGCGCAGGCGGGCCTGTTCGCGGTGGAGGTGGGGTTGTGGGAGTTGTTGTCGTCGTGGGGTGTGCGTGCGGACTTCCTGGCGGGTCACTCGATCGGTGAGGTGACGGCGGCGTACGTGTCGGGGATGTTGTCGCTTGCTGATGCGTGTGTGTTGGTGGCGGCGCGGGGTCGGTTGATGCAGGCGTTGCCGTCCGGTGGGGTGATGGCGGCGGTCGGTGCGTCGGAGGAGTCGGTCGGTGAGCTGATCGCGGCGTCGGGTGCGGCGGTGGACATCGCGGCGGTGAACGGCCCCACGTCGGTGGTGGTCTCCGGTGCCGCCGACGAGGTGGCTCCGGTGGTGGCGACCGCCCGCGAGCGGGGTTGGCGGGTCAAGGAGTTGTCGGTCAGTCACGCGTTCCACTCGCGGTTGATGGACCCGATGCTGGACGAGTTCGCGTCGGTGGTGGCGGGCCTGTCGTGGCAGTCGCCGAGGGTGCCGGTCGTGTCGAACGTGACCGGTGCGGTGGCGGACGCCGCAGAGATCACCGACTCCGGCTACTGGGTGCGGCACGTGCGGCAGCCGGTGCGTTTCGCCGACGGGGTGGCGGCGCTGCGGGCGCAGGGCGTGGACACGTTCCTGGAGGTCGGCCCCGACGCGACGTTGACGGCGATGGTGGCGGAGATCGTCGCGGATGCCGAGGTGCGGCGGGTTCCGGCGTCGCGTCGGGACCAGGCGGAGGTCGCCGCGCTGACCGAGGCGCTGGGGCAGTTGTGGGTCGCGGGTGTGCCGGTCGACTGGGCGGCGTACCTCGGTCAGGCCGGCGCCCGGCCGCGCGTGGTCGACCTGCCCACGTACGCCTTCGACCATCGACGCTACTGGATCAACGTCGCGACGCGCTCCTACCGTCCCCCCGCCGGCCGGCGTACCACCGCCGACGAGGACTTCTGGCGGGCGATCGAGGCGGAGGACCTGACGACCCTCGCCGAGAGCCTGGCCGTCGACGCCGACGCCCCGCTCGCGGACGTGCTGCCCGCGCTGTCCACCTGGCGACGCCGCCGGGACGCCGAAGCGGCCCTCGACTCCTGGCGCTACCGGGTGACCTGGCAGCCGCTCACGGACGACGCCGCCCGCTCCGAGGCGACCGACTTCCTGCTCGTCGTGCCGGCCGACGCCAGCGCGGCCGTGACGGACTGGGCCACCGCCCTCGGCGCCGCCGGCGGGCGGATCGTCGAGGTCGACGCCGCGTGCGACCGGAAGCGGCTCGCCCACGACCTCGTCGAGGCGTCGGCCGGCCGCGACGGGGACGTGCTGCCCGTACTCTCCCTGCTCGCGTTCGACACCCGGCCGTACGCCGGGGCCGCCTCCGTGCCGACGGGCCTCGCCGGCACGGTCGCGCTCGCGCAGGCGCTCGGGGACGCCGGGATCACCGCCCGGCTCTGGATCGCCACCCGTGGCGCGGTCTCCGTCGGCTCCCGGGACCGGCACGTCGACCCCGTGCAGGCGATGGCGTGGGGCTTCGGCAGCGTGCTGCGCGCCGAGCACCCGCACCGGTGGGGCGGGCTCGTCGACGTCCCCGAGCAGCCCGACCAGGGCGTCGTGCGCATGGTCCGGACGCTGGTCGCCGGCACCGGTCGGGAGGACGAGGTCGCCCTGCGTCGCAACGGCGGCCATGCCCGCAGGCTCGTTCGTGCGACGTACGGTGACACCGGTCCGCACGGTTCCTGGACGCCGCGCGGCACGGTGCTGATCACCGGCGGGACCGGGGCCCTCGGCCGGCACGTCGCCCGCGCCCTGGCCGCCGAGGGTGCCGAGCACCTCCTGCTGGTCAGCCGGCGGGGTGGCGAGGCGCCGGGCGCGACCGCCCTCGCCGAGGAGCTCGCCGGGCTCGGCAGCCGGGTCACCCTCGCGTCCTGCGACGTGGCCGACCGGGCCGCGCTCGCGGCGCTGCTCGACTCGGTCCCCGCCGAGCTTCCGCTGAGCGCGGTCATGCACACCGCCGCCGCCCTCGACGACAACGTCGTCGACGCGGTCAGCGTCGACCAGCTGGCCACCGCCCTGCGCGCGAAGGTCGACGCCGCGCGCAACCTGGACGAGCTGACCCGGGGCCTGGACCTCTCCGCCTTCGTCCTCTTCTCCTCCCTCGCCGGCCTCATGGGCGCCGCCGGGCAGACCTCCTACGCGCCGGGCAACGCCTTCCTCGACGCGCTGGCGCAGCGGCGTCGCGCGGAGGGGCTGCCGGCGACCTCGCTCGCCTGGGGCCTGTGGGCCGACGGCGGGGTGAGCGCCGGTGAGTTCGAGCAGCGGCTGAGGCGTACCGGCTTCGGCGCGATGGCACCGGAGACGGCCGTACGCGCCCTCACCCGGGCGCTGGACCGCGACGAGACGTACCTCGTGGTGGCCGACATCGACTGGGCCCGGGTGGCCGCCGCCGGCGGTCGGCGCCCCCACCCGCTGGTACGGGACCTCCTGGCCGAGGCCGGCGCGGCGGGAACCACCGACGCCCCCGCGCCGGCGGCCGACCTGCGCCTCCGCCTGGCGGGAATGTCCGGCGCGGAGCAACTGCGCGCCCTCGGCGAACTCGTGCGTGCCGAGGTCGCGGCCGTGCTGGGCCACGAGTCCGCCGAGCGGGTGGCACCGGACCGGGCCTTCCAGGACCTTGGCTTCACGTCGCTGGCGGCGGTCGAGCTGCGCAACCGGCTCGACGCGGCGACCGGCCTCGCGTTGCCGACCACGCTCGCCTTCGACTACCCGAACTCGGCGGCCCTGGCCGGGCACATCCACGCCGAGCTGCTCGGCGGGCAGGCCCTTCCCGTCCCCGCCGCCCTCACCGGCCCCGTCGTGGGCGACGACCCGATCGTCATCGTCGGCATGGGCTGCCGTTTCCCCGCCGGCGCCGAGTCCCCTGAGGGGCTCTGGGATCTGCTGACGGCCGGCGTCGACGCGATGTCGGACTTCCCGACCAACCGGCACTGGGACCTGGGGTCCCTGGCCGGAACCGACTCCTACGTCTCGCGGGGGGCGTTCCTGGCCGACGCGGGCGGCTTCGACGCGGAGTTCTTCGGCATCTCGCCCCGTGAGGCGCTGGCCATGGACCCGCAGCAGCGGCTGCTGCTGGAGGTCGCCTGGGAGGCGTTCGAGGACGCCCGGATCGAGCCGCTCGCGCTGCGCGGCGGCCGGGTCGGGGTGTTCGCCGGCACGAACGGGCAGGACTACGAGACCGTCGTGCGTCAGGCCGGGGAGTCGCTCGCCGGGTTCGGCGCGACCGGCGCCTCGGCGAGCGTGTTGTCGGGTCGGGTGGCGTACTCGTTCGGCTTCGAGGGGCCGGCGGTGACGGTGGACACGGCGTGTTCGTCGTCGCTGGTGGCGTTGCACCTGGCGGTGCAGGCGCTGCGGTCGGGCGAGTGTGACCTGGCGCTGGCCGGCGGCGTCACCGTGATGGCCACCCCGGGTGCCTTCATCGAGTTCTCCCGCCAGGGCGGCCTGTCGGCGGACGGCCGCTGCAAGGCCTTCGCCGAGTCGGCGGACGGCACCGCGTGGGGCGAGGGCGTCGGGGTGCTGGTGGTGCAGCGCCTGTCGGACGCGCGGCGCGACGGGCGCCGGGTCCTGGCGGTGGTGCGGGGCTCGGCGGTGAACCAGGACGGCGCGTCGAACGGGTTGACGGCGCCGAACGGCCCGTCGCAGCAGCGCGTGATCCGGCAGGCCCTCGCGAGCGCGGGTCTGTCGACGGCCGACGTGGACGTGGTGGAGGCGCACGGCACGGGCACGACGTTGGGTGATCCGATCGAGGCGCAGGCGTTGCTCGCGACGTACGGGCAGGGTCGGGATGTGCCGTTGTTGTTGGGGTCGGTGAAGTCGAACATCGGTCACACGCAGGCGGCCGCCGGGGTGGCGGGCATCATCAAGATGATCTTGGCGATGCGGGCGGGTGTGGTGCCGTCGACGTTGCATGTAGATGCGCCGTCGTCGCATGTGGACTGGTCGTCGGGCGCGGTGGAGTTGGTGACCGAGTCGCGGGCGTGGCCGGATGCGGGGCGTCCGCGACGGGCGGGCGTGTCGTCGTTCGGCATCTCCGGCACCAACGCGCACGTGATCATCGAGCAGCCGGAGCCGGCGGCGGAGCTTGCGACCGCGCCGGGTGCGGAGCCGGTGGCTGCGGCGGCGCAGTCCGTGGCCGCGCCGGATGCAGCGCTGCACGGTGGAACCGATCGGATCGGGGCGGCGGGCGGGGTGCCGGTTTCGGCGTCTGCCGGGAACGCGTCCGTGGGGTTGCCGGTGCCGTGGGTGGTGTCGGGGCGTTCCGAGCGGGGTCTGGCGGGTCAGGCGGGGCGGCTGGCGTCGTTCGTGCGGGACCGGTCCGACCTTGCGGTGGCGGACGTGTCGTGGTCGTTGGCGACGACTCGGGCGGCGTTGGAGCACCGGGCGGTGGTGTGGGGCTCGGACGTCGACGAGTTGGTCGCCGGTCTGTCGGCGGTGGCCGAGGGCCGGGCGGCGGGTGTGGTGTCGGCGGGTCGTCGGGCGGTGTTGTTCACGGGTCAGGGCTCGCAGCGCGTCGGCATGGGCCGCGAGTTGTATGAGGCGTTCCCGGTGTTCGCCTCGGCGTTTGACGAGGTGTGCGCCCGGTTCGACGGTCTGTTGCCGCGTGCGTTGCGGGAGGTGGTGTTCGCCGAGGCGGGTTCTGTGGAGGCCGGTCTGGTGGATCAGACCGTCTTCGCGCAGGCGGGGTTGTTCGCGGTGGAGGTGGCGTTGTGGGAGTTGTTGTCGTCGTGGGGTGTGCGTGCGGATTTCCTGGCGGGTCACTCGATCGGTGAGGTGACGGCCGCGTACGTGTCGGGGATGTTGTCCCTTGCGGATGCGTGTGTGTTGGTGGCGGCGCGGGGTCGGTTGATGCAGGCGTTGCCGTTCGGTGGGGTGATGGCGGCGGTCGGTGCATCCGAGGGGTCGGTCGGTGAGCTGATCGGTGCGACCGGTGCGGCGGTGGACCTGGCGGCCGTGAATGGTCCGGCGTCGGTGGTGGTGTCCGGCTCCGCGGGCGACGTTGCCTCGGTGGTGGCGGCCTGCCGTGAGCGGGGTTGGCGGGTCAAGGAGTTGTCGGTCAGCCACGCGTTCCATTCCCGACTGATGGATCCGATGCTGGCCGAGTTCCGGTCGGTGGTGGCGGGGCTCGACTGGCGGGTGCCGCGGGTCGCGATGGTGTCGAATGTGACGGGTGCGGTGGCGGACCCGTTGGAGTTGGTGGATCCGGAGTACTGGGTGCGGCACGTGCGGCAGCCGGTGCGGTTCGCCGACGGGGTGGCGGCGCTGCGGGCGCAGGGCGTGGACACGTTCCTGGAGGTCGGCCCCGACGCGACGTTGACGGCGATGGTGGCGGAGATCGTCGCGGATGCCGCGGTGCGGCGGGTTCCGGCGTCGCGTCGGGACCAGGCGGAGGTCGCCGTACTGACCGAGGCGCTGGGGCAGTTGTGGGTCGCGGGTGTGCCGGTCGACTGGGCGGCGTACCTCGGTCAGGCCGGCGCCCGGCCGCGCGTGGTCGACCTGCCCACGTACGCCTTCGACCACACCTGGTACTGGCCCGAGGCGGCGCCCTCGGCCCGCCGGGACGCGCACGGCGAGGCTCTTGACGGGCGGTTCTGGGCGGCCGTGGAGTCCGGCGACCCCGACCTGGTCGGCGGTGAGCTGGGCGTCGGTGCGGACGAACCGTTCAGCGCGGTCCTGCCGAAGCTCGCGCAGTGGCGGCGGGCCGCACAGCAGCGGTCGACGGTGGACTCCTGGCGCTACCGCGTGGTGTGGCGACGCCAGGATGTGACCGGGAACGAGACCCTGACCGGCTCCTGGTTGGTGCTGATGCTCCCCGGCCAGGAGGACCACCCGTTGCTGGCCGGGCTGGCGGAGCGGGGCGCCGAGGTGGTCCCGGTGGTGCTCGACGCGCTGGACCGGGACGAGATCGCGCGCCGGCTGGCCGGAGCGGTGGAGGCCGGGAAGCCGGTCGCCGGGCTGGTCTCGCTGCTGTCGCTCGCGGGTGCGGGCGTGGTCGAGGCGCTGGCGGTGGCGCAGGCGCTGGCCGTCACGGAGATCCAGGGGCGGCTCTGGTGGCTCACCCGTGGGGCGGTCTCCGTGGACGACGCGGAGGCTCTGACCGACGTGGTGGGTGCTGCGGTGTGGGGTTTGGGTCGGGTGGTGGGTTTGGAGGTGCCGTTGCGGTGGGGTGGTTTGGTGGATTTGCCGGGGGTTTTGGGTGGGGGCGTGTGGGGTCGGTTGTGTGGGGTGTTGTCGGGTGGTGGTGGTGAGGATCAGGTGGCGTTGCGGTCGTCGGGTGTGTTTGTGCGGCGGTTGGTGCGTGCGGTTTCTGCTGGTGTTGTTGGTGGGGCGGGTTTCCGGTTGTCGGGGACGGTGTTGGTGACGGGTGGTACGGGGGCGTTGGGTGCGCGGGTGGCGTTGTGGGCGGCGGGTGCGGGTGCGGAGCATGTGGTGTTGGTGAGTCGGCGTGGTGGTGGTGCGCCGGGTGTGGGGGATTTGGTGGGGCGGTTGGAGGGGTTGGGTGTGCGGGTGTCGGTGGTGGCGTGTGATGTGGCGGATCGTGGCGCGGTGGCGGGGTTGTTGGCGGATCTGGTGGGTCGTGGTGAGCGGTTGCGGGCGGTGGTGCATGCGGCGGGTGCGGCGCAGTTGACGCCGTTGGGTGAGGTGGCTGTGGGTGAGGTGGAGGAGGTGTTGCGGGCGAAGGTTGGTGGTGCGGTGGTGTTGGATGAGTTGACTGCTGGTGTGGATCTTGATGCGTTTGTGGTGTTTTCGTCGATTGCGGGGGTGTGGGGTTCGGCGGGTCAGGTGGGGTATGCGGCGGCGAATGCGTTTTTGGATGGGTTGGTGGTGTCGCGGCGTGGGCGTGGGTTGGTGGGGACGTCGGTGGCGTGGGGGCCGTGGGCTGAGGCGGGTATGGCGGTGGGGGTGGCGGGGGAGCAGTTGAGTCGGCGTGGTTTGCCGGGGATGGCTCCGGAGTTGGCGGTGGTGGCGTTGCAGCGGGCGTTGGATGGTGGTGAGGGTCAGGTGGTGGTGGCGGATGTGCGGTGGGATCGGTTCGTGCCGTCGTTCACGGCGTTGCGTCCGTCTCGCCTGTTCACCGACATCCCCGAAGCGCAGGCGGCGATCGAGGCGGCGACCCGAGCCGAAACCGGCCCCGCCGACCAGGCCTCCGCACTGCGCGAGCGGCTGGCGGCCCTGACGCCGCCGGAGGTCGAGGCGTCCCTCCTGGACCTCGTACGCTCCCAGGTCGCCACGGTGCTCGGCCACGCCACCGTGGAAGCGGTGCGGCCGGACCGGCCGTTCCAGCGTCTCGGCTTCGACTCGCTCACCGCCGTCGAGCTGCGCAACCGGCTGACCGCCGAGACGGGCCTCGCGCTGCCCTCCACCCTGGTCTTCGACCACCCGACGCCGGCCGCCCTGGTCGCCTTCATCCGGGATTCCGTGCTCGGCGCCTCGGCTGACGCGCCGGCCGTCCGCAGGGTCGCCGCCGTGGACGACGACCCGATCGTGATCGTCGGCATGGGCTGCCGCCTTCCGGGTGGCGTCGCATCCCCGGACGAGCTGTGGCAACTACTCTCCACGGGACGCGACGGCATCTCCGAGTTCCCCCTCGACCGGGGCTGGGACAGCTTCCTCAGCAGCGGTCTGTCCGACACGTCCTTCGTCCGCAGGGGCGGCTTCGTCTACGACGCCGGCGAGTTCGACGCCGAGTTCTTCGGCATCTCGCCGCGCGAGGCGCTCGCGATGGACCCGCAGCAGCGGCTGCTGCTGGAGACGTCGTGGGAGGCCGTCGAATCGGCGGGCATCGACCCGACCAGCCTGAGGGGCGGCGCGGTCGGCGTCTTCGCGGGAGCCAGCTTCCAGGGGTACGCCAGCGGGTCGGTCGGTCGGGCCCAGGAGGTCGGCGGCCACCTGCTCACCGGCAACGCGACAAGCGTGTTGTCGGGTCGGGTGGCGTACTCGTTCGGCTTCGAGGGGCCGGCGGTGACGGTGGACACGGCGTGTTCGTCGTCGCTGGTGGCGTTGCACCTGGCGGTGCAGGCGTTGCGGTCCGGCGAGTGCGACCTCGCCCTGGCCGGCGGCGTCACCGTCATGGCCTCACCGGCCACGTTCGCCGAGTTCTCGATCCAGGGCGGCCTGTCCGCCGACGGCCGCTGCAAGTCGTTCTCGGATGCCGCGGACGGCACCGGCTGGTCCGAGGGCGTGGGCGTGCTGGTGGTGCAGCGCCTGTCGGACGCGCAACGTGACGGCCGTCGGATCCTGGCGGTGGTGCGCGGTACGGCGGTGAATCAGGACGGTGCGTCGAACGGGTTGACGGCGCCGAATGGTCCGTCGCAGCAGCGGGTGATCCGGCAGGCCCTCGCGGGTGCGGGGTTGTCGACGGCCGATGTGGACGTGGTGGAGGCGCACGGCACCGGTACGACGTTGGGCGATCCGATCGAGGCGCAGGCTCTGCTGGCGACGTACGGGCAGGGGCGGGACGTGCCGCTGCTGCTCGGGTCGGTGAAGTCGAACATCGGTCACACGCAGGCGGCTGCCGGGGTGGCGGGCATCATCAAGATGGTCTTGGCGATGCGGGCGGGTGTGGTGCCGGCTACGCTGCACGTGGACGCGCCGTCGTCGCACGTGGACTGGTCGTCGGGTGCGGTGGAGTTGGTGACGCAGGCGCGCGAGTGGCCGGCGGTGGAGCGTCCCCGGCGGGCGGGCGTGTCGTCGTTCGGCATCTCCGGCACCAACGCGCACGTGATCATCGAACAGCCGGAGTTGGCGACGGAGTCCGCGCCGCAGCCGGTGCTGGGGCTTGCGGCCGCGCCGGGTGCGGAGCCGGCGCTGGGGCTTGCCGCCGCGTCGGCAGCGGAGCCGGCGCTGGGGCTCGCGGCCGCGCCGGGTGCGGAGCCGGTGGCTTCGGCGGTGGAGCCCGGCACCGCGTCGGGTGCGGTGCCGGTGGAGCCCGTGGCCGCGCCGGGTGCAGCACTGCACGGTGGAACCGATCGGATCGGGGCGGCGGGCGGGGTGCCGGTTTTGGCGTCTGCCGGAGGCGCGTCGGTGGGGCTGCCGGTGCCGTGGGTGGTGTCGGGGCGCTCGGAGCGGGGTCTGGCGGGTCAGGCCGCGCGGTTGGCGTCGTTCGTGGGTGAGCGTTCGGGTCTGTCGCCGGTGGATGTGTCGTGGTCGTTGGCGACGACTCGGGCGGCGTTGGAGCACCGGGCGGTGGTGTGGGGCTCGGAGGTCGACGGCCTGGTGACGGGCTTGTCGGCGGTCGCCGAAGGCGGGCCGGCGGTGTCGGGTGTGGTGTTGGCGGGTCGTAGGGCGGTGCTGTTCACCGGTCAGGGCTCGCAGCGCGCCGGCATGGGCCGCGAGCTGTACGAGGCTTTCCCGGTGTTCGCGTCGTCCTTTGACGCGGTGTGCGCTGAGTTTGACGGGCATCTGCCGCGTTCACTGCGGGAGGTGGTGTTCGCCGAGGCGGGATCGGCCGAGGCCGCTCTGGTGGATCAGACCGTCTTCGCGCAGGCCGGTCTCTTCGCGGTGGAGGTGGCGTTGTGGGAGTTGTTGTCGTCGTGGGGTGTGCGTGCGGATTTCCTGGCGGGTCATTCGATCGGTGAGGTGACGGCGGCGTACGTGTCGGGGATGTTGTCGCTTGCTGATGCGTGTGTGTTGGTGGCGGCGCGGGGTCGGTTGATGCAGGCGTTGCCGTCCGGTGGGGTGATGGCGGCGGTCGGTGCGTCGGAGGAGTCGGTCGGTGAGCTGATCGCGGCGTCGGGTGCGGCGGTGGACATCGCGGCGGTGAACGGTCCGGCGTCGGTGGTCGTCTCGGGTGCCGCCGACGAGGTGGCTCCGGTGGTGGCGACCGCCCGTGAGCGGGGTTGGCGGGTCAAGGAGTTGTCGGTCAGTCACGCGTTCCACTCGCGGTTGATGGACCCGATGCTGGACGAGTTCGCGTCGGTGGTGGCGGGGCTGTCGTGGCAGGCGCCGAGGGTGCCGATCGTGTCGAACGTGACCGGTGGGGTCGCGGACGCCGCAGAGGTCACCGACCCGGGTTACTGGGTGCGGCACGTGCGGCAGCCGGTGCGTTTCGCCGACGGGGTGGCGGCGCTGCGGGCGCAGGGCGTGGACACCTTCCTGGAGCTCGGCCCGGACGCGGTCCTCACCGCCATGGCAGCCGAGGCGGACGCGGCCGACGACGTGCGGTACGTCGCCGCGCTGCGCCGCAACCAGCCCGACGTCACCACCCTCACCAACGCCGTCGGGCAGCTCTGGGCTGCCGGCGTGGCCGTCCACTGGGCGGCGTACCTCGGTCAGACCGGCGCCCGGCCGCGCGTGGTCGAGCTGCCCACCTACGCCTTCGACCGGCAGCGCTACTGGCTGGAGGACCCCCGGCCCGGCTCGGCTCCGGAGGGCGCCAACGCCCCGTCCGACGAGCAGTTCTGGGCGGCGGTCGAGTCCGGGGACCTCGGCGTGCTCGGCGACGAGCTGGCGGTCGGCGCGGACGAGCCGTCCACCGCGCTGTTGTTGCCCAAGCTCGCCCGGTGGCGGCGGGCCACGCAGCAGCGGGCCGCCGTCGACTCCTGGCGCTACCGGGCGACGTGGCGTACGGCCGCCGTGCCGGAGTCCGCGACGTTGGCGGGGACCTGGCTGCTGCTGATGGCGCCAGGGCAGGAGGACCACCCGGTCGCCACGGCCCTGGCCGCCCGGGCCGACCGGGCGGTCCCGGTGCTGGTCCCGGCCGGCGCCGACCGCGACCGGGTGGCGCGGCTGCTGCGGGAGGCGATGGGGACCGACAACCGCGACGCCGACGTGGTGTCCCTGCTGTCGCTGGTCGACCCGCGGGAGTCGGTCACCTCCGGGGAGGCGTCCGCGGTTCCGGCCGCCGCCGAGGTGTCGACGGCGCTGGCGGTGGTGCAGGCGCTGACCGACGTCGGTGGGACGGGCCGGTTGTGGTGGCTGACGCGTGGGGCGGTGTCGGTCGGCGGCTCGGACGTGTTGGCGGATGTCGCGGGTGCTGCGGTGTGGGGTTTGGGTCGGGTGGTGGGTTTGGAGGTGCCGTTGCGGTGGGGTGGTTTGGTGGATTTGCCGGGGGTTTTGGG